>CAVQUN010000011.1:0-30288 GCA_963716935.1 uncultured Actinomycetes bacterium | reverse complement strand
GACCAGCGGACGGTCGCCGGTCTGGGCCGCGGCTACACCGACGACGCCCTGCACCGCGCGCGGCTCTCCCCCTACGCGACGCTCGCGCAGCTGGACGACGCCCAGCGCGCTGCGCTGCTCGACGCGATCCGCGAGATCCTCGCCGACGCGCTCGAGGCCGAGCGACGCCGAACGGGGGGCCTGCCGACGAAGATCGGCGACCATTTCACCGTCCACAACCGGTACGGGACTGCCTGCCCCGTCTGCGGCGGCGACCTGCGCCGCGTCTCCTACGAGTCGCACGAGGTCACGTACTGCCCGACCTGCCAGACCGGCGGCAAGGTCCTCGCCGACCGCCGTCTGTCACGCCTGCTTCGATAGAGACGTCTCGATATGGTTGGCCGACAGGCTCCTGCCCTCACCCTGTTCAGAGTACGCCGCCCAACATTGCGAGCAATGCAACGGGTGGGCGCCAGCACGGCGGTAGCGGATATGCCCCGACGAGTCGAATCGGGGCTGATGTGGTTCGAACGAGGTCGGGCTGTGTTCAGGCGGCGTGTAGTGAATTTGACCTACAGCGAGCACCGGAGCTAGGCTCGCTTGCCCGCTTTGTGCCTGGAGGGAGGGAGCAAGCATGGGCTGGTATCGCCCGTCCGGCCGCCGATGTGTAGGTCGGCGGCTCCCAATGATCAGTGGCCCCGGGAGGCTTGCTCGACGCATCCTCAAGAGACCTCTTGCAACCCTCCTCCCCATCTGCTTGGTAGCAAGCGCAATGGTCCTTGTGCCTACCACGGCGAAGGCCTCGATCTTCAATGTGATCCCAATGAACGAATTCGAGGAACCAACCGACCTTTTCGATACCAGCAACGCTCTGCTTGCCTACGTGACATCCGACATCTTCGGCGGAGCGATCTGTGTGGTTTCGGCACAGACGGAGAATCCGGGCGACGGAAGTCTCAGCTGTGAGGGTGGAGGGACCTGGGGAACAACCAACTCCATTGGACCAGCATTCGCGGGAATCACGCTCCTCGAGCCGCCTTCGTCGCTGGTCGTGGGCGAGTGGAAGCTGTTGGGAGATGGCGGCAGGGATTTCCCTGGCGAGGACACGCTGAGCATCCCGTTCACAGTTGAAGACTGTGTCGGTACGTGTTCCACACGTCTTGCCGACGAGATCGTCCAGGAATGGAAGGCGAGGTCTGAACCCGTGGCGGCTGGATCGAAGTACTTCTGTCTGGCCGCGGAGATCTATCACCTCGGGAAGCAGTTGAACTATGCGCGGAAGATAACGACCTCGTTCCATGTGTCAGGCGAGGTTCCTGTCGGCACAACCCTTAAGTTCACGTTGGGGGAGCTGGATATTCCAACAAGCAGCCTCAGCTTCTATATGTCAGTGCTGAAATATGTGTCCTGTCGAGCAGAGCTCATGATGGAAGACATCGTGCACGACCCTGCCGATCCGAACTACACGACTATCGTCCAACCTGAGTTCTCACCCCCCCCGGTTTCAGGCGCATCGACTCCAGACACGCTCGCCCTGACCCTTGAGCGGGTTCGGAGCCTCAGTCGAGCAATGCTGACATCCTATGAACGCTACCTGGGTGCTGCGGATGACAGCGCCGATGTGTTCGTGCAAATGCAGACGGCGGCGATGTCTGACTATGGTTTCCAGGTCGCCCACGAGATGCTCATGGCTTCTGATGAGGCGCGCATTCTTGGAGACGAGCTCGCGGTCAACCCTGACGACCCGAATCCGATCGTGACTCAGGAGGAGTTGGACACCATCCTCGCTCTCCGCCAAAGAGTTGCCGATAGCGGGTTTCTTCCAGAGGAGCGACAGGAGCTTGTTGACAGCGGAATGCCCGCGGAGGAGATCGATGACTTCGAGTCGGACTTCACGAATGACATATCGGGAGCCCCAATAGGTGTCTCTATTCAATCCGTCCTCAATGACATGGCCGACGCCTACGAGGTCGGTGCGAGCGCCTTCGAGTTGATGGCCCGGCATGCAGACGTGATCTCTGCAAACATTGGGGAACCGAACCAACCCCCGGTCGCGCTCGACGACGCGATCCAGACGACCGAGGGGATAGCCGGCTCGACCAACGTGCTCGACAACGACTCCGATCCCGATCCCGGAGACGTCTTGTCGGTGAGTGAGTTCACCCAAGGTGCGAACGGATCGGTCAGCTGCGACTCAGGTGGGCTTTGCACGTACACGCCCGACCCGGGCTTCAGCGGTGACGACTCGTTCACCTACACGGTCTCCGACGGCCACAACGGCACGGACGAGGGAGCCGTCGCCGTGACGGTGGAGCCGGCTCCTGCCAACCAACCCCCGGTGGCGCTCGACGACGCGATCCAGACGACCGAGGGGATAGCCGGCTCGACCAACGTGCTCGACAACGACTCCGATCCCGATCCCGGAGACGTCTTGTCGGTGAGTGAGTTCACCCAAGGTGCGAACGGATCGGTCAGCTGCGACTCAGGTGGGCTTTGCACGTACACGCCCGACCCGGGCTTCAGCGGTGACGACTCGTTCACCTACACGGTCTCCGACGGCCACAACGGCACGGACGAGGGAGCCGTCGCGGTCACGGTGGAGCCGGCTCCACCCGTTCCACCCCACGCCGAGTTCGTGGCCCTTCCGGGGCGCGGACTCGTTCCGCTCGTCGTTGCGTTCGACGCCTCCGGTTCGTCAGATTCCGATGGGACGATCGAGTCCTACGAATGGGACTTCGGTGACGGTGCAACCGATGTCGGGCGGACCGTTTCACACACGTTCTCCGAGCCGGGTAGCTACACGGTGCTGTTGACGGTGACGGATGACGATGGCCAGGTCTCAACACACACGCAAGGTATCCAAGGGTCGAATCCCGCCCTCCTGCAGCTCGCGATCTGCGGAGACCAAGGGGACGGTGGTTCGCTCGTTTTCCAGTGTGGCGAGTACGAATACACGCGGGACGTCCAGCTCTATCGAGTCCCCGGGGCCGGGCCGATCGACGTCAGCTTCGACTGGGTCTACCGGGCCGCGGCGATCAACAACGAGCTCAGCGCTGCCGTTCTCGATGATGCCGCTGGAGCTATCGACGGATTGCTCCCCGGGGAAGACGGCTATCGCGAGGCCTTCCTCGGGCGGGCGCAGACGGTCTTCCCGAGTGGATCGGATGCATCCACGCCCGACACTACCCTTGAATTGCAGGGCGGTGACGTCCTCGCATTCTTCATCTCGAATGGGCCGTTGACGCCATCGCAGCCCATCTTCGCCTCGCTTGACGGCTTGAACGAAGACCATGTCGACCACATGGTCGGGTACCGGCGGATCAGCGACGGGTCGGTCCAGTTCGGGTTCGAGGACCTGCAAGGCGGTGGTGATCTCGACTTCGACGATGTGGTCTTCAACGTGACCACACCACTCGTCCCGCTCGCTCCGATCGTCGTCACGAAGGAGGCTGACGAGGGCACGTCAACGGCGGGCGCCGAGAACGGCTACACGATCGCGGTGTCGAACTCATCAGCCGGTTCGGCGACCCTCGAGTCGATCACCGATCAGCTCCCTGAAGGGTTCGAGTACGTCGCGGGATCGTCGTCCGGAGTGACGGATCTCGACCCGACCTCGAACGGGGCCGAGCTTTCCTGGGAAGGGCCGTTCGACGTCCCCGCCGGCGGGACCATCACCCTGCGCTTCGACGTGACCGTTTCGTCGGAGGCCGGGGTGTATCTCAACGAGGCGTCCGCCTCGGCGGGTGATCTGGAGGTCACGCCGAGCGGGCCGACCGCTCCGGTGGAGGTGGTTGGCAACCGCCCACCCGAGGCTGCCGACGATGCCATGAGCATGGTCATGGATTGGGCGGGATCGGTCGACGTCCTGGCCAACGACAGCGATCCCGACGGCGACTCACCCACCGTGACCGGGTTCTCTGACGGTGCCCACGGCTCCGTGGTCTGCACGATGGCGGGCATCTGTACCTACACACCGGAGCCCGGATTCGGGGGACACGACTCGTTCACCTACGACATTTCTGACGGTCAGGATGGAACGGACTCGGGCACGGTACGCGTCAGCGTTCATGCGACAGATGAGCCTGGAGGCCTGCTCGTGGCGGGAACCGACAACGAGGAGTTCAGCGGGCAGGATCAAGACCACATTGCCCGCATCGACGTGAGCGGACCGAACGTGCTCGGCTCGACGCTCGTGGATACGGAGGTCGACGTGAATGGCCTCGAGTCCACTGGCCATGGCACGCTCTTCGCAGGCGATCCCGAGACGAGCGCCCAGAACGTGATCGGTCTCGACGGCTCGTTGATCGAGTCGACTACTGGGCCCTTTCCGGCCGCGTGCTGCAACGAGGACATCGCGTTCGATGGCACACATCTCTGGCGGTCGCACTGGAGCGACACCTTGTTCGAGTACTTGCCGGATGGGAGTCTCGTCAACTCCTACGCGCAGTCCGACGTTGTCGGAGCAACGTTTGTTGCAGACACGCTCTGGATCACGAAGTGGAGTGCCGCGCAGGTTGGCACCTTCGATCCCACCACGAATACGTTCACCTCAATGTTCACGACTTCCACCGTCGCCGGTGGTCTCGCCTACGACTCCGCGAACAACATTCTGTGGGTGGGGCGGGGCGGCGGTTTCGTCGAGGCCTGGGACCTCGACAGCATGACGCTCATCCAGGGCAGCACGATCAAGCCGTTTGGCGACATCCTCAATACCATCGATGGATTGGCATTGATTCTCGACACCGAGATCAGTGGGGAGCCGATCGCGGATGACGACATCCTGGTCACCGATGAGGACACCGAAGGCTCCGTGGACGTGGTCTCGAACGACTCCGATCCCGACGGCGACCCGCTCACGGTCGACTCCTTCACACAGGGTGAGCACGGGTCCGTGAGCTGCGACTCAGGCACGGGGGAATGCACGTTCGCGCCGGACCTGAACTTCCACGGCACGGACTCGTTCACCTACGCGATCTCGGACGGCCGGGCCGGCTTTGACACGGCCACGGTGAACGTCACCGTCAACCCCGTGAACGACCCCCCGGACGCGACGGATGACACGATCGTGACCGATGAGGACACGGCAGGGTTCGTCGACGTGTTCGACAACGACACGGATCCCGATGGGGACGCCTTGGTCTTCGACGCACTCACCGAAGGGCCGCAACACGGAGCGGTGGTCTGTCAATCGTCGGGACATTGCACCTATTTGCCGGTCCCGAACTTCCACGGCACGGATACCTTCTCCTACCGGGTGAGCGATGGGAACGAAGGGACTGATGTCGCCACGGTTCGGATCACGGTGAACTCCGTGGCGGATCCCGAGATCTGCGACGACGGAATCGACAACGACGAAGACGGGCTCGTCGATGGTGACGACCCAGACTGCGCCGAGCCCGGCACCATCGAGCTCGATATCAAGCCAGGACCCGGTGATCGCGTCAGCCTGTCGAAGACCAAGGTGGTCGAGGTCGCGATCCTTTCGGACGCCGGATTCGACGCGACCGGCGTCGACTTCCGAAGCGTCTGTTTCGGTGACGCGCAGGAGCCGTCCGAGCGCGACTGCACGCCGCTCGGGAGGCGCGGCAGGAAGGTGGACGTGGATGGGGACGGGGACCTCGATCTCGTGCTTCGCTTCGAGACCTCCCAGACCGGGATCGACATCGGTGACGCTCAGGCATGCCTGACGGGAACGAAGGGAGAGGAGCCCTTCTCAGCCTGCGGATCGATCACCGTCGTGCCGTAGCGGCTGTTTGAGACGGAAGCGGGCTCCCGTCGAGCCCGGTTGCCGAGTTCGCGCGCGGGCGCTCCTGGGTACAGGATGGTGGTTGGCCGCGCTCCGCGGCCGGGGGAAGGGGTGGTGCTCATGCGGCGCTCCACGTTCCTGTTCGGGATCGCGCTGGCGGTGCTGGTGGCGACCGCGGTACCGGGAACCACGGCCCCCGGGTTCAAGACCCGGGTGCCGGCGATGATCACGCTCGGACCCGGCGCCCCGCCGGGCTCGAAGGTGCGCCCGCTGATCAGCAGCGGCGACGTGCTCGGGTCGTTCACGTTCGAGGGGATCCCCGACGGAATCGGTGTCGTCCCGCTCGGCGGCGGGAAGGTCGACGTGTACGTGAACCACGAGCAGTCGCGCGTCCCCTTCGCGGGGGCGCAGGACTTCGTCGACTCGTCGGTCTCGCGTGTCACCCTCGTGTCGGCCGGGCACAAGTTGCTGGCCGCGTCGGTCGCCTTGCCGCCATCGGCCGGCTTCATCCGTTTCTGCTCGTCTTTCATGGCGGGGCCCGATCAAGGCTTCGACCGTTACGTGCTCCTGACGAACGAGGAGTCCGACGACGACCTCGCCGTCCCGGCGGGCGCCGTGTACGGACCCGATCCGGCGATAGCGCCGAATCGTGAGGCAGGGTATTCCGTGGCCCTCGACATCTCGACGGGGACGTTCGCCACGATCCCCGGGCTCGGCCGGTACAACCACGAGAACACCGTGGTGGTGCCGGGCGGATGGGGCTCGACGATCGCGCTCTCGGGCGACGACACGTTCAACGCGCCGTCATCGCAGCTGTATCAGTACGCGGCCGCGACGCCGGACGACTTGGTGGCGGACAACGGCCACCTGTTCGCGTTCCGCGTGACGGCGACCCAGAACGGGCCGGTCGACCCGATGGACCCGTTCAACGGGGCAAACGACTACGGCGACATCGTCGTGGGCGACGATTGGCAGGGTGAGTTCATCGCGGTGCCCGACGACATCGCCGACGGTACGACGTCCGCGGTGCCGCAGGCCGGACTCGAGGCGTGGTCGAACGACAACAACGCGTTCCAGTTCATCCGCGTCGAAGACATCACGTACGACAAGAACCAGCCGAACGTCGTCTACTTCGCCGACACCGGCGAGCGGCGGGCGATCGCGAACCCGGCCACGGGACGGCTGATGCGCGGAAGCAGCACCACCTTCGGTCCGTACCCGAACGGACGGATCTTCCGGATGGTGCTCGACCCGACGGATCCGTCCCACGTGCTCAGCTTCTCGATCCTGCTGGACAACGACCTCGGCGGCTACAACAACCTCGACGTGATGCATCAGCCCGACAACGTCGACACGAGCAAGAACAGCCTCATGGTTCAGGAGGACACGGCGCAGCTGCCGAACTCGCGGATCTGGCGATACGACTTCGGCACGCAGACCTGGAGCGTCGTCGCGTCCGTGAACGACCCCACTTGGGAGTCGAGCGGCATCCTCGACGTGTCCGGTCTGTTCGGAGCCGGCACCTGGCTCGTCGACGTGCAGGCGCACAACGTCTTCGTCGCGCAGGACACGACGACGATCCCCGGCATCACGATCAAGCGCGAGGGCGGCCAGCTGCTGTTGCTCCGAATCAAGGGCAGCTAGTCGCCGCTCGAGGGTCCCCGGCCAGGAGGCCGGGGACCCTCGCGCGTCCGGTACCCTCGGCCGTCATGACGACCGGCCGGGACCTGCTCGCCCTGCCCAAGGTGGACCTGCACGTGCACCTCGAGGGCTCGATGCGGCCGGGGACCGTCGTCGAGCTCGCGGCTCGCGACGGCGTCGAGCTGCCCGAGGGCCTGCGGGACGGGCGGTACGAGTTCCGCGACTTCCGCCACTTCATCGACGAGTGGCTCGCCGGGCTCGCGTGCCTGCGCCGAGCCGAGGACTTCCACCGGATCGCGCTCGAGTTCTGCGAGGACGAGGCGGCGCAGGGCGTTCGCTACGCCGAGGTCTCGTTCTCGCTTCCCGATCATCGCGAGCGCATGCCCGACTGGGACGAGCCGCTGGTGGCCGTCCTCGAGGGCGTCGCGGAGGGCGGAGTCCGATTCGGGATCGTCTGCCGCGTCTACGTTGACGTGGTGCGGGGGATCGATCTGGCCTTCTCGCGCCGCGCGATGGAGGTGGCGGCCGCGCATCGCGAGGAGGGCGTGATCGGGATCGGCCTCGGCGGCGAGGAGCGCTTCCCGCCCGAGCCGTACGCGGACATCTTTCGCGAGGGCCGCGCACGAGGGCTGCACGCGATCCCGCACGCGGGCGAGACCCACGGTCCCGACTCGATCCGGGGCGCGATCGAGGCCCTCGGGGCCGAGCGGATCGGGCACGGGATCGGGATCCTGCAGGATCCCGCGCTCGTGGAGGAGGTGCGCGAGCGGGGGATCGGCCTCGACGTCTGCCCCACCTCGAACGCGATGACGCGCTCGGTGCCGAGCCTCGAGCAGCACCCCCTGCCGGCGATGCTCGCCGCGGGCCTGCGCTGCACGCTCGCCAGCGACGACCCGTCGATGTTCCACGCGTTCCTCGGCGAGGAGTACGAGCTCTGCCGTCGGGTGTTCGGGATGGACGACGCTGCGATCGCCGACCTGGCCCGGAGCGGGGTCCAGGCCTCGTTCGCGCCGGACCAGCTGAAGGCCGAGCTCGAGTCCGGGATCGACGCCTGGCTCGACGACGTGCCGGACGCGGCCGGCTGAGCCCCGCCGCTCGACTTCACCCCGGAACCTAATGGCCGATGGCTCATGAAGACATGTCCATGTGCACATATTGGTAACGCCTAGACGCGTATGAAAGCATGTCTCCGGATGTCGAACCTCTCCGCCCTCGAGCTGGCGGCCACCTGGCGGGGCGATCGGGACCGGCTGGCGAGCCCGCGCGAGCTCGAGGGCTGGCTGGCGGATCACGGGATCGACGACCCGGATCTCGCGCTTCGCCTGGCGGACTTCCGCGGGTTGCGCGGGGTGATCCGCGCGGCCTTCCGTGCGGCCGTCGAGCGCGGGTCGCCGCCACCGGACGCGGTGGAGGCGCTCAACGATGCGAGCGCCGCCTCGCCGATGCACCCGCGGCTCGCCTCGGACCCGCTGCGGGTGGAGCCCGTCGAGCACGGCCAGCCCGCGGCGCGCGCCTTCGCCGCGATCGCGAGATCGGCCATCGAGATCCTCGGGGGGCCCGACCGCGAGCGCCTTCGCGAATGCCCGGCGCCGGGATGCGGCCGGTTCTTCCTCACGACCCGGCCCGGCCGCACGTGGTGCTCGCCCGCGTGCGGGAACCGTGTCCGGGTCGCACGGCATCACGAGCGCCGGAGGCGCCCGCCTACACTGCGCGCGTGATCGTCTGTGGGGCGTGCGGCGAGGAGAACCCGGACCACGCAGCGTTCTGCGTGGCCTGTGGGACGCGCCTGTCGAGCGGCGAGAGCGAGGAGCGAAAGCTCGTCACGATCGCGTTCGCGGAGCTCGTCGGGCTCGGCGAGCTCGACCCGGAGGATCGTCGGCGCATCCTCGAGCCGTATCGGGCCCGCGTTCGCCGGGCCGTCGGGAACTTCGGGGGCACCGTCGACAAGTTCCTCGGCACGACGGCGCTCTGCGTCTTCGGCGCCCCGGTCGCGCACGAGGACGACCCCGAGCGCGCCGTGCGTGCCGCGCTCCGGATCCGCGAGGCGGTGGCCGAGCTCGACGCGGCCGGGGCCGGACACGAGCTCGGCGTCCGGATCGGCGTGAACACGGGCGAGGCCGTCGTGACGCACCCGGGCGTCGGCCCGCAGATCGGCGAGGCCGTCACGGGGGACGTGGTGAACACGGCCTCGCGCCTGCAGACCGCCGCGGCCTCCGGCGAGATCCTCGTCGCCGAGGCGACGTACGAGGCCACGCGGCTGGTCTTCGAATGTGCGGAGCACGAGCCGGTGCTCGCGAAGGGCAAGGCGGAGCCGCAGGCGGCCTGGCTCGCGATCGCATCGCGCGGCGGCTACGGGATCGACCTGCGGCCGCCCTCGACCTCGCCGTTCATCGGCCGGCGCGACCAGCTCGCCCTGCTCGAGTCGGCCTTCCGTCGCGCCGTCGGCGAGTCGACCGTCCAGCTCGTCACGATCGCGGGCGAGGCCGGCGTCGGCAAGAGCCGGCTGATCCAGGAGCTCGGGACCGTTGCCGACGAGTGGCCGGGCCTGATCCGGTGGCGGCAGGGACGCTCGCTGCCCTACGGCGAGGGGCTCTCGTTCTGGGCGCTCGGCGAGATGGTCAAGGCCGACGCCGGGATCCTCGACTCGGACTCGCCCGGGGAGGCCGACGCGAAGCTTCGGCGCTCGCTCGAGCCGCACGTCCGCGACCCGGAGGAGCTCGAACGGCTCCGCCTGCGCCTCGCGCCGCTGGTCGGCGCCGAGGGCACGCCCTTCGACGCCCCGCGAGACGACCTGTTCGAGGGCTGGCGCCTCTGGTTCGAGGCGCTCGCGTCGAAGTCCCCGTTCGTGGCCGTCTTCGAAGACCTGCAGTGGGCCGACGACGTCATGCTCGAGTTCGTCGAGCACCTGGTCGACTGGGCCGTGGGACTCCCGCTCCTGGTGGTCTGCGCCGCGCGGCCCGAGCTGTACGAGCGGCACGAGGCCTGGGGCGGCGGCCGGCGGAACTCGACGTCGATCGCGCTGCCGCCGCTCACGACCCGCGAGACCGCGATGCTGATCGGCGCGCTGCTCGAGGGCGTCGTGCTCCCCGCCGAGACGCAGGGGGACCTGCTCGAGCGCTGCGGGGGCAACCCGCTGTACGCGGAGGAGTTCATCCGGATGCTCCGCGACCGGGGTGCGATCGGCGACGAGGCGGTCGACGTGGCCGGCGTCGCGATGCCCTCGTCCGTGCAACAGCTGATCGGGGCGCGCATCGACACACTGCCCCCCGCGGAAAAGGGCGTCCTGCAGGACGCGGCGGTCGTCGGCAAGGTGTTCTGGGCGGGCGCCGTGGAGGCGGTGAGCGGCCTGCCCGAGGACGTCGTCATCCGCGCGCTCCACGAGTCCGTCAAGCGCGAGTTCGTCCGCCCGTTGCGCGTCAGCACGCTCGCCGGCCAGGCCGAGTTCGCGTTCGATCACATGCTGGTGCGCGAGGTCGTGTACGGGCAGATCCCGCGCGCCGGCCGCATCGGCCGGCACGTCGCGGTCGCCCGATGGTTGCGTGCGGTCGCCGCCGACCGAGTCTTCGAGATCGCTGAGCTCCTCGCCCACCACTACGGCGAGGCGCTCGCCTACACCCGGGTCACCGACCCGGCGGCGGACACGCACGGTCTGCAAGAGGCGGCCGGTTCGGCGCTGATGATGGCGGGGGACCGCGCGAAGCGCCTCGACCCCGGTCGCGCCGTGGAGCTCTTCCGGCGGGCGCGGGCGGCCCTGCCCGGCGACGACCCCGAGCGCACGCGCGCGCTGCTCGAGTCGGCCGAGGCGGCGGAGGAGGCGGGACGCCTCGCGGAGGCCGACGCGGAGTTCGACGAGGCGATCGCGGAGTATCGCGGCGCCGAGGACCCCCTGGGGCTCGGCGAGGCGCTCGCGCGGCGAGCGAGGTCGACGCAGGAGTACAGCGGCGGCGCGCGTGCCCTGCTCGAGGAAGCCATCGCGCTGCTCGAGACGCAGCCGCCGGGACCCGAGCTCGTGCGCGCCACCACGCGGATGGCCGGGCACCTGTACGTCGCCGGCGCGAACCAGGAGGCCATCGCGTGGGCGGAGCGGGGGCTCGCGCTCGCCGACGAGCTCGGGGTCGAGAACGAAGGGGTTCTCGCGCTCCAGTACCGGGGCGCGGCGCGAGGGCAGTCCGGCGACGAGGGCGGCATCGCCGACCTGCGCGAGGCGCTTCGGCGCGGGCAGGAGCTCGGCCTCGGCGACGAAGTGGCGACGACGTACAACAACCTCGCGTACGAGCTCTGGTTCTGGGAGGGACCGGAGGCCGCCCTCGAGCTGTGGGAGGAGGCCGGCGCCTTCTGCCGCGTGCGGGGTTTCGCGGCCGGCGAGATGTGGTCGCGTTCGGGCACGCTCGAGTGCCTGTTCGACCTCGGCCGCTGGGACGAGGCGTTCGCGCTCGCGACGGAGCTGCGCGACTGGGGCCTCGAGCGCGGCTTTCGCCGCGTGCAGATGATCGCCACCGTGTATCGCGGCTGGGTGCTCCTTCGTCGCGGGGAGTTCCACGCCGCGGGACGCGAGGTCGAGGAGCTGCTCCCGCCCGCGCGCGAGGTCGGGTACGGGGAGTTCCTCGCGCCGGCTCTGGTGATCGCGGCCGAGGTCGCGCTCGCCACGGGGGATCGGGAGCTCTCGCGCTCGTTCGTTCACGAGTTCGAGGAGGCGACCGCGAGCAACCCGGAGTACTGGCGGATCTTCCTGCCGGTCGCGGTGCGCGTGCTCGTTGCCGGCGGCGCGGTGGAGGAGGCGTCGAGGATCCTGGCGGCTGGGTTCGATCCGAACTCGCGCCGTCTCCGCCTTTCGATGGGAACGGCGCGGGCGATCGTTGCCGAGGCACGCGGCGAGGTCGAGGCCGCCGAGCGGGACTTCCGGGAGATGGCCGCCGGCTGGGCCGACTACGGGTTCCGCCTCGAGGAGGCGCGGACGAGAACCGGGCTCGCGCGTTGTCTGGTCCGCCTCGGTCGAGCCGACGAAGCGGCACCCGAGATCGCCCGGGCACGTGAGCTGCTCGAGGCCCTCGGCGCCCGGCCGATGCTCGAGGAGCTCCGGGCGATCGAGGGCCGAGACGCCCGCGCCGCGCGCTCGTAGAGCGTCCGCGTATCCTCCCGCCGTGCCCGAAACCGACCCCTTCGCCTGGCATCCCGAGCCCGAGCTGATCGGCTATCGCGACCCCGCCCGGGCGCGCGCTGCGCTCGAGGCGTTCGGGCGCGCGCTCTGGGACGCGAGCCTGGACTACCTCTACGACGAGGCGATGCGCCGGCCGGTGGCGCCCACGACCTATCCCGAGATGCGGCGCCGGTTCTTTGGCCCGGCGAACGCGCCCTCGCCGGCGCCGGAGGTTCCGTCCGCCTCGGCCGCGCTGCTCGAGGAGTTCCGCGAGCGCATCGCGCCCGCCGTCTTCAACTCGCAGCATCCCGGCGCGTTCAGCTACTTCACGCCGCCGCCGCTGCCGGTCTCGATCGGCGGCGAGCTCCTGTCGCAATGGATGCAGCAGGGCGTGGACATCTGGGCCGCCGGTCCCGTGTCGGCGTTCGTGGAGGAGGAGGTGACCGCCTGGCTCCGCGAGCTCGTCGGCTTCGGGGACGGGAGCTGGGGCGTGCTGACCTCGGGCGGTGTGATGGCCAACGTGATGGCGATGACCGTGGCGCGCGACGTCCACCTCGCCACGCTCATCGGTGAGACCGCCGCGCCGCGCGGGCGTGCGCTCGAGAAGGTGCGCGTGTACGCGAGCGACCAGACGCACTTCTCGATCGCGCGGGCGATCGACGTGCTGGGGTTTCCCGAGGGGACGCTGCGCGTCATCGAGTCGGATGAGGCGTTCCGGCTGCACGGCGCGCCGGTGGAGTCCGCGATCGAGGAGGATCTCGCGGCCGGCCTCGTCCCCTTCGCGATCTCGGCCGTGTCGGGCTCGACGAACACCGGATCGGTCGACCTCGTGGGCGAGCTCGCGGCCGTCGCCGAACGACACGGGCTCTGGTTGCACGTGGACGCGGCGTACGGCGGCGCCGCGCGACTGTCGGCGCGCGACGCCGCCCGCGTTCCGGACCTCGAGCGCGCCGACAGCGTCACGATCGACCCGCACAAGTGGTTCTTCCAGGCCTACGACGTCGGCTGCCTGGTGGTGAAGCGCCGCGACGACCTCCTGCGGACGTTCCACCGCGAGCCCGAGTACTACCGCTACCCCGCGCCCGAGGAGGCGCCCCTCAACTGGTACCAGTACTCGCTCGAGGGCACGCGGAGATTCCGGGCGTTGAAGCTCTGGCTCTCGTGGAAGCACCTGGGGACCGAGGGGTTCGGCCGCCTGATCGAGCGCACGATCGATCTCGCGGCACACCTGGTTCGCCGCCTCGAGGAGGCGGGAGACTTCGAGATCGTCCCGGCTCATCCCGAGCTCTCGGTCGTCTGCTTCCGTCACGTGCCCGAGGGCGTGGACGACCTGGACGCCTACCAGGACCGGCTTCAGCGCGCGCTCGAGGTCGACGGGACGGGATGGGTTTCGACGACGCGTCTTCGGGGAAAGACCTATCTCCGTGCGGGGCTCGTCAACTACCTCTCGACGCCCGACGATGTCGATCGGGTCGTCGAGGCCTTGCTGCGCCTTTCTTCCGTCGTCCGTTCGGCCCCGGCCAGGTAGTCGCCGATTCCTAGCCCACGTTGGGGAGGACGACGTAGACCCCCGACCGGAGCCGGCTTCCCCCAGCCGATGGAGTTGGGCGGACGGCCATTTCCGGTAGCATTCGCGGCCGTTCGTCTCCGAGTTCCCCCAGCGATGGAGGAGTGGAGCACATGGCCCGCCGCCGCGCATCCGTAGGGCTCGCGATCTCGTTCGTGTTGGTGGCGGGCGCCGCCTGCACGAACGCCGAGCTCAGCGCGGCGAGCCAGGGTCGTGCCCTGACGAAGGATCCCGCGTCCGTGACGATCGAGGACGTCTTCCCCAAGGGCTTCGAGACCCTGAACGGCAGCAACAACAACCTGAGCCACCCGGCATGGGGGATGGTCGGCCGTCCGTATCGGCGGGTCGCGGCGCCGAACTACGCGGACGGCATCGGTGAGATGGCGGCGGGACCGCCCGTTCGCTACGTGAGCAACCGCATCTTCAACGACGAGAATCAGAACGTGTTCTCGGAGAACGGCGTGACGCAGTGGGCGTTCACGTGGGGCCAGTTCCTCGACCACACGTTCGGCCTGCGACAGAGCGACGGTGGCGAGCCCGCACCGATCGCGTTCGATGCGAACGATCGGCTCGAGGACTTCACGAACGACCTCGGCGGGATCGACTTCACTCGCACACCGGCCGCCCCCGGTACCGGACGGACCGATCCTCGCGAGCAGATCAACACGGTGAGCTCGTACATCGACGGCTGGGCGATCTACGGCGGGACGGCGGCGCGTCTGGAGTGGCTCCGCGAGGGGTCGGTCGACGGCGACCTGTCGAACAACGGGGCGCACCTGCTCGAGTCGAGCGACGGCTACCTGCCCAGGGTCGAGGCCCGCGGGCATCCCGACGCCGCGCCGGAGATGCAGCTCATGGGACAGCTCCAGGGATCGCCGCTTCGCGCCGTGGTGGCAGGCGACGTCCGCGCGAACGAGAACATCGCGCTTACCGCGCTCCACACGCTCTTCGTCCGCGAGCACAACCGCATCGTGGACGCGCTGCCCGCCGTCCTCCCCGAGCAGGTGAAGTTCCAGATCGCGCGGCGCGTCGTCACGGCCGAGATCCAGCGCGTCACCTATGAGGAGTTCCTCCCCGCGCTCGGCATCGACCTGCCCCCCTATCGAGGGTACGACCGGCACGTCAACGCCACGCTCACCAACGAGTTCGCGACGGTCGGCTACCGCGCGCACAGCATGATCCACGGGTCGCTCGAGGCCGAGGGCGAAGTGGGCGAGTACTCCAAGTCGACCCTGCAGTCGCTCGAGGAGCACGGCGTCGAGGTCACGGTCGACGGCAACGAGATCCAGATGGAGATGCCGCTCAACCTCACGTTCGGCAACCCCGACCTGCTCGAGGTCGTCGGACTCGACTCCATCATGCTGGGTCTCGGCGGGGAGCGCGAGTACCGCAACGACGAGATGATCGACAACCAGCTTCGAAGCGTGCTGTTCCAGATCCCCGGGCCCGACGTCGAGGACCCGGCCGAGTGCCTCGACGGCCCGCCGCTGCCCGAGTGCTTCCAGGGCGTGCTCGATCTCGCGGCGATCGACATCGAGCGCGGCCGCGACCACGGGATGCCGACCTACAACGACCTGCGCGAGGCGTATGGGCTCGGGCGCAAGCGGTCGTTCACGGCGATCACGGGCGAGCCGACCGCGGAGTTCCCGCGCGATTCCAAGATCAGGACGAACGACCCGATCGACGACCCCAACATCTTGGACTTCACCCGGCTGCTCGACGCCGACGGTGAGCGCGTGAAGCCCGGCAGCGACGACGCCGAGGAGGAGGTCGTCACCGTGTATCGGCGGACGACGGTCGCCGCGCGCCTGAAGGCCATCTACGGCAACGTGAACAAGGTCGACGCGTTCGTCGGCATGAGCGCCGAGCGGCACGTCGCGGGCTCGGAGTTCGGGCAGCTCCAGCGGGCGATCTGGACGGCGCAGTTCACCGCGCTGCGCGACGGCGACCGGTTCTTCTACCTGAACGACCCGAGCCTGAAGATCATCCGGCAGACGTTCGGCATCAGCGCGAACCACACGCTCGCGCAGATCATCGCCGCGAACTCGGACATCGAGTCCGACGAGATCCCCGCGGACGTGTTCCTGCTCGACGGCTAGGTCAGCCGGCGGCGGATCCACAGGACCGCGGCGGCGAGCAGATGGTTGCGCCCGGCGGATGTCGAGTCCTTCGACGTGCGCTCGTCCCATATGCGATCCGGCTAGTGTCCCTCTCGTGGAGATCGATCGAGCAGCGCCCGCGACCGCCGACGGCGAGATCCTTATCGAGGCGCCGATCGAGATCGTGTGGGGCGTGCTCGCCGACCTGTCGGGCTGGCCGACCTGGAATCCCGACGTGAAATCGATGGCCTTCGACGGTCCTCTCGAGCCGGGTTCCACCTTCCGCTGGAAGGCGGGGTCGACGTCCCTGCGCTCGACCCTGCAGGTCGTCGACGAACCTCGAGAGATCGGATGGACGGGGACGACGATGGGGATCCACGCCGTCCACGTCTTCCGCTTCGAGTCACGCGACGGCGGCACGCGCGCGCGCTCCGCCGAGTCGTTTCGGGGCATCCTCCCCAGCCTCCTCAGGGGCTACAGCCGGAAGGTCCTTCGACGCGGGATCGACGGCATCCTCGCGGCGTTGAAGGCCGAGGCCGAGCGCCGTACCGCAACGTCCGACGGCTGAGCTCGCGCGCCTCCACCGTGGTCGCGGGTCGGCCGCATAGACTCCGCGCGAGGTGAGCTCCTGAAGCGGGTCTTCCTGTGGCTGGTCGTGATCGCGTTCTTCGCGCTCACCACGGCCGGCATCTGGCTGCCGCCGATCATCACGCACGCGACGGTGAAGGAGTACCACTTCCCCGAGGTCGCGATCGACGCCACCGTGCTGCCGAACGGCGACCTGGCGCTCGAGGAGACCCGCACCTTCGACTTCCGCAACGGGCCGTTCACCTACGCGTACTTCAACGTGGCCGACCCGCTCGACCGCGTCCGGGACTTCTCGATGGCCGAGGTGATGCCCGACGGCACCGAGGTCCCCGTCGAGCCCGACTACGCGATCCACTCGGTCGCGTACGACGGCTTCCAGGCGCAATGGTCGTACTCGGCCGAGGACGAGAACCGCACGTGGGTGTTCCGCTACCGCGTCGCGTGCGCCGTCGACGTCTACCCCGACACCGCCCACCTGTACTGGCAGTTCATCGGGACCGGGTGGGACAAGCCGACCGATCACGCGGTCATCACCGTGCACTTGCCGGGGCGAGATATCACCGGTCCACAACGGCCGGAGGAATGCGAGCCCGACGCGCACTACGCAGACCTGCCCACGGAACCGCTCGAGCAGGGTGACGTGCGGGCGTTCGGCCACGGGCCGCTGAACGGCACGATCACCTTCCTGGACCCGCAGACGATCCGCTACGACGTCCGAGACATCCCGCCGCTTTCCTACGTCGAGGGCTCGATCCTGTTCCCCAGCGCGGCCGTCCCCTTGTCGCCGATGCACTCGGGCGATCGGCTCGAGGACATCCTCGCGCAGGAGCGGGTCTGGGTCGCCGAGGCGAACGCGCTCCGCTCGCGTCACGAGACCGAGCGGCAATGGGTCATCTATCTCCTGATCGGGGTACCGCTCGCGTGCGCGGCGCTCGTCTTCGTGGCGAAGATGCGCGATCGCGTCGCCGACGTGCCGTCGATCCTGGAGCAGCCGCCCGAGGAGGACTCCGTCGCGGCCGCCCTGCTGTGGTCGGCGTGGCGGGGGCATCTGTCGCCGCAGAACGCGTACCGGGCGCAGGTGCTGCGGCTCGCACGCCTGGGGGCGATCGAGCTCCGTGCCGAGGGCATGGTCACCGACCCGAAGGACCTCACGATCGTTCGGAAGGTGGACGCCCTCGACCTTCCGACGGCGACCGACCAGGACTTCCTGTGGCTGCTGTTCGGACGAACCGACCCGGTCGAAGAGGTCTCGATCCGCCACCCACGGCCGCGCGAGGTCGGCGGGAGCGCCGATCTGTACACGAAGTGGTTCCAGGCCGCCAAGGAGAAGTCGAAGGATCTGCTGGTGCGAATCCGCAAGGGGGACGCGCGGATCGAGTCGACGGGCTCGGCCGTCATCGCCATCGGCGCGGCCGGCTACGGAATCTGGACGGCGGTGTGGGGGCTCGGCGGGCCGATCGGGTGGTGGCTCGTGCCGGTCTCGATCGTCTCGCTCGTCGTGGCGCTGCGGATCATCCCGGCGCGCCTCGGCGTCGAGGACCGTACGCGCGTCCTGCGGCTCGCCGCCTTCCGGCGATACCTTCGGGACTTCTCAGATCTGCCGAACGCGCCGGCGCTCGCCGTCGTCATCTGGGAGCAGTACCTGGAGTGGGCGGTCGCGCTCGACGTCGCCAAGGAGGTCGAGAAGCAGGTGGTCGCGCTCGTTCCGGTCGAGAGTCTGCGTTCGCCCCTCCGCGGCGGCCCCACCGGGCTCGCGGGACTGCAGGCCTGGCAGGCCCTGCAGGTCGCCGCCCCGACGATCGTGCTCCATTCGATGGCGAGCGCGAGCAGCGGCAGCGGCTCAACGAGCGGCGGGTTCGGCTCGTCCAGCTCGTCGAGCGGGTTCAGCGGCGGCGGGTTCAGCGGCGGAGGAGGCGGCGGTGGTGGCGGCACCGGCGGGGGTGCCGGCTAGGCGGTCCCAATCGCGGGGGGACGGACGGCCCGGCGCCGGCCGGTCTCGAGGCGAGACGATGGCGCGCAATGGCCGCCATCAGTCAACTCCCGCAGGCGGGGCTGGACCCGTTCTCGACGCTCCGCCGGCAGCTCGGCAGCGAGTTCGGGTCATCCGTTCCTCACGAGGTGATCGACCGCGCCGCCGCGCAGGCGCTCGCCGAGCTCCGAGGGGCGCGCTTGCGCGAGTTCGTTTCGGTCTTCGCCCTGCGGCACGCCCGGGAGCGACTGCGGAGCAGGACCGCCTGACCGAATCCGACGGGCCGTTCGCCCCGGGCGCCGCGCGCCCGGAGTTCGCTACAACGTCGGTGGAGGTGCCGCATGTCTCTGTCGATCGCTCCGGCGGCCCCGAGATCGCACCCGTTCGTACGCTGGATCGGCGCCCTCCTCCTCGTCGCGCACGGCGCGGTGCACGCGATGGGCGCGCTCTTGCTGTGGCAGCTCGGCGAGCCGGGATCGCTCACCTACGCCGACGCGACACCCGAGGCGGGGACCGTGGCGGGGT
Organism: uncultured Actinomycetes bacterium; assembly: GCA_963716935.1. GTDB lineage: Bacteria > Actinomycetota > UBA4738 > UBA4738 > HRBIN12 > CALGFI01. The sequence goes on along the minus strand of CAVQUN010000011.1, from coordinate 11,037 downwards.
TCGTCGCCGGGCTTGCGTGGGCCGTCGGCGGGGGGCTGTTCATCGCGGCGGGGATCCGGCTCGCGCAACCGCGCTCGTGGGCGCCGATCGCCGTGGCCGCGTCACTCGTCTCGCTGCCTCCGGTCGCCTTGATGGCGTCGAACGGCCCGATGGGGGTGATGATCGACGTCGTGGTGCTGTCGGTCGCCCTCGTGATCTGGTGGGCGGAGCGTCAGCCGGTTCCGCAGGACTGATCGTCGAGCCGGGGCCGGGTCGAAAGGCCCGCGTCGTCGAGCGCGCGCGCGCGACGCGTTCGAGCGGGCAACGTCCCCACAGCGCTACGGATGGAGCACGGTGATCGCCGTGCCGTTGCTGTCCCCGTCCGGGTCGTGGTTCGAGCCGGCCGCGTAGGTGAAACCGGACAGGGAGAGCGCCGTCACCGAGAACGTCGCGCTCGCCTGACGGTTCGGCAAGGTTCGGGTGACCGAACAGGTGCCGGCGGCGCTCGTCACGCACGACGCCGAGCCGTTGCGGCCTCCCCAGGTGCCGGCGATGGTCACGCCAACGAGTGGCGCGTGTGATCCGTCGTGCGCGGTCACGGTGACGGTGGCCGTCCAACGGTTGCGGAAGGTCGCCCTCGCCCCGTCGAGGTCGCCGACGTGCATCGTCGCGGGCGGAGGCGGCGGCGAGCCACCGGCCGGGCCAGTGGACAGATCGACGTGGAACGTCCCGCCCCGTCCGTTGTGCGGCGAGTCCTCGCTCGGCCACACGTCGAGCCGGTAGGTCCCCGCGACCGTCGGCATCGCGTGCACGGTCTCCTGCCGGCCGTTGCCGCAGTCGTCGCCGACCGGGCACGTGCTCGTGTCGAGCACGGCCCCGTTGGGATCGACGAGCCGGGCCTCGAGGTCGGGATCCCAGTCGTAGTCGAAGCAGAAGCCCGGAATCCCGAACACGCAGATCAGCCCGCCGTCGGTGAGCACCGTCGCCGCGATCGGCACCCCGAGATCGGCCGCGCCGACGGTGAACGACTGGCTCCACAGTCCGTGGTCGGCAACGCTGCCCGAGAGGCTCGTCCAGGCGGGGAACGCCGTCTGGCCCGTCGTGCCCTCGGCGGCCGCGACGAAGCCGTAGCCGTCGAGCAGGCCGGCGCCGTAGTCGTCGTCCTTGCCGGGCAGGCCGCGGTCGTCGGCGGTGCCCTCGAGCGCGGCGCGGACCTCTGCCGGCCCCCACGCCGGTGAGGCCTGGAGCGCGAGCGCGACGGTCCCGGACACGAAGGGCGTCGCCATCGACGTCCCGCTGAAGGTCACGTACCCGGAGGTCGTGCCGGCCTGCGCCGACGTGATCGTGACGCCCGGCGAGGCGACGTCCGGCTTGATGCGACCGTCGACCGTCGGGCCGCGGCTCGAGAAGGGCGCGAGGTACACGCCGTCGGAATGGTTGGGGGCGCCCACGGGCGCGGACCATTCGGCGACGGCGCCGACGGTGATGGCGCCGCTCGCGGCGCCGGGCGAGCCGACCGTCATCGGCTCGTCGCCGGCGTTGCCGGCCGCGACGACCACGACCTTGCCGGCCGCGACCGCGCTGTTCACCGACTGGCTGATGGCGTCCTGCCCGTCGGACGGGAGCGAGGTGCCGAGGCTCATCGAGATCACGCGGACGTTCGGGCGTGCGGCGCACCAATCGATGCCGGCCATGACCTGCGCCTCGGTCCCCGAGCCCGCCGAGTTCAGCACCTTCGCCACGGAGAGAGAGGCGCCCGGCGCGACGCCGCCGAACGTCGCGGCGTTCGGCCCGCCGACGCCGTCGCCGACGGCGATCCCGGCCACGTGGGTGCCGTGCCCGTGGTCGTCGTAGGCGACGGCTTGCCCGTTCACGGCGTCGAAGAAGGGGATCGGCGCCTTGCTGTCGAGCTGCTCGTGGGTCGGGCTCGCGCCGGTGTCGACGACGCAGACCTCGACACCGGCGCCCGTCACGCCGAAATCGGTCCGGGCGCGCTCGGTGCCGAAGTCGGCGTCGGCCGCGTTCAGGAAGGCGTGGACCTGCGCGTTCTGCTCGACGCGGAACACGCCGGGAACCTGCGCGAGCTCGGTCGCCTGCGCCTTGGTCATCGTCGCCGCGAACCCGTCGACGAGCGAGAACGTACGGGTGACGCGGAAGTCGCCCACCGCCCGCCGCGCCGTGCCGATTCCGCCGGGGCCGTCGAACGTGACGACGACCGAGATCGAATCGGCGTCGTCGAGGCCGCGGAGGCGGACCTCAAGGGAATCGGAGAGGCCGTCGCGGTCTCGGTCGGCGAGCGCCGCCCGGATGCCCGACGCAGGCTCCCTGGCCGCCGCCGAGGCGGCCGGCGGGATCAGCACGCTGACCAGCACGAGGAGCACGAGCGCGGCTCTGCGCATGAACGGCCTTCCCTTCCACGGGGGCGAGACCATCAGTGAAGTCGGGAGGTGCCGACGGGGTCAATCGGCTGGAAGTCCAGAATTCGCCGAGGCCGACCGGGGGACATCCCTCACGCTCGGCGCAGCTCGACGCCCGATCGCCGATGTCGTTTGAGCTGCCGGCTAGACGGGCGACCAGGTCGCGAACACACCGTCCGAGACGCGGACCGGCTCGGCCCCCGCGCGGGCCGGCTGGATCCACACGCCCGTCTCTCCCGACTCGTTCGAGCCGGCGTACGCGAACGCGCTCCCGTCGGGGGCCCACAGGCTCATGCTCTGCGCGTACTGCTCGAAGAACGACAGGTAGTCCCGGGCGAACACCTCGCTCGGGGCGAAGCGAGCGGTCGTGAACGCGGACTCGCCATCCCACACGCCCCACCGGAACCAGACGCGATCCGGGAGCGTCTCCGGGAACAGATACAGGAGCCGCGAGCCGTCGGGGCTCCAGAAGAAGGCCGGCGTGATGTCGGGAGCCACCTCCTCGATCGAGCCGGTCTTGCGATCGATGACCGACAGCGGCTCGACCTCGTCCGGCCCGTGCACGACCTGGTACGCGACGTGGCGGCCGTCGGGGCTGACGACGAACGTACCACCGTCCCGTCGAATCGCACGAGGTCGTCCGCCCGGTCCGCCGCGACGTCCCGGGCGACGAGCCGTTGCCCGTCGCTCGTCGTCGAGACGTACACGAGGTCCTGCCGTCCGACGTCCAGACCGGAGCCGTGAACGTGCCGAGCCGGTCGTCCACCGGGCTGGTCGTGCCGTCGAGCTCGAGCCGGTCGAGCCGGTTGGTCCCGACATGCACGAGCAGCTGCTCCCCCGTGGGGTCCCACGAGAAGTAGAGGGGGGCGCCGAGTCGAGCGGGGACGGCCTGCGCGCCGCCGGCGGCGTCCGCGACGCCGAGCTCGATGTCGTTGCCCCGACGAGCCGAGGTACGCGATGCGCGAGGACGTCGGATCCCACGACAGATAGAAGGGGATCACCGTCATCGGCGTCTCGGTCGGGCTCCGTCGCCGTCGGGATCCGGCGTCACGATCGCGTTGGCCTCGTCCCGCCCACGACGAATCGGACCCAGGCGATGCGATCGCCGTCGGGCGACCACGTGGGCTGCCGCACGAGGATCTCGTCCGGGACCGGCTGGCGAGCACGACCGCGTCCGAGCCGTCCGGGTCGAGCGTGACGAGGTTCCCGAGGTCGTCGAGCACCGCGAGCGGCCGGGCGCGTCGAACGCGCCGACGTCGGGCGAGGGCGAGGGCGAGGCCGCGGACGGTCCCTCGGTGGCGTCCCGACGTCCACCTGCGGCAGCTCGCGGCTCGGGCTCCTGCGTGCACGCGGCCGCGAGAAGGAGCAGGGCGGCGATCATCGCGAGGCGGTCGGAGGTCGGGCTTCACGGCAGCCGGTACCCGCGTCCACGCATCGCCGATCGGACGGTAGCCAGCGCCGGAAGAGGGGGCAAGGGGGGTCACCACGGCGCTCGTGTTCCCGCCTGGCGGCCAGCCGACGCGCGCGTCGGCGTGATGAGCTATGCGTCCCGTCGCAAACGAGCAGCCCCCGCACTTGGGCGAGGTGACGCTCCGGCAGTTGCTCGCCACGTGGGTCGTGCACGATCTCAATCACCTCTGGCAGATCGTGAAGGTATGGCCAAGCAGTACAGGACGCTGGGCGTTCCTGCCGATCATCGACCACCCGTGATCCGTTCGGGCCGACCGGACACTGGGGATGCCGTATGGTTCTGCCGTCGTCGGCGTATCCGTCAGAGGGCGAGGTCGCATGGAGCTTCAAGACGTCAAGTCGATCGTCGACCTGGGAGCGTGGCTTCAGGACAGAGGGTCTCACCCCGTCCGAGCACCCCGAGTTCGGTGGCGTTCACGACGTCCACACCAAGGGGTCATTGCACTACGGAGGAGCGGACGACGTCACCGAGATGGTGCGTCGTGGCCTCGAGGGTCGGGCACTCGACATCAACGACCACGACCCGATCGATGACAAGTTCCGCAAAGACTTCGGCAACGAAACCGAGGCTTTGACGTTCCTGTATTTCAAGCTCCTGCACGCGGCGGCGCGATTCGACTGGCCGCTCGATGAGATGTTCTTCGACGGGTTCGGCTACATCAAGGAGCAGGGGATTCCCGGCGAGGCACCCAACCACCCGATCACGGGACACGACGATCACCTGCACATCGGTGTAACAGAAGCCGGCTTTTGACGGGTTTCGGGCGCCTCCAGAGCTTCGACGACGGGATCGGCGAGTGCCGCGCGGCGTCGACGCCCCAGGTGGAGCTGGTCGTCGGGGCGGGATCGGCCGGCCTCACTGTCGGAAACGCCTTCTGGCAGGCCGGGCGTCCCGCACGACGGCATTCGCAACCCGGCGGTTGTGCCATTTGATATCACTCTAGGATTCGCTCGTGAAGCGCTGCCCCTCCTGCGGCGAGGAGAACGCGGACCGAGCGCGGTTCTGCCAGAACTGCGCGACCCCCCTCCCCGAGATCGACCAGGCCGCGCGGCGAGATCCGCAAGGTCGTCACGATCGTCTTCGCCGACGTGACCGGTTCGACCGCGCTCGGCGAGCGCCTCGACCCCGAGGCCCTCCGGCGCGTCATGTCGCGCTACTTCGACCGGATGGCCGCCGTGATCGAGGCGCACGAGGGGACCGTCGAGAAGTTCATCGGCGACGCAGTCATGGCGGTGTTCGGCATCCCGCGGCTGCACGAGGACGACGCGCTTCGCGCCGTCCGGGCCGCGGCCGGCATGAACGACGCCCTCGCCGAGCTGAACGCCGAGCTCGAGCGCGACCACGGCGTCGGCCTGGCGGCGCGGATCGGCGTGAACACCGGCGAGGTCGTGGCGGGCGACCCGTCCGCCGAGCAGCGGCTCGTCACGGGCGACGCGGTGAACGTCGCCGCGCGGCTCGAGCAGGCGGCCGCGCCCGGCGAGGTGCTGCTCGGCGAGTCGACGTACCGGCTCGTCAAGGACGCGGTCGAGGTCGAGCCCGTCGAGCCGCTCGAGCTGAAGGGGAAGTCCGAGCCCGGTCCCGGCCTACCGGCTCACCACCGTCCGAGCGTCGGGCGAGGGGCACGCGCGGCACCTGGACTCGCCGATGGTCGGGCGCGAGAAGGAGCTCGACCTGCTGCAGCGGGCGCTCGAGCGCGCCATCACCGAGCGGACCGCGCACCTGTTCACGCTGCTCGGTCCCGCCGGGGTGGGGAAGTCGCGGCTCGTCCTCGAGCTCCTCGTCGGTCCCGCGGAGGACGCGATCGTCCTGCGCGGCCGGTGCCTGTCCTACGGCGAGGGGATCACGTTCTTCCCGGTCGCCGAGGCGATCCAGGCGGCGGCCGGCGTCGAGCGGACCGACGACGTCGCGACGGCGAGAGCCAAGCTCGCGGCGCTCCTGCGAGGGCTCGGAGGAGCGCGACCGCGATCGGCGCGCTCGTCGGCGGGCTCCTGTCCTGGGACGAGCCCGGCGCCACCGAGGACGCCTTCTGGGCGGTGCGCAAGCTCTTCGAGCACCTCGCGCGCGATCGGACCGCTCGTCGTCGTGTTCGACGACATCCACTGGGCCGAGCCGACCTTCCTCGACCTGGTCGAGCACCTCGCCGACTGGACGCGCGACGCCGCGGTCCTGCTCGTCTGCGTCGCGCGGCCCGAGCTGCTCGACGTCCGTCCGGGGTGGGGCGGCGGCAAGATGAACGCGACCTCGATCCTGCTCGAGCCGCTCGACGGCTCGACGACGTCGCGGCTCGTCGACAACCTGCTCGGCGGCGCCGAGATCCCGGACGCCGCCCGCGAGCGGATCCTCGACGCCGCCGAGGGCAACCCGCTGTTCGTCGAGGAGATGCTCGGCATGCTGATCGACGACGGCCTCCTTCGCTTCGAGGACGGGACCTGGCGCGCCGTCGACGACCTCGCCGACCTCACCGTGCCGCCGACGATCCAGCTGCTGCTCGCGGCACGCATCGATCGCCTCGACGCCGAGGAGCGCGCCGTGATGGAGCGCGGGGCGGTCGAGGGCAAGGTGTTCCACAGCGGCGCCGTCGCGACGCTCGCGTCCGACGCGCTCCGGCCGAACGTACCGTCGCGGCTGCTCGCCCTCGCGCGCAAGGAGCTGATCCGGCCCGACCGCGCCGAGTTCGCCGGCGAGGACGCGTTCCGGTTCCGGCACCTGCTGATCCGCGACGCCGCGTACCAGGCGATGCCGAAGGAGCAGCGAGCCGACCTGCACGAGCGCTACGCGGCGTGGCTCGAGCGGGCCGCGGGCGACCGCCTCCCCGAGTACGAGGAGATCCTGGCCCACCACCTCGAGCAGGCGTACCGGTACCGGTTCGAGCTCGGCCCCGCGGACGAGCGGGCGCTCGGGCTCGCGGCCGAGGCCGCCGCGACGGTTCCACTCGTCCGCGGAGCGGGCGGGCCAGCGAGGCGACTTCGCGGCCGCGCGACGGCTCATGGAGCGCGCCGTCGACCTGCTGGAGGGGTCGGAGCGGGCACGAGCCCTCGTGGAGCTCGCGATCATGGCCGGACAGCATCACGACTTCCGGGCGGCGGCGGCGCTCGCCCACGAGGCGATCGAGGAGGCGGAGGGGGCTGGCGATCGGGTCGCGCTGCTCCGCGCCCGCCTGGTCGCGGCCGCGTCGGCCGGGCAGATCGATCCGACCTACACGCTCGCGCGCGCCAAGCGGGAAGGGCTCGACGCGCTCGAGGAGCTCGAGGCGCTCGGCGACGAGCGCGGCATCGTCTTCGGGATGCTCTTTGCCGCCTGGGCCGCCTTCTACGATGGCCAATGCGAGAAGGCGACGGAGATCGCGGAACGATTGCTCGAGCGGAAGCCGAATCTCTCCGCGCGCGAGTCCCGCGACGTGTCCGCCGCGCTGCTGGTCTCGGGATACTTCGGGACGGCCGATCCCGAGGAGCTCGGGCGCATCGTCGAGCGAGTCAAGGCACTGCTCACGGTCGAGGGGCCGCTCGCCGAGGTCACGGTGACGATGAACGCCATGGCCCGCTCGTCGTTCCGGGGTCTCGAGGCCGAGACGGTCGCCCACGGGGATCGTCTCGCCCACCTGTGGGAGGAGATCGGCAACCCGGGCCTCGCGATCACGCAGAGTCAGAGTATCGGCGAATGTCTCCGTCGTGTGGGGCGACTCGAGGAGGCTGAGCGCGCGTTCCGGCGCGGCGTGGAAGCGCTCGATCGCCTGAGCGAGGTCGGCTTCAACTCGACGATGACCGCGCTGCTCGCCCAGGTGCTTTGCGATCTCGACCGGTGGGAGGAGGCCGATCGGTACATCGAGCGCAGCCGCGAGATGTCGGCGGACGACGACTTCGCCTCACAGGTGTTGTGGCGGATCGCCCGGGCGCGAGCGCTGGAGTTCGCAGGCCGGCGCGAGGAGGCGTTGGTGCTCGTGGATGAGGCGGTGGAGGTCGTGGACGTCACGGAGTATCTGGAGATGCAGGCGATGACCCACGAGGTTCGCGGTCACGTGCTCGCCGGCCTCGGCGGGGACGACGAGGCCCGGTCCGAGCTCGTGCTGACCCTCCAGATGTACGAGCGGAAGGGTTCGATGCCCTACGCCGAGCGCGTTCGGCGACGCCTCGCCGAGCTGCCGAGCTAGCGCTTGCATCTCCTCCGTCGGCATCCAGCGGACGTCCCTCCGCCGAGGCCCGTGTCGCCCGCTCGCGCCGCTCCGTGAGGAGAAGCTCCTGAGGAGATGTCGGCGTCGCACGAACGCCAACCGAGATTGAGCCGGGACTCTCTCGATTCGACTGCCCCCGAGGATCCGCTCGGTTGCGCAGGACGTCCAGGGGAAGGGATACCTCGGCTCGCGTCGACAACTGGCCGAGCTGAACGCCTGACGCCGATTCGGATTCCTACGGATGTACGTCCTCGCTCGACGCCTCCATCGGGCTCACGAGCTGGAAGTAGTTGCCGTCGGGATCGGCGAAGGTCGCGACCCAATAGTCCGAGGACTCGTCTGGCCGGTACGGCTCGGCGATCACCGTCGCCCCGGCGGCGCGGAACCGCTCGGTTTCACCCTTCACATCGGGGGTCTCGAGGTTCCAGATCACGCGGCCGGGGGCCTCGTTCTTGCCCTTGACCTGATCGTGCGGTCCGATCGTCAGGCCGCCGGTGCCGAGCAGCCAGCCGACGTATCCACCCATGTCCCACGTGGGGTGGCCGAAGAGGCCTTTGTAGAAGCTCGTCAGGTGCTGCGGGTCCTCGGACCCGATCAGGATGCTGTTGAGGTTCATGTCTCCTCCTCCTCCTCCTCCTCGCTTCGTTGTCAGATCATCTCTACCCGATCGCCGCAGATGCAACCTCGCTACGCCGCGGGCGGCACGTTCTGATTCAGATGGAACAGGTTCGTCGGGTCGTAGCGCGCCTTGATCTCGGCGAGCCGATCCCACGTCGGTTTCGAGTACGCGTCGTGGACGCGCGCCTCCCCCTCGTCACCGAGGAACCCGCTGTAGGCGCCCACCGGTCCCCGCTGCAGCGCTCCGGCGAGCGCGTCCACCCACGCCTCTCGCTCCTCACGATCGTCCGGGTTCTCGTAGAAGGCGGCGACGTTCATCATCAGCGCACGATCGCGATGCGCAAACGCGGTTGCGTCGTTCGGCACGCGGGCCATCGAGCCGCCGAGGACGCGAAGCTGGACCACCCGCATCGGCGCGGTCGAGGACTCGAGCCGCTCGAGCATCGTGTCGATCCCGGTCCCGTCCACCTCGTCGGCGAACATCGTGCGCGCGGTCGCGACCGGGTGGTAGCTCGGGTCCTCGGGCGGATAGATCTCCGGATAGGGGATCGGGCGAACCATGTCGGCGAGCGGCTCGGCGAGGGCACGGAACGGCGCGAGTGCCTTCTGTCCGGCCTCGGCCCCGCCCGCGTAGCACACGAGCGCCATGAGGACGATCCGGCCGTGGAGCTCCTCGGGAAGGAACGGCATCGGCGGTGCGGACATGACGTTCGCGATGGTCCCGAGCTCCTCGGGCCCCGCCGCGGACTCGGCGAGGAACCCGCCGATCGTCTCCGCGGTCGCCGGCAGGATCAGCATGCCGCCGACCACCGTCTCGAGCTCGTGCAGCCGATATCGGAAGCGGGTGGCGACGCCGACGTTGCCCCCGCCGCCCCGGATCGCCCAGAAGAGGTCGGGATGGGAGTCCGCGTCGGCGCGCACCAGCTCACCGTCGGCGGTGACGACGTCCGCCGCGAGCAGGTCGTCGATGGTGAGCCCGTGCTTGCGGGCGAGATAGCCGACGCCGCCGGCGAGCGTGATCCCGCCGATTCCGACCGAGCCCGTGTCGCCGAACCCGGTCGCGAGACCGAAGGCGGCGGTCGCGCTCGAGTACTCGAGGGCGGTGAGTCCGGTCTCCGCCCACGCCGATCGGTCCTCGACGTCGACGTCGATGCCCCTCATCTCGGCGAGGTCGAGCACGATCCCGCCCTCGGAGACGCCGTGCCCGGCCACGCTGTGGCCGCCGCTGCGCACGGCGAGCTCGAGCCCGGACTCGCGCGCCAGCCGCACCACGTGGGAGACGTCCGCCGCGCTCGCGGCGCGGGCGATGACGACCGGGCGGCGATCGATGCCGCCGTAGAAGACCGTTCGGGCATCGTCGTATTCGGGGTCGTCGGGCGCGATCACGCGGCCACTCAGCGCCTCGCGCAGCGCGGGAATCGAGAGGGTCCTCACCCTGCACTCCTTCCGTTGGGGGATTGCGCCCCGGCTTCATCGGTACCCAAGATCCTGCCGATCCGAACGGTCACACCGCGCCTCGCAACGTTCGAGGAGGAACTTCGCGGGGCCGGCAGACATTCCGCATCCTGGCAAGGGGAGGCGACATGGCACGAACAGACCCGGCACCATGGGCGAGCAGCTTCGAGGTCGAGGGCGATCCGCAGAGTCATATCGAGCTCAAGCAGCTCGACGGGAAGTCGTTCGAGCTCTGCTCGTCGATCATCTACCTCGGCGAGACGGGGCTCGAGGGCAGGCTCGATGAGGCGACCATCGACGCGCTGCGATCCGTATCGCCGGAGCGGCTTCCCGAGACGGATCTGGCCTCGGTCCCGTTGCCCCTGCGCTGGCTGGCTTCCAACTACGGCGTCCATACGCCGGCGGCCTTGATTCACGACTGGATGATCACCAGCGGACCGCCGGTCATGGAGGGGTTGACGCCGCAGTACGCCGATCGCTACTTCCGTTACATGCTCAACGACGTGGGGGTTCGCTGGCTCCGCCGGTGGATGATGTGGGCGGCGGTCGCGATGCGGACCCGGTGGGAGATCGGCGTTCGACCTCGAATCATGCTCATCGCGTGGATCCTCGCGGCGCTCGTGGGCCTGGGCGCGTTCGCGGTCGGGATCCTCACGAGCAACCTCGCGCTCGTCGTCGTCGCCTCCATCGCGCCCTTCGTCTTCGCAGGCTTGTGGGGAAGGCAGTACGGAGCGGGCCTCGTCGCCTCCATCAACGCCGTCTGGGTGCTTCCCCCGACTCTCCTGGGTGTGGTCGGCTACGGGATCTACTCCGCCTTGGAGTGGATCATCAGCAGGTTCTCGAGGCGCCAGTCGAGCGATCGGCCCTACGGCTACGAGGACTTCTAGCCGAGCAGCCCGGCGAGCCCCTGACCGCCGTCGATGAGCCAT
>CAVQUN010000010.1:0-19414 GCA_963716935.1 uncultured Actinomycetes bacterium | reverse complement strand
CTCTCGGGCGCGTCGGTGACGGCGGTGACCATGAGGGCATCCATGATGCTCGACGGCGAGGGGTGACGACCGCCGCTCGGGTCCTACATCGAGAGATAGGGCGTGAAAGGCTCGACCGGGCTGTCGGCCAGCTTCGCCCTGAGCTCCTCGCTGGCCTCCCCCAGGACCTCACCGTGAACCACCGAGACGATGGCAAGGATCTCCGCCGACAGGTCGGCGAGGTGCTCTCCGTGCTCGATGAGCGCGTCGGAGTCCCGGTACCGCTCGATGACCATGCACTCGGTCTCGTCGTCGTTGAGGTAGACGTCGTACTGCAACGTTCCGGTGTCCTTGGTCCGCACGATCTCCCTTGCCTCGGCGGCCAGGCGCTTGAACTCCTCGCCCTTGCCCTCGTGGAACCTGAATCGAGCGATCCCCAGCAACTCAGACACGGTTCTGCCCCCTCACGTCTCGGCGTCTCCTTCTTGGCGTGCTACCCGGGTTGCACGGGCTTGACACCGAGGCCTCCGTCAGCGGTCGAGGAGGTCCTCGTGCACCTCGCCCAGATGCTTCGCGAGGCCGAGATGGCCGGCGTCGTCCCAGACGGTCGTCTCGTGCTTCGGGACGAGATCGGTGAGGCGCCGCATCAGGTCGGGTGGGGTGGTCCGGTCGTTCGCGCCTCCTCCGAGTGCGCCAAAGCATACTTAGCGCGCAAACTGTCGTCGGGCCTCTCGGGAATCAAAAGGCAATCCTCGGCCCCGTAAGCAGGGGTGGAACGCCTTGGCTGGCCATCCTCAACGGGCGTCTACCCGTTTGCTCATCCCGGATGCACGCTTGATCTCGTCTGAGCCCCGGTGGGAGGACGAGCGCGTGTTGTCCGTGATATTCCTCTCCTGACCGCGGGGGAGGCTTGGGAATGCCCATCTACCGAATGGACGAGACAGGCCGGTTCGTGCGGTTCGATGAAGCAGCCCCGGAACTCGAGAGACAGCTTGAGGATTGGATCGAGGCGAGCCCTAGCCTCATCCTGGAGGGCGAGCAGCTCGCACTCGTCGGGCGGCAGACGACGACAATCTACGGCAAGGCGCTTGATCTACTCGCCGTTGACCAGTCGGGGGCGACCGTCGTGATTGAGCTCAAGAAGGGGATACCTCCGCGGGATGTCATCGCGCAGGCGTTGGAATACACGGCCTGGGTAGACTCTCTGAGTTCTGAAGACCTGGATGCGATCGCCCAGGCCTACTCCACACAAGCGCATGGCACGCCAATGGATGTCGCCGAGCTCTACGACCAGACCTTCAGCGAGCTCGTCGGCGATGAGTCGGATGAGGATGAGGAGGCCGGCCCCAGTTCACGGGTGACGTTCAACGCCAGGCAACGGATCGTGATCATCGCCGAGGCGTTTCCTGGGGAGATGGAGCAGACCCTTCGCTTCCTGCGTGGGCGACTCGGCATCGACATCACCGCAGTCCGATTCACCGTGCACAAGCTCGAGCAGGAGACGCTGCTCGATACCGAAGTCGTTGTTGGGCGAGAGCCGGTTGGATCAGTGAAGGTGGCTGGTGTTCCGTCAAGGCCGACGCAGAGTCACGAAGAGATCCGGGAGAAGGTGACCTCCGACTTTCTTCGCGCGCAGGTCGACGGCTTGGAAGCCTGGATCGGTGAACTGGATCAGGGCATAACGGTGGAGCACTACAAAGGCTCCCACCACTCGATCTACGCGAGTGGGCGTCACCTTGGCGGGTATTACTTTGCAGCAGGGTGGATCCACTTCTGGCTCAATGGGCGTGTGTCAGGCGACGAGGATGCCTTGCGGACGCTTAGCAATCAAGGTAGCGCAGTCATCAAGCCGAAGCGCATTTCGGGAAACGCGGCGAACGAGTCGGACTTGGCCGTATTCAAGCAGCAGTTGAGAGCCAGGGTCGGCGGATCTGCGGTTTAGTCGCCATCGGGTCGGTAACGGTCGAATTGCAGCCTGATCCCGAGCTCCATGCCTATCCTGCCGCCCGAAACCGCTCGAACCGCGCCTCGAGCAGGTCCGGATCCGGTCTCGCCGTGCGCCTCGAGGGCACGAGTAGGGTTGAGCCGTGGACGCCCTGGAGCGCGTGTTGGAGGGTTGGGCCGTCCACCTCGTCGAGTACGTCGCGGCGGACCTCGATCACGTAGTCGGGGCGCACGCCGAGCACGAGTGAGTCGAACGCGCGGTGGTGGATCGCGCACATCGCGATCCCGTTCGGGACGACCGGCTCGCCGCCTTCGGAGTCCTCCTTGATATGCGCGGCGTCCAGGAGCTCGCCGTGTCGGAGGCGGCACAGGGCGCATTGGGTCCGGTACGCCGCGAGCACCTGGCGGCGGAAGATCGGCTGATGCAGGCGCTGGCGGACGGTCCGCTCGGCGTATTCGCGCCGGAGCACGAGGTCCGCGGGAGCTGGGAACGCCTCCGGCCGCCACCCCTCGCGCATGATCTCGTCGAGGGCGAGGACGAACTGGTGCTGCTCGGGCTCCTCGTCGACGAGCCAGACAGGCGCCTCGACCAGGTATGCGCCGCGGCCGACGCCTCGGAGCCACGCAAGCGGCTTGCCGAGCTCCATCGCTCGGCGGAGCGCGACGTTGTCGGCGTGACCGGGATCGGTGCCGCGCCACTTGTACCGGGGATAGCCGTCCTCGCCGACGTCGTCTTGGTACGGGCGGTCCTCGGGGCGAAGCCGGTAGGTCGTGAGGATCGTCAGCGCGGCCTCGTAGCCGCTGACCTTTCGGATGCCCGTCTGGAGAACGAGCGGGATCCGCCTCCCGTCGAACTCGAAGCGCTGGAGGTCATGCCAGGACACCGCGCCGCCGCGGGCCGAGAGTGCGGCGAGGAACGCGAACGCTGCGGCTCGTAGGCGATCGTCGTCGTCGGCAGTGCGGACCACGGCGCGAGTATCGCGCTTCGCAGCTCCAGGCTGTTGGCTCTTCGATCAGGCGATGTCTCGACGCCGCATGAGCGTCCCGCCGACCACCGTCGCCACGGCCGCGTAGCCGGCCAGGACGGCCGTGCCGATCGCGGGCGTGAGCTCGGTCACGCCGCCGAGATTGACGATCGCCGCGCCGGCGGCGCCGGGGAAGAACTTCGCGACCTCGGGCATGAAGCCGGACAGCAGGCCCTCGGCCACGACCATCCAGATCAGGGCCCCGGCGATCGCGGCCACCTGGTGGCGGACGGCGAGACCGAACCCGACGCCGATGCTGGTCCAGAGCACCGTGGCGAGCAGCAGGCGTCCGAGCACCTCCGCGATCGGACCGACGGACCAGGTCCACTCGGCGCCCTTGACGAGGAGCATGGGCACGCCGATCGCGAGCGCGAACGCCGTCGACGCGATCGCGAACGCGGCGCCGCTGGCGGCGGCGGCGACCAGCTTGGCGCCGAGGACGCGCCGGCGGTGCGGGTCGGCGAGGAGCGTCGGCACGATCGAGCCGCTTCGGAACTCGTCGGTGAACGAGCGGATCCCGAGCAGCAGCGCGAACAGCGTCACCACCAGCAGCGGGACGTTCAGGAACGCCTGGCGGGCGAGGGGGTCGGCGAGCTCGCGGGCGGGCTGCGCGCTGATCGTCCCCACCACGCCGAACGCGGTGAACGCGAGCAGGCCGAGGAGCATCGACAGGACGCTCCGGGTGCTCGTCAGCTTGCGGAGCTCGGATGCGATCTGGTTCCTCATCGGGTCTCCTCCTCCGTGAGCTCGAGGAACGCGTCCTCGAGGGACGTCTGCTGCTCGGTCAGCCCGAGCACGGGCACGCCCGCGCGGAACGCGAGCGTCCCGACGGTCGCGGCGTCGGCCCCGGAGACCAGGAGCTCGTCCGCCCCCGCCTCGCGGACCCGAAGCCTCGCGTCGGCGAGGACCGTCGCGAGCGTCGACGCGTCCGGCGTCGTCACCCGCACCTCGTGCGCGCCGTTCGTGAGCTCGCGCACCGGCGCCTGCCGGACGAGCCGGCCGCGGTGGATCACGATCACCTCGTCCGCGAGCTGCGCCATCTCCGTCAGCACGTGGCTGGAGACGAGGACGGCGTTGCCGCCGGCCGCGAACCGCCGCAGCAGGTCCCGGAGCCACCGGATGCCCTGCGGGTCGAGGCCGTTGGCCGGCTCGTCGAGGATCAGCACGCGGGGCTCGCCGAGGAGCGCCGCGCCGAGCGCGAGCCGCTGCCGCATCCCGAGCGAGTACGTGCCCGCCTTGCGCCGTCCGGCCGCCGCGAGCCCGACCTCCTCGAGCACCTCGTCGGCCCGCCGCTGGTCGATGCCCGAGGCCGACGCCAGCACCTTCAGGTGGTTCCGGCCGCTCCGGAGCGGGTTGAAGCTCTGCGTCTCGAGCACCGCGCCGACCGTGCGCGCGGGCTGCGCGAGGCTCGCGTACGGCAGGCCGAGCACCGTCGCCGAGCCCTCGGTCGCCGAGACGAGGCCGAGCACGATCCGCAGCGTCGTGCTCTTGCCGGCGCCGTTCGCGCCGAGGAACCCCGTGACGACGCCCGGCCGCACCTCGAAGCTGAGGCCGTCGACCGCCGTCACCGAGCCGAAGCGCTTGGTGAGGCCCCGGACCGAGATCGCGGGCGTCCCGATCGGGTCTCGACCCGCGTCGGTGGCCGGCGCCGATCCGATGATCGCTGGTGCTGCCATCGCGTCCCTCCTTCGATGTCCATCTCGACACCGACGCTAGGGAGCGCGGCGCTCCGCGGCGTCGGCCTGCGGTGCCGAGCTCGGGTCATCCGCAAGGAGGAGGGGGTCGTTCTTCGGGCCGAGCAGGCGCCGGCCCGGCGTGGCGGAAAGGGGGAGGATGCACGGATCGGGCCTTGCGAGAGGAGGTGGCGAATGACCGAACGAACCGGGTCTCGCGAGAGGAGGTCGCGAAAGCTCGAGTCGAGATGGGCCGAGTTCGTTTCTGAGGTCGCCGCAAACGGCGGAGCGGTCGACCCGAACGCCCTCGTTCAATATGTTCTGCGCGAGTCGTACCTGGAAACGACGGAGGACCTGCGGTTCTACGCGGAGAAGGTCCGGTACTACAACGCGGTGAAGAAGAGGCTCCGAGAGGAGCTCGCACGCGCGAGCGCCCATCGGGCCCGCTACGCCGATCGCGATCCGTCCGCCAAGATCGCCGCCTTCCCAATGATCCGGTTCGAGGCTCGAGCCGGTGACGACGGGTCGAGCTGCCTCGAGCCCGCCTCCGTCGAGATCGACAAGGCGGCGACCCTAGGACGGCTCGATGCCTACATCTGCGACCTCGATCGGCAGCTCCACACCGTAGGCGACGACGCGCAGCTCGCGACCATTGACCTGCAGGATGCGATGCAGAAGCGCCAGCAGATGCTTCAGATGCTCTCCAACATCCTGAAGAAGGAGCACGACACAGCGACTGCCATCATCTCGAACATGAAGTGAGCCGGGGCGATCAGGCGCCGGGCTGCACCAGGCCGGACTCGTAGGCGAGGACGACCGCCTGCGCGCGGTCGCGGAGCCCGAGCTTGTGCAGGACGCGGCCGACGTGGGTCTTCACGGTCGTCTCGGCCACGTAGAGCGAGCGGGCGATCTCGGCGTTCGAGAGCCCGCGCGCCATCAGGACGAGGACCTCGCGCTCGCGGTCGGTGAGCTCGTCGAGCTCCGTCGGGCGTGGCGGCGGGGGAGCGCTTGGCGAACTCCTCGATCAGCCGGCGCGTCACCGAGGGCGCGAGCAGCGCCTCGCCCGAGGCGACCACCCGGACGGCGGCGACGAGCTCCTCGGCCGGGCGGTCCTTCAGCAGGAACCCGCTCGCGCCGGCGCGCAGCGCCTCGTAGACGTACTCGTCGAGGTCGAACGTCGTGAGGATCAGCACGCGCGCCGGCGGGTCGGCGGCGGTGAGCGCGCCGCGTCGCCTCGATCCCGTCCATCGTCGGCATCCGCACGTCCATCACGACGACGTCGGGCCCGAGCCGCTCGAACTGCCGGATCGCGTCGGCGCCGTCGATCGCCTCCCCGACGACCTCGAGGTCGTCCTGCGCGTCGAGGATCATCCGGAACCCGGTCCGCATGAGCGCCTGGTCGTCGGCGATCAGGACCCGGATCGGCCGCTCGGTCACGGCTCGGCGTCCGCGGGCAGGCGGGCGCGCACCAGGAAGCCGCCGCCCGGGCGGCCCCCGGCGTCGAGCGTGCCGCCGAACAGCGCGACCCGCTCGCGCATCCCGATCAGGCCGTGGCCGCCGGCTCGGGCGCCGTCCTCCGGCGGGCCGGGGCCGTCGTCGGCGATCTCGAGCTCGAGCGCCTCCGGCTCGTAGCGCACGAGCACCCGGGCGCTCGCGCCGCCGGCGTGCCGGAGCACGTTCGTGAGCGCCTCCTGCACGATCCGGTACGCGGACAGGTCGACGCCGGGCGGCAGCGGTCGCGGCGTGCCCTCGACCACCGCCTCGACGGGCAGGCCGGTGGCGCGCATGCCGTCGAGGAGCTCGTCGAGGCGGGCGAGCCCCGGCTGCGGCGTGCGCCCGTTCTCGCCGTCCTCGGCCTTGAGGATCTCGAGCAGGCGCCGCATCTCGGCGAGGCCGGTGCGGCCGGAGGCCTCGATCTGGCGGAGCGCCTCGCTCGCCGCGCCCGGGATCGGTCGCGCCGACGGCGCGGGCCGCGCCCGCCTGCACGACCATCACGCTCATGTGGTGGGCGACGATGTCGTGCAGCTCGCGCGCGATGCGGGTGCGCTCGGCCGCGACGGCCTCGCGGGCGGCGATGTCCCGGTCCCGCAGGATCCGCCGCCGCCGGTTGAACGTCATGCGCCCGAGCGTCGCGGGGATGCCGACGCCGACGAGCACGCCCACGAGGATCTCGGCCCAGTTGATCCCTCCCGCGCGGACCGGCTCGCCCATCGAGGACGTCGTGATCCCCGCCGCGACGGCGAGGAAGAGCAGGACCGGCAGGAGACGATCGCGCTCGCGATACGCGGCCGCCGTGTACACGGCGATCACGAGGGGCAGCCACTGCGCCGGCTCGTACCCGAAGAGCGAGAACGCGGCGACGGCCGCTCCGACGACGATCGCGACGACGAGCGGCGCGCGCCGTCGCCACGCGAGCGGCAGGCACGCGGCGATCACGAGAACCGTGCCGAGCAGGCGGTCGTCGTGGTTCTGGGGCGCCTGCGCGGTGACGAACGCGCCGACGCTCGCGAGGACCACCACCAGCGTGAGCAGCCCGTCCCAGATCCGGTGGTCGACCCTCCGGAGGCGTTCGAACAGTCCGACGTCCACGACTCGAACGGTAGCGGGCCGGTACGCGGACGTCGTCATCCCCGAGGACGACCAGTCCGTTCCTCTTGCGACGACTCGCGGGCGCCAGCGATCGGCACCGGCCCGATGCGGGGTGGCAATGGGCACAGCCAAAGCGTGCCGGACGCCACCTCCTGCTATTGACGCGTGATCCAGAGTCGGGTCGGATCGTGGGCGGGACGGCCGTACGCCCGTTCGAGGGAGGCGAGATGAATCAACGAGAGGGCAGTACGTGGTATCGATTCGTCGGCTCGCTCGCTGTCTTCCTCGTCCTCGCGGCGGCCACGCCCGCTGCGGGGGAGCCGGCCGCACCCCTTCGACGAATCCTCGAGCCACTCGCGTATCACGTCTCTACCGGCGAGGGCGAATCGGAGTGCACGGCGCCGAATCAGCGGTGGCCGAAGGACTGGCCCGACGATTCCACGGATACCGGGTTCCGGGTGTGGGTCTGCGCGAGTTCCGCCGGCACGGCGAAGGCCGACCAAGACCGCGTATTGGAGCTTGCGTCCGGCCTCTGGGCGCCGATGACCGCTGCGGAGCCGGAAGGCATGGGGCTGCCACTCCCGGACACGGGCAGCGAGAACGGCGACAACGGGAAGATCGACATCTACGTGCTGGGCGACGACGAGTGCGTCACTCGCGGTAGCCGATGTCGGGGCATCGACGAATCGACGACGGCCGCCGCCGCCGTGTCGGCTCCGTCGGCCGCCGTATCGGGGCGACCGGGGGCCAAGAGTGGCTTCCTGCTCTTGGCGCAAGGCCGCCTCGGGAGCACGAGCATCCTGGCAGACATCGCGCACGAGTTCTTCCACGTCCTGCAGTTCGCGCACAACGCGCCGGCCTTCAAGCACTGGTATGTCGAGGCGAGCGCGGCGTGGGCGGAGTGGGAGTACACACGGAGCGTGACGACGAAGGACATCTATGGCTACTTCAGGACCTTCCAGGACAACAACCTGTCCCTGCTCGCGTACGAAGACCCCAAACTCGTCCCAAACCCTCACCAGTACGGTTCCTGGGTTTGGCCGCTCTTCCAGGAGATGCATGCCGCCATGGGGGTGCCCAGCGTGTTCAGCACCTGGCAGGCTCTCGAGCCCGCGACGTCCGCCGAGCGGTTCGACGCCATCATCGACGAGAGCCTCCCCGCGAAGTCTTTCTTCCGCGACTTCGCGGTCACGAACCTCCAGCCGAAGCTCTACCGCCCAAAGACTTCGTCGGGTCTCGAGGGCGAGACGTGGCAGCTTGTCGCCGGTCGAGACGACTTCCCTCGGAACCAGCACAGACCGATCTGGACGGTCGACCTCACGCAGGGGAAATCCTCGAAGAACACGACGACCTACGGCGTCGATACCTTCCCCCTCGCGGCTCAGTACGACCGGTTCACCGTGTCCGACGGCAAGATCCATCTGGTCACGATCGACGTCGGTTCGCTGAAGAACGTGGGCAACGCCGACCTCGACATCGTCGCCCGGCTCAGTGGGGGCGGCGGCAAGAAGTGGGTCCGGTTCACCCCGACCGGGCACGAGGTCACGCTCTGCCTCGACGATCCCACCGAGGACGTCAATCTCTTCTACGTGGTTATCTCAAACCACGCTGTGGCGCGAACAGGGGGCGGTCCGAACACGAGCGAATCGGTGAGCGGCTCGTACAAGATCACGACGCAGCGGGCGTGCGATCTCATCCCGACGACCCTCACCGGCACGGCGCATGCGGAGGAGACCTGGTACGACGTGGGTCCCCACGGCACTATCCACGGGTCAGGGGGCTACACGATCGACATGGCAGGCACGTTCACGATCAACCCCGACGCCGTGAGCGCCCTCGAGTACGACTTCGTCGGTGAGGTCACGTACAGCTTCGAAGGACACGACAAGCCGGATGCGACGTACTACTGCTCCCGGTACTGGGTCGAGCCGGTCACGCTTCAGGCGGACGGCATGATCATGCTCTACCAGAACGGGAAGAAGCTGAACTACACGGGCAATGGATCCATCACGCCCATCTACGGCGATCAGGGAAACCAGGTCGGGCCGGAAGTCGAGATGCATTGGGAGTGCAACTTCGAGCACGAGCCGACGACGATGGAGCCCGTCGGCTACGCCGTGTTCCTGGACATGAGCCGCGACCAGATCGGCCCCCGCACGGCGGACGGAATGCATCTCGAAGGCGAGTGGACCAACACCGCGTTTCTCGGCGACCCGGACGACAACCTCGTCTCTCAGTGGGACTTCGCCGGTGAGTGTCCGTGCCCCCCCGAGGGCTACAACTGACGCGACGAGCTGGTCGATGCCGTTCGTGACCGCGGACTCGGATCAGGAGTCCTCGTCGGGCATGAGACGGGTGAGGAGGTCGGTCGGTCGGATGATCGGGATCCCTTGGTGGGTCTCGAGCACCAGCAGGTCCTGATCGCCGGTGACGATCGCCTCGACCTCATCGAGGGCACCGGCGGCCAGGACCTGATCATCGTCCGGATCGCGAGAAACAGCCGGGACGTCGTCCGGCACGACGGTGTCGGCGAGGGCCTCGAGCTCCGTTCGAACCACCTGCCCGAGCTCGGGCGGGAGATCGAACCGGTGGACGAGGATCTCTTGGAGCTCGTCGAGGAGCACCGGGCTCGTGACGAGCGCGAGCTCTCCTCGGATCGCGAACTCGAGCAGAGTTCGCGAGACGCCTCGGAACAGGATGCCCGAGATCAGGACGTTCGTGTCGAGCAGGACCCGCACTATCGGGTTCGGCCGCGCCTGTGCTGCTGGACGGCGGTCACGACGTCTTCTTCACGAAGGCCCAGGCGTGACGCGGCCTGCTCGCCCGCGGCGAAGATCCGCTCCCAACGGTCTCGCCGATCCAGGTACTGGCGCAGGGCCTCGCGGAAGAGCTCGCTTCGCGACCTTCCCTCAGTGCGTGCCGCTCGCTCCGCACGGCGAGCGAGCTCGGGGGGGAGGGAGATCGTGACGGTTCGGGCGGGCTTCACTGAGACAATTTCTCCTGTAAGACAATGTGTTACTGCGGATGATAGCGATCACCCGGGAGCGATGGTCAACCGCCCTGTTCCGCCGCCCGTACGTCGCCTCGAGCTGCGAGGAGCTGCCGCATCCGGCCCGCCACCCGCTCGGCGCTCTCCCCGGGGCCGACGCGGGCGGCCGACCCGAAGCGCTCGGGTTCACCCTCGAGCCGCTCCTCCACGACCACGACGGGGATCCGGAACTCGACGCTGCACGGCGCGTACGGTCGGCCGTCCGTATGGCAGATCACCGCCGCCATCGGTCGCTCGCCGAGGGGGCAGGGTCGTCCACGAAACACGGGGCAGGGGCGGTTCGAGGGCCCGGCGCAGGAACAGACGTCGTATCCGTCCTCCTCGAGCGCCGCACCGATCGACGCCACGCGTTCCGACGCGTCGCCCACCAGGAGCACCGGCCTCCGTCGGCCGGCGACCGCCGCGAGGACGACCAGCACCACGGCGGCAACGCCGCCGAAGACGATCACCGTCCAGTCCGCCGACTGAACCCACAGCAGCACCGAGCCGAACAGGACGAAGACTGCCAGGTACAGGATCAGGTCCGGGACTCGCCGCATCTGGCACCTCCTTGTCGGCCATGACCGCCGAAGCCAGTGCCGTCCGATTCGATCATGGCCTCGTGCCGAGACCGCGGCCAGGGCCGTTGGGCCTCGTGGAGCGCGGCGAACGGAACGGTCTGGAAGGGAAGGAGCGCGCAGGCCGCGTGCGATGATGGCCGCCATGGACAGCCTGGACCGACTCCGCGGAGCCGCGTCGGGCTCCTTCGAGGGAACATCCGTCCTGTTCGCGTACCTCTTCGGCTCGGTCGCCGAGGGGCGGGCGGGGCCCGACAGTGATGTCGACGTGGCCGTTTACCTCGAGCCCGATGCCCCGTCCGAGCGGTATCTCCAACTCTCGCTCGAGCTGGCCGGGACGCTGTCGGAGGCATCGGGCGTGGGTGGCATCGAGGTCCTCGTGCTCAACGAGGCACCTCTTCCGATCAAGGGCCGGGTGGTGCGGCAGCGGATCGTTCTGTTCTCGCGGGATGAGCCGGCGCGGGTGGCGTTCGAGAGCCTCACGCTCCGCGAGTTCTTCGATTTCCAGATCCACGCCGTGCCGATGGACGATCACATGCTCCGCGAGATCGCCGAGGGGCGACGCTGATCGCCCGCTCGGCCATCGAGGAGGGCGAATAGCGGGCTCGGGTCTGGCCACCGTCGCGGTGGTGGTGCTCCTCGTCTCGTGCACCGGCAAGACCGCCGAGTCGACCATCACCGGTCCGTCCGCGCCCGTGGGTCCGACCGCATCCAGCTCGCCGGTCGACACCGCCTCGGGAACGAACGCCGTCGTCACCCGCGTCATCGACGGTGACACGATCGAGGTCCGTCACCGAGGCGAGCTTCTCACCGTCCGGCTGATCGGCATCGACACGCCCGAGTCGGTCGCGCCGGGCGAGCCGGTCCAGTGCTTCGCGCTCGAGGCCTCCTCGTACACGACCGAGCGCCTGGATGGCGAGCGCGTGCGCCTGGAGTTCGACGTGGAGCGGATCGACCCGTTCGAGCGCACGCTCGCGTACGTTTGGCTGGGGGACGAGCTGTTCAACGAGACGCTCGTGCGCGAGGGCTACGCGTTCGTCGCGACGTTCCCTCCGAACGTGCGCTACGTCGAGCGGTTCCGGGCCGCCCAGCGCGAGGCCCGCTCCGCGGATCGGGGCGTGTGGGGGAAGTGCGTGCACCTGGGGGCGTGCGACTCGGCCTACCCCGACGGGTGCATCCCGCCGCCCCCGCCGGACCTGGACTGCTCCGACATCGACGAACGCAGGTTCACGGTGCTTCCTCCAGATCCGCACCACTTCGACGGCGACCACAACGGCATCGGGTGCGAGATGAGCTAGGAGGTCCGGACCCGGCGCGAGTATCGCGCTGCTCAGCTCCAGGAAATCGTGACGATCTCCATCGGCTCGGAAGTGCCGCGAAGCGTGACGGCTCTCGGCTCCGAGGTCGGGAACCTCGACCCGGCCGCCGTCTCTCTGCTCGAGACGATCTCGCCGCCCTGTCCGAGGGCCGCGATCCGCGCCGCCTGGTGGACACCCTTGCCCGAGAAGTTCCGCCCGACCTGTGTCGCGCCGGACGCGTGCACGCCGATGCGGACCTTCGGCGCGAACCCCTGGAGACGGCGGTGCTCGTCGAGCCGGCGCTGGATCGCCACCGCGCAGGCGAGCGCCTCGTCGGGGGAGTCGAAGCCGACGAAGAAGCCGTCGCCGGTCGCCACGACCTCCTCGCCCTTGTGCTCCGCGAACAGAGACCGCAGCGTCTCGTCGTGCCAGCGGAGCACGCCCTGCCACACCTCGTCGCCCATCGCCTCGACCAAGCTCGTCGAGCCCTCGATGTCGGTGAACATGAAGGTCTTCTCCACCCGCCGCGGCGCCTCCTTGCCGCGCAGCTGCCACGGCAGGAGCTCCTCGACCTCCTCGATCACGATCGCGGCGGTGGGGCACGCGAGCGCGGCCTCGCGAAGGAGCTCCTCCTCGACGCTCTCGGGCTCGAGCACCCCGGCCTTGGCGTAGTCGCCCTCGTGCCAGTCGAACGCGGTCGGCGCGATCGTGATGCACGTCCCCGCCCCCACGCACCGGTGCCGGTCCACGCGCGCCCGCAGCATCGCTAGAGCACCCGCTCCCGGAACGCGAACGCGGTCGCCTCGGCCCGCGAGGAAGCGCCGATCCGGGTGAACAGCTCGCCGAGCCGGCGCACCACCGCCTGCTCGTCGATCCCGAGCTCCTGGGCGATCTCCTCGTTCGTTCGCCCCTGGATCAGGTTGCGAAGCAGCGCGGCGTCCTCGCCCTCGAGCGTGCCGTCGCCCTCGGCCGGCGCCGACGTCTCGTCGAGCGGCCCGGCGAGCTCGGTCAGCTCGCGCCCGACCGGGCCGCGGAACCAGCGGACGCGCACGTCCTCGTCGAGGGTCCGCTGCCCGATCATCGCGAGATAGATCTGGACCATCTGGCACATCCCGGGCCACTCCGGGGCGTCGGCCGCCCGGAACGCGGCGGCCGTCGGCGCCACCACCTCCAGGTGCAGGTCCTCGTGCCGCGCCGAGTCCAGCGCGTTCATCGCCGAGCGCGCGTGCTCCTGCGCCCGCTCGAGATCCCCCCGTGCGAGCGCGACGCGGGCGCGCGCGGCGTCGGCCTGGGCGCCCCACGGCGGGTGGCCGGGCAGCCCGCGGGCGATCTGGTCGACCTCGCCCGCCGAGCGCTCGGCGAGGTCCAGCAGCTCGTCGTCGCCCTGCTCGGCGCCCAATCGCGCGGCCGTGAGCGCGAGCTGCGCGAGGGCGTCGGCGCGCCCGGCCGGCAGGCCCTGCTCGCCGGCGAGCGCGACGGCGCGCTCGAGATGCCGGCGCGTGCCGGCCGCGTCGCCCTCGGCGGCGAGCGTCAGCCCGCGCCAGGTCTCGAGCCGGCGCGCGCGAAGCGGCGTCGGGCTCTCGGCGGCGGTCGCGGCGGCCCGGTCGGTCCAGCGCTTGGCCTCGGCCACGTCGCCGACGTCGAGGTGCGCGAGCGCGGTCCCGCCCGCGGCGAGGAACTCGAGCGCGCGGTCGCCGATCTCCCGCGCCTTGTCGTACGCAAGCTCCCCTCGGGAGATCGCGAGGTCGGGGATCACCTTCGCGCGCGAGAAGACGTGCACCCCGTACAGCATCTGGGCCTCGAACGCGGCGCGCTCGCTCTCGTTGGTGAACGCCTCCTTGCGCGAGACGAGGCGGCGGATCTCCTCGATGTGCCGGGCCGCGTTCGCGCCGACGTGGATGTCCGCGGCCCAGTTCAGGTACCCCATCGCGATGATCGAGGACATCGCGCCCCGGCGGTCGCCGAGCCGCTCGAACAGCTCGAGCGCCTCCTCGAGGAGCTCGCGCGCCTCGGCGTCGATCGGCCCGATCGGGAGCTCCGGCACGAGGTCCTCGATCGCCTCGCCGGCCGCGATGCGCACCATGTACGGCATGTGCTCGCCGGCGTCGATGACGCTCACGAACCACTCGCGGATCCGGCCGACGCCGATAACGGCGATCTCGCGGAGCGCCGCGGCGAGGCTCGCCTCGTCACCGAGCTCGCGCGCGAGCTCGACCGCGCGCCGGTACGGCTCCTCGGCGGCGTCGAGGTCCACCTCCTCGGCGGCGGGGTCGTAGCTCTCGCCGATCGCCGAGCGGAGCAGGTCCTGGCCGAGCTCCAGGCAGGCGGCGAGCTCCATCCGCGCGTCGCCGCGCGAGACCGCCAGCTCGCGGACCTCGCGGGCGAGGACGGCGGCGCGGTCCTCCTCCTCGGCGGTGCGAAGGGCCGCGGCGCGTCGCAGGCGGACGTCGACCTCGAGCGCGGTGTCGCCGAGCGCCTCGGCGAGCGCGCCGAGCTCGGCGAGCCCCTCCATCCGGTCGGCGGGGCGCCGGAGCATGTCGAGCGCCTGATCGCGCGCCTCGAGCAGCGCGACGCGGTCCTTCGAGGTCGCGGCCGAGGGCAGGGCGACATCGACCACCCGCAGGACCTCCTCGGGCGCGTTGGCCGCGAGCGCGTTCTTGCTCGCCTCGAGCGAGAACTTGACGCACACGTCGGCGTCGCCGGCGGCCTTCGCGTGGTGCGCGAGCAGCGGCAGGCTCTCGGGGGAGGGCTCTCCGGCGAGCAGCAGTTCGACGATCGCCGAGTGGATCGCGCGATGACGGGTCGCCGGCAGGGCGGCGCTCGCGAACTCGCGGATCTGCTCGTGCGGGAAGCTGTAGTCGGCGGCGGAGCTCGCGCCGTGCTCGGTCAGCAGCCCGGCGGCGACGGCGGGGGTGAGCGAGGCGGCGAGGTCCTCCATCGTCGGCGGGTTCTCGACGACGCGCAGCTCGACCTCGTACAGGTCCTTCAGGCTGAAGCGCCGCCCGAGGACGGCCGCGTACGCGAGCGAGTCCTTCGTCGCGTCCGGCAGGTGCGCGGCGCGGCGCGAGATCATCGTGCGGACCGCTGAGGGGACCAGGCGCTCGGCGTTGCGCGCGAGCGTCCAGGTGCCGTCGATCTGCTGGATCAGGCCGCCGTCGCGGTACGCGTGCGCCATCTCGCCGACGATGAACGGGACGCCCTCGGCCTGGGCGTGCATCGCGGCGGCGCTCGCCGCGTTCACCGGAGCGCCGAGGACCTGCTCGAGCAGCTCCCGCGTCTCGACCTGCGTGAAGCGGCTGAGCGTGAGCCGCCGCACGAGGCCGAGGCGGTCCATGTCGGCGAGCAGGTTCACGGCCTCGGTGACGAGCGCGAGCTCCTCGGGCCGGATTGCGGCCATGAGGAAGATCGGGCTCGCCGAGTCGGCGCGCACGAGGTATCGGAGCAGGCGCAGGCTGTCGTCGTCGGCCCACTGCAGGTCGTCGAGGAAGAGCGCGAGGGGCGTTCGGGCCGCGAGGTCGCGGATCGCGACCGCCGCGAGGTCGTAGGTGCGCAGGAGCTTGCGATCCGGCGCGAGGCTCGCGAGGCTCGGGTCGTCCTGTCCGGACATCGCGTCCATGCAGCGCGCGAGGGCGTCGGCCGCCGGGGTGCCCTCGGCCGCCGCGAGCGCGTCGGGCGAGCCGACGATCGAGCGCGCGAGCAGGAACGGGCCGCTCAGCTCCTCGTCGGCGGCGACCGCGACGGTGGTGAGCCCACGCGCGCTCGCCATGTCGATCGCGGCGAGGAGCAGTCGCGTCTTCCCGATCCCCGGCTCGCCCTCGACGCTCAGGCCGGCCAGGCCGCGCGAGGCCACCGAGGACATCTCCTGCTCGATCGCGGTCAGCTCGACGGGGCGGCCGACCATCGGCCCGGGCGGCCGCCGGACGTGGAGTGCCAGGGGAGAGAACGCCTGCAGGAGCGGGGCGAGTGCCGGCGCGCCCGGCGTGTCGTCGTCGCGATCCTCGAGCTGCACGCCCCCATCCTCCGTTGTCGCGGCCGAAGCGACTACTCGCAGCTGTGGTGGCAGACTGGCGACGTGAACGACGAGGAGCTCCTCGCGCTGGCCGAGGCGGCCCTGACCGAGATCAAGGTGGCCCAGGGGCTGTCCGAGCAACACGCCTCGGTGCTCGCGGCGCTTCGGATCCGATTGAAGGGGAGTGCCGGCAAGTCGCTCGAGGAGATGCTCGCCGCGGCGGGCGATGTGGGGCCGGCCAGCCTCGAGGAGAAGCTCGCCGAGGTCGAGTCCAAGCGCAAGCCCTCGCTGGACGACCTGATGAGCCAGGAGCCCAAGAAGCCCGACTGGCCCACCTGACCCGCACGGTCACCCGCGCAGCTTCCAGAGCCACCCGCCCGACGCGGAGAAGGAGGAGTACGCCTCCGTCGTCTGCCATCCGGTCGCGAGTGCACCGTCGGACAGCGCGAAGATATCGCTCGCGTTCATGAACCGCTCGCCGTTGCGAAGAACCATCTCCCAGGCCAGCGCGCCGCTCCTCGAGTACTTCCGAACGAACGCGTTCGTCCCGTCGTTCGACGGATCTCGCGCGGTGCCGGCCACGTAGGTCGCGTCCCTCGGGTCGATCGAGACCGAGGTCGGCTGGGCCGCGCGGGCGGTCGTCGTCCCCCACGACCGCGTCCACCGCACGCCGCCGCCGAAGGTCAGGCTCGCGAGCCACGCGTGCGACGGCCGGCCGCGGAAGTTGCCGCCGGCCTCGGCCGTGACCATCAGGCGGTCGCCGCGCACGGAGACTCCCGTCGCGCCGTCGCGATCCCTCTTGTGGTGGTCGAAGAACACGTGAGTCCACACCACGCCGCCCGAGGGACCGAGCTTCTGGACCATGGTCTCGTGATCCGCACGGTCGACGTCGGTCTCGGCGGCGGTCGCGATCCAGCCGACGACGTACACGCGTCCGAGGGCGCCGATCGCGATCGCGTTCGCGGCGTCGTTCGTCCCGGTCGGTTGGCTCGCCTCGAAGGGGTTCGTCCACTGCAGGGCGCCGTCGAGGTCGTAGGCACGCACCCAGCCGTCGCTGCTGACGTCCCCGCAGCAGCCGAAGTCGTAGCCGGACACGACGACCATCCCGGCGCCGACGGCGATGCCCGAGATCGACCCCGCGTGACCGACGAGGGAGGGCGTTCGCCAGTTCGGCGTCTGGCGCCGCCAGAGCAGCGCCCCGTCGGGCGAGTACTTCCGGATGAACCACTGGTTGCCCTCGAAGCCGTCCGCGTTCATGACGCCGGACAGGTACACGGAGCCGTCGTCGCCGATCGCGAGGTCGCGGCCCTCGGCCCACGCGTGGGAGGGGTTCCACGCGCGCTTCCAGAGCTGCTGCCCGGCGGGACCGAACTTGAAGAACACCATGGAGGGGTCTTCCCGGCGCGAGGTTCGGTCGACCCGGAAGCCGGTCGCATACACGTTGCCGGCGCCGTCGGCCACGACCGAGGAAACGCTCTGGGCGACGCCTCGGTCCCATGTGATGGAGGAAGCCGCTGCGGCGGACATCCATGGGAGCAGGAGCAAGGAGGCCGCCGCTATCGCAATGACGAGCCTTCCGCGTCGTTGCCGCACCGCAACCCACCCCCTCAGTTCACGCCTCGAGACCATCTTCCCCGGGGGGGTCGGGGTCCGCGGAGTCGTTCGGCCCGAGTCCCTATGGTCTTCCGAAGGATTGCGGAGCCCCTCGCCGCCCGCGGGTGAGAGCACCCGCGCCTGTCGGTACCGCGGCCTAGGGTTGCCGCAGTGGCAAGCGGTTCGCCTGGATCTGATAATCTGATTCGCCTGATGAAGGATATCTCGGCCACCGACGCCGCCCGGAACTTCTCCGACCTGCTCGACTCGGTCGAGCACGGCCACGAGAGTTTCCGCGTGACGCGAGGTGGCCGCGCCGTGGCTCGGATCGTTCCGGCCGAGGCCGCGTCGGGACGGAGCGTGAAGGACATGCTCGGACGCCGCGCGCCGGATCCCGAGTGGCCTGCCGACCTGGCGGACTTGCGGGCTCTTCTCGTCGCCGAGGAGCGCGACTGGACCGCCTGATTCTGGACACGACGGTGCTCGTCTCGGCCGAGCGACGGACGAGGCAGCTCGAGCGAGCGATCGCGGACGACGACGACGTCGCGATCGCGGCGATCACCGCGGCGGAGCTCCTGGTCGGCGTCGAGCTCGCGGACCCACGGAATCGCGCTCGACGCGCCGCGTTCGTCGACGAGGTCCTCGCGACGCTGTCCGTCGAGGACTACGAGCTCGCTACCGCGCGCGCCCACGCACACCTGCTCGCGTTCGCCCGCTCGTCCGGACGGCCGAGGGGTGCGCACGACCTGATCATCGCGGCGACCGCCGTCGCGACCGGCCGCGTCCTCGTGACGGCAGACGCTCACGGTTTCGCCGATCTGCCGGGCGTCGAGGTCCGGGTCGTTTGAGCCGGATCGTCTAGGCGGACTTAAACGTTTGGCCGCACGTCGTGCATTTCATGCGCTTGCGCGCGCCCGGCCCCGCGTGGGTGTAGGGCTGGGTCGCGGCGGAACCGCAGAAGGGGCAGGACGGTCGCGCCGCCACCGGGGGTGGCGCGTCGCGGGTCACCCACGCGTCCCGGAGCTCGACCGTGCCGCCGGCCTCCTCGAGCAGGTCGCGGGCGCGCTCGGCCTTCTGGACGGACGTCCGCTCCAGCGCGAGGAACGGGACCCGGAGCTCGTCGAGATCGACAGGATCGGGCGACAGGAGCTCGAGCGCCTCGGCCATGTCCGCCCGCCGGTCGGTGGACCAGTCGAGAAGGACGACGTTCGCGCCGAGAACCTCGTCGTGCCGGCGCGGCCGCTCGCTCACGGCACCCAGCCTACTCGGTTTCGTCGCGAGGCCTGAGCTACTCGAACCGCGGGCGGAGCGGCACCCCCGCGTCCCCGCGCTCGGGTCTGACCGCGAGCATCTGGTGCACCTGGGTCCGGCCGGCCTCGAAGTTCAGTGTCGACGCCGCCATGTAGAGGCGCCACACGCGCGCCCGGCCCGGACCGACCTCGGCGACGCACGCGTCCCAGTTCGCCTCGAGGTTGCGCACCCACGCCCGCAGCGTGAGCGCGTAGTGCTCGCGCAGGCCCTCGTCGTGGCGGACCTCGAGCCCGCTTTGTTGGATCGTCGAGATCACGCTGCCGAGCTCGTGGAGCTCGCCGTCGGGGAAGACGTAGCGGTCGATGAAGCTGTTTCGGCGAAAGCGCGTCCGGCCGGCGTTGGGCGGCCGGGCGATCCCGTGATTCAGCAGCCGGCCGCCGGGACGCA
>CAVQUN010000009.1:0-164656 GCA_963716935.1 uncultured Actinomycetes bacterium | reverse complement strand
ACGCAACCCTTCCGGCCATGGCGTACGTGATCTAGTCCACGTGACGCATCCCTGCTTGGACCGCTGCGTGTGGAGTGTGGTGGGGGGCCCGGGGTTACTCATCTCGCATGAGGTGGGAGGCGCGCGGTGGCCACGCACACGGTTCCGATAGGCGACGCGACCGCCGACCCCTCCACGGTTGGCGGCAAGACCGCGGGACTGGTGACGCTTGCCCGCGCTGGCATCCCGGTCCCGCCCGGGTTCGTCGTGACCACGTCGGCCTTCTTCTCGGCGCTCCCGGCGTCGGCTCGCGCCGAGATCTCGGCTCGATGCTCGGCGCTGTCGGCGACGATCTCGATCACGGATCTGTCCGCCGAGGCGAAGGCCATCCAAGGTCGTATCCACGAGGAGGTCGCGCGGGCCCCGGTGCTCGCCGAGGTGGCGGACGAGTACGAGCGACTCTCCGAGGGTCTCGGCGCAGGGCATCTCCCCGTCGCCGTGCGCTCGAGCGGGGTCGCCGAGGACGGTACGGGGGCGAGCTTCGCGGGCCTGCACGACTCCTTCCTCGGTGTGATCGGCCCCCGGGCCGTCATCGCCGCCGTCGTGCGGTGTTGGGCGAGCGCGTTCACCGCGCGTGCGATCGCATACCGAAGGCGAGAGGGCCTCTCGGACGACGTCGCGATGGCCGTCGTCGTCCAACGGATGGTCCCCGCCGGGACGGCGGGCGTGTTGACGACGCTCGATCCAGCGAACGGCGACCGGTCGAGCATCGCGGTGGAGTCGATCTGGGGGCTCGGAGCGCCGCTGATGACCGGTCTCGTAACCCCGGACTTCTTCCTCGTTGACACCGTGAACGGTGAGATCGTCCGCCGTTCGGTCGCGCACAAGCCGACCGAACTGCTGCTCGACGCGAGCGGTGCGACGCATGAGCGCGAGGTGGAGCCCGACCGCAGGGATCGCCCATCGCTCCGGGACGAGGACGTGCGCCGGATCGCGAAGCTCGGCCGCACGGTCGAGCGGCTCCGCGGCAGATCCCAACTTGTCGAGTTCGTCGTCAGCCGCGATGACGCGGCGACGTGGATCGTCCAGGCCCGGCCAGAGACTCGCTGGGGCGAGGCGCCCGAGGTCCTGCTCGGATCCATGGAGCCGATCGATGCGGTGGTCGGCGTGCTGACCCGTCCGCTCGCGAGAACGGGCGTTCCGCCGGAAGCGGCGGGCGCCCTCCATCGATCGGAGGTACGCCGATGGTGAGCGGTGCCTTTCTCAGTCCCTTCGACGTGGAGACCCCTGCGTCGGCAGCGGGCTGGGAGGAGATGTATTCCTGGTACCACCTGTATTCAGAGGACCACCGCGCGGAGGAGGAGGGCCGCTTCTGGTTCCAGGATCGGTTGCACAACCCCGATCCCATCTACCCGTACGACGAGGTCATTCCGGAGAACTGGTGGCGTGCGCTCGGAGCGTTCAACACCCGAATCTTCGCGATGCCGCCCGCGTTCGGGGTCGATCAGCGAATTCTCCTCGGCCGCCTGTACCTCAGCCCAATCGGCGTCGAGGACGAGGCCGTGATCCAGGCGCGAGCCCAGGTCTTCCGGGCGCGAGCGCAGCACTACTACGACCACTGGGACGCGATCTATGAGGCGTGGAAGAAGCGCCTCGGGGCGCTTCTCGACGACCTGCGGTCGCTGTCCTTCGCGCCGCTCCCGGACCTGGAAGACGAATCGGTCGTGTTCGAGCACCGAGGCTATTCCACCGGCTTCGAGATGGTGCGGAGCTTCGACCGCCTGATTGCGATCCTCTTCGAGGCGTACGAGTACCACTTCGAGCTGCTCAACATCGGGTACGCGGCCTATCTGGCACTTTTCGACTTCTGTCGCCGCGCCTTTCCGGACATCGCGGACACCACGATCGCGCAAATGGTCGCCGGTGAGCCGATCGAGCTCTACCGGCCCGACGACGAGCTGCGGCGACTCGCGGAACAGGCCCATGCCTTGGGGCTGTCCGACGTGGTTCAGGAGGCCACGAGCTGGCCGTCGCTCGAACGCGCGCTCGCGGACTCCGAGGCGGGCCGCACCTGGAAGGAGCACTGGGCCGACGTCGCCGACCCATGGTTCCGCATCGCGACCGACCCGGGCCACCCCGCAATGTCCCATGCCTTCCCGACCTGGCTCGAGGATCAGACGATCCCACTGCGCTTCGTCCAGGAATACCTTCGGCTCCTCGCCTCGGGCCGCTCACTCGAACGGTCGACTGAGTCGACGCTGACCGAGCGATCGCGGCTCGCGTCGGAGTACGCGGAACTGCTCGCGCCGCAGGATCGCGCCGCCTTCGGAGAGCTGCTGGATCTGGCTCGGAAGGTGTCGGTCTACATCGAGGAGCACGTCCTGTACGTGGAGCACTGGATCACGTCGACGTTTTGGGCCAAGTCCCGGGAGCTGGGACGGACGCTGGCAGGGATGGGCTGCTTCGACGACCCGGAGGATCTGTTCTACCTCCGCCGGCTCGAGGTCGCCGAGGCGCTCTACGAGTCGGTCGCCGCGTGGGCGGTCGGGCGCCAGGGAGTGGGCGGCGCGCACTGGCGGCCGTTGGTCGCTCGGCGCCGTGCGCTGTTCGAGGCCCTGAAGGAGCTGAGCCCCCCTCCGGCCGTCGGCCGAGCCCCCGAGGCCGTCAACGAGCCGTTCACGGTGATGCTCTGGGGGATCACGCCGCAGACCGTTGCTCAGTGGCTCGCTCAGGGGGATGAGCGAGATGAGGCGATCATTCTCGGGTCGCCGGCAGCTCCCGGCGTTGCAGAGGGGCCGGCCCGTATCATCCGTGACCTCTCGCAGCTTCGCGAGATCGAGCCGGGCGACGTTCTGGTCTGCCCGGCGACCTCGCCGAGCTGGTCCCCGGTCTTCGTGCACATCGCCGCCACCGTGTCCGACGTCGGCGGCGTCATGAGTCACACCGCGATCGTCTGCCGCGAATACGGCCTTCCCGCGGTGGTCGGCACCGGCGACGCGGTCCAGCGGATCCGAACCGGCCAGCGCGTCCGCGTGGACGGTGATGCGGGAACCGTGACGATCCTGGGGGAGCCCGAACCCGCGGGGCGCGGCGCGTGAACCCCGACGCTCTCGTCTCGCCCGAGGAGCGACCGTTCTTCCTCGTGGTCGAGGGCACGAGCGGCGTCGGCAAGAGCACGCTCGTCTCCCGGCTGGCGGTGCGCCTGCACGCGACGGCGTTCCATTTCCCGCCGGAGTGGCGGCGGTTTCGCGACGAGAACCGCATGGACGAGCGCATGACGCCGCTCACGAGGCTCGGCTACTACCTCGCCGGCGTCGTCCACCTCTCTGAGCTCGTTCGGGAGGCGCTCTCGACTCGAGCGGTGATCTGCGATCGGTATCTGCCCAGCGTCATCGGTCTGATGGTCGCGGAGGGGGTCTTCTCCGAGGACGAGGTGCTCGCCCACGCTCGGCCCTTCGAGCGGAAGCTCGTACGACCGGACCTGACGATCCTGCTGGTCGGTGACCATGAGACCGTCGCGGAGCGACTGCGCGGCCGCGAGGTGCGAGAAGGACTGTCGCTCAGCGTCAATAGTCGAAGGACGGTCGACGACGCCGGGTACTTCGTGGCCAATCGCGATTCGGTCGCGCGTCACGCGCGCGCTCTCGGGCAGACGGTGATGATCGACACGAGCGCTCGGAGCCCCTCGGAAGTGGAGGCGCGCGCCGCCGACCTGATACAGGCCTACCGAGAGGAATCATGCGCACGATCGACGGTCGGCTGAGACCTCGGTCCGAGATCCTGTTCGCCCTCGGTTGGCCCGACGACGGCGACCGGGCGCTCGAGGTCGCGCGCGAGCTCGTGGATCGACTCGATGCTTCCACCGGACTCGATGCCTGGTATCCCGACCTCCTGAAGCACAAGACGTTGTTGATCGCGCTCGACCTGCTCGAGCGGGCCGGCGCGGACCCGCGGTGTCTGACGATCTCTGGGCGTGTCTTTGCGACGACGTGGCCCCTCAATGTGCTGCTCCCCGCACCCACCGAGGTCGCCCCGGGCCGGGTCGCTCTCGACGACATCCGGACGCGCGTCCTTCATCACCACGAGCTCTTGAGCGATCTCCTGGTGGACCTGCTCGATCGCGAGTCGCAGATCCTGCTGCAATTCGGCATCGGGCTGCAGGCCGCCTACCCGGCGTATCGCCACGGCATCTCGCACGACCTCGACCTGATGGTTCCGCGCGTCGCTGCGGCGTCCGCCCTCGTCGAGGCTCTCTGGGACGAGCAGGGGTTCGTGCTCACGAAGCTCCGGATGTCCCGGGCCCCTCAGGGTTGGATCGCGCAGTACTCGATGGCCAAGCTCACCGAGGAGCGATATCAGGTGAGTCTCGGCCTGATGGCTCGCGGGCGTCCGTCGGGACCGCGATTCCTCCCCGCCTTCGTTCACCCGGCGATCTTCGACCGCGCGCGAGAGCTGCGATGGGGCGGCCGGTCGGTGCTGGTCCCCTCGGCGGAGGACATGTTGCTGCTTCTCTCTGACAAAGTGCAGCGGCGCCGGAACTTCGTGCTGCGGAACTACAACGACGCGCGCTTCCTGCTCCGTCTCGAGGGCTCCGCGATCGACTGGGACTACGTGGTTGGGACGGCCAGCTCGTTTCGCATCGGGGGCGTGTTGCTTCATCTCATCGAGGTTGCCGAGCATGGTGAAGAACGTGCCCTCATCCCCGACTCGGTCCGGGCCGGCTTGACCCCTGGAGACCTCGAGCGCCGGCTCGTCGGCGCGGCCGGGATGCCGATCCCGGGCAAACAGGCGCCGGCACTCCCGATGCCGTTGGCTCGTGCGTGGAGGCTGTGGACGGACGTGTGGTTCTGGCGTTCGGTCGCCGACCGATGGACGAGCGCTCGCGATCTGCTCAACGCTGCGCGCGACCTCTTCCAGGGTCTGGCGCTGAGGCTCGAGCTTCGGCCGGCTCGTTCCGGGATGACCCGAAGACTGCGACGACTCGCGCCCGGGCGCCGATGGTCGCTCGAGCCGGGTTTCGTTCCGAACCGTCGCGCGATGCGCTCCGCGGGCAGACCCCCCAGCGATCCGCAGGACTGATCCCAACCGATCTCGCGGAGCTGGGACCTACCCGACGGTCGGGTGCACGGACGCACGATATCCGTGACGCAGGACCTCGACGGTCGACACCGGCGTGAGGACCGACGCCGCGCCACGCGCGGGACGATCGAGCGGCGCCCCGTAGCCCTCCGGGGACCACGGCACGAGCCGATCCGCCAGCGCGAGCGCCGGGACCTCGCCGATCGCGACGAAGGCACCCACGGGCACGTCGGGCCACGCGATCGCGTGGCGGCGCTGCCGCCGGTCGACCCCCACCCGCTCGGCGTGCATCCGCCGGTCCATCGGGTCGGCCCTCGGCCGCTCGCCGAACGCGAGCGCCCACGCCTTGAGCCACGCGTCGTACTCGCGACGGCGACACAGCGCACACGGCCGGTGGCCCGCCGCGAGCGCGACCGCCTCGTCCCAGAAGAACAGCGGCGTCCACCGGCCCGGCTCCCACCTCGGCGCGACCCAGCCCCTGTGCTCGAGCGCGCAGGTGATCCATCGGCGCACCTGCCAGGGACGCACGATCGTCCGCCCGCGATGGATGCTCCCGCGGTTGCCCATGAACAGGCCGCGCTGCGGGATCGCCATGATCTCGCCGAACGGGGTCACGCGGTTTCGCTCGGTCACCTCAGCTCCGGGGCCAGGTCGCGACGGGGCATTATCGGTCGGCCCGCGGACGGGGGATTCCCGGCTCGATGCCCCATCCGCCGGCATCGCGTGGACCCAATCGCGATTCCGTCTTACCGTCACCTCGATGAAGGTCGACGACGGCCCCGCGACCGCCACCGAACCCGCGCCGACCCGCGTCGAGGCGGTCGTGCGGCGCCGCACGTTCGTGCGGGTGGCCCGGCCGCTGTTCGGCACGATCGTGGCCGCCGGGCTCGGCCTGTGGCTGGCCGCGATCCCGTCGCGCTACCGGCGGCTGCTCGAGACCGCCGAGTCCATCAACGCCGCGTACGTGCAACAGCACGACGGCGCCTCGCTCCTGGTCCTCGGCCCGAGGGCCTACGCGTTCGTGGTCCTCGGCCTCGAGGTCCTCTTCGTGGTCGCGTTCATGACCGTCTCGACGCTGATCGTCTGGCGGCAGACTCATCGCGGCACCGCCCTGCTGTTCGCGACCGGCCTGCTCATGTACTCGCTGTGGGTCACGCCGACGTCGGACGCGCTCCACCTGTCGGCGCCGTGGTGGCTCCCGCAGAGCTTCCTGCAGTTCGTCGGCCTGTACCTCGCGATCGTGTTCTTCCTCTCGTTCCCCGACGGCCGGCTGGTGCCGCGGTGGGCGCCGATCCAGGCCGTGGTGTGGGCGGTCTACGTGGCGGCGTTCACGTTCGTCCCGCATGCGCACCTCAGCCTCATCGACCCGTTCCTTGCGTCGTTCCCGGCGTTCCTCCTGCTCATGCTCGGCGGATGGGCGGTGGGGCTCGTCGCCCAGATCCAGCGGTACCGGACCCACGCCGATCCCGAGCAGCGGCGCCAGACGAAGATCGTCGTCGTCGCCGTGTTCGCCGCGTGCGTCGGCTACTCGGCCGTGTACCTGCCGGGGCTCGTCTTCACGACGGGCACGAGCGCGATGCTCTACGACCTGTACGCGGTGCCGATGTTCTGGATCCTCGCGGCGCCGCTGCCGATCGCGTTCGTGGCCGCGATGCTCCGTCACCGGCTCTTCGGCGCCTCGACGGTCCTCGCGCGCACGATCGTCGTCGCGGTGCTCGCGGCGTTCATCACCAGCGCCTACATCGCGATCGTCGTCGGCATCGGGTCGCTGATCGGCGGGAGCGGTCGCTCGAACCTCGCGCTCTCACTCGCCGCGACCGCGCTCGTGGCCGTCGCATTCCAGCCCGTGCGCGCGAGGGCGCACGGGTTCGCGAACCGCCTGGTGTTCGGCCGGCGCGCCTCCCCGTACGAGGTGCTCGCCGAGTTCGCCGAGCGCGTCGGCGAGACCGTCGCGACGGAGGATCTCGTGACCGAGACCGCACGGATCCTCGCCGAGGGGACCGGCGCCTCGGAGGCCTCCGTCTGGCTGCGGTCCGGGAGCGAGCTGCACGCCCACGCCGTATGGCCGGGGTCGCTGACTCGCGAGGCCGAGCCGATCCCGGTCGTCGACGGGGTCGCGACGGCCCCCGCCGGCGTGACCCTGTTCCTGCCCGTGCACGACCGGGGCGACCTCCTCGGGGCGCTCTCGCTCACGAAGCCGCGGGACGAGCGCCTCTCGCAGACGGAGGAGTCGCTCGCCCGCACGCTCGCGTCCGAGGCCGGCCTCGTGCTCCGCAACGTCCGCCTCACCGACGAGCTCCTGCATCGGATGGAGGAGCTGCAGGCCTCACGCCAGCGGCTCGTAACGGCGCAGGACGCCGAACGCCGGCGCCTCGAGCGCAACCTGCACGACGGAGCGCAGCAGCAGCTCGTCGCCCTCGCGGTCAAGGCGGGCCTGGCCCGCTCGATGCTCTCGAAGGATCCGGCCGAGGCCGAGCGGCTGCTCGGCGAGATCTCGCAGGACGCCCGCGAGGCGAACCAGACGCTCCGTGACCTCGCGCGCGGCATCTTCCCCGCCGTGCTCGTCGACGAGGGCCTCGCCGCCGCCATCCGGGCCCAGGCCGCCAAGTCTCCGGTGCCCGTCGACCTCCGCGCCGACGGCATCGGCCGCTACCCGCTCGAGCTCGAGGCCGCCGTCTACTTCTGCGTTCTCGAGGCGCTGCAGAACGTCGCGAAGTACGCGACGGCGAGCTCGGCGCGCGTCGACCTCGAGGCCGACGAGCGCGTGCTGCGGTTCGCCGTGATCGACGACGGTGCCGGCTTCGACGCCGCGAAGGTCGAGCTCGGGATGGGCCTGCAGAACATGCAGGACCGCCTCGCCGCGCGCGGGGGCGAGCTCTCGATCACCTCTCGACCGGGCGCGGGGACGCAGATCCGCGGCTCGCTCCCAATCTCCTGAGGGTCACCGCGCCCTGGAGCTCCCCTTCGACATCCTCAGACCGCACGCTTCGCCATCGACGGGACACCCTCGTTCGGCGTGTGCGAACCGCGGCCGCCGGGTACGACTCGGTGGCGAGCCGGGAAGGAGGTTCGAGGTGAACTGCCAGCATGCGGGTTGCACCTGCCAGACGGACCAGGACCAGGAGTACTGCAGCGCCTACTGCCTCGACCACGCGGGTCACGCGGATCACGGCGATCACGCGTGCGAGTGCGGTCACCCCGAGTGCGGGTCGCCGTCGGGGTAGAACCCGGCCGCGTGCGGGGAAGCTCTCTCTGCTGAAACAAGTTTGTCTGGATAGACTCCGGGCAGGAGGGGTCCGGAGACGAGCGACTCGGCGACGCGACGGATCGATTCGGCGCTCGAGGTCCGGGGCGGCCGGCTGTACCTCGAGGACGTCGACTGCGCCGATCTCGCCCGCCGGTTCGGAACGCCGCTCTACGTCGTGTCCGAGGACCAGCTCCGGCGCAACGCCCGCGAGTTCACCCGCGCCTTCGCGACCAGTTTGCCCGAGGGTCCGACTCGGATCCTGCCCTCCCTGAAGGCGAACACCGCTCTGGCGCTTCGGCGAGTGCTCACCCAGGAAGGGCTCGGGTGCGACACGTTCGGGGCATCCGAGCTCACGGCCGCCCTTCGGGCGGGCGTCCCGCCCGAGTTGATCTCGGTCAACGGCACGGCCAAGAGCGCCGGGCTGATCGAGGACGCGGTCGCGGCCGGCGCCCGCATCACGAAGTCGTCGGGCAGCAGGCCGAGGCTCTTCAGCGGCCCGAGGATCACCCCGTTGTCGGCGAGCAGGAACCCCCACTGCACGGTCCGGATCACGAACGACACGAAGAAGGGCGCGAGGATCAGGAACAGGAAAGACGCCTTCCACCGGCCCGCGTAGAAGGCGATCCAGTACGTCATCGGGTACGCAATGAGGAGCGCGATCGCGGTGACCGCCGTCGCGTACACGATCGAGCGGATCAGGAACTCGCGGCCGTCCGCGAGCGCCTCGGCATAGTTGGAGAATTCCCACGTGAAGTGGAAGCCGCCGAGGAGGAGCCCGCCGCTCTGGAGCGACACGTAGACGATCATCCCTAGCGGCACCAGGAAGAACGCCACGAGCCAGCCCGCGCCGGGCAGCGACAGCGCGTACGGGGTCAGCGTGCGGCCGAGCCGTCGCCGGCGCTTGACCGAGTCCCGCGTCGTCGTCCGCTCGCGCCGTCGATTGGGGGACAATAGCGGTCCGGCACGGCTCGGTGGGAGACGAAGCGTGACGCAGGCTCGGGGGACCTCGGGCATCGCGATGGCGATGGCGCTCGTGCTCGGCCTGCTGGCCGTCGGCTGCAACACCGTGAAGGGCTCGGGCAACGTCGTGTCGCGCGAGATCCGGGTCGACACGTTCTCGGCGGTCGAGGTCTCGAGCGCGTTCCAGGTGAACATGACGGTCGGCCCGGCCGCGGCGGTGACGGTCCGCGTCGACGACAACCTGGTCGACCTGCTCGACGTCGGGGTCGACGGCGACACGCTACACGTTGGGTTGGAGCCGAACACCGGGACGACCGACGCCACGCTCGAGGCCGACGTGACGGTGACGGCGCTGGACGCGCTGTCGGTCTCCGGCGCCGCCACCGTCGCCGTCGCCGACCCCCTTGCCTCGCACGATCTCGCGGTCACGGTCTCGGGCGCGAGCCGGCTCTTCGCCGGACTCGGGATCGAGCGGGGCGGGCTCGAGATCTCGGGCGCCTCCCACGTCGAGCTCTCGGGCTCGGCCGCCGCGCTGGAGGTCACGGTCAGCGGCGCGAGCGACCTCGAGGCGGCGGACCTGTCGATCGGCGAGCTCACGATCGACCTGTCGGGCGCCTCGCACGCCGCGGTCACGGTGAGGACGTCGCTCTCGGCGGGCGCCTCGGGGGCGTCGAACCTGATCTATTCCGGATCGCCCGAGATCACGAGGTCCGACACCTCGGGCGCGTCGAGCATCCAGCCCGCGAGCTGACGAGCGGTCGTCGCCGGAGAAATTCGCGTCGCGAGTCGACGAATTCCGCGCGAAAGCTTGCGCGGTCCGATGATGGCGCGTAACGTAGATCTTTCATAGGCCAGCGAGAAAGGAGGCGCTACATGACGGACCCGACCGGAATCATGTGGTTCATCGTGCTCGCCTCCTCCGGGATTGCGGCCTGACCCGTTCGCCTCGCGTACGCCACGGCCGCCGCCCCGGCGGCCTTTTTTCTTTCCCCGAACGGCCGCGAGGCACCTTCGAGAAGGATCGATTGCATGTCGTTCGTGCCGAGCTCCACCCACAGCCGCGCATCGCGAGTCCCCGCCCTCGCGCGGGGAGGAAGGGACGGTCCGCCATGGACCGCGACGAGTATCGACAGACCATCGGCGCCGAGGACGACGCGTCCCGGGTCCTGGTCACGCTGCTCTTCACGGACCTGGTCGGGTCGACCGAGCTCGCGGCGGAGCTGGGCGATCGGCGCTGGCGGGGCCTGCTGGAGCGCCATCACGCCACGGTTCGTGAGCTGCTGGGCCGCTTCCGCGGGCGCGAGGTCGACTGCTCGGGCGACGGCTTCTTCGCGACGTTCGGCACAGCCACGCACGCGATCACCTGCGGCTTCTCGCTGACCGAGGCGCTGTGGGCCCTGGGGCTGCCGGTCCGGGTGGGCCTGCACACCGGAGAGTGCGAGCGCCTCGGCGACAAGGTGAGCGGCGTGGCGGTCCATGCGGCGGCGCGCGTCTCGCGGGTGGCTCGCGCTCACGAGGTCCTGGTCACCTCGACCGTTCGTGACGTGGTGAGCGGGTCGGGGCTCCGGTTCGAGGAGCGCGGCGCCCACATGCTGAAAGGGCTGCCGGGGACCTGGGACCTGTTCGCGGCGATGGGACGGGACGGCGTCCGGGTGCCGGCGGTCCGCGAGGCGGTGCACTCGGCGAGCCGGCCGACCCGCCCGGCCCGGCGGCCGCTCGAGGTTCGCCGCGGTGTCGCCTGAAGGATGAGCCCCCGGCGCGTTCGCGCCGGGGGCTCATCCGCGTTCGCGACGCCTCAATGCCAGGGGACGAGCGCGACCTCGGACATGATCTTCGCGCGGACCGACTGCCGCGCCCGGCTGACCCCGTTCTGCGGCTGGAACGGCCCGATGTCCTGGGCGCACGTGGTTCCGTCCGGCGGGGGGACGGCGTCGATCAGGTAGCGCGCCACCGCCTCGTCGGCGCAGGCCGAAAGGAACAGCGACGTGTGACCCCAGCCCTCGACCCGCAAGAGGCTCGAGTTCGGGAGCAGCTGGTGCACGGTCAGCGCGCCCTGGTAGCGGGTCGCGGGATCGAACAGAGTGCCGACGACGAGCACCGGGTTCGACGTCACGTGGTCGAACGGGCCGAGGTAGCGGTCCTCGTCGAACCCGTCCCACACCGCGCACGGGCTGGTCGCCCACGTCCACGGTCGCCCGAAGTACCCGGCCTGCTCGTCGGCGACGGCGCCGGCCACCGACCAGTAGGCGTGACCGGCCGGGTTCACGGTGTCGGAGCAGGCGACGCCGGGGAACCCCTCGACGAAGTTGGGGTAGAGCCGGAAGCCGGGCGGGCCGAGGCCGGTCCGCGCCTGGACCTTCTGCAGCGCCGCACCGAGCACGATGGGGATCATGCCCGCCTCGACGTAGGCCACGAACTGCGCGTAGTCCGCCCAGCTGGCCGAGTCGTACAGCGCGCCGAGCGTGTTCCCGATCAGGTCGGCGTACGTGAAGGGGAACGAGTCCCCGGTGCCCGGATCGACGATCTCGATCGGCTCGGCTCGGAGCCGATCCGCGAGGGTCGCGAACCGAGCGGCCGAGTTCGGCGCGATCGCGCAGTCGTTCGAGCCCGCGAGGTCACACAGGCGGAAGAACTCTCTCAGCGTGGCCATCGCGCCGACGTCGCTGTGGAGCCTCGTCGAGAACGGCACCCTCGCCGCCTCGTCGCCTCGACCGGTCGCCCAGGCGATCGGGTCGAGCACCCCGTCGACCACCAGGGCGCGGACGTGGTCCGGGAACAGGTTCGCGTACACGACGCCCAGGTACGAGCCGTACGAGTAGCCGACGTACGTGATCTGCTCGTCGCCGACCGCCGCGCGGAGCCGGTCGAGATCGCGGGCGACGTCTGCCGTCGACATGTGGTCGACGATGTCCCCGCCCATCGCCTGGCACGCCGAGTTCAGCGCCGCGTCGAGCGAGGCCTGGAGCGATTCCTCCTCGGGGCTCATGGGGAAGAAGAACGGCGCGAAGAAGCCGAACGCCTCCCTGAGCGAGCGGGCGCAGAGCAGCGGCGAGCTGCGCAGGATGCCGCGCGGATCGAACCCGACCAGGTCGAACCGCGCCCGAACCTCAGGGGTGAAGAGGAACGATCCCGCCTGTACGACCATGTCGACCCCCGAGCCCCCTGGGCCCCCGGGGTTGAGGAGGATCGAGCCGATCCTCGACGCCGGGTCCGACGCCGGCAGCCGGACGACCGCCAGCGCGATCTTCGGCCCGTGCGGATCGTCGTAGTCGAGCGGGACCCGGAAGCTCGAACACTCGAACGGTCCCATCCTCCGGTAGCACGACTGCCAGTCGAGCCCCGAGCCCTTGGCGGACGCGACCCCGGCCGGAATCGGCAGGAGCGCGATCGCGACCAGGACGGCAAGGACCGCGGCGCGATGTCTCATGGAAGCCCCCTCCCCGATGATTGCTTCCGCGAAGTCTAGTGACTCGCGAAGAAGCGGTGACAGCGTCACGTCCGGGCTTTCGCGACCGGCCCGTAGACTCCTCGGGCGTGGAGGTTCGCAAGACCGTCACCGCGCTGTTCGCCGACGTCACGGGCTCGACCGCGCTCGGCGAGCGCCTCGACCCGGAGTCGCTCCGCGCCGTGATGACTCGCTACTCGGACGAGATGCGCGCGGTCGTCGAGCGCCACGGCGGCACCGTCGAGAAGTTCATCGGCGACGCCGTGATGGCCGTCTTCGGTGTGCCGACGGTCCACGAGGACGACGCCATGCGCGCGATCCGGGCCGCCGCCGAGATGCGCGAGGTTCTCGGTCCGCTCAACGTCGAGCTCGAACGCGACTGGGGCGCGCGGCTCGAGGTCCGGATCGGCATCAACACCGGCGAGGTCGTCGCGGGGGACCCGGCGAGCGGCCAGTCGTTCGTCACCGGCGACACGGTGAACGTCGCCGCCCGGCTGGAGCAGGCGGCCGATCCGGGCGAGATCCTCCTCGGTGAGGAGACGCAGCGGCTCGTGCGCGACGCGGTCGTCGTGAAGGCGGTCGACCCGCTCGAGCTGAAGGGCAAGGCCGAGCGCGTCCCGGCGTTCCGTCTGCTGGACGTCACGCCGGGCGCGGCCGCGTTCGCCCGACGTCTGGACTCGCCGCTCGTCGGTCGCGACGCCGATCTC
Source organism: uncultured Actinomycetes bacterium (assembly GCA_963716935.1). Taxonomy (GTDB): domain Bacteria; phylum Actinomycetota; class UBA4738; order UBA4738; family HRBIN12; genus CALGFI01. The sequence continues at coordinate 151,239 of CAVQUN010000009.1, read as the reverse complement.
GCGCGCCTGCGCCGCACGCTGGAGGAGGCGATCGATCGCCGCGCGTGCCTGCTCGCGACGGTGGTCGGCGACGCCGGCCTCGGCAAGACGCGCCTGGTGAACGAGCTCGTCGACCTCGAGGGTGATCGCGTCCGGACCCTCTGGGCGCGATGCCTCCCTTACGGCGAGGGCATCACGTTTTGGCCGATCGCCGAGATCGTGCGGGCCGCCGCCGGGCTCGACGAGCCCGACACGGCCGAGGAGGCACGCGCGAAGGTTCGCGTGCTGCTCGAGGGCGTCGAGGAGGGCGCCGAGGTCGCCGACCGCGTCTCGGCCGCGATCGGCCTCGGCGGCGAGGGTGGCGGCGAGATCCAGGAGACGTTCTGGGCGGTGCGGCGGCTGCTCGAGGCCCTCGCGCGGGAGCGGCCGCTGGTCGTGATCGTCGAGGACGTCCACTGGGCCGAGCCGACGCTCCTCGACCTCCTGCAGTACGTTGCCGGCTTCAGCGTCGACCATCCGATCTTCGTGCTCTGCTCGTCTCGCCCGAGCATCCGCGAGACGCGGCCGGACTGGGAGCGCTCGGGCGTGGTGGTCGCGCTCGAGCCGCTGACCGAGGAGGAGTGCGAGCTCCTGATCGAGAACCTGCTCGGGCAGACCGGCCTCGCCGAGAGCGCACGCGCGCGCATCACCCACGCGGCCGAAGGCAACCCGCTGTTCGTCGAGGAGATGCTGCGGATGCTGATCGACGACGGGACGCTCGAGCGCGCGAACGGTCACTGGACCGCGCGCGGTGACCTCTCGCGCATCGCGGTGCCGGCCACGATCAACGCGCTGCTGTCGGCGCGGCTCGACCAGCTCGAAGCCGGCGAGCGCGCGGTGATCCAGCGCGCGTCGGTCGTCGGCAAGGTGTTCTGGTGGGGCGCGGTCGCCGAGCTGTCGCCCGAGGCCGATCGCCCGTTCGTCGGCTCGCACCTGCAGGCGTTGCTGCGCAAGGAGCTCGTGCGCCCCGACCGCTCCGGCTTCGCGGGTGAGGATTCCTTCCGCTTCAGCCACATCCTCGTGCGCGACGCCGCGTACGAATCGCTGCCGAAGCGGGCGCGGTCCGAGCTCCACGAGCGGTTCGCCGCGTGGCTGCAGGACCGGGCCGGCGCGCGGGTCACCGAGTTCGAGGAGATCCTCGGTTACCATCTCGAGCAGGCGTCCCGCTATCGAGCCGAGCTCGGGCCCGCCGACGAGCGGGCGCTCGGGCTCGCGGAGCGAGCGGCGGCGCTGCTCGTGTCTGCGGGCCGCCGCGCGCTCGCGCGGTGGGACATCTCGGCCGCCGTGAACCTGCTCTCGCGCGCCGTCGACCTCCTGCCGGCCGGGGATCCACGGCGCCCCGACGTGCTGGTCGATCTCGGCGCCGCCATGTCGCGGACCGACCTGCGTCGCGCCCACGAGATCCTCGGCCGGGCCATGGCCGAGGCCCGGGCGGCCGGCGAGCCGCGGCTCGAGGCGCGGGCGGGTCTCCGACGCATCCCGGTCCACATCCTCCTCGACCCGGAGGCCGACCAGCAGGAGTCCCTTCGGGAGGCCGAGACCTACGCCGAGCGATTCGAGGAGTGGCGGGACGAGTCGGGTCTGGGCGAGGCGAGGTCGATCGTCGGGACGATCCGCTTCTGGCAGGGCCGCCTGGCGCTCGGCATGGAGCAGCTGAGGCTCGCCGTCGCCCACGCCCGCCGTGCGGGGGATCGCCGCCAGGAGGCCGAGTCCATCAAGTGGCTGGGGCTCGGGATCGTCGAGGGCCCCACGCCCGTGGATGAGGGGCTGCGGCAACTCGACGAGCTCGCTCGCGACGCGTCGCCGGATCTGCGAATCGAGGCGTTCCTCGACCGGGATCGGTCGGAGCTCGAGGCGATGCGGGGACGCTTCGAGGAGGCCCGCCGGCTGGTGGGGCGCAGCAAGCAGCGCGCCCGCGAGGTCGGGGACCGGGTCGCGCTCGTGAGCGCGCTCCGCTACGCGGGGGGCGTGGAGATCCTGGCCGGCGAGTGGGCGGCGGCCGAGGCCGAGCTCCGCGAGGCGTGCGAGCTCTGCGAGGAGATCGACGACATCGGGCACCTGTCGAGCATCGCGCCGGACCTCGGCGAAGCGCTGTATCGGCAGGGACGCCACGCGGATGCGCTCGCGCAGGCGGAGCTGAGCGAGCGAATCACGATCGCCGGCGACGTCGACGCGGACGTCCGCTGGCGGACCGTGCGCGGTCTGGCGCTCGCCGGGTTGGGCCGCATCGACGAGGCGATCGCGTCGGCGACGGCGGCCGTCGAGGAGTCGAGACCGACCGAGTACTTCGACCTGCGCGTGGAGTCCCTCCTCGGGCTGGCGGAGGTGCTCAGGCTCGGCGGCCGCGGCGCGGAGGCGGCCGCGGCGATCGAGGAGGCCCTCGAGCTGTGCCGGGTGAAGGGCGATCTCGTCGACGAGCGCCGCGCCTTGGCGATGCTCGCCGAGTTCCAGGGCTAGCGGCCTCATCGGGGTGGCTGAGTGGTATGCTCTGTGCATGTCAGAGCAGATTGCGGTGCGCATCCCGGACGGCCTCGCCGAGTCGCTGGAGGAGCTGGTTACCGGGGGCCGATTCGAGACCAAGGCGGAGGCGATCCGTACGGCGCTCGAGGCGCTCGTGGAGGCCGAGCGGCGTCGCGGAATCGGCGAGGCGATCTCCAACGGGTATCGGCGCGTTCCGCAGGACGACGACGAGGTGGCCGCGGCGACGGGCGCCGCGATCCGCTCGATCGAGGACGAGCCCTGGTGATCCCCGCTCGAGGGGAGATCTGGTGGGGCGAGACCCAGGACGCGAAGGGACGGCCTTACCTCGTCCTCACCCGGGACGAGGCCGTGCCGGTGCTCCGAACGATCCTCGTCGCCCCGATCACCCGGACCATCCGCGGCATTCCCACGGAGGTCCCGGTCGGCGAGCCGGAGGGGCTCCCGGCCGAAGGCGTCGCGACGCTCGACAACGTCCTCGCGTTTCCCAAGTCCATGCTCGTCCGGCGCATGGGAGCCCTTGAACCGGCACGGCGCGACGAGCCGTGTGCCGCCCTTCGCGCCGCGACCGACTGCTGATCAGCCGGCGCGGCGCGCGCTTCTCGACCGCAACGACGCGAGCGCGCGCTCGGCGCTGCGCGCGAGGCCTTGCAGCGTGGAGCGCGCCGATGCCTCGGTGATCTCGTCGAGCTCGAGCGCGAGGGCTTGGTGGGCCCGCTCGAACGAGGCGGAGGCTCGGCGATGCGCGCGAAGGCCCGCCGGCGTGAGCGAGAGCAGCGAGGCGCGCCCGTCGCTCGGGTGCGTGGCGCGACGGAGGTGGCGGCGCTCGATCATCGACCGCACCGCGTCGGCGAGCGTCGTCACCGGCACGCCGAGATGGTTCGCGAGATCCGTGAGCGTGATCGGTCCGCGCTCGAACACCGAGCTGTAGACCGCGTACGTTTCGCCGGACATGCCGGCGTCGCGCATCGCCTCGGCGACGAGCGCCCTCGTCCGCTGGCCGAGCACGAAAACGTCGAAGAGCAGGGAGGTGTCGCGCGCCGGGTCTGGCCGCCACGCGGCCGTGTCGTCGACGGTCACGCCGCGGAGCGTAGCACCAGATACTACGAATCCGTGCTATATAAAACGGATCCGTAGTATCGCTCGGCTTGTCGTCTTGATCGCGCTCGTCGCGGCCGCGTGCACGAGCGCGGATCCCGTCGCGCCCGGGCGCTCGCCTTCGACGTCGCCCACGAGCGAGGACGACTGGGCCGGCGACCTCACGTCCCTCGTCGAGCGGATGGAGTCCGTTCATCCGGACCTGTTCCACGGGGTGTCGCGAGCCAAGTTCGAGGCCGCGGTCGACGACCTGCGCGAGCGTCTCCCGTCGCTCGACGACGACGAGATCCTCGTCGGCTTCATGCGCCTCGTCGCGATGATCAGCGCCGAGGGCCGCGACGGGCACATGGGACTGTGGCCGCCCGACAACCCGGACGCCGTGCACCGCTTCCCGATCCGCGTGTGGGCGTTCCCCGACGACCTGTACGTGACGTCGGCCCGCGCGCCGAACGAGGGGCTCGTCGGCTCGCGGATCCTGACGGTCGACGGCGTCTCGATCGACGAGATCCTCGAGCGGATCGACCCGGTCGTCCCGCGCGACAACGACTCGAACCTGCGCGACGCGCGCGGCGTCTTCCTGACCAGCGCGGAGGTGCTCGCGGGGCTGGGGATCGCCGACGAGGCCACCACGATGACGCTCGAGGTCGAGGCGCCGGACGGCGCTCGAGGCACGGCGTCCGTCACGGCCGTCGACGGCGAGACCTTCGCCGACTGGGTCGGCGGTTGGGAGCTGCCGCTGCCCGCGCGTCCGGGCCTTCCGTTCCTGGACGACCTCGACGAGGAGTTCGTGGTCGCGTACGTCCCGTCGTCGCGCGCGTTGGTCGTGGGCTACCACCACGTCGAGGAGTCGAGCGCCGAGCTCGTCGACGCGATCCGCGCCGCGATGCGCGAGCACCCCGTCGAGCGGCTCGTGCTCGACCTGCGGAACAACGGCGGCGGCGAGGCCGGCGGGTATCGCGAGCTGCTCCGGTTCCTCTCCGGCCCCGAGGTCGATCACCTCGTCGTGCTCATCGGCCGGCTGACGTTTTCGGCGGCCACGAGCCTCGTGGTGCTGCTCGAGCGCCAGGTCCCGGATGCTGTGTTCGTCGGCGAATCGACCGGGGGAGCGCCGAACTTCTGGGCCGACCCGGTCACCGTCACGCTGCCGACGTCGCGGCTGAAGGTGCTCGTGGCGAGCAAGTACCTCGGCATCGGTGGCCCGGACGATGCGCGGCTCGCCGTCGCGCCCGACCTTGCGGTCCCGCTCACCGCCGCCGACTACTTCGCGGGGCGAGATCCGGTGCTCGAGACGGCGCTCGCCGCATAGGTGTATCCGGCCGCCGCCGAGACCGAAATCGAGATCACCCGCTGCCGAGACACTGCACCCGTTGTCGCTGCTCAGGCGCGGCGACACAATCCTCGGATGGGCACGCCGCAGATCCAGGAGCTGCTCGAGAGCGGCCGCCAGGCCGCAGACCGCCGGGCCTGGCGCCAGGCGCACGAGGCGCTCGTCGAGGCGGACGAGGCCGAGCCGCTCGAGCCCGACGACCTGATGAAGCTCGCGAAGTCGGCCTGGTGGGTCGGACGCCCGAACGAGGCGATCGAGACCTTCGAGCGCGCCTACGCCGGCTACAGCGACCGCGGCAACCGGCCGCGAGCCGCGTTCGTCGCCTTGACCCTTCGCCGCGCCAACGTCGCCAAGCTCGCCGGCTCCGTGGCGCAGGGCTGGCTCACGCGCGCCGAGCGGCTTCTCGAGGACGAGCCCGAGTCCGTCGCGCACGGGTACCTCGCGCTCGCGCGTGGTGCGGCGCCGTGGGCGCGGGGCGAGCTCGACGATGCGCTCGCGCTCACGCGCACGGGGATCGAGATCGCGCACCGGCTCGGCGACACCAACCTGCACGCGTGGGCCTCGACGTACTCGGGGATGCTCCTGCTGGACATGGGCCGGATCGAGGAGGGCTGGCCGCTCATGGAGGAGGTCGCCGCGGCCGCTGCCGGCGGCGAGCTCGGGGCGTACACGACGGGCGCGGCGTTCTGCAACGTGATTAGCGCCGGGCGCGATCTGGCCGACTACCGTCGCGCGAGCGAGTGGGCCGAAACGGCCACACGGTGGTGCGATCGCCAGGAGATCAACGGCTTCCCGGGCATCTGTCGCGTGCATCGAGCCGAGGTGCTGCGGCTCCTCGGCGGCTGGGCCGAGGCCGACGCCGAGCTCCAGCGCGCCACCGTCGAGCTCTCCGAGTTCAGCCCGAGCCACGCCGGCGCGGCGTTCCACGAGCTCGGCGAGGTGCGCCTGCGAACCGGCGATCTCGCCGCCGCCGAGGGCGCGTTCCGCCAGGCCCAGGAGCTCGGCACCGACCCGCAGCCAGGCCGCGCGATGCTCCTGCTCCGTGAGGGCAAGGTCGACGCGGCGGCCGCCTCGTTGCGTCGGAGCCTCGAGAGCCTCGAATGGAATCGGCTGATGCGCGCCCGACTGCTTCCGCTCCAGGCCGAGATCGCCTGGGGCCTGGGCGATGCCGAGCTCGCGAAGTCGGCGGCGATCGAGCTCGACGAGATCGCGGCCGCGTACCGCACCGACGCGATCCTCGCCGGCGCCGAGTGGGCGCACGGCCTCGCCGAGCTCACGGCGGGTGCCCAAAGCGCCTCACGCCGGTTCCAGCGCGCCGGCCAGCTCTGGCGCTCGCTCGAGGCCCCCTACGAGACCGCGCGTGCGAGCCGGCTCCTGGCCGAGGCCCTCGTCGCCGAGGGCGACACCGAGGGCGCGGCGATGGAGCTCGAGGCGGCGCGCTCGGTGTTCGCACGGCTCGGCGCTGTTCCCGACACGCGTGAGGCCGAGCAGCGCCTCGCCGGCCTCGACCCGGTGGCCGCTGCGTCCGAGCCGGTGGGCCGGACGTTCGTGTTCACGGACATCACCGGCTCGACGGTCCTGCTCGAGGCGATCGGCGACGAGGCCTGGACCGACGTTCGTCGCTGGCACGACGAGGAGCTCCGCCGGAGCATCGCGGCGCACGGCGGGGAGGAGGTCGACCACACCGGCGACGGGTTCTTCCTCGCGTTCGACGACCCGGCGTCCGCGATCGCCTGCGCCCAGGACATCCAGCGCCGCCTCGCGCAGCACCGGCGTCAACACGGGTTCGCGCCGACGGTTCGCATCGGCGTGCACGCCGCCGAGGCCACGCGATCCGGCAACAGCTACACGGGCATGGGCGTGCACGTCGCGGCGCGGATCGGCGCCCTCGCCGGGGGCGGGGAGATCCTCGCGAGCGCGCCGACGGTCGAGGGCCTGGAGGGCCTCGAGCTCAGGGATCGGCGCTCGGCCGAACTCAAGGGCGTGAGCGAGCCGGTCGACGTGCTCTCGGTCGACTGGCGCTCGGCTTAAAAGACGCGCGGCGGCGCCAACGGCGCGGTGAAGTCGGCCCGCAGGATCTCGAAGATCTTCACCTGACGGTGCACGTCCTCGAGCGAGATGGACTCGACGGGCTCGGCCTCGACCCGGCCGCGAACCGCGGCGAGCGTCCGCTCGGACACGAGGATCTGGTTCGCCGCGGCCGTCTCGGCCAGGCCCGAGGCGAGGTTCACGTGGTTGCCGATGACCGTGTACTCGGTCCGTGTGTCCGAGCCGATGTTGCCGACCGTGACGTAGCCGGTGCTGATGCCGATGCCGACGTTCAGCTCCTCGTGCAGGCGCTCCATCCACTTCGAGCGGATGGCCCGCAGCTGCGACCGCATCTCGAGCGCGGCGGCGACCGCGCGCTCGGCGTGGTCCTCGAAGGGGATCGGGTCGCCGAAGAACGACAGGATGCCGTCGCCGACGTACTTGTCCAGCGTGCCGCCGTGACGGAACACGACGTCGGTCATCACCGCGAAGTACTCGTTCAGCGCGTCGATCAGCTCCTCGGGCTCGACGCGCTCGGACATCGAGGAGAACCCGCGAATGTTCGCGTACAGGATCGTGAGGTTCCGGCGGGTCGAGTCGAGGGTCACCGGCGCCGCGCCCGACAGAACGGCGTCCGCGACCTGCGGCGCTAGGTACCGGCGGAGCTGCTCGGCGCGGCGGATCTGCGTGAGCTGGTCCTCGACCTGTTGCTCGAGGTTCTCGTTCAGCGTGGTGAGCTCGCCGTAGAGTTCGGCCAGACGCCCGGTCGTCTTGTTGAGGTTGGCGGTCAGACGGCCGAACTCGTCCCGGTTGGGGACCTCGACGTGCTCCTCGAAGTCGCCGCCGGCGATCCGCGCGAGCGCGAGGTCGACCTTGCGCACGGGGCGGATCAGCGACCACGAGAGCACGGCGCCGAGGCCGAGCGCGATCAGCAGGCTGACACCGGACAGGATGATCACACCGGTCAGCAGGAAGTGGTGCAGGTCTGCCAGCCTCGTCGAGGCCTGCGCGATGCGCTCCTCGGTGGTGGCGATGAGCGCGTTGAGCGTGTCCTCGAGCTCGTGCGAGATCTCGTGCTCGGCGGAGATGTGCAGGTCGAGCGCGCCGTCGAGGTCCCCGGCGTTGTAGAGCGAGAGCACCTGCGCGCTCGCCGCGTCGTACCGCTGGTCGATCTCCCGGAGCTGGTCGACGACGTCCTGCACGCCCGGCCCGCCGACCTCCTCGATCGCGGCGAGCTGCTTGGTGAAGTCCTGCTTGGCGATCGTGATCTTGTCGTTGTAGCTGCCGACCTCGGTGATCAGCGCCATCGCTCGGTAGTGGCTCTGGGCGGTGACGTCATAGATCCCCTGCCTGGACACGTCCGTCAGCCGCTGGAGCTCGACGAGCTGATTGGCCTGGTCGTTCATCCGCCCGATCACGATGACGCTCATGACCCCCATGCCGAGCATGAGCAGGGCGATGACGAGGAACCCCGCGAGGAGCTTCGTGTGGACGGTCGCCCGGATCTTCGCGATGAAGTCGACGGCCGGGCGGATCAGCGGCGGGAGGCGGTCGGGATCGCCGGGCTCGGGCGGCGCGGCTTCGCCTGCCGCCGTTGGCGGTGGCAGGCCTTCGACCTCCTCGTGCTTCATTCAAACGCCTCCCTGGGAGGCGAATTGTGCCCCTGACCAGGAGGAGGGTCAATGTGACCCTGAGCACAGCCGCGGCCGCGGCGTCGTCTTCGATCACGATACGGTGCTCGGGTCTCGGCTTCGCCCGGGTAGACTCCCTGCAGCAGGTGTCACCTGCGATTCGCGCGGCGCGATTGACCCGTGGACCAGCGACCCACTCGCCCTCGCCTTCACGAATCCAACGATCGAGGAGGCAGGCGAGTGATGCGAACCCCGAGGAATTACCTCGTGCCCGTCGTCGTGGAGCAGACGGCCAGGGGCGAGCGATCGTTCGACATCTACTCCCGGCTGCTCAACGAGCGGATCGTCTTCCTCGGCACGCCGATCGACGACGCCGTTGCCAACCTCGTGATGGCGCAGCTCCTGCACCTTGAGAGCGAGGATCCCGAGAAGGACATCAGCATCTACATCAACTCGCCCGGCGGCGAGATCACGTCGCTCTTCTCGATCTACGACACGATGCAGTACGTCCGGTGCGACGTGTCCACGATCGTCATGGGCCAGGCGGCCTCCGCCGCCGCGATGGTCGCGATGGCCGGCGCCAAGGGGAAGCGGTTCGCGCTGCCCCATGCGCGCGTCCTCCTTCACCAGCCGCACGGCGGGGCCGAGGGGCAGGCCGTCGACATCGAGATCCAGGCGAACGAGATCCTGCGCTACCGCAGGCTCCTGGAGGGGCTGATCGCGCTGCACACCGGCCAGCCGGTGGAGCGGGTGTCGAAGGACACGGAGCGGGACTTCTTCCTCACGGCCGAGGAGGCCGTGGAGTACGGCGCGGTCGACGAGGTCATCGCCACTCGGAAGGTCCGTCCCGAGCTACCGTTGCTCGTCGCCGAAGGCTCGTAGACGGGCCGGGTGCCGTCGTGGACTGGGTCCGCGAGGGAGAGGTCCCCTTCACGAGCGCGCTCGAGGAACCGGACCGACTGCGCGCGTGGCGCCCGTGGGTGCTCGAGGAGCCCGACGGCACGCTTCGGATGTGGTACGCGGGAAGCGACGGGACCACGTCGAGGATCCTTTCCGCCGAGCATTGCCCGGGCGGCGCGTGGGAGCGGCGGGGGACCGCGATCGACGCAGGATGCGCCGGCGACAGCGACTCGTACGGGGCGGAGTCGCCCTGCGTCGTGAAGACCGCCGGCGGGTACCTGATGGTGTACGGAGGGTTCGACGGCGAGGTCAGCCGGCTCCACATGGCCACGTCGAAGGGCTCCCTCCTCTGGGAGTCGCAGGGGACGATCATGCAGCGCGGCCCGGAGGACGAGGGCGGCGCCAACCACCCGTGCATCCTGCTGACCGGCGAACGGTGGTGGCTGTTCTACACGGGGTATCCCGGGAAGGGCCCCGATCAGCGGTCGCAGGTCGTCGCGGCGGTCTCCCAGAGCGGGGCGTCGTGGGACCGGATCGGCCCGGTCCTGGAGCCGGAGCGCGACGAGGTCGCCGTCTCTCACCCGTGTGCCATGGAGTCGGCACGAACCATCAACCTGTTCTACGCGAGCTCGATCGGCGGCTCGATCCGCATCGCGCTCGCGACCTCGATCGACGGCATCTCGTGGGATCGCCGGGGCACGGTCCTCGAGCCGGGCTGCGACGGTCCCGACGGCTCGGGCGTCCACACGCCCTGCGCGGTGCGTCTGCGCGACGGGTCGGTCCGGATGTGGTACGCGGGCATCCCGGTCGGCGACGACGAGCTGGGCTACCGCCTCTGCTCCGCGCGCTTCCCGGGGCAGTGGTTCGAGTGAGCCGGGCCGGCCCCGCTCCTGCTAGGGCTCGCGCTCGTGCTCGCGAGCGGGCTCGGGCTCGCGCTCGCGCTCGCGCTCGCGAGAGCGCAGCAGCGGGACGCTGAGGGCGACGGCCTCGGCGACGTCGACGATCTTGCGGTTCGTCCTTCGCGCCTGTTCCCGCAGCATCTCGAACGCCTGCCGCTCGTCGATCGCGTGCCGCTCCATCAGGATGCCCTTGGCCCGCTCGGTCACGGCCCGGCGAGCGAAGGCGCCCTCGAGGCCCTGGTACTCGGCGAACCGGCTCAGCACGATGTCGAGCGAGCTCTGCAGCGCCGCCGAGTCTCGCTGCGTGATGTAGGCGAAAATGCCGCGCCGCGCCGCCTCGTGAACGAACGCTTGGTCCTCCACGTCCAGGATCGCGATCACCGGGCACGCGGCCTCGGTCACGATCCGTCCGATCAGGTCGAGCGCGTGGCCCGAGCTCTCGCCGACGATCACGATCGCGGCGTCGGGCCGAAGCGACCCCGTGAGGGCGGCCACGTCGTCGAGGCTTCCCTCGCCCACGACCTCGTGACCGAGGTCCGCCACGGTGCGCGCGACCTCGTCGAGGCGCTCCCGCCGGCCGTCCGCGACGAGGATGCGGAGCGGTTCGGGTGCCGAATCGCCGCTCTCCCGGCGTGCTCCCGGCATGCCCGTATGGTAGCGAATCGCCCGCCGGTTGTGCCTGCCGGATCGACGTCGTTGACCCCTGCCCCTCCGGACGCGTACCGTGGGCACGCGGGCCCGACATCCCGGCCCGTGTGCGTCCCCTCCGGGGCGCCGCCGACGGAGCCCAAAGACACGCTCCCGAGCCGAACGAAAGGGAGCCGTCATGTGGGCTCATCCCGAACTCTTCTGGGTGCGCGTCGAGAACTCGGACGAGCTCACCTACCTCCGACTGACCGGGCGACTCGACTGGGCGGCGGTGTCCTACCTCGACGGCAAGGTCGACGAGGCGCAGGGCCGCGACGTGGTCCTGGATCTCGGCGGGCTCACGTACATGGACGGCTCGGCGTGGCTCGCGGTGACGTCCTGCGAACGGCGGGTCCAGGGCTGGGGCCGGGAGCTGCGCCTCGAGAACGCGTTCGGCGCCATCCGGCAGATGTCCGACGCCGGCGAGTCCGGGCGGCCGCTGCCGGGGGGTCGTCCATGAGTGACTGGCGGGACGACGAGGTCCGCAACGAGGTGCACTCGCGCGCTCGCAACGAGTGGATCGAGGACGTCCGCGGCCCGAACGGCCACGTCGGCGCGGCCGAGGTGTACGTGTGCGAGTGCGGGGACGCCGCCTGCTCCCAACGCATCCTCCTCACGCGGTCGGAGTACGAGGCGGTGCGCGGCTATGCGACGCGCTTCGCCGTCGCGGTCGACCACGAGAACCCGGAGATCGACCAGCTCGTGTCCGAGGGCGGGCGGTACTCGGTCGTGCAGAAGATCGCCGGCATGCCCGCCCGGATCGCCCGGGAGACCGACCCTCGGCACGCCGAGGCCGCATCGTGACGGGCTCGCGGCGACCGGTGGACGAGGCCCTCGAGCTCCTCGAGCCCGCGATCGTTCGGGGCCTCGAGCGGCACCTCTCGGCGACCATCGAGTGGTTCCCGCACGAGTACGTGCCCTACGAGGTCGGCCGCAACTACGTGGACGAGCCGTGGGACCTCACCGACAGCGACCTCGACGCCGTCTCGCGCGTCGCGCTGGAGGTGAACCTGCTGACCGAGGACAACCTGCCCTTCTACCACCTGGCGCTCTGGGACATCGGCGGCCGCGACGGGGCGTGGGGGGAGTGGTCGCGCCGCTGGACCGCCGAGGAGGGCCGGCACGCCATCGTGCTGCGCGACTTCCTGACGGTCACCCGCGGCCTCGACCCGGTCGTGCTCGAGCGCGGGCGGATGGAGCAGGTGAGCCGCGGCTGGTACCCGAACGGCGATGGGTTCCCCGAGCCCTTCGACGGGATCGCGTACGCGACGCTCCAGGAGCTTGCCACGCGAATCGCGCACCGCAACACCGGCGTGTACACGCGCGACGAGCTGATCCGAAGGCTGACGGCGCGAATCGCCACCGACGAGAACCTGCACTACGTGTTCTATCGGGAGCTCGGCGCCGCGGCGCTCGAGATCGACCCCTCGCGCATGCTGCTCGCGATCGCTCGCCAGGTGACCGAGTTCGCGATGCCGGGCCTGGAGATCCCCGAGTTCAAGGCCAAGGCGATCGAGATGGCCAAGGCCGGGATCTACGACCTGCGGATCCACCACGACGAGGTGGTCCTGCCGGTGCTGTTCAAGTACTGGAAGATCGACAAGCTCACCGGCCTGTCCGAGGAAGCAGAGCGAGCGCGCGACGGCCTCGCGAACTACCTCAAGATGCTCGACGCCATGGCCACGCACTACGAGGAGAAGCGCGCCCAGCGAGGTGCGTAACCGGGCTCCGCGAAGCAGCTACCTGGCGGTCGAGGTCCCCGACGAGCTCGCGCGGGCGGCCTTGTCCTTCTTCGCCGCCCGCTTTTCCTTCAGCGTCTTGCTCGCCGCGGTCTTCGAGCTCTTGGAGCCGCCCTTGTCCTTGTTGGCCATGCGTGCCCCTTTCGACGAGGAGGACCGTGCCGTGAACCTATCACCGGCAGTTCGTCAGGTCGCCCCAACCCGGGCGCGGTCACCCTGGGTGGACACCGAGGACCGCGTGCGGTCGTCGTGCGTGACCGTGCGACGTGGCGTGCCTAGACGGCGGCCTTCCGGGCTCGCGCCCGTGGCACTCGGAAGATGGCCACGATGGGGGCGTGGTCGCTCGGCGAGTCGGCCTCGAACGGGATGGCCCGGCACTCGATGAGACGGCGTGCGAGCTCGGGCGAGGCGAACAGGTAGTCGTCCTGGTAGGCGATCCTGGAGCCCGGCGTCCTGCGATAGGTCCACGTGTGCCGGCATTTCGTGCCGAAGCTGCACTTGCATCCCTCGAGCCGGCCCCGTCTCGGGTGGTGCTGCCGAAGGCTCTCCTGGAGGAGGTCGATGAGCCCGAACCCCTCGGTGATCCGGTTGAGGACGCTCAGGTCCCGCTCGAGGTAGCGGCCGCCCGCCCTGCCGATGCAGAGCGTGTTCAGGTCCCCGCCGAGGAGCAGGAGCTTGTTGTAGCGCTTGTCCTCGAGGAGCGGCGTCAGGTCCGAGAGCGAGCGATGCACGGAGGCGTCGGAGCGCTCGTCGAGGAGCCCGTAGAGCGAGATCGCGGTCACGCGCTCCTCGTTCCCCAGGGGCACCACCGCCGCCTTCCAGGAGCCGGGCCGCGACACCTCGAGCTTCGACCGCCGATCGCCGTTGTTCGGCGGCAGCGCCCACACGTCCTCCGGTGAGGTCAGATCGTAGGAAGAGGCAACCGCTGCGGCCCAGCCGCGCTTCTTCTTGCCGCCGCTCGTCACGTCGTCGCGGCCGATCGCCTTGCCTTCGGTGAGGACGTTCAGATCGAAGCCGTTGTGCCGCGGGCGGGCCTCGTTCAGGAGGGCGATGTCGCAGGCGAGGTCGCCACCCTCCTCGAACCTCTTCCAGTTCTTCTTCGAGTGCAGGAAGTTCATGTTCCAGACCACGACCTTCATGGTCGCCGAGGTCCGGGGTGACGACGATCCGTTCTGACCGGCCATGATGCCCTCCCGCTCGTGAGCCCCTACGGGTTTCGGCGCGGGAGGCTCCGACCCTGAGCCCGGGCGGGATCGGGGTGATCAAGGTCCGCTCGAATGGTGATCGCGAGCACAGGGGCACGCTCCCACGCCGTGCGACCGTCCCGGCATGCTCGAGCGGGAGGCGATCGCGCGGTACGGCGTCTTCGCGAGCCCACGGGCGTCCTCCGAACGCAGGGACGAGCCTCGTCCCGCGCCCGACGCCCGGGTCCGTGCCTACGCCTACCCGAGTCCCCCGAGCGCGACGGTGAGCCGCGTGCCCGACGGGACGCGGGACCGCCGGTTCCGGCTCGTCCGACTGGAGCGCGACGCGCAACCCGTTGGCGACGATCGGCGCCTCGCCACCGCGACGGCCGTGCTGCCGAGCGTCCGCGAGGTGCTCTTCCCGGGCGCCGGTTCGGCGACCCGGGCCGAGCGACGGCTCGAGGGGCGATCGGCGCTCGAGCCGGCGGTCCGACGGCTGTCCGGCGTGCCGGACGGGCTGGTCGGGGTGGCGGCCGGACGGGTCGGATCGATCGTCGCCGGGTTCCTCGAGATGGACACGTTCGACCTCCTCGCCGCCGGCTGGAGGGGGCACGAGCCCCTGACGACGGCCGCCCGCCAGACGGTCTCGGCGCCGGGTGAGGAGCACGTCGTCGAGCTCGCCACGCACCGGGTCACCTCCACCCACCGGCCGAGCGTCGACCTCGAGATCGACGACCTCCCCGTCGGGTCCGTCGACGTGCAGGTGGACGTCGCGTTCGTCCTGCACGCCGTCCGTGCGGTCGTCACCGCAGGGCGGCTGACCGCGCTGGGGTCGGGCCTCGTCGGTCTGGATGCGTCACTGTCGTGCGAGGGGTCGTCGATCGCCTCCGGGAGCCTCGCCGTCGACCTCGCCCTCCAGGCCGATCTCGAGCGGGGCCCGTCGCTGATCGATTACGCGGTCGCGTCCGAGGCGCTGTCCACGCGGATCTGACCCGGGACGACGTCGAGGACGGCCGGGGACGACATCGAGGATGGCCGGACGATCGCCCTCGTCGGCGTCGCGCCAACGCGGCCCGCGAAGTTCGCGATCTTCCGGATGCGGCACCGACCCACCCGAGTACCCACTAGGGTTGCCCCGTGGACGCCGACGAGGAACGGATCGCGCTCTTCCTGGACTACGAGAACCTGGCCATCGGGGCGCGGGACACCCTCGGCGGCCTGACGTTCGATCTCAAGCCGGTGCTCGATGCGCTCGCCGAGCGCGGCCGGGTGATCGCCCGCAAGGCGTACGCGGACTGGTCGGCCTTCGACGAGGACCGCCGCATGCTCACGCGCTGGCAGGTCGAGCTGATCGAGATCCCGCAGCGCATGGGCGCCTCGCGCAAGAACGCGGGCGACATCAAGATGGCCGTCGACGCGATGGAGATGGCGTTCGAGCGCGACTACATCACGACGTTCGTGATCTGCACGGGCGACAGCGACCTCACCCCGCTCGTCCACAAGCTCCGCGAGCTGAACAAGCGGGTGGTCGGCGTGGGGATCAAGGACTCGACCTCGGCGCTGCTGCCGCCCGCGTGCGACGAGTTCCTGTTCTACGACACGCTCGAAGGGGTCGACGTGCCGGCGGGGGCCGGCCGGCGCCGCGGCGGATCGCGAGGGAGGGCGCCGGCGAGGAAGAAGGGCGCCGCGGCCCGAGGCACCCGTCGAGGAGCCGGTCGCCGAGCGCGCTGCCGACATCGACGAGCTCGCGGTGCGGGTGGCGCAGACGGTCTCGGGGCTTCAGCGATCCTCGGGCGGCACCGTGCTCGCCTCGACGATCAAGCGCGCGCTCCTTCGCAAGGACCCGACGTTCAGCGAGGCCGAGTACGGCTTCCGCGCGTTCGGCGAGCTGCTCCGCCACCTGGCCGAGCGCAACGTGATCGAGCTGACCGAGGGCTCGGCCAAGGGCGATCCCGAGGTCTCCCTGCCCGCCCACGGCGGCGAGCAGGAGGCGTTCGCGCTGCTCGGCACGGTGGTCAGCGACCTGCAGAAACGGGGCCAGGTGGCGCACCTGTCGGGCCTCAAGAACAAGGTGCGCAAGGTGCAACCCGGCTTCAGCGAGAAGCCGCTCGGCTACGGCAGCTTCCTGCAGTTCGTGAAGGCGGCGGCCACTCAGGGTGTGATCACGCTCGAGTGGGATCCCGAGGACGAGGACTACGTGCTGGGGATCGCGGCGGGCTGAGGCCGGATCGCCCGACACCGCACGCTCGTACGCTACCCGTCGTGACGACCGCCTCCGCGCCGACGCCCGTCGACGGACCGCTCCTCCTTGCCGACATCAGCGGCTACACCTCGCTTCTTCAGTCCGTCGCCGCCGCGCATCGCGACGACGCGTTCGCGAACGGAGCCGTTCCCGACGCCTACGCGATGATGTCCGACCTCCTGGACAGGATCGTGCAGCGGGTAGTGCCGCCGTTCACGCTCGCGAAGCTCGAGGGCGATGCGGTGTTCGTCTATGCGACCGACCCGGATGCGGTCCCGCGCGCCGGAGCGATGCTTGAGTGCTTCCACGACTGCTACGCCGACTTCCGTCGTCGCTTGGATTCGGCGCATCAGATCTGGACCTGCCGCTGCGACGCGTGTTCGAGGGTCGACGGCCTCGACCTGAAGTTCGTCCTCCACGCGGGCTCGTTCGTGATCCAGTCGATCGCGGGTGGACGAGAGCTCGTGGGCCCGGAGGTCGTGATGGCCCACCGCCTGCTCAAGACGGACGCGGCGGCGCTCGTCGGGCACGCCTACGTGTTGATCACCGAGCATGCGGTCCGCCGGTTCGATGTTCCGACGGAAGGCAGCGTCACGCTCGTCGAGACGTACGAGCACTACGCACCCGTCCGCGCTCTCCTGTTCGCTCTTCGTGCGGGGAGCTGACGGAGCAGCGCCCAACCCCGTGCCTCGGCGTTCAGCCGGCGAGGCCTTGAAGACGTCGTAGACCCGGCTGGCAGGTTCGGTCGGAACCCGGTGCTAGGGTCCGAGCAGTGCCCGATCTCGAGAGCGTCCTCGCCGGACTGAACGACGCGCAGCGTGAGGCCGCCCTCGCGGTCCGCGGGCCCGTCGCGATCCTGGCCGGCGCGGGGACCGGCAAGACCACCACGATCACGCACCGGATCGCGTGCCAGGTCCGAAGCGGGGCGTTCGAGCCGTCGCAAATCCTCGCCGTGACGTTTACGGACAAGGCGGCCGGCGAGCTGAAGCGGCGGCTCCAGGCGCTCGGCGTGGCGGGCGTCGAGGCGCGCACGTTCCACTCGGCCGCGCTCTCGCAGCTCTCGCGACTGTGGTCCTCGCACAAGGGCGAGCCGCTGCCCGACGTGCTCGACCACAAGGCGCCGCTGATCGCCTCGCTCGCGAACGCGCTGCCCCCTCCCCACAAGTTCCTGCCCCGGCGCGAGCTCGCCGGCGAGATCGAGTGGGCGAAGAACCGGATGATCGCGCCGGGGCGGTACCTCGACGAGCTCGACGGTCACGAGCCGCCGATCCCGCCCGAACTGATGCTCCGCGTCTTCGACGGCTACGAGCGGCGCAAGCGCTCGATGGGCCGGCTGGACTTCGAGGACATGCTCGGGCTCGCCATGCGCCTGTTCGACGAGCACCCCGACGCGGCCCATGAGGTCCGGGCCCGCTTCGCGGCGTTCACCGTGGACGAGTACCAGGACGTGAACCCGCTCCAGGCCTCGCTCCTCGAGCGCTGGCTCGGCGAGCGCGACGAGCTCTGCGTGGTCGGCGACGACTACCAGACGATCTACGCGTTCACCGGCGCGTCGCCCGAGCACCTCCTGGGCTTCACCCGCCGGTTCCCCAACGCGACGGTCGTCCGTCTCGAGGAGAACTTCCGCTCGACGCCCGAGGTGCTCGAGCTGGCCAACCGGCTCGCGACCCGTCTGGGCGGGTTCCGCAAGACGCTCCGGGCGACGCGTCCCTCGGGACCTCCGCCGCTCGCGAGCGCCCAGCCCGACGAGGACGCGGAGGTCGGCGCCGTCGTCTCGGCGGTGCGGCGCCTGCACGGAGAGGAGGCTGTGCCGCTCGAGGAGGTGGCGGTGCTCTACCGGATCAACGCCCGCTCCGAGCCCTTCGAGGAGGCGTTCGCCGCCGCGGGGATCCCGTACCAGGTGCGGGACGGCGCGTTCCTGCGCAGGCCGGGCCCGCGCTCGGTCCTGCAGCGGCTGAAGCGCTCCGGTGCTGGCTCGGTCGCCGAGGCGGTCGCGGCGATCACCGATCAGCTCGGCTACGACCCGGAAGCCTCGCCCGATGCCGACGAGGAGGTCACGCGCCAGTCCGATCTCGGCCGCCTGCGCGCGCTCGCGGCGGAGTTCGAGCGGGCGTACCCGGGCGGCGACGCGGCGGCGTTCGGCGCCGAGCTGGCCCGCCGGTTCTCGACCGAGCACGACGGCCGCGGCGTGAACCTGCTGACGTATCACCGGGCCAAGGGACTCGAGTTCGATGCGGTGTTCCTGCCGCGCCTGGTCGACGGCGAGCTCCCGTTCCGCTCCGGTCGCGCCAAGGCCGATCCCGAGGAGGAGCGACGGCTCCTCTACGTCGGGATCACGCGCGCGCGCCGGTATCTCTTCCTCACCTGGCCTTCGGGCGGTCGCGCACAACCGAGCCCGTTCCTCGACGAGATGGAGCTCGCGTCCCCGGTGCCGTCGCGGGCGCGAGCGAAGCCCGGCCCGGCGGTCACGGTCGGACGGGGCGGCGCGCTGTTCGACCGGTTGAAGGAGTGGCGCCGCAAGCGCGCGAACGCGGACGGCGTGCCCGCCTACGTCGTGTTCCACGACCGGACGCTCGCCGAGATCGCCGAGCGCCGATGCAAGGACTGGGCCGACCTCGCGGCGATCTCGGGCGTGGGACCCGCCAAGCTGGAACGGTACGCGGACGAGATCCTGGCCGTCGTCGAGGCGGGGTAGCTCCTGCTCCGCTCTGCCCACGGGGCTGGGATCGGGGAGCAGCACCGGGAAAGGAGCGGGAGCCCTCATCGAGGGTGGAAGCGATGGGACTTTGCCGTCGCTGAGGTGGAGCGCGAGGCCCTTGCTAGCGAGGGAATGCGCTCACTCCTGTGACCAGTTCGCGCCGTCCCAGTGAAGAATGAGGACATCATCCGCGCCGTTCGCCTCGTCGAAGTAGGAGCCAACCGCCCAAGCGTCCGTAGCCGACCGTGCACTCACATCCCACAGGGTAAGGAAGGTTGAGCTCAGGGACGGCGCGGCAACCCACGACCAGCTGCGGCCATCCCAATGGTAGATGAGCGACGTTTGCAGACCGTTGCCGATGCCACCGACGGCCCACGCGTCACGCGACCGAGTGCTGTCCACGCCCTGGAGGTATTGGCCCTCGTCCGGGATATCGATCCTCGCCCAGCGGTGTCCGTCCCAATGGAGAATGAGAGTATCGAAGTGTCCGGCGCGGTTGCTATAGGTGCCGACGGCCCAAGCGTTGTTCGGCGAGTTAGAGCTCACGCCCCAGATGAAGTTCGTAATGGGACTGTGACTGCGAACCTTGGACCAACGCGCCCCATCCCAGTGGAGGATGTAAGTGCTTCGGACTGCGATCGCCCACGCGTCCGTGGCCGAGTCGGCACTGACCCGGTGGAGCCCCGGGACGTTGGGACCATCGACCATCGACCAGCTCGTGCCGTCCCAGTGCAGGATGAGCGCATCCTTGGTCCCGCCCACTGGGTAGCTGATCCCAACCGCCCACGCGTCCGTGGCCGAGAGGACGCTCACCCCGTCCAGGAGGCCACCAAAGCCACCCGGGTTCGGGCTCGGCATTTGCGACCAGCTCGTGCCATCCCAGTGCAAGATCAGCGTGTTGCTTGGTTCGCCCGGGCCATTGCCATACCACCCCACGGCCCACGCGTCCGTTGCAGACTCAGCATCGACATCGTAAAGGGAGTTGATGCTCGAGCCCGGGTTCGGGCTCGGCACGTGTGACCAGCTCGTGCCGTCCCAATGCAGGATCAGCGTGTTCGGCGCCCCGGTCGCATCATCGGTGTAGTCACCGACGGCCCACGCGTCGGTCGCGGAGTCAACGCTGACGCTCCGAAGCTGATTCTCGGTCGAACTGGGGTTCAAGCTCGGGACCGATGCCGCCGCTGAGCTGAGCGCGGCGTGGACGGGTGTGTCCGAGACGCCGGCCAGGGCGCTCACGACCAGAATCGAAACGATGGCGCGAGCGAGAATCGGCCTTCGCATGTCCTCTGAGGGAGGCACGTTACGCTGGCCCACGTACCCCTTCAATAGCCCCACCTTCCCAGCCAATCAGGCGGAGTGGTAGCTGCGGTGCATGCCAGGTCGGGCCTCAGAGGCCGCCGCTCCGTCCATCCAGCGCCTCCGTCTCTGACGGTCGAGCGAGCAGATCTCGCGAGGACACCGCGCCACCCCGGTTTACAGTCCTGCCGAGCGCCGTTCGGCCCGAGCCGCGTTTGACCGATCCTCGGTGCGCTGGAACACTCACCGCTCAGCGGCCACGCGGTGGTCCGCACTCGCGGGAAGGGGATCGTCGTGCGCCGGCTGCCTCGATGGCTCGTGTCTGCCCTCCTCCTGTCGGCCGCGAGCTCGGCCCTGGTCCCCGCCGCCGCCGGCTCCGACCTGATCGTCCCCACGCTGAGCGGCCCGGTGCGGGGCATCGCGAGCGCCTCCATGCACGAGTGGCGCGGGGTCCCGTACGCGGCGGCGCCCGTCGGCGACCTGCGTTGGGAGCCGCCGGCGCCGGTGACGCCCTGGACGGACGTGCGGGACGCGACGGAGTTCGCGGCGCCGTGCGTCCAGGTCGCCTTCGACGCCACCGGGCCCGCCGGCACCACGGGGCGCGAGGATTGCCTGTATCTGAACGTGTTCGCGCCGCCGACCGCGACCGGGTCGTCCCGTCTCCCCGTGATGGTGCACCTGCATCCGGGCGGGAACTTCTTCGGCGGGGCGTACCGCAACCCGGCGGCGTTCGTCGAGCGGGGGATCGTGGTGGTCACCCTGGGGTACCGGCTCGGTGCCTTCGGGTGGGCCGGTCCCGAGGCCCTCGCCGAACAGGGCAACCCGATCGGCGAGTACGGGGTGCTCGATCAGATCGCCGCGCTGCAGTGGGTGCAAGCGAACATCGCCGGGTTCGGCGGGAACCCCTCCAGTGTGACGTTGTTCGGAAGCTCGGCCGGCTCGTTCGACTCGGTCGCGCTCATGGTCTCGCCGCTCTCGCGGGGCCTCATCGACCGTGTGGCTGTGCAGGGCGAGGCCTTCTGGCCGCTGACGGGCACGCACAACCGAATCCATTCCGCCGAGGGGTTTGCGAACTATCTCGCGCGCTCCACCGGCTGCAACGCGACGCCGGACGAGGTCGCGTGCTTGCGTGACGTCCCCGCTCGGCGTCTCGTCCGGATCGCGGGGTTCGGCGACGTCACACCGCTAGTCGGCGGCGTCGTGCTTCCCGAATCGCCGCTGCAGTTGCTCGAGGAGGGATCCGAGATCCCCTTGCTGGTCGGGTTCGACCGCGAGGAGGACCGCTATTTCTACCTCCCGTTCCCGCTGCCCGACCCCTACTCGCACAAGGTCTGGATCCGGGACACCACGCAGCTCATCGGTCCTGAGAAGGCGGCCGCCGCCCGCGCGCTGTATCCGCCGTCGGACTACGACTCGCGCGCGTGGGCGTTCGTCACGATGGAGACCGACGCGGTTCGCGGCTGCCCCACCCGCCGGCTTGCCAACGCGGCCGACGGGCCGACGTGGCGCTACCTCTACACGAACGTGTACGAGGGCCTGGACGACGGCGACGGGCGCGCCGCGCACGTCTTTGAGGAGCCCCTGCTCTGGGGGGACTTCGACCTCATCTTCGGCGGCATCTACACGCCGACGCCGGCGGAGCAGATCCTCGGCGAGCGGATGACCGACTATTGGACGAACTTCGCGAAGACCGGCAACCCGAACGGGCCCGGCCTGCCCGCGTGGCCCGCGTACGAGACGACCACTGAGCCGACCCTCCTGCTCGACGAGGAGATCGGGATCGCGCATGGCTACCACGTCGAGCAGTGCGCGCTGCTCGACACGATCGACGCGCCGTTCCCGCCGCCGACCGCCGCGAGGAGCGCGATCGCCCCGACCGCGGCGGGGTGGGCGACCGTACCGTTCCGCTACGCGGGCCCGTAATCGGAATCCCTCTCCGGGGGCCCACTCAGTCCGGCAGCAGTGGTACCGACATGCCCGGGTCGCGGCCGAGGAGCACAGCTCGGGTGACGGCCCTCGATCCGAACCGCTCGCGCACCCGGTCCATCGATGCGTCGAGGGCTCCGGCTCGCGAGTCGTCGAACGGCAGCGCGAGCTGGATCGCGTCCTCGCTCGTGAGGTTCGTGTACGTGATGCCGATCAGCGTGATGCCCTGCTGACGGATCATCGGCATCGCCACCTCGAGCAGACCCCGCAGGCCGGCGAGGAGCGTCTCCGTCTGCGCGGTTGCCTCGTGCAGCGTGTGCGAGCGCGTCGCGCGGGAGAAGTCGTCGAACCGGAGGCGTAGCACGATGGTGCGGCACACGCGATGCGCCTTGCGCAGACGCCGCGAGAGGCGGTCCACCAGCGCGACGAGGTCGGCGTCGAGCTCCTCGGGCGATCTCCGTCTGCGGCCGAGCGCCCGCTGGGTCCCGATCGAGCGGCGCCGGCGGCCCGTGACGACCGGCCGCGGGTCGCGATTGTGCGCGAGCGCGTGGAGGTGGCGCCCGGACGCACGGCCGAGCCAGTAGACGAGGGTTGACTCGCCGAGCCGGGCCACCTGTCCCACGGTCTCGACGCCGCGGTCGCGGAGCTTGGTCGCGGTGACCTGGCCGACGCCCCACAGCCGCTCGACCGGGAGCGGGTGCAGGAACGCCAGTTCGCCGTCGACCGGAACCACGAGCAGGCCGTCGGGCTTGGCGACCGCGCTCGCCACCTTGGCCAGGAACTTCGTCCGGGCGACTCCCACCGTGACGGGCAGGCCGACCCGCTCGAGAACGTCCCGGCGCAGCCGCACGGCGATCTCGGTCGGCGTGCCCGAGATCATCCGGAGCCCGCCGACGTCCAGGAACGCCTCGTCGATCGACAGCCCCTCGACGAATGGGGTCGTGTCGTTGAAGACCTCGAACATGTCCTTGCTCGCCTGGCTATACGCCTCCATCCGCGGTCGAACCACGATGGCCTGCGGGCAGAGCCGGCGGGCGTCCCTGCCGCCCATCGGCGTGCGGACCCCGTACGCCTTGGCCTCGTAGCTCGCCGCGAGCACCACGCCGGCACCGACGATGACGGGACGGCCGCGGAGGCCGGGGTCGTCCCGCTGCTCGACCGACGCGTAGAAGGAGTCGGCGTCGGCGTGCAGGATCGTCGCCTCTCCGGACACGGGGGGGATGCTCGCACCCGGGAGCGACAGGCCTTCTCGAGGGTACGGCGGGCAATGAGCGGTGTTCTGTGGTTGAGTCCGCACCCCCTGGCGATTTCCTCGGTGCCGTCGGGCACGGGCGGTGGGGGCCCGCCGCTCGGCGGCGGGTCCTCCGGCATCTCGTCCTCGGGCATCAGGAGAGGTTCCAGCTCGGCCTGCACGCGTGCGCGGAGCCTCGAGTCGCCCATGAGGTTGTCGACGACACGGCCGAGGCTCTCGCGGTGCTCGGTCCCGCCCTCGACGGGACGCGGGATCCGAGACGAGAACACCACGTCGTCCAGCTCGTCGCTCTTGGGTTCCGAGGCCATTGCTCAACCACCCGTCGTCAGGGTGTGCGTCAACAAATATCCGCCGAATACGGTCGCACCCGCAATCAGGGCCATGAGGGCGGTGGAAAGGAGTCGTGCCTTGGTCTTCAGCTTGCTGCGTTTCGCATTGATCACGTTCCGCAGGTTCCCGAGGAATCGCCACTCGAGCAACTTGGTGTCGAGTGGGCATGTCGGCTCTGCGTCAGCTGCGGCCTCGATGGCGCTTCAGGTCGGAGGAGGAGCAGCCTCTCCGACCGCGTTGCCTCCCGCGTGCTTCGCCTGGTACATGGCCTCGTCGGCGGCGCGCACGAGCGAGGCCATGTCGCCGGCGTGGTCGGGGAACGTGGCGACGCCTACGGTGACCGTGACGCTCACGACCTCCCCACCGATGGCGATCTCGAACCCCTCCACCTCTTCGCGGAGCTCCTGGGCGCGTCGCGTCGCGTCGTCGACCGACGTCTCGGGAAGCAGCAGGAGGAACTCGTCACCTCCCAATCGGCAGGCCGCGTCACCGCCGCGCGTGTGTCGTTGCAGAAGCCCGCTCAGCTCTCGCATCAACGCGTCGCCCGGCGTGTGTCCATGGGTGTCGTTGAACATCTTGAAATCGTCGATGTCGAGCATCATCAGGGAGAGCGGGGAGCCGCTGCGCTCGGCCCGCTTGATCTCGCGCTCGAGCGTCTCCTCCAGGTATCGCCGGTTGAACAACCCCGTGAGCGGATCGCGGATCGATCGGTGCCGCAAGGACTCGAGAAGGCGGAGGTTGGTCAGGGCCAGTCCGATGTGCTCGGCCACCGACACCGCGAGCGCCTCGACGGGGACCCGCGACGAGGGCCCGCCCCGGTCCCCGCCGACGAGGTGGAACACCCCGATCGCCTGTCCCTGTGCGACGAGCGGCACACACAGGAACGCTTCCAGTCCCTCCCCGACGTGCGGACAACGCGGGGCCGACTCGTCGTTCAGGCTCCCGTGCCGGCGCCCCCGGCGGAGCGCCCAGCAGTCGTGGGGATCGAAGACCTGCTCGCCCGCGACGTCGTCGCCCCATGACGCCATCGCCTCCACGTGGTTGCCCGACTCGTTCAGGAGGAACAGCGCGCCGGAAAGGCCATGGAACAGGCGCTCCCCGAAGCTCGCCGCGAGCCCGAACAGCTCATCGGCGGACTCGACCGCCTGCAGGAGCTCGGCCAGCTCGCCCGCGACCAGGAGCTCGGTGTTGCGCCGCTCGAGCTCGGTTTCCGTCGCCACTCGCTCGGTGACGTCCTCCCACGCCGCGACGACGCCGTCGCCGAGCCTGGCCGCTCGCACCTCGAACGCACGCCGAGACGGCCCGTCGTCGCTCCCCGGGGCCGTGTGGACGATGGGACGCGAGGGGAGCGGCGAGCCGGTCTCGACCACCCGGCAGAGCTCCTCGAAGAGCGTGTCCGTCTCGTAGTCTCGGAGGAGCCCGAGCAGCGTGGCGCCGACCTCGGAGGCTCTCACCTCCCCCGAGATCTTTGCCATTCCCTTCGCGAACTCGACCCGGAAGTCGACGATCCGTCCGGTGTCGTCGCGGATCGCCGTGGAGATGCTGAAGGCGTCGAGCAGGTCCTCGACCGACGTGTGGAATCGCCCTTCGCTCTCGAGGAGCCGCTGCTGCGTCCGCCGCCGGTCGGTCAGATCCTCGATCACCGCGATCGTCTCGATCAGCTCGCCCTCGGCGTCGTGCAGGGGAACGGTGGACACGCTCGTGATGATGTGACTGCCGTCGGCCGCACGTCGAAGGATCTCGTGACCGACGAGCGGTCTCGAGGATCCAAGCGCCTCCCGCACCAGCTCGAAGTCCTCGGCGGAACCGTCCAGGGAGACGGGAAGGGGGTGTCCGAGCAGCTCCTCTTGCGTCCAGGCGAACATGCGCTCCGCGCCGGGACTCCAGAGCGTGACCCGATCCTCCGGGTCGATCGCGACGATCGCAAGCGGCTCGGCCTGGCAGATCGCCCTCAGCCGGGCCGCGTCCAGCGCAGCCTCTCCGGCCGCGACTCCTAGGTTTGCGCCGTGGTCTCCGACGTCGTTCTCGGTCATGGAGCCACCCCAGCGGAAACGTCGTGCAGATCAAAAACCACTTCCGCCCGGATATCAACGACGGCCCCGGCCTGCCTCCGTTCACGATCCCTTCGTCGACGCGAAGCCGAAGAGCGGCCGCGAGACCTCTGGCCTCATGTGCCCTTGCCGGACAAGGTCCATCGTGGCACCCTCGCGAGACGTTTTCGTCAAGGTCCCCCTTGGTAGAACGCCCGGAGGCTACGCTGAGGGCGTGCCCAGACCTCGAAGGGACCTGACGACGCCGGAGAAGCGGCACCTTCACTCGCTCGAGGGCCGTATGGCGCGGCTCGAAGCCGAGCTACAGGCCACGCGGCGTGAGTGGGCCGATCTTGTTGAGGAGGCAGGCCAGGCCGCCGTAGCGCGAGAGCTACGCGTTTCCCGTCAGGCAATTGCGGATCGCCTGCGGCGCATCCGAGCGAACCGCGAGGGGCGGAGCGGTAGGCGGTGAAGGGCGCAAGGGACTCCTTGCCTTTTCCTGTGGCCGGATGTATCGTTCAGTTCAGGTACCGGAGCGGCGCGAGCCGGTTCAGCCACCAGCGGTCAGAGCCCACCTAGGGCATAACGCCAGTACCGAAAGAGCTGCCGCCAGCGCCCGGGACCTGTGAACCCCGATGGGGGGGCATGACATGGTTTGGCCGGCCGTAAGGCTGGTCGAAGAGGTCAGTGTTGTTGGACGGTGGACCTCTGAGAGGGCGGCCCCGAAGGACCGCCCTCCCCTTTATTGCGGAATCTCAATTCGCGGGCCCGATGCAACCCGACAGCCGAGACCTACCGCGACCACCCCGGTGCAAGTCACTCGCGGCCTCGAAGTGATCGGTGAGCGCCGATCCGAACACGGACAGGCGACGGATCCCGGAACACGGACAGGCGACGGATCCCGTTCCGCTCACAGAATTCCGCGAGATCTGCTGGGTCGTACTCGATCCTAGGGCTCATCCTCGAGGACGTCCCGGCGCAATCGCACGGCGATCTCGGTTGGCGTGCCCGAGATCATCCGCAGCCCAACCGACGTCCAGGAACGCCTCGTCGATCGACAGGGATCGTCGCCTCGGCAGACACGAGGGGATGCTCGCACCGGGCAGCGACAGGCCCCCAGGTCAGCCTCGCGGCGAAGCGTGCGACGGCATCGCGATCGGCAGCAGCACGACCGGCACGGGGCTGTGCTCGAGCGCGGTGAGGACGAGCGGCGCCCGAGCGGTGGGCACGTCGCGCCGCCGCCCGATCGCCACGATGTCCGCGCAGACCTCCTGCGCGACGGCGACGACGAGCTCCTCGGGCTCGCCGATCCGCACCTCCATCGCGGTGTCGGCCGCCGCCCCGGGGACCCACCGCGCCAGGAACTCGTCCGCCCACGCCTGCGTGTCGTAGTGCGCCTGGTCCTCGAACGACGGGATCGACAGCTCGTCGAGCGCGCGGAGGATCACGACGTGCAGCTCCGGGTTCTCGGCCAGGACCACGACGTCCTCCAGCGCCTCGGCCGGCCGGCCGAGCACCGGGACCAGGACGGTGTGCAGCTCGTAGCCCTCGCGCGTGCCCGGCGGCACGACGACCACCGGCTTCGGCACGCTGCCGATGACGTCGAGCGACACGTGACCGGTCGGCGTCGGCCCGCCGACCTCGCCGCACGCCCCGACGACGATCGCGGCGACGCCCTCGGCGGACGCCTCCGTGACGAGGACGCTCGACGGGTCGCCGTGGAGCAGCCGCAGCGGGGCCCTCTCCGCGAGCTCGGCGGGCGGGCCCTCGCCCTCCTCGACGACGTGCACGGCGTCCAGCCGGGCGCCGAGCACCCTCGCGACCTCCCGGGCCACCTCGAGCACGGCCTCCGAGATGGGGGAGCCGTCGATCGCCGCCAGGCACGGTGCTCATGCGCGCGTCTCCTTCCAGCGGTGGCCCGAGCGCGACCACTGCCGGCGCCCCGGTCCGACCATCACCACGTTGCCACCTCGCAGCCGAATTCGCCTCGGCTCTTCGGCCCGAATCTCGAGGGACGTGGCCGACACACGCACGCGGAGCGGGCTCCCCCGAAATCGCAGGCGGAGCTCGAGGGCGCCCCACGCCTCGGGCACGACCGGGTCGAGCTCGAGCACGTCCCCGTTCGGCCGGGCCCCGGCGAACCCGAAGGCCAGGGCCTGCCAGACGCTCCCCATCGTCGCCAGGTGCAGGCCGCCCGACGTGGTCCCGGTCAGGTCGTCGACGTCCATCCGCGCCGCGATGTCGAGCGCCGCCACGGCCTCGTCGAGCCGCCCCGCCCGCGCGAACAGCGAGGCGTGGATCCCCGGCGACAGCGAGCTGCCGTGCGCCGTGCGTGGCTCGTAGTACTCGAGGTTGGGCAGCAGCGACCCCGGCGCGACCTCGCCCGGGACGAGGTGGTGCAGCATCAGCACGTCCGCCTGCTTGAGGACCTGCGACCGGTTGACCCGGTCGGCGCCGAGGAGCAGGTCCGCGGCGACGGGACGCTTGTGCACGAGCTCGTCCAGCCGGACCGGCTCGAGCTCGAAGAACCCCGCGCACTGCTCGTAGAGCTTCGTGTGCGGGTCGTACCCGTCGACGAGCGCGTCCGCCGTCTCGATCCACCGGAGGATCTCGAACTCGGAGACCCGCGCGTCCCCCTTCGCGAGCGACGCGGCGCGGCGCAGGTTCCATCGCGCCATCACGTTCGTGAACGCGTTGTCGTCGACGGCCTCGTGGTACTCGTCGGGCCCGATGACGCCGTAGATGTGCGCGCGGCCCGTGCGGTCCCATCGCACGCGCGACTCCCAGTACCGGGCGGTGTCGGCGAACAGGTCGAACCCCGGACCGGCCAGGAACTCGGTGTCGCCGGTCCAGTCCAGGTAGCACGACGCCCCCCACGCCACGTCGGCGACGATGTGCTCCTCGAGCAGCCCCGTGCGGATGGCGACGACGTTGCCCAGGCGATCCCGACCGGTCTGCGGCGTCACGTCGTACCCGCTGTGCGCCGACTCCCACGGAAAAGCGCGCGCCCCGGCGGCCCTGGACGTTCGCCATCGCGCGCGCCGCCGGGAGCCGGCGGATGCGGTACTCGAGCATCGCGCGCGCGGCCGACGGATGCGTCGCCGCGAGGAACGGCAGCACGAACACGTCGCTGTCCCAGAAGACGTGGCCGCGGTACGCGGGGCCGGTCAGCCCTCGCGCCCCGACGGCTGCCTCGCCCTCGTCGGCGACGGACGCCATGAGGTGGAACAGCGCGAGCCGGACGTAGCGCTGAAGCGCCACGTCGCCCTCGATGCGCACGTCGGCGTCCTCCCACCGCCCGGCCCACGCCGCCCGGTGCTCGCGCAGCAGGTGCTCGAACCCCGTCCCGGCCGCCTCCTCGGCGGCGCGAACTGCCCGGTTCCGGCGCGGCCGGCGGTACGGATCGGTGACGTAGGCCGCGAAGCGCTCGAAGACGCCGCGGCCGTCGACGTTTTGCGAGCGGTCGCCGACGGCGGTCGCGACGCCACCCTCGACCGACTCGAACCGCGCCCACGGGATGCCGTCGGCCCGGCCCTGCTCGCCCTCGAGGCCGGGCGGGAGCGACGGCGCCGGCACGGCGGCAATAGGCCCCGACGCGGACTGCGCGCGAAGGACGCCGAGCCCCGGCCGGGCGAGGCTGGCGAACCGCACCGAGCGCAGGGATGTCTCGGCGGTCCGCGTCTCCTCGTGGAGCAGCCCCGAGCGCAGGTCGAGCGCCCTGCCGACGAGGCCCTCGTCGTCGTCGATCCAGACCGAGAGCTGCGCCCAGATCGGGCACGGCACGAGCGCGCCCTCGGTGCCGAGGCCGTCGTAGATCCCGGACGACAGGACCCAGGGGGTCGCGGCCGGGTGCAGCTCGAGCGGCGAGCCGCTCGTGCCCATGCGGCCGTCGGCGAGGGTGAGCAGGCTCTCGTACACGCGCTCGAGCCGGGGGTCGATGCCGTCGACCGAGAGCGTCCACCCGGGGTCGAGGGGCGGCTCGGGGACGTCGCCGCGCGAGCGCCGGGCGAGCTGGTCCTCGAGCAGCGCGAGAAAGGCGGGCGGACCGCCGCCGAGCGGGACGACGCCGTCCGGGACGCCCTCGGGCTCGGCGCCGACGGTGACCGCGACCGCGCCGTCGCCCTCGGGGACCAGCATCAGCGAGTCGCTGCCCGGCAGCCCGCCGAGCGAGCCGAACTCGTCGCCGGCCACCAGGACGTGTTCCGGCGGGACGCCCTGCCGCCTGAGCGTCGAGAAGATCCACCGTCCCGAGTCCGACTTGTCGGTCAGGCCGATCTCGACGTGCTTGGCGTCGCTCGTGACACGCGGGTAGGGGAGGCCGGCCTCGCGCGCCGCCTCCTCGGCGATCCGGACGACCTCGGGGAGCCCGGCGATGCCGGCCGCGGCCAGGCGCCGCTCGACCGCCTGCAGGAGCTCGCCGATGCGCGCCTTCGGCGGGTCGGCCCATTCTGGCTCGGGGATCACGTCGATCTTCCGGCGGTTCAGGCGCTGGGACACGATCTCGGCCCGCAGGCCGCGCTCGGCCAGCCGCTCGATCGACCGCCGCGCGGCGACGTCGAGCGCGTGGTCCTCGTCCTCGGTCGCCGTCCGGCGCTCGACGAGGTGCGGCCCGCGGCGGTAGACGCGGAAGACCTCGGAGCCGCGGTTCAGCAGGAGGTGGAGCTCGCCCGGCCCAGCCGGCCGAGCTCGGAGCTGCCCGTCCACGTTGCCGACGTGCGTGCCGCTCACCACGAGCACGTCGACGGCGGCGGCGCACAGCGCCTCGACGAGCTTGCGGACGGGCTCCGCGTCGGCTGCCCGGTCGGGGACCGCCGTTCCGTCCCAGTCGAAGGCCACCGCCTCGAACCGCCGCCGCAGGCGGGCGGCGAGCACGTCCGCCTCCCCGACGGCGTGGGGGCGCTCATCGCTCAGGGACACAGGCCATTACCTCCGACCTCGGACGGCCTTCGCCGCAAGGTACATGGCGAAGGACGCGGCCGGGAGGGCGGGCCGGTGTCTTCCGATCCGCCGGCCGTCAGGCGGCCGCGAGGGGCGGGCTCCGCTCCTCGAGCGGGGTGCCGTCGGGTCGTCGGAACTCGGGCCGCCCGTCGACGATCGCGACGCCGAACCCCCGGTGGATTACCCGGTGGTGCGGCCGGCACAACAGGACCGAGGTTCGACAGGCCGGTCTCGCCTCCGTCGGCCCAGTGTGTGACGTGGTGGGCGTCGCACCAGCCGGGCGGCCGCTCGCAGCCGGGGAACGCGCAGCCGCCGTCGCGGACGGCCAGCGCCCGGCGGAGGGATGGGGACACCACCTTGGTCGTGCGACCGACCTCGAGCGGCACCGAGCGCGCGTCGGTGATCACGCGCGTGACCGACGCGTCGCACGCGAGCCGCCGGGCCGACTCGGCCGTGACCACCCCGACGTCCTCGAGCGAGGCCCGGCCGCCCGCGCGAGCCTCGAGCGCCGCGAGATCCATCGTCACCACGACGTGCGGGCGCTCGCCGCCGAGGCCCGGGCGCTCCGCGAGATCGAGCCACTCGCGGCAGATCTCGCCGAGCGCGTCGGCCCGTCGCTGCGCCGGGGTCCGGAGGTCGTCGGTCATCGTGCGCGCCCACGCGTCGACCTTCGCGCGAAGGGCGGTGACCAGGTACTGACCGTTCTCGGCATCGAGCTCGCCTTCCGTGCGAACCATCCCGTCGATCGCCGGCACGGCCGTGAACCGCCGGCGAGCGAGCCGCTCCTGCTCGTCTCGGGCCGCCCGATCGGCGTCGACGTCCAGCCGCCAGCGTTCGAGCTCGGCGCGAAGGTCCCGGTGCGAGAGCGAGCGCGCCCGCTCGACCAGTCCATCCTCGACCCGAGCGAACGCGTCGGGCGCCGCCTCGCGCGCGCGAACCAGCGCGTCGGTCGCGGCGGTCGAGATCTCGCCGCGCGACAGGGCCTCGGCCACGCGCGGCATCTCCTCGAGCGCCCGGGCCGCGCGCATCTGCGTGCCTCGGCCGCGCCGGCTGCGTGAGCGAGATTCAGGTGTTCTTGAGCTACTGACGATCGCAACGCCGCGGTGTCTCGCTGACACGGGCGGCCGAACTTAGAGGAAATGATGGACAACTCGTATCCGCTCCAGCAGCTCCCGAGGCCGTGACGTCTCGGGCCTGGCGACCCACGCCGCGGCCGAGAGCTGCCCGTCCGCCGCGCCGTGCAAACCCCGTCGCTCGATCTCGGCGAGGCATCGTGCGCGTTCGGCCGCAATGCCTCGGGCCGAGCGCTCGAGCTCGTCCAATCGCAGAGCGAGGTCGACATCGGACAGCGAGCGAGCGTCCGGGGCCGGCGAACACATGTTCGAACCCTACCCGTCGGGTCTGACACTCGCCGGCCGCTATCTCTGTTGCTGCTCCTCGGCCCGCCCGGGATGCGACTCGTCCGGTGAGAGCTTCATCCCCTTCGTCGAGGATCGTTCCGGCTCGAATTCGGGCGGCGGCGGCTCCGCGTCGACGTGCTCCGTGACCCGTCTCGCCCACCGGAACCCCTGGCGGTTCGGCCCGGGCTCCGGAGGCTCGTTGTCGGGGCTGTCGAGGTAGCGCCGGATCCCGTTCGCGAACTGGATGCCCTCGAGCTGATTGTCGGTCAGCACCTCTTCATCGGCCTCCCTCGGTTCGAGCACCTCACGGATCATCGCGAACAGGGCGGGATGGTCGAGCGAGCCGGGGTCCCAATGCTCGTCGCCCGGGATCTCGACGTGCCCGTACACGAACGGTTCGTCCCAGACCTCGTGACGGCGGTAGTACGTGTCGGTGGCCGCCGGCAGCCGGTCGAGCACGACCGGCCATCCGGCCGGTCGTTGCAGCGCCGTGGCGACGAAGCCGCGCCGATGCAGCAGCGCCAGGAGCGCGACGAGCGGATCGAGGCTCGAGGGCTCGGGGAGCCACACGTCGAGCTCGGAGAAGCCGACGATCTCGACCTGGAGGAGGTCGTGATCGTGCTCGTCCACAGCCGCTCCCCGCGCCCACAGGGGCCGATGCTGGCCGATGACGCCCTCGCCGACCTGGAACTCGGTCGGGTAGCGGAGGTCCTCCACGTAGCCGTCGGTCTGGGTCGTGTGCAGGCACAGGAGGGGGTTGTTCCGCTCCCGTCGCTCGTAGGGCCCCTGCGGGAAGTGCTTCACCTCGATCGGCGTGTCGCCGGGTCCGCGAAGCTCCCCCATGATCCAGCCGTCGATGATCTCGTAGGTCATGGCCGCGCCCCGATCGGTGGGTTCGTCCGGCCTCGCATCACGTCATCACACTGAGCGCTCTCGCGCCACCCGCGACGGCTCAGACCCGCACGAGATGTTCATCGCCGCGATCGAGGCTGCTTCGCCCGGACGCTCGACACCTTCCAACGGGCGGCCGAGGGGCTCTCGGGCGAGGAGGCGCTGCACGCGATGGGGCGGTCGTACTCGGGGCTCCTGAAGGACCGCGACGTCCTGCTGCTGCAGCTCCAGGCGTACGTCGCGTGCCAGGACCCGGACGTCCGCGCCCTGGTCCGAGAGGGCTTCAAGCGCCTGACGACGTTCGTGTCCGAGACGTCCGGCGCGCCGGCCGAGGACGTCCGCCGCTTCTTCGAGACCGGGATGCTCATGAACGTCGTCGCCGCGATGGAGCTCGACCGAGTGCGGCAGCCCTGGGCTCGCGACCTGATGGTTCCGACCGAGGAGAAGCGATGAGCGCCCCGACGTTCGGTCGCGCCTCTCTTTTTTCGCCATCGAAGATAGTGACTATTCACTAGCCGTCGAGAGGGAAGGAGGAACCCCGCAATGGCCACGACCCAGATCCGGGCGACGGAGTCCGAGCTCGCGCTCGAGACCGCGGTGAAGAACCCCCGACGCTGGCGGATCCTCGCCGTGCTGTGCGTCTCGCTGTTCGTGATCGTCATGGACAACACGATCGTGAACGTGGCCCTGCCGACGCTCGCGCGCGAGCTCGAGGCCGGGACCAGCAGCCTGCAGTGGATCGTCGACGCCTACACGCTCGTGTTCGCCGGCCTGCTCCTCGCGGCGGGCGGGCTCGGCGACCGATTCGGCCGCAAGGGAGCGCTGCTCGCGGGGCTCGCGATCTTCGGCGCGTTCTCGGCCGCCGCGGCGTTCGCCTCGAGCACCGGCCAGCTGATCGCGGCACGGGGCTTCATGGGCGTGGGCGCCGCGCTCATCTTCCCGGCCACGCTCGCGCTCGTGGTCAACGTGTTCACCGACCCGCGTGAGCGCGCCGCCGCGATCGGGATCTGGACGGCGATCGCCGGCGTCGGCGTGGCGCTCGGACCGATCTCGGGCGGCTGGCTGCTCGAGCACTTCTCGTGGGGCTCGGTGTTCCTGGTGAACGTGCCCGTCGCGCTCGCCGGAATCGTCGGCGCCATGCTCCTCGTCCCCCGCTCGCGCGATCCCGAGGCACCGAGGCTCGACCTGCCGGGCGTCGCGCTGTCGATCGCCGGCGTGACGCTTCTGGTCTGGTCGCTCATCGAGGCGCCGGGGAACGGCTGGACCTCGGCGGCGACGATCGGCGGCATCGCGGGTGCGGACGCGATCCTCGCGCTGTTCGTGTGGCGGGAGCTGCGGACCCCCGAGCCGTTGCTGGACGTGCACCTGTTCCGGAACATGCGGTTCACGGCGGCGAGCCTCGCGGTCACGCTCGGCTTCTTCGCGCTGTTCGGGTTCATCTTCCTCGTGACGCAGTACCTCCAGCTGGTCAAGGGGTACTCGGCTCTCCAGGCGGGAGTGCGGACGCTGCCGTTCGCGATCGCGATGGTCGCGGCGGCCGTGACCTCGCCGAGGGTCGTTCGGCAGATCGTCTTCCCGAGCCAGCTCCGGTACAGGCCCGCGTACGTTCCGCCCGCCTCGACGAGCTCGGCGTGCGTCCCGCGCTCCACGATGCGCCCGGCGTCGAAGACGAAGATCTCGTCGGCGCCCTCTGCGGTCGACAACCGGTGCGCGATCGTGATCGTCGTCCGCCCCGCCGACACCCGCCGGAGCGCCTCGGAGATCCGCCGCTCGGTGGCGGGATCGACCGCGCTCGTGGCCTCGTCGAGGATCAGCACGCCGGGGTTGCCGATCTGCGCCCTCGCGAGGGAGACGAGCTGGCGCTCGCCGACCGAGAGCGACTCGCCGCGCTCGCCCACCCGCGTCTCGAGGCCCGAGGGGAGCGAGGAGACCCAGTCGCCGAGGGCGAGCTGCTCGAACGCGGTCTCGACCTCGCGGTCGGTCGCGCCCTCGCGCCCGGCGCGGACGTTCTCGCGCACCGTGAGGTCGAACAGGAACCCGTCCTGCGGCACCATCCGCACCGCGTCACGGCGCGAGGCGGGCGCGACCTCGCGCAGGTCGACGCCCTCGAGCTCGATCCGGCCGCCGACCGGATCCGCGAGCCGGGTCAGCAGCTTGCAGAACGTGGTCTTGCCCGAGCCCGTCTCGCCGACGACCGCGACGTGCGCGCTGGCCGGCACCTCGATCGACACGCCGTGCAGCACGATCGGCCCGTCGCCGTACCGGTACGAGACGTCCGAGGCCCGCACGGCGAGCGCACCGCCGCCGAGCGTCACCCCTGGCGAGGGCTCCGCGATCTCGACCGGCAGCTCGAGCAACGCGAGGATCTTGCGCCACCCCGCGATCGCCGTCTGGGTCTGCGCGTAGATCTCGGGCAGGTCCGTGAACGGGTGCAGGAACAGGTCGGCCAGGAACAGGAACGCCGACACCGTGCCGAACGTGAGCCCCCACTCCGGGCCGAACGTCGCGCCGACGAAGATCACCGTCGAGAGCGCGACGCCCCAGAAGATCGTCCCCATCGGCCAGAGCCGCGCCGTCCGCTTGTGCGTCAGGACGTGGGCCCGGTATCGCTCGTGGATCGAGCGCTTGACCCGCGCGTCGACCTGCTCCTCGAGCCCGTACGCGCGCACGACGTCGGCGCCCATCACGCTCTCGGAGACCTCGGCCAGCATCTCGCCGACCCGACCGCGGACGAGATCGAACGCCTCCGAGATCTTCGCCTGGAGCTTGCCCATGACGAGCAGCAGGGGAACGACCAGCAGCACCACCGGGATCGTGAGCTGCCACGAGTAGACGAGCATGATCACGAGCGACACCGCGATCTGCACGACGGCCCAGATCCACTGGATCCCGCTCTCCTCGGTGAACTGCGACAGGGTGTCGACGTCCGCGGTCACGCGGGCCACGAACACGCCGCGGCGCTCGCTCGACTGCGTCGCGATCGACAGGCGGTGGATGTGGTCGAACCCGCGGACCCGGAGCTCCTTCAGCGCCTCCTCGGAGGCCTTCACCAGCCGGCGCGCCGCGGTCCGGCCGGCGAAGAACGCGAGGACGACGAGCGCGAACGCCGCGCCGCAGAGCCCGAAGACGAACCCGGGGCGAAAGCCGCCGTCGAAGCCGTGGTCGAAGATCTGCTGGATCAGGATCGGGATGACGAGGTTGCCGGCGACCGCGGTGAGCGAGACGACGACCGTGAAGCCGAGCCCGCGGCGCAGCTCCGGGCTGAGGCGGAGCCCGGCGACCAGGACGCTCCACGCGCTCCGCAGGTGCTCGGGGACCGGGAGCTCGTCGCGGTCCCGGAGCCTCGACCGGCGCCTCGTCGAGCACGGTCGCGCTCATCGCTCCCCCCGCTCGTACGCGTGGATCATCGCGGCGTAGCCGGGCTGGGACGCCATCAGCTCCTCGTGCGAGCCGGACGCCCGGAGCCGGCCGTCCTCCAGGTACAGCACGCGGTCGGCGAGCCGGATCGTCGACAGGCGATACGCGATGACGATCAGCGTGGTGTCGAGCTCGCGGCGGAGGCCGGCGAGGATCTCGGCCTCGATCGTCGGGTCCACGGAGCTCGTGGCGTCGTCCAGGATCAGCACGCGCGGGTTCCGGACCAGCGCGCGGGCGAGCGCCACGCGCTGGCGCTCGCCGCCGGAGAGCGTGTGCCCGCGCTCGCCGAGCACGGTGTCGTAGCCGTTCGGGAGCGCGGCGATGAAGCGGTCGGCCTGCGCGATCGCCGCGGCCCGCTCGACCTCGTCCCGGCTCGCGCCGGAGTCGAGCGCGATGTTGTCGGCCACGGTCGTCGCGAACAGGAACGACTCCTGGAAGACGAGCGAGACGGCGCGGCGCAGCTCGGCCGGCTCGGCGCGCCGTAGGTCGACGCCGCCGACCAGGATCGCGCCGCCCGGCGGGTCGTCCAGGCGCACGAGCAGCTGCGCGAGCGTCGACTTGCCGACGCCGGTCGGCCCGACGATCGCGACCGACTCGTGCGGCCGGACGTGGAACGAGACGTCGTCGATCACGCGAGTGCCGTCGAACTCGTACGTGAGGCCCTCGGCCCGGACGTCGAGCGGGCCGTCCGGCAGCGCCGCCGGATCGGCCGGGCGCTCGACGACGTCCGGCTCCTGGAGGACCTCGTCGACGCGGCCGTAGCCCACCACCGCGCGCGGGAGCTCCGAGAGGATCCAGCCGACGAAGCGCATCGGCCAGGCGAGCAGGCCGAACAGCGACGACGACCTGCACGAGGGTCCCGAGCGTGATGTCGCCGAGCGAGACGCGCCAGGCGCCGACCGCGAGCATCAGGATGATCGCCAGGTTCGGCAGTGCCTCGAGCGCGTTCTCGAACCCCGCGCGGATGTAGCCGGCCGCGACGCGCTCGGCCCGCAGCCGCTCGGCCCGCTCGCGGAGGCGGTCCACCTCGGCCCGCTCGCGCCCGAGGGTCTTCACGACGAGCGCCCCGTCGATCGACTCGTGCGCCACCGCGGACACGTCGCCGAGCCGCTCCTGCACCCGTTGCGCCGGCCCCTGCATCCGCACGCGCGAACGAGCGGTTCATGAGGCCGAGCGCCGGGATCGTCAGGAGCCCGATCAGCGCGAGGAACGGGTCGGCGAGCGACGAGCGAGACGAGGGCGAACACGATCAGGAAGATCACGCCGATCGCGAAGGGGACCGGATAGATGACCTCGATCGCCGCCTCGACGTCGGCCTCCATGTGCGCGAGCAGCTCGCCGGTCGGCCGGGTCCGGTGGTACGAGAGCGCGAGGTCGCGATACCGGTCCGAGACGCGCTCGCGCAGCGTCGCGGCCACGGCCGCCCCCGTCACGCCGCTGTAGTACCGGCGGATCCCGATGCCGACCGCCCGCACGACGGTGAGCCCCATCACCGCGCCGATCCCGAGCCAGACGGCGGAGGCCTCGACGCCCTCGGGCGTGAAGGCGGGCTTCAGGACCTGGTCGGTCACGCGCCCGAGCGCGACCGTGACCGCGACCGATCCGACCGCGAACAGGAACGCCCCGACCACGGCGAACGAGAACGGCCGCGGGTGCATCCGGACGTACGAGACGATCAGCCGCAGCCCGCGGCCGAACAGGTCGCGAGGGCTCTCGCGCACGTCGGCATCGGCGGTGGCCATGAGGTCAACCATGATGCTCGGACGGCGAGGGGTGACGACCGCCGCTCGGGTCCTACATCGAGAGATAGGGCGTGAAAGGCTCGACCGGGCTGTCGGCCAGCTTCGCCCTGAGCTCCTCGCTGGCCTCCCCCAGGACCTCACCGTGAACCACCGAGACGATGGCAAGGATCTCCGCCGACAGGTCGGCGAGGTGCTCTCCGTGCTCGATGAGCGCGTCGGAGTCCCGGTACCGCTCGATGACCATGCACTCGGTCTCGTCGTCGTTGAGGTAGACGTCGTACTGCAACGTTCCGGTGTCCTTGGTCCGCACGATCTCCCTTGCCTCGGCGGCCAGGCGCTTGAACTCCTCGCCCTTGCCCTCGTGGAACCTGAATCGAGCGATCCCCAGCAACTCAGACACGGTTCTGCCCCCTCACGTCTCGGCGTCTCCTTCTTGGCGTGCTACCCGGGTTGCACGGGCTTGACACCGAGGCCTCCGTCAGCGGTCGAGGAGGTCCTCGTGCACCTCGCCCAGATGCTTCGCGAGGCCGAGATGGCCGGCGTCGTCCCAGACGGTCGTCTCGTGCTTCGGGACGAGATCGGTGAGGCGCCGCATCAGGTCGGGCGGGGTGGTCCGGTCGTTCGCGCCGAGCCATGCGTGGACCGGCATCTCGATGTCCTCGACCCGGAACCCCCACGGCGCCAGCTGCGCGATCCACTGAACCGCGACCCCGTCGATGCCCTGCCGCGCGCCCTCCCGAATCGACTCGACGAACATGTCGCGTCGGGCGGGGTCCTCGAAGAACCACGCGTCGCCCTCGTCCACGTCACCCTCCAGAATCTGCTCCGGATGCTCGGCGAGGCCCTCGACCCACGACGCGCCGACCGCGATGGCTTCCGTGAACGCGGCGTCGGGATCGCGGGAGACGAGGTCCATGATGCGCCGGTCGTCCTCGTCGAGGATCATGGCTCGCAGGTCGACATCGTCGTGGGCCAGGTAGATGAGCGCAGCGGCGCTGTTCGTGGTCGCCGCGCCGGTGAGGCGCTCGGGGATCAGCGCGGCGCAGGCAAGCGCGTAGGGGACGCCGGCCGACCAGCCGATCACGCCGAACCGCTCCAGGGCGAGCGCGTCCGCAAGGGCGGCGACGTCGGCCGGCCAATCCGCGACCCGATGCCCGGGCTGCGGGCTCGACCCACCGACGCCCGGCCGGTCGATCGTGACCGCGCGAACGCCCATCGCGGTGGCGGTCTCCGGATCAGGGAAGATGAGCCTCGACCCCGGCATCCCGTGGAACAGCAGGACGGGAGCGCCGTCGGCGTCGCCCCACTCCGCGTAGGCGAGCGTCCTGCCGTCGGGAACCTGCACCGTCGCGTCGAGTCGCGGGATCATCCTGTGCTCACCCTCCGTGGACGGTCACGCGCCGGGCGGCCGTCACAGCAGTCCGTTCGACCTCAGGAACTCCGTGGCGACGGTCGCCACCTCGTCCCCGTCGATCACGACACGCCCGACGAGCTCGGTCATCGCCTCGGTCGTGAGCCGAGCGCTCACCGCATCGAGCAACGTCCGGACCTCGTCGCTCAGCACCTCCGAACGGATCACCGGCGTGATGTTCTCCGCGTCCTGAAGACGCCGGTCGTCCATCAGCGGGACGAACCCGTTCTGCTCGATCCGCGGGTCCGTCGAGAACAACAACCCGATCTGCACCTCGTCGCGCGCGAGCGCGTCGACGGTCACCGGCCCTCCCGCGTCCAGCGGCGTGAAATCGCCGAAGGTGACCCCGTACACCTCGCGGATTCCCGGGAGGCAGAGCGGGCGTTGTGGGCACTCCGGCGGCCCGCCGAAGGTCAGCCGGCCGGCGACCGGGGCGAGGGAGCTCATCGTGGTGAGCCGGAAGCGCCGGGCCGTCTCCGCGTTGGCCACGAATTGATTCGTGTCCTGGGCCGCCGACGGTGTGAGCAGCGTGAGCCCGCGGGACTCGAGCAACGTGGCCGCCTGCCGGGCCACCGCCGCCGCGTCTGCCGACGCGTCTGCGTTCGGGTCGAGGAACAGCAGCAACGACGAGAGGTACTCCGGCTTCACGTCGATGGAGCCCGCCTCCATGGCGGTCTGCGACATCTCTCGAGATCGCAGGTCGAGCCGTCGCTCGACCGCGTACCCCGCATGCTCGAGGACCTGCGCGTACATCTCCGCGACGATCTGGTTCTCCGCGAAGGCGCCGGACACGCCGACCACGATCACCTCCCGCCCGTCGCTGGACGGGCGCGGGCCGAGGCCCTCGCCGGCGTCGGTGCACCCCGCGGCGACGACGGACACCGCCACGACCATCGCCGTGTTCATCAAGATGCGATGGAGACGCCTCGTGCCGGTCATTCGACCTCGGAGGTGAGCGGCACCGCGACCGGGGCGCGAAGGCGGCCCCGGAGGACCCGGACGCTCGTCGGCCCCTTGCCCTTCACGTCGAGGCTCTCGGAGGGTCCGAAGTCGTACCGATCGGTCAGCTCCCCGGCCGTCGACTCCGAGACCAGGACGAGGCCAGGCCGCGCGATCTCCTGGAGCCGGCTCGCGAGGTTCACGGTGTCGCCCCACAGGTCGTACGCGTACCGCCGATCGCCGATCACTCCGGCGACGGCCGGGCCGGTGGCGATCCCCACGCGCACCACGATCGGATCACCCGAGGCCCACCGGATCCTCCCGGCCTCGGCGAGGATGTCGGCCGCCATCGCGACGGCGGCGTCTGCGTGGTCGGCCATGGGGGTCGGCGCCCCGGCGACGGCCAGGTACGCGTCGCCGATCGTCTTGATCTTCTCGAGGCCGTGCCGCGAGGCGATCCCGTCGAAGTGGCGGAACAGCGCATCCAGCGCATCGGCGAACGCCTCCGGGGACGACCGTGCGGCCTGTTGCGTGGATCCGACCGCGTCGGCGAAGAGCACGCTCACGCGATCGAAGTGCTCCGCGATCCGTCCGCCGGACGAGGTCTTGAGCTGCTCGACGATCGCCGCGGGCAGCATGTTCAGCAGGAGCCCGTCGGAGCGAGTCCGTTCGAACTCGAGCTGACGCTCACGCAGGAACAGGTCTCGCGTGAACCGTTCCATCCGATAGGCGGCCAGCCCGCCCAGGAAGCCGAACGAGACCAGGTAGAGCGCCGACAGAATCAGCGTCACGTCGACGATGTAGCGCGCCGTGAGCGCGTACGGCAGGTACGCGGCGATCCCGATCACGGTGATCAGCACGACCAGGACGAATCGGAGCCGGAGCAGCGTGTAGGTGAAGGCCGTGATCAGGATCACGCCGACGTATCCGTACTCGGGGGGCAGCGTCAGCACCCGCGATACGTAGAAGATCCAGCACAGGAGCGTGGCCGTCGCGATCGCGAGCGACACCCATTCCCAGACGCGCCCGAAGAACCGCGTGTACGTGAGCCCGAGGCCGACGACTAGCAGGGGGATGAACACGCCGAACCGCATGATCATGTCGAGTCGCTGGTCGGACAGGGCCAGCATGTAGGGGCGCAGCAGCAGGCCCCATGTGACCCAGAGGGCGATCCCGGCGAGGAAGGCGAACCGGATGTTGCCGAGGTTGTGACGGAAGCGGTCGACGCGATACGCGGACTCGAGAGCCGGGTCGTCGAACCGCAGCCGCAGCCGGCGGAGGCGAGCCCGCCATCCGGAGGGCCCGCCACCAGGTGTCGAGGTCTCGATCGGGTCCATCCGCGTCCATGGATACCACCCGCGCGGAACGATCGCCGCCTCGCGCCGGGCGTGTCACCCGCGCGAGGGAGGGTCTCAGGCGGCGGCGAGCGGTGGGCTCCGGTCCTCGAGCGGGGTGCCGTCGGGTCGTCGGAAGACGGGGAGGCCGTCGACCATCGCGACGCCGAACCCGCGATGGATAACCCGGTGGTGCGGCCGGCAGAGCAGGACGAGATTCGACAGGCCGGTCTCGCCGCCGTCGGCCCAGTGCCGCACATGGTGCGCGTCGCACCAGCCGGGCGGCCGCTCGCAGCCGGGGAACGCGCAGCCGCCGTCGCGGATCGGCCAGCGCTCGACGGAGCGCCGGCGCGACCACCTTGGTGGCGCGACCGACCTCGAGCGGCGCCGAGCGCGCGTCGGTGATCACGCGCGTCACCGAGGCATCGCACGCGAGCCGCCGGGCCGTCTCGGCAGAGATCGTGCCGACGTCGTCGAGGCGTGCCCGGCCGCCGGCGCGAGCCTCGAGCGCGGCGAGGTCCATCGTCACCACGACGTGCGGCCGCTCGCCGCCGAGACCCGGCCGCTCGGCGAGGTCGAGCCACTCGCGACAGATCTCGCCGAGCGCGTCGGCCCGCCGCTGGGCCGGCGTGCGCTCGTCCCCTACGAGCCCGCGCGCCCACGCATCCACCTTGGCCCGAAGCGCCGTGATCAGGACCTGACCGTTCTCCGGGTCGAGCTCGCCCTCGGTGCGAACCATCCCGTCCGCCGTCGCCACTGGCCGTGAACCGCCGCCGGGCGTGCCGATCGGACTCGTCGGCGTCGACGTCGCGACGCACGCGCTCGAGCTCCGCGCGAAGCTCCGAGTGCGAACGCACGCGCGCCGCCTCGAGCAGCTCGTCCTCGGCGCGGTCGAAGGCGAGCGGCGCCGCCTCGCGTGTGCGAACCAGCGCCTCGGTCGCCGCCGCCGAGATCTCGCCTCGCGAGAGCGCCCCCGCGACGGCCGGCATCTCCTCGAGCGCGAGGGCGACGCGCACCTGCGTGTCCGTCGCGCTCACCGGCAGCCCGTGCCGATGCGCGAGCCACGTCCCGACCGACAGGTGCCCGTCGCGAGCATGCAGGCCCCGCCTCTCCACCTCGACGAGGCATCCCGCGCGCTCGGCCGCGATCGCGCGCGCCGACCGCTCGAGTTCGTCGAGACGCGAGAGCAACGCGAAGTCGGACAGCGCGGACATCGAACGCATGTTCGAACCCTAGCGCCCGGGACTGACACGCGCTCAGATCAGGTCGTAGTAGTCGACCAGCACCACGTCGACGACGAACGCCGCGAGGCTCGTGACGCCGAGCCAGATCAGGAGTCCGTCGCCGGAGAACCCGTCGCTCCAGAGCCGGGGGATCAGCAGGGCCGCCCCCGCAACCGCGTTCAGCGCGGCCCACTTCCACGGGATCCAGCCTCGGTGGAACGAGGGGAAGATGCGTGACAGGACCCATTGCGCCGACACCCACGCGATGTCGACCGCGAACAGCACCAGCAACAGCCCGACGAACCCGATCGAGGATCGGCTCGACGCCTCGAGGCTCGTCAGCCCACCGAGGAAGACGAGCACCACCGTCTCGATCGTGATCCACATGAAGTCGAGGAACCAGACTCGCCCCGACATGGCCGCGAGCTCCGGGCCGAGCAGGTGCAGCAGGGCACCGATGAAGAACCGCATGAGCGTCAGGAAGAACGCCAGGAAGAGCATCGACGTCGCGAGCGTGAGGCCCGCGTCCCGAAACGAATCGCGGACCGGCGCCACCGCCTCGCCGACGGCGAGCGCCGCGAGCAGCCCGATGAACGCGGAGGAGACGAGGTTCCGCCGCTCCGCCTGTCGGGTCCGGACCTCGGCCGATCGCCCCTCCACGGCCCAAGCGTACGGTTCTCGGGTCGTGGGGGATACCGTTGCCCGAGCCGACCAGGAAACGGAATCGACGACGTGCTGACGAACGCCGACCTCGGCGAGCTGCTCTACGACGCGGCCCGCGAGGAGACCGACCACCGGAAACGGGCGCTGACGCGAGCCTCGAGGGCGGCGTGGTTCTGGCCGGAGGAGGCCGGCGAGCTCGCGGCCTCGGGCCGTCCGCTCACCGAGCTGCGATCCGTCGGGCCGTGGATCGCCGGGCTGATCGAGGCGTGGCTCGAGCATCCGCCCGCGGTCCCGGAGCCCGACGAGACGCGGCGCGGGTTCCTGACGTACGCGCAGGTCCGGCGGACCCTCGACGCCGACCCCGCGTGGGAGTCGACCCCGTGCGCCGACCTGCAGATGCACACGACGTGGAGCGACGGCAGCCTGCCGCTCGAGGAGATGGTCGCCGCCGCGAGGTCGCTCGGGCGGCCGTTCGTCGCGATCACCGACCACTCGCAGTCGCTCACGATCGCGAACGGCATGACGCCGGACGAGCTCGCGGAGCAGGGGCGGGCGATCGACGAGCTGAACCGCGGGTTCGAGCGGGACGGCGACGCGTTCCGCGTCCTGCGCTCGATGGAGACCGACGTCTTCCCCGACGGCACGCTCGACGCGGACGACGACACGCTCGCGAGCCTCGACCTGGTGCTCGGCGCGTTCCACTCCAAGCTGCGGTCGAAGGAGGACGAGACCGAGCGCTACCTCGCCGCCCTCCGGCAGCCGCGGCTGCACGTGCTCGCGCACCCGAAGGCGCGGATGTACGGCCGGCGGGTCGGCCTCGTCGCCGACTGGCGCCGCGTGTTCGCGGAGGCGGCGAGCCTCGGCAAGGCCCTCGAGCTGGACGCGACCCC
This sequence comes from uncultured Actinomycetes bacterium, assembly GCA_963716935.1. Taxonomy (GTDB): domain Bacteria; phylum Actinomycetota; class UBA4738; order UBA4738; family HRBIN12; genus CALGFI01. The sequence goes on along the minus strand of CAVQUN010000009.1, from coordinate 106,628 downwards.
GGCGCGGCAGGACCTCAACGTCGAGCTCGCGACGCTCGCGCGCGAGGAGGGCGTCGAGTGGTTCTCGATCGGGAGCGACGCCCACGCGGCGTACGGAGCTCGAGTTCCTCCCGTTCGGGATGGCGATCGCCGCGCTCGCCGGGATCCCTCGCGAGCGCATCCTGAACTACCGGCCGGTCGAGTTCGTGCGTTCGTGGGCGCTTCGCGGCTGACGCCCGATCGACGCGATCGTGTCGGGCCCCAGAAACCGCCATTCTCAGTCGTTCTGAGCGCGCGGACGTACTTCCTCCGTGACCGACTGCCGTTTCGCGCGTTTGACTTGTTCGAGGCCCAACGCGCTGCCGCGCCGTATTGGCCGGCGTATTGTCCTTCGCGAGCCCGACGTCTTGACAAGGTCGTATTGTCACCGCCGGAAGTGGCTAATGATGTCGCCAGATGAGACCACGCGGGAAGCGATCAGGAGGATGGACGAGTTCGCCCTCGCGGTCGGCCTCTCCATTCACGAAACGGAGACTTCGAGCAAGTACGCGGCGACGGAGTCTGGCCCAGCCGTTTGGATTCAAACGAAAACCAACAGGACCTGCTTCGACCTCAAGACCCTAAGGCAAACAGGTCGTGACGCGCTTGCTACCCGTGTCCACAAGGCCTTGCTCATCCTAAGCAGTGAACCCGTGCCGCTCGATGTTGCGACGATCCCCTGCACGGATCTGCTCGAGCATTGGGACGAATCCATCTCGGTCGCGATCGGTCCGTTCCTCGGACTCAGTCCAGAACAACTTGCCGCGCCGCCTGAGCCTCAGGAAGTTGCCGACGTGAGGTCGCTCATTGCGGCGGGCGAGTCGGCAAGAGTGGAATTCAAGTCGAGCGCTCGATGGGATCACAAGCTCAAGAACCGCAACAAGGCTATGGAAGACGAGGTAGTCAAGACCGTCGCAGGCTTCGCGAACTCGAAGCAGGGGGGCACTCTGCTCATCGGCGTTAGGCCCGATGGATCGGTGGTCGGACTGGGTCAAGACTTCAAGCTTGTCCGCCCACAGGATGCTGACGGATTCGAGAACTGGCTCACGACGCTGTTCGCGACTCGCATCGGCAAGACGCCTGCGGCTGATGTGCGCATCTCGATGGTTCCCGTCAGCGGTCATCAAGTGTGCGTCGTTCTAGTGGACCCAAGTGCAGAACCGATCTTCGATCGCGACGGCAAAGAGAGCGTCAAGTTCTTCGTACGAATCAACAACTCCACAAGGGACATGAACGTGGAGGAGACGCTCAACTTCGCGAGAGGCAGGTTCAAATGGGGGCCTGATCGTGGGGGTTAGATGGTGTCAGCGACCCCCTCTACAATCCCCCTTGTGAGCGGCCCCTCTCCCTCCGCCGACGGCCCCGCGCGCCTCGAGGACCTGTCCCCCGGTGCCAAAGTCCGAGGGGTCCTCACCGAAAGGGCTGTGACCGTCGTCCAGGTCGAGTGGCACGGGACGCAGGCGCTGACGCTCACCTACCGCGACGACGCAGGGCACGCGTCGACCACGAGCTCCTCTACCGGAGCGACGAGGCCCGCTCGAGATCGAGGCCGTGGGGCGCGCCTGGAGCTTCGACGCCGACGGGCAGCTCTTCCGCCTCGCCTCCGAGGCGCTGCGCATCCGGCTCGCCCACCTGTTCGACCCGCTACCTGGCGGTGCACACCTCGAACCTCGACCCGCTGCCCGCACCAGATCCGCGCCGTCTACGGCGAGATGCTGCCGCGGCAGCCGCTCCGCTTCCTGCTCGCCGACGACCCTGGCGCCGGCAAGACGATCATGGCCGGCCTCTTCATCAAGGAGCTCATCGTCCGCGGCGACGTCGAGCGCTGCCTGATCGTCGCCCCGGGCAGCCTGGTCGAGCAGTGGCAGGACGAGCTCTGGCAGTCAAGTTCGGGCTCGACTTCGACATCATCACGCGCGACACGATCGAGGCCTCGCGGACCGGCAACCCGTTCGCCGAGAAGAACCTCGTGATCGCCCGCCTCGACCAGCTGTCGCGCAACGACGACGTCCAGGCGAAGCTCGAGCAGACCGACTGGGACCTCGTCGTCGTCGACGAGGCGCACAAGATGTCGGCGCACTTCTTCGGCAACGAGGTGAAGAAGACCAAGCGGCTACCAGCTCGGCGAGCTGCTCGGCGAGCTCACCCGCCACCTCCTCCTGCTGACGGCGACGCCGCACAGCGGCAAGGAGGAGGACTTCCAGCTCTTCATGGCGCTGCTCGACCCCGACCGGTTCGAGGGCAGGTACCGGGACGGCGTCCACGCTGACCGACGCGCAGGGACCTGATGCGCCGGCTGGTCAAGGAGCAGCTCCTCAACTTCGATGGCAAGCCGCTCTTCCCGAGCGCCGCGCCTACACGGTCGAGTACCCGCTCTCGGACGAGGAGGCGCTCCTCTACGCGCAGGTCACCGACTACGTGCGCGAGGAGATGAACCGCGCCGAGCGGCTGAGCGCGAGGGCGAGGGACGGCGCGGCGCGATCGTCGGGTTCGCGCTCACCGTGCTGCAGCGCCGGCTCGCGTCCTCGCCCGAGGCGATCTACCAGTCGCTCCGCCGGCGCCGCGAGCGGCTCGAGAACCGCGTCCGCGAGGAGGAGCGCCGCAGGCGCGGCGCAGAGGCCGACGATCGACACAACCCCCGACGTTCGAGGCATCGGACGAGGAGGACGTCGGACGACATCGACGACCGCGCCCGACGAGGAGGTCGAGGAGCTCGAGGAGCAGGTCGTCGACCAGGCCTCCGCCGCGCAGACGATCGCCGAGCTCGAGGCCGAGATCGCAGACGCTGGCGCGCCTCGAAGCGCTCGCCGAGCAGGTCCGCAGCTCAGGCACGGACGCAAGTGGGAGGAGCTCTCGGGAGCTGCTCCAGGACGACGAGCGAGATGTTCGACGCCGAGCGGCAAGCGGCGGAAGCTCATCATCTTCTCCGAGCACCGCGACACGCTGAACTACCTGGCCGAGCGCGATCCGCACGCTCCTCGGCCGCCCGGAGGCGGTCGTCGACGATCCACGGCGGCATGCGCCGCGAGGAGCGCCGCGAGGCGCAGGAGGCCTTCACCCAGGACCAGGACGTGCTCGTCCTCGTCGCGACCGACGCCGCCGGCGAGGGCATCAACCTGCAGCGCGCCCACCTGATGGTCAACTACGACCTGCCCTGGAACCCGAACCGGATCGAGCAGCGCTTCGGCCGCATCCACCGCATCGGCCAGACCGAGGTCTGCCACCTGTGGAACCTGGTCGCGGTCGAGACGCGCGAGGGCGAGGTCTTCCAGCGGCTGCTCGAGAAGCTCGAGCACGCAGCGCGAAGCGCTCGGCGGCCAGGTCTTCGACGTCCTCGGGACAGGTCTTCCCGAGAAGTCGCTCCGCGACCTGCTGATCGAGGCGGTCCGCTACGGCGAGCAGCCGGAGGTCCGCGCCAGGCTCGACGAGGTCGTCGACGAGGTCGTCGGCGAGAAGCTGCAGCCGTGTTGTCGAGGAGCGAGCGCTGCTCACGAGCGACCTGATGAGCGCGACCGACGTCGAGGAGATCCGCGAGCAGATGGAGCAGGCGGAGGCCCGCCGGCTCCAGCCGCACTTCATCCGCTCCTTCTTCCTCGAGGCGTTCCGGCGCCTGGGTGGCACGATCTCGCAAGCGCGAGCCGGGTCGCTACGAGATCACGCATGTCCCCGCCGACGATCCGGAACCGAGATCGGCTGATCGGCGCCGGAGCGCCGGTCGTCCGCCGCTACGAGCGCGTCACGTTCGAGAAGGCGCGCGTGGCGCCGATCGGCAAGCCGCCGGCCGCAGTTCCTCTGCCCGGGTCATCCGCTGCTCGACGCGGTCGTCGACCTCGTCCTGGAGCGCTACCGCGACCTGCTGAAGCAGGGGGCCATGCTCGTCGACCGAGGCCGACGAGGGCGAGGAGCTCGCGTGCTCCTGCTCTACCTCGAGCACGCGATCCAGAACGCCGGCGCGACCGGAACGGCAAGCGGCAGGTCGTCTCGAAGCGGCTGCAGTTCGTCGAGCTGACCCGAGGACGGGACGGCCGCGCCGGCCGGCTACGCCCCGTACCTCGACTACCGCCGAGCTCGAGGCGGGAGAGCGAGGCACTCGTCCGGCCGCTGCTCGGGGGAGGAGTGGCTGACGAGGGACGTCGAGCAGACCGGGCTCGACTACGCGATCGAGCAGGCCGTGCCCGAGCATCTCGACGAGGTCCGCGACAGACGCTCAGCGCGGGTCGAGAAGACCAGCGAGGCGGTGCGTGACCGGCTGACCAAGGAGATCAACTACTGGGACCAGCGCGCGAACGAGCTGAAGCAGCAGGAGCTCGCCGGCAAGCAGCCCAAGATTGAACTCCGGGAGGGCCCGTCAGCGCGCCGACGAGCTCGAGGCGCGCCTGAAGCGGCGCATGGACGAGCTCGACCAGGAGGGACAGCTCTCGCCGCTGCCGCCGGTCGTCGTCGGCGGGGCGATCGTCGTGCCGGCCGGGAGACTCGCCCGTCTGAGAGGGGAACGCGCTCCCAGTGAGAGCCCTGAACTCATCGAGAGACTGAAGGAGCGAATCGAGCGGCTCGCCGTGGATGCGGTTCTGAATGCTGAGGAAGCACTGGGTCGTGACGCCAAAGAGACAGCCGCACAACAACCCGGGCTACGACATCCTGTCGAAGGACCCCCAGACGGGCGAGCATCTTCTTCATCGAGGTCAAGGGCCGCATTGCGGACGCCACAACCGTGACCGTGACGAAGAACGAGATCCTCACCGGACTCAACAAGCCCGAGCAGTTCATCCTCGCCCTAGGGAAGGTTCATGACGATGACTCGGTGGAGCTTTGGTACGCGCGCCGACCGTTCAAGGGAGACGAGGAGACGTACTTCGAGATGACAAGCGCCAACTACGACTTGGAGGCGCTGCTCGCGGATGCGGAGACTCCCGCTTGACTCCTCGCAAGAAGCTCATCGAGGTCGCTCTGCCACTGGAAGCAATCAACAAGGCGTCGGCGCGGGAGAAGATCGATCCGCCAGGGACACCCGTCTACCCTCCATCTGTGGTGGGCTCGCCGACCGCTCGCCGCCTGCCGCGCGGTCCTATTCGCCTCGCTTGTAGACGATCCGTCCTCCCACCCGGAGGAGTTCCGAACCGAGGAAGCGCAGGAGACCGAGCGTCAGCGTCTCTTCAGCATCATCGAGGAGCTCGTGAAGTGGGAGAACTCCACGAACGAGGCGCGTCCTCGAGGCCGCCCGCCAGGAGATCCTGAAGTCAACCGATGGGAACCCCCCGCCCGTCCTCGATCCCTTCTGCGGGGGCGGCTCGATTCCGCTCGAGGCCCAACGTCTGGGACTCACCGCATATGCCTCGGACCTGAACCCCGTCGCGGTGCTGATCACAAAGGCCCTGATCGAGATTCCGCCCAGGTTCGCCGGCATGCCGCCGGTGAACCCGGAGTCGCGGGTCAAGCTCGACTATGACCGCAAGTGGAGTGCCGCCGAGGGCCTCGCCGAGGATATCCGCTACTACGGTCGCTGGATGCGCGACGAAGCCGAGAAGCGCATCGGGCACCTCTACCCCAAGGCCAAGCTGCCAGACGGATCTGAAGCGACGGTTGTCGCCTGGCTCTGGGCCCGCACCGTCAAGTGTCCGAATCCCGCATGTGGTCTCGACACGCCGCTTCTGAGCAGTTTCGTGCTTTCTTCTAGGCCGGGCAGGGAGCGGTACTTGTGCCCCGTAGTTGGCAGCAATGGGCTTCGGTTTGAGATTCGGTCCACTTTCGCCCGACAGCAAGGTGACCCAAGAAAGGGCCTCAAGCGGGGGATGTCCGGGATCTTCGCCTGCGCGTATTGCGACACAGTGACGACGCGAGACTACGTGGCCGCCCAGGGTGTCGCGGGCGCACTAGGAGTGATACAGACGGCCGTTGTTGCGGAAGGCGTTCGAAGTCGTCTGTACCTCGGGGCGGAGGCAGCGCCAGTCGACCTTGGGGAGCTGCCGGACATGAATCTCGAGGGACTCGAGATCCCCCTATCACCTAACCCCAGGGACGTCTGGTGTCGCAACTTCGGACTGTCCACCCCGGCCGACTTGTTCACCAAGCGCCAGCTGGCCACACTCACTACGTACAGTGAGCTCGTTCAAGAGGCAAGGGATCGAACATATCAGGACGCACGTGCCTCCTGGAGTCAGGGAGATGGCGTCGGACTCGCGGAGGGAGGTGCGGACGTTGTCGCCTACGCCGACGCCCTTGCTGTCTACCTCGCTTGTGCTGCTAGCAACGCTGCTGACGACCTGAGCGCTTTGGTCACGTGGCGATCCGGTCACGGCACCGGTGCCACTCGTTCGACTTTCGCGCGCCAGGCTCTCCCTATGGTTTGGGATTTTGCCGAGGTGAACCCCTTTGCTGGCGCTACGGGCGACATCGAGACGTCCTCGATGACTGTCGCGAATGTCGTCTCGCAGTTGCCGGCGACGGGTGTTTCGCAAGTTACGCAACGCGACGCGACCCACGCCATGGCGGAACACGCTCAAGTGCTTGTATCCACGGATCCGCCGTACTACGACAACATTGGCTACGCGGATCTGTCCGACTTCTTCTACGTGTGGCTTCGCCGCTCGCTTCGGAACGTGTATCCCGACCTTTTCAGCACCCTGGTCACGCCGAAGGACCAGGAATTGGTCGCGACGTCCTACCGGTTTTCGGGAAGCAAGCGAGAGGCTGATCGCTTCTTCGAGGATGGACTCCACAAGGCATTCCAGCGGATGCTCGAGGGGCACAACGAAGGCCTGCCCCTGACGCTGTTTTACGCATTCAAGCAGGCAGAATCCGAGGTCGGGCCCGGCGACCGCCATGGACTTCCAATATCCACCGGTTGGGAGACCATGTTGAGCGGGCTCCTCGGCGCTGGGTTCTCTGTTACTGGAACGTGGCCCGTTCGGAGCGAGAGAATCCAAGGGCTCAAAGGGGGTATCAACGCCCTCGCGTCTTCCATCGTCCTTGCCTGCCGGCCACGTCCCAAGGATGCGCCGATGGCAACGCGCAAGGAGTTCCTGGTAGCGCTCAAGAAGGGCCTCCCAGACGCGCTCAGGCATCTTCAGCGAGAGAACATCGCCCCGGTCGATCTCGCCCAAGCAGCCATCGGCCCTGGTATGGCCGTCTTCTCGCGCTTCGCCAAAGTGATGGAAGCCGATGGCTCCGAGATGCGTGTCAGAGATGCACTCGCCCTGATCAATCAGGTGCTCGACGAGACTTTGGCGGAGCAGGAGGCGGAGTTCGACCCCGCCACCCGCTGGGCACTCGCCTGGTTCGATAGTCGAGGTACGAAGGAGGGACCCTTTGGGGAAGCTGAGGTGCTCTCCAAGGCGAAAGACACTTCCGTTGGTGCGCTCGCTCAGGACGGCTTTCTTGTCGCCAGGGCTGGGAAGGTGCGGCTCCTCGGCTGGGATGAACTTCCAGGAGACTGGGACCCGGCGACTGACAAGCGCCTGACGATTTGGGAGGTTACCCACTACTTGATCCGTTCTCACCAGAACCCGGAGGTTGGCAGCGAGCGGACCGCGGCGGATCTGCTGAAGAGGATCGGGCACGCGATGGGAGAGACTGCCCGCGACCTCGCCTACCGCCTGTACTCAATCTCCGAACGCAAGGGCTGGACTAAGGAGGCCCTTGCCTATAACGCCCTCGTCGTGGCTTGGCCGGAGATCGCACGGCTGGCGGCTACAGGTGAAGGCGGCGCGCAGACCAGCCTAGGGGTGTAGGGATGGTGACGAGCAACCGGGACCGGGTTGGGCGAGCCCTCGAGCTGTTGGGCGATGGGCTTCGCCCCTACGTCGAGCGTGAGATGAAGGCCGAGTATGGCGGTCGAGCGGATCAAGTGATCGAGATCACAATGGCTGGTCCCGAGGGTAAGAAGCTCCCGAAGAACGCGCGCGGTGATGTCCAGAACCAGCTCAAGCTCATGTGGGACCAGTGGAACAGCGTGTTTCGCAAGAAGCTGAGCCAGGCAGAACGCACGCTTGTGAGCGAGCTCCGGGATGCCCGCAACAAGTGGGCCCACCAGGAAGCGTTCTCGGTGAATGACGCTTACCGGGCGCTCGATAGCGCCCACCGACTGCTGACGGCGATCTCCGCCGAGGAGGCGGCGGAGGTCGACCGAATGAAGCAGGAAGTCCTACGTCTCAGTTTCGAGCAGGCCACCAAGAAGGCCGAGAAGCAGGCCGGGTTGTTCCCGACCGAGGGCACCCCGGCCGCTGGGCTCCTGCCGTGGCGCGAAATCGTCACTCCCCACAAGGATGTCGCCTCCGGCCGGTACCAGCAGGCGGAGTTCGCTGCCGACCTTGGACAGGTGTTCCGTGGCGAAGGCTCGGACGAGTACCGGGAACCCAAAGAGTTCTTCCGCCGTACCTACCTCACCGAAGGTCTGACCAGCCTGCTCACACTTGCAATCGAGCGGTTGTCCGGAAGCGGCGGCGAGCCGGTGGTCGGGCTCCAGACGAACTTCGGCGGCGGCAAGACGCACTCGCTCCTGTCGCTTTACCACGTCGTTCTCAGGAACCCCGCCGGCCGAACTATCCGGCCTCGAGCCGGTGCTCGACAAGGCCGGGGTCCGCGAGCTTCCCGCTGTGCGGCGGGCGGTGCTCGTGGGGACGGCCATCTCACCCGGGCGGATCCACGAGAAGGCAGATGGGACGAAGATCCGCACGCTCTGGGGCGAGCTCGCATGGCAGCTCGGCGGCCCCCAGGGGTATGAGATCGTTGCGCAGGACGACCAGAACGGGACCAACCCAGGCGAGCAGCTGAACAAGCTCTTCAGCAAGTTCGGGCCGTGTCTGGTCCTCATCGACGAGTGGGTCGCTTATGCGCGGCAGCTCTATGGCGTGGAAGGGCTGCCGGCTGGGTCGTTCGACACCCATTGCTCCTTCGCTCAGGCGCTGACCGAGGCCGCTCACGCGGTAGATGGCACGCTCCTGGTGGTCGCGCTCCCCGCATCCGACATCGAGATCGGCGGCGAAGGCGGGGCTGAGGCCCTGAAGAAACTGAGCAACGTCGTCGCCCGCAAGGCCTCGCCGTGGCGTCCGGCGCTTCCAGAGGAGAGCTTCGAGATCGTGCGTCGACGGCTGTTCGACGAGATGACGGATCCGGTGGCCTTCGCGAACCGCGACGCGACGGTGAAGGCCTTCATGGACCTCTACAAGGGCCAGGCAGCAGGAGTTCCCCTCGGGCTGCCGTGAGGCGGCCTACGGCCGGCTGCTTGCGAGCGCCTTCCCGATCCACCCGGAGCTGTTCGAGCGCCTCTACGAGGACTGGTCGCAGCCTGGAGAAGTTCCAGCGCACCCGCGGCGTGCTGCGGCTGATGGCTGCTGTGATCCACGCGCTCTGGGAGCGCCAGGACAAGAGCCTGATGATCTTGCCGGGCACTGTCCCGATCGACGACCCGACGGTCCAGCGTGAGCTCACGCGGTACCTCGAGGACAACTGGGTCCCGGTGATCGAGCGCGACGTAGACGGGGCCGCCTCGACGCCACTTGCCCTTGACCGGGCGACCCCTGGGCTGGGTCGCTACTCGGCCACCCGCCGGGTGTCCAGGACGATCTTCCTCGGCTCGGCCGCAACGGTCGGCACAGCCCACCGCGGTCTCGAGGACCAGAGCATCAAGCTAGGCTGCGTGCAACCCGGAGAAGGACCGGCGGTCTTCGGCGACGCGCTCCGGCGACTCACGGACCAGGCGTTCTTCCTCTACGGAGACGGCCAGAGGTACTGGTATCAGACCCAACCCACGGTGCAGCGCTTGGCACGCGATCGCGCTTCGCAGCTCGCCCAGGACGTTGTCTCCGAGGAGGTCGTGGGCCGTCTGCGTGCCGACAGGAGCCGGGGTGACTTCGCGGGTATGCACATCGCGCCGGCGGATGGCGGCGACGTTCCCGACGAAACGGAAGTGCGGCTGGTGGTGCTGGCACCCGACACGCCGCACACGGCGAAGGCCACAGACTCGCCTGCGCGCGCGAAGTCCGCGGAGATCCTGCAGCAGCGCGGCAGCGGCCCGCGGCGGTTCCGGAACATGCTGGTGTTCGCTGCGGCGGACAAGACCCGACTGGTCGAGCTGGAAGATGCGGTCCGTCAGTACCTCGCATGGAGCAGCATCGTCGATACCCACGAAGACTTGAACCTTGACGCGTTCGGACTGAACCAGGCCACCGCGAAGCGCGACCAGTTCAACGACACCGTCGACCAGCGGATGCGCGAGACCTACATGTGGGTGCTCGTGCCGACGCAACCCGACCCCCAAGGCGAGCAGGAGTGGGACGAGGTGCGACTACAGCCGCAAGATGCACTGGCCGTGCGCGCAAGCAAGAAGCTGAGGTCACAGGATGAGCTCATCACCCAATACGCGCCGACGCTGCTCCGGCACGAGCTCGACCGGATCCCGCTTTGGGAGGGCGACCAGGTCGGACTGAAGAAGCTGTGGGAGGACTTCGCCCAGTACCTGTACCTCCCGCGGCTTCGGGACAGCAGCGTGATGCTGGAGGCCGTCCGAGAGGGTGTCGCTTCAATGAGCTGGAATCCAGAGACGTTCGGCTATGCGGAGGGCTACGGCGAGAAGGAATCCCGCTTCCTCGGCCTGAAGTCGGGGGAGCAGGCTAGCGTGCTGTTGAACCCATCCAGCATTCTCGTGAAGCCCGAGGCCGCCGCGAAGCAGCTCGAAGAGTCGGGGGCCGTCGTCGGTCCCGAGCCGCGGGAGCTTGCTGACGCCCCTAGGGCAGGGAAGCAGATCCGTCGTTTCCACGGCGTGAAGATTGTCGATCCCGTTCGGCTGAGTGGCGAGGCCGGCACAATCGCGAACGAGGTGGTGCAGCACCTCACGAAGCTTCCCAGCGCGGAAGTCGAGGTCACCATTGAGATCGCTGCGCGGACGGCCGAGGACATCCCCGAGGACGTTCAGCGCACGGTCACCGAGAACGCCAAGACTCTGAAGTTCGATCAGTTCGGCTTCGAAGAGAGCTGATGGCTGGGCCGACGCCGGATAGGACGCTTCGCGTCTTCTTCGTGGGCGCGGGTCTTTCAAGCGCAGCCGGACTGCCGAACACGCCCTCTCTCATCTCAGGCGTCCTGGAGCTTGCGAGGCGCAAGAGCACATGGGGCATCACTCAGAGTCTTCCCGAGAGAATGGAGGATGCTTTCAGGTTCTTCTATCCCGATGCCGAACTCCCTGGCTTCCGGCCCAATGTCGTTGACTTCTTCTCGACATTGCGCACGTTCATCGACATCGGCACACAGTTTCCGGGCACTGGCCTTGAGGACCCCGCGAGTCTCTTCAGGACGCTCAAGCTCGCGATCGTGCATCTCCTTGTGGAGGAGACCCGAGGAGTCGACAGTCAGCGACTGGTGCGGCATGAGTATTTCAACGACATGATTCAGCCCGGCAATGTCATCATCACATCGAACTGGGATCCGCTACTCGAACGCTTCGCCCAGCTGGCTGGTACCTCTCTTAGGCTCAGTGGTGAGGATCTCCAGGCGGGAGTCTTGCTGCTGAAGCTCCATGGCTCCGTTGATTGGACGCTTCGGGAGCATGGGAAGAAGGCGTTCACGACAGACAACTTCGCATCGCTCCGGGAGCGCCTGTTCCACCCGGGCCGACCGTACCGTCTCGCTGTGCCGAAGAGGCCCAGTGACATCATCCGGATCCGGGCACTCGAGTCCTGGACTCAAGCCTGGCGTCTGATCAAGAGCAGTACCTCGGAGCCTCATATCGTCACGATGGTTCGGGGCAAGGCCGGCGATCTTGGCCCTCTGGAGGGAGTGTGGCGAGACGCCTATGCAGCGCTCAGCCGAGCGAGCTCTCTCGAGATCGTCGGGTACTCGATGCCCGCCGACGACACGGAGATCCGGACGCTCCTCAGGGCCGGGATCCGTCGGGGTAACGAAGATCCGTACGTGGTCGTCCGGAACCCGTCGCCCGAAGTCCATGACCGAATCAGAGCCCTTCTGGGACGCGAGGCGACAGGTTCGTACCTGCCAATCGACAGTATCTAGCCCGCGGTCCATGAAGCAAGCCGTCGCGTCGCCGCGAGGCCCAACTCCTCCCTCAGCCCACCGCCCTGAACCGCACGAACCGCGCCTCGAGCAGCTCCGGATCCGGTCGCGCCGAGCGCCTCGAGGGCACGAGCAGGCTCGAGCCGTGGACGTCCTGGAGCGCGTGCCGGAGCGTCGGGCCGTCCGCCTCGTCGAGCACGTCGCGGCGGACCTCGATCACGTAGTCGGGGCGCACGCCGAGCACGAACGAGTCGAACGCGCGGTGGTGGATCGCGCACATGGCGATCCCGTTCGGGACGACCGGCTCGCCGCCCTCGGAGTCCTCCTTGATGTGCGCGGCGTCCAGGAGCTCGCCGTGGCGGAGGCGGCACAGGGCGCACTGGGTCCGGTACGCCGCGAGCACCTGGCGGCGGAAGATCGGCTGGTGCAGGCGCTGGCGGACGGTCCGCTCGGCGTACTCGCGCCGGCGGACGACGTCCGCGGGAGCCGGGAACGCCTCCGGCCGCCCCACCCGTCGCGCATGATCTCGTCGAGGGCGAGGACGAACTGGTGCTGCTCGGGCTCCTCGGCGACGAGCCACACGGGCGCCTCGACCAAGTACGCGCCGCGACCGACGCCTCGCAGCCACGCGAGCGGCTTGCCGAGCTCCATCGCCCGGCGGAGCGCGACGTTGTCGGCGTGGCCGGGGTCGGTGCCGCGCCATTTGTACCTCGGGTAGTTGATCCTCGCCAATGTCGTCCTGGTACGGGCGGTCCTCGGGGCGGAGCCGGTAGGTCGTAAGGATCGTCACGGCGGCCTCGTACCCGCCCACCTTTCGGATGCCGGTCTGGCCGACGAGCGGGATCCGGCGACCCTCGAACTCGAAGCGCTGGAGGTCGTGCCAGGACACGGCGCCGCCGCGGGTCGAGAGCTCGGCGAGGAACGCGAACGCGGAGGCCCGGAGGCGATCGTCCTCGTCGGCAGAGCGGACCACGGCGGGAGTATCGCGCTTCTCTGCTCCAGGCTGTTAGCCCGTCGATCAGGCGATGTCTCGACGCCGCATGAGCGTCCCGCCGACCACCGTCGCCACGGCCGCGTAGCCGGCCAGGACGGCCGTGCCGATCGCGGGCGTGAGCTCGGTCACGCCGCCGAGATTGACGATCGCCGCGCCGGCGGCGCCGGGGAAGAACTTCGCGACCTCGGGCATGAAGCCGGACAGCAGGCCCTCGGCCACGACCATCCAGATCAGGGCCCCGGCGATCGCGGCCACCTGGTGGCGGACGGCGAGACCGAACCCGACGCCGATGCTGGTCCAGAGCACGGTGGCGAGCAGCAGGCGTCCGAGCACCTCCGCGATCGGACCGACGGACCAGGTCCACTCGGCGCCCTTGACGAGGAGCATGGGCACGCCGATCGCGAGCGCGAACGCCGTCGACGCGATCGCGAACGCGGCGCCGCTGGCGGCGGCGGCGACCAGCTTGGCGCCGAGGACGCGCCGGCGGTGCGGGTCGGCGAGGAGCGTCGGCACGATCGAGCCGCTTCGGAACTCGTCGGTGAACGAGCGGATCCCGAGCAGCAGCGCGAACAGCGTCACCACCAGCAGCGGGACGTTCAGGAACGCCTGGCGGGCGAGGGGGTCGGCGAGCTCGCGGGCGGGCTGCGCGCTGATCGTCCCCACCACGCCGAACGCGGTGAACGCGAGCAGGCCGAGGAGCATCGACAGGACGCTCCGGGTGCTCGTCAGCTTGCGGAGCTCGGACGCGATCTGGTTCCTCATCGGGTCTCCTCCTCCGTGAGCTCGAGGAACGCGTCCTCGAGGGACGTCTGCTGCTCGGTCAGCCCGAGCACGGGCACGCCCGCGCGGAACGCGAGCGTTCCGACGGTCGCGGCGTCGGCCCCGGAGACCAGGAGCTCGTCCGCCCCCGCCTCGCGGACCCGAAGCCTCGCGTCGGCGAGGACCGTCGCGAGCGTCGACGCGTCCGGCGTCGTCACCCGCACCTCGTGCGCGCCGTTCGTGAGCTCGCGCACCGGCGCCTGCCGGACGAGCCGGCCGCGGTGGATCACGATCACCTCGTCCGCGAGCTGCGCCATCTCCGTCAGCACGTGGCTGGAGACGAGGACGGCGTTGCCGCCGGCCGCGAACCGCCGCAGCAGGTCGCGGAGCCACCGGATGCCCTGCGGGTCGAGGCCGTTGGCCGGCTCGTCGAGGATCAGCACGCGGGGCTCGCCGAGCAGCGCCGCGCCGAGCGCGAGCCGCTGCCGCATCCCGAGCGAGTACGTGCCCGCCTTGCGCCGTCCGGCCGCCGCGAGCCCGACCTCCTCGAGCACCTCGTCGGCCCGCCGCTGGTCGATGCCCGAGGCGGACGCCAGCACCTTCAGGTGGTTCCGGCCGCTCCGGAGCGGGTTGAAGCTCTGCGTCTCGAGCACCGCGCCGACCGTGCGCGCGGGCTGCGCCAGGCTCGCGTACGGCAGGCCGAGCACCGTCGCCGAGCCCTCGGTCGCCGAGACGAGGCCGAGCACGATCCGCAGCGTCGTGCTCTTGCCGGCGCCGTTCGCGCCGAGGAACCCCGTGACGACGCCCGGCCGCACCTCGAAGCTGAGGCCGTCGACGGCCGTCACCGCGCCGAAGCGCTTCGTGAGGCCGCGGACCGAGATCGCGGGCGAGCCGATCGGAGTCTCGCGCTCTCGGCCTCCCGTGACCTCCCGCAACGCCGCTGCTGCCATGTCGTCCCTCCTTCGTGTGCCGTCGGTCCGAAGGTAGGGAGCGGCCCCGCTGCGGCGTCGGCCTGCAGTGTCGAGCTCGGGTCATCCCGCAGGAGGATGAAGTCGTTCGCCGAGTCGATCAGGCGCCGGGCTGGACGAGGCCGGACCGGCCCGGCTCATGCGCCGAGGCTTTACCGAGATCGAGATCATCCTTCTGAACCGGAAGCGAATGGGAGCAATGTTCTGGGGGGCATCTCTCGGGCAATGCCTCTGACAAATCCGGCCTAGCATCCATCTCATCGCTCCACCGAGAAGGGAGGGAGGGATGGACCGCGCAACCCGTGTAGGCGGAGAACCGCAAGAGGAGGCGACGCTCATTGAGGTCGCGCTCTCTCAGGCCCGGGTTCCAGTGAGTACGCGTCGCTCCCATGTCCCCCCAACGTCCGATCAAGCACTCTGGACAGTCATCAGACACTCGAGTGCTCCGCTGCGCTACGACCGGGCCCAACGGTTCATGGATACGCTCGTCGATCGGGGCCGCGGTCGTGGTTTCGCAATGGGCAAGGTGGCGCCACTTCTGAGGTTGCCGGAGCCGCGTACGCGGTTCTGGCCATATTCGCACTGACGTTCGCGATCGTACGGTGGTGGCGGCCAAGCGTGAGCGTTGGTTCTGCTCTCGTCGTCGCAAGCTTCGTCGCAGCGCCGGTTGCATCGGCGCTGCTGTGGACCGCCTCTCGGTTTCAAGGCGGATGGAGTGGAGGTTTCGCTCACGTAGGCGTCGACGCAACGCGCTCAGCTGGCGGACGCCGCCATGATCCAGTACTTCTCGAGAGAGAGCCCGCACGAGTCGATCAGCAGACCCCATCCGGCCCGCTACGAGGTCGTTGAGATTCCGCTTCGGGATCTTGCCAAGCCATACGGTGGTCAACACGGCTCTATCCGATGCTGCTCCGCGCCTTCGAGGCCTTACGTGCCGCTCGTGACGAACGGGCGCCTCCACATGATCTGACTCGAGGGCCGTCTCGACGAGATCGCCGCAAGGCCGTCGCCTACCCCTCCGAGGAGGCCGTTGCGAACCTGTCGGCTCCGCCTACCCCTGCAAACCTGACAGGCGAGAGGGCCAGCCCCATAGCCGTTGGCGATATCGGCTCGGCCAGCAAGCGACCAGACTTTCGAGGTCTCGTCGTGCGCAATGAGGCTCGCGCCGGGAGGTAGGCCATGGTTGGGAAAGCTCTCCAAGATGAAAAGGGTCCGGGTCTTCCCGCCGCCCCCAACTGGGTTCGATGCACTGACTGCGAGCAAGTCGGACCTCGCGCGGCACGGACTGCCACCTCGTCCCGATCCCCGAACGGAGCCTGGCCAAGCAGCCTTGTGGAGCAGCGCGCACGCCGCTATCAGGATTTCGAGCACGTGAAGCCCGAGTTTCTTCCAGCCGACCAGCCGACGGTGCCCGTTGCGGCGTGGCTGACACCGCTCGTCAACTGCGGGTTCGAACTCAACTTCCCGGTGCCAATCGTCATCTTCTCGGGAACGTGGACGGTGCCAGATCTAAGCTACAGCACCGATCCGGGGGGGTTGCCGAACCACTTCCACACGTTCTTCGGGCTCGGGTTCCTCGATGTCCACGTCCAGATGACCGTTGACAGCGCCCAGAACGTCCATGCGTTCGTTCAGATCCATGACGGCACCGTTGTCTCCTCCCTTCCCGTTCGTCCCGGCGACGTGATGAGTGCAACGCTCTGTCTCCAGACCGACGCCGCCGGGACCGCGGCCTACTTCCTGGCGAACGAGACGACGGCGCAGACAGTGAACTTCACGATGACCGGGTTCCCGCCGGCGACGGCCATCAACGCAGGGGTTACCAGAGACAGCCAACTTGGTCGCCCGCCCGATCCGCTGGCTCGGTTTGGCGTGGTCTACTTCGACGAACTGCTCGCCTTCGCGACCACCGGACACCCGATCCTCACGGACGGGGTACCGACCACGATGGTCGACTCCAGCGGAGCCACGCTCGCGGTCCCGCAACGGCTCACGGACTACACCTTCAAGGTGATCTACCGAGGCGACTGAGTCCCCCGAGGCTCAGATGCATCCTGATTACAGCCGCCCGAATACTCGGAGATGCGCTGGGAGGATCAGGCGCCGGGCTGGACCAGGCCGGACTCGTAGGCGAGGACGACCGCCTGCGCGCGGTCGCGGAGGCCGAGCTTGTGCAGGACGCGGCCGACGTGGGTCTTCACGGTCGTCTCGGCCACGTAGAGCGAGCGGGCGATCTCGGCGTTCGAGAGTCCGCGCGCCATCAGGACGAGGACCTCGCGCTCGCGGTCGGTGAGCTCGTCGAGCTCCGCTCGGGGTGGCGGCGGGGGAGCGCTTGGCGAACTCCTCGATCAGCCGGCGCGTCACCGAGGGCGCGAGCAGCGCCTCGCCCGAGGCGACCACCCGGACGGCGGCGACGAGCTCCTCGGCCGGGCGGTCCTTCAGCAGGAACCCGCTCGCGCCGGCGCGCAGGGCCTCGTAGACGTACTCGTCGAGGTCGAACGTCGTGAGGATCAGCACGCGCGCCGGCGGGTCGGCGGCGGTGAGCGCGCGCGTCGCCTCGATCCCGTCCATCGTCGGCATCCGCACGTCCATCACGACGACGTCGGGCCCGAGCCGCTCGAACTGGCGGATCGCGTCGGCGCCGTCGATCGCCTCCCCGACGACCTCGAGGTCGTCCTGCGCGTCGAGGATCATCCGGAACCCGGTCCGCATGAGCGCCTGGTCGTCGGCGATCAGGACCCGGATCGGCCGGTCGGTCACGGCTCGGCGTCCGCGGGCAGGCGGGCGCGCACGTGGAAGCCGCCGCCCGGGCGGCCGCCGGCCTCGAGCGTGCCGCCGAACAGCGCGGCCCGCTCGTACATCCCGATCAGGCCGTGGCCGCCGGCTCGGGCGCCGTCCTCCGGCGGGCCGGGGCCGTCGTCGGCGATCTCGAGCTCGAGCGCCTCCGGCTCGTAGCGCACGAGCACCCGGGCGCTCGCGCCGCCGGCGTGCCGGAGCGACGTTCGTGAGCGCCTCCTGCACGATCCGGTACGCGGACAGGTCGACGCCGGGCGGCAGTGGTCGCGGCGTGCCCTCGACCACCGCCTCGACGGGCAGGCCGGTGGCGCGCATGCCGTCGAGGAGCTCGTCGAGGCGGCGCGAGCCCCGGCTGCGGCGTGCGCCCGTTCTCGCCGTCCTCGGCCTTGAGGATCTCGAGCAGGCGCCGCATCTCGGCGAGGCCGGTGCGGCCGGAGGCCTCGATCTGGCGGAGCGCCTCGCTCGCCGCGCCCGGATCGGTGGCGCCGACGGCGCGGGCCGCGCCCGCCTGCACGACCATCACGCTCATGTGGTGGGCGACGATGTCGTGCAGCTCGCGCGCGATGCGGGTGCGCTCGGCCGCGACGGCCTCGCGGGCGGCGACGTCCCGGTCCCGCAGGATCCGCCGCCGGCGGTTGAACGTCATGCGCCCGAGCGTCGCGGGGATGCCGACGCCGACGAGCACGCCGACGAGGATCTCGGCCCAGTTGATCCCTCCCGCCCGGACCGGCTCGTCCATCCAGGACGTCGTGATCGCCGCCGCGACGGCGAGCAGGACCAGGACCGGCAGCGAGGCGATCGCGCTCGCGATACGCCGCGGCCGTGTACACGGCGATCACGAGGGGCAGCCACTGCGGCGGCTCGTACTCGAAGAGCGAGAACGCGGCGACGGCCGCTCCGACGACGATCGCGACGACGAGCGGCGCGCGCCGTCGCCACGCGAGCGGCAGGCACGCGGCGATCACGAGGACTGCGCCGAGCAGGCGGTCGTCGTGATTCACCGAGGCGCCTGCGCGGTGACGAACGCCGCCAGGCTCGCGAGGAACACGACCAGCGTGATGAGCCCATCCCAGATCCGGTGGTCGACCCTCCGGAGGCGTTCGAACAGTCCGCCGTCCACGACTCGAACGGTAGCGGGCCGATACGCGGACGTCGTCATCCCCGAGGACGACGCAATCAGGTCAGGTCTCGCCGAGTTCCCGCAAGATCGCTTGGGCGATCGCCCGGCGATCGCTCCCTTGCACGATGTACCCGCCGTCGGACATCTGCTCGCGAAGCGCCGTCACGAGCCGCCTCCGCTGGTCCTCGTCCAGCTTCGGCAGGAGGTCACGGGCGAGCACCAGCGCGTGGTACTGCTCGAACGCCGATCGCGACCCCGTGATCGAATCGATCGCGACGTCGAACGACGCGAGCTCGGGCTTGCCTTGCATCATGCCGAGGGCCACGATCCGGTCGCCGTCGGAGCCCGTCTCGAACATCGCCTTCACCTCGCCCGGACCCAGCGTCGATGTCTGGGCCGATTGCCTCGCCGTACGGATCGTGGCCTCCATCTCTGCGGTGCGGTCCGCGCCTCGCGGCATGGTGCGTGCGGCCCCGTACCGGGACGCCAGCGGGCTCGTCTGGAGGGCGAGCGCCCTCGCCCGCAGGTCCTCGGCCTTGTCGGGCCGGCCCTCCGCCTCGGCCTTCGCCGCCTGGATCAGCAGGATCCCGGCCTGGTCCGCCTTGGCCATCATCCGGCCGAGCAGCAGCCTCGTGAGGAGCCAGCCGAGCAGGAACCCGACCACGGCGAAGTAGACAACGAGGGACCCGGCGAACGCCGCCGCGTCCGCGCCGCCCCCGAGGCTTGGGGCGAGCGAGTCGAACAGCCGCACGGCACCGCTCCGGATCGTCGCGAGCTGGGTGAGGCTGACCCCGACGATGATCTTCGTCAGCCAGTCCGAGATCTGCTCGAGGTTCGTGTTCGCTCGGATGCGCCCGAGCGCGGAGACGCTCTCTGGCGTGGCGCCCGGAGGTGGGGCCGCGTCGGAGGACAGCGTGCGCGGGATCCCGAACAGGAACCCGAGCAGACCCCCGGCCGCGAGCGATGCCGAGGAGATCATGAGGGCCGAGGCGAACACGGCCCACGGCTCATCGGCCTGCGCGGCGTAGACGGCGGCCGCGACGAGCCCGACACCCAGGACGAGGCCTGCGAGCGCGAGATTCCGCCGGCCCGAAGGCTCCTTCTCGGTGTCCATGTGCGCTCCTCACGCCGTGACCGGCGCCGTCGAATGCTCGGCCAGCGACCGGCGGCGCAAGGAGTCCCCCGTTCGTCGTACGGAAACGGCGTGACGTGAAGGGCCGCCTCGTCCCCGCGGGCAACCGGCGGATTGCTCAGGCTTGTCCGTCGCTGAAGCATCGACCACGATTGCGGTGATGTGCTTCACCGGCAGGAGTGCACGATGACCTGGATCCGTCTTCTGATCGTTCTGGTGTTCACGGCCAACTGCGTCCCTGGCGGGCCGGCGACGGTACGGAGCCACCTGCGCGCCGAGCTCGTCCGGAGCCTGTTCACCGACGACCCCGCCGAGGATCGGGACCGGGACGGGTTGGCGGACGCCATGGAAGGGGAGCTCGCCTACGTCTTCCGGCCGTACCTCGTCTTCGACAGCGATGAGGCCGCTCGCGCCTCGAGAGAGCCCGTCGTCTTGTTCCAGGTGCGGCTTTCCGACATTCAGGGCCACACGAGTGACGGGACCGATATCTGGCGGCTGCTCATCAAGTGGGTGTTCCTGTTCCGGCAGGATGGTGGGTACGGGCCGGCCTCCTCCTGCAGCGACGCCCATGAGGGCGACAACGACGATGCGCTCTTCGAGCTCGAATCGCGGGACGAGGGCGTGACGTGGCGGCTCGTGCGCGCCGTGCTCTCCTCGCGAGGTCCCGACGACTTCGCCGGGCCGGACTGGCCCTCGGACTCGGAAATCGAGGTGCACGATCTGACGCATCCGATCATCTACATGTCGGCGCACAAGCATCACGAGTACTTCGACACGAGCCGGGACCACGAGGACTCGCTCTACAGCGACGTGCCCATCTTCGACGACTGCAACGATGACGTGAACGGCATGGGTGTGGCGTTCTCCTCGAGCGTGCATTCGATCGCCATCAAGAACGGCTCGTTCACGTCGTTCTCGCGCGACCACAACAACGTCGGGGAGCTCGACGCGCATCCGACGCCGCCGTTCGTCAACGACCTGGGCGTCTTCTATCCGGGCCATTCGGCCTGGGGGACCGACGACTTCTACGAGGTCGATCCGATTCGCGACAAATGGCTCACGTAACGGCGGGGGGTTTCAACCGGCCCGCGGAACCAGCGGATGCGCCCGTCCTTCCCGCGTTTGCGGCGTCGCCGCCGCCGGCATCAGACTCGCAGGGTGATCCCCGAGACGCGGTACGCGAAGAGCGGCGAGGTGAACGTCGCCTACCAGGTGAGCGGGGACGGGCCGGTCGACCTCGTCTGGGCGCCGGGGTCGATCTCGCACCTCGATCTCGACTGGGATCCCGACAACCCGCGCCGCCCGTTCCTCGAGCGGCTCGGGGCGTTCACCCGGCTCATCCGCTTCGACAAGCGCGGGACGGGCCTGTCGGACCGGTCCGTGGACGCGGCGACGCTCGAGGATCGAACCGACGACATCCGCGCCGTGATGGACGCGGCGGGGAGCGAGCGCGCCTACGTTCTCGGCGTCTCCGAGGGGGCGAACATGGCGTGCCTGTTCGCGGCGACCTACCCCGAACGGACCCGTGGGCTTCTCATCTGGGGCGGCCAGGCCCGGTGGATCAGGACGGAGGACTACCCCTGGGGCGTGACGCGCGAGGAGGCCGAGGCCGAGATCGCCGAGCTTCGCGAGCACGGCGTCACCGAGGCGTACCTCGTCGGAGACGACGCCGATCTCTCGAAGGAGCGGGCGGACGAGGTGCAGCGGGTCCTCCGCTACATGCGCGCCGGCGCGAGCCCGGCCGCCGCCGCCGCGCTGGAGGAGATGAACCTCGACACCGACGTCCGCGACGTCCTGCCGGCGATCCGTGTGCCCACGCTCGTCATGAACCGGACCGGCGACCCGGTCGCCCACGTCGACGCCGCGCGCGACCTGGCGGCTCGCATCCCCGCCGCGAGGTTCGTCGAGCTGCCGGGGGACAGCCACTCGCTCATGGCGCCGGACGACCTTCCGATCCTCGCCGAGATCAAGGCCTTCGTCACGGGAACGGCAGCCGGGTCCGTCATCGGATCGCGTGCTCGCGACGGTCCTGTTCACGGACATCGTCGGCTCGACGACGCGGGCGATCGAGCTTGGCGACGCGGCGTGGTCCGACCTGCTCTCGTCGCATCACGCCGTCGTGCGGCGCCAGCTGCGGCTGCATCGAGGACGCGAGATCGACACCTCCGGCGACGGGTTCCTCGCGTCGTTCGACGGCCCGGCCCGTGCGATCCGGTGCGCCGCCGCGATCCGGGACGAGCTGCGTGGCCTCGGCATCGAGATCCGGACCGGCGTGCATACCGGCGAGTGCGAGCTGGTGGACGACAGGCTGCGCGGGATCGCCGTCCACATCGGCGCGCGGGTCATGGCGGTGGCGGAGGCGGGGGAGGTCCTGGTGTCGAGCACGGTCAAGGACCTCGTCGCCGGCAGCGGGATCGGGTTCGAGAGCCGTGGCCTCCATGCGTTCAAGAACGTCCCGGATGAGTGGCTTCTCTACGAGGTCACTCGAACCTAGTCGCTGATGCGACCTCGGAGCCGGTCGCCGCCAGCGGACCGGATCATCCATCACCTGCCTCGAGCGCCTCGATCAGGTCCAGGAGACCGTCGGCCTCCCAGGCGCGGTTCCGCTTGGATTCGCCGAGCGGCACGAGCACGCCCGCTGCCGCGAGCTGGTCGATTCCGTTCGTGACCGCCGGCTTCGTCCGGCCCGTCACGGCCACGCCAACCGGAACCGTGATGACCGGGTGGGCGGGGAGCACGTCGATGAGGGCCCAGGCCGCCGCGTCGGCACGAGGGTCGACGGTGGTGCGAAGGCGCGCCCGCCACCCGTCCTGGAGCTCGCGGACGCGATCGACGTAGCGCAGCGCGAGGGACGCCGCCTGGAGCGCGGATGCCGCGAACGACTCCACCCACTCCGAGACCCGGTCCTCCCTGTAGATCTCGAGCCCCCGGATGTAGCGATCCTTCGCGCGGGCGAACACCACGCTGATCGGGGGGACGAACGTCGGCGTCAGGCCGCGTCGGCGGAGCAGGACGTGGATGAGCGCTCGACCGGCGCGGCCGTTGCCGTCCTCGAACGGGTGGATCGTCTCGAACTGAGCGTGTGCGACGGCGGCTTGGACGATCGGTGGCAGGAGGTCGTCGTTGCAGAAGTTCACCAGATCGTTCAGCAGATGGTCGACCTCTTCCGGTGGCGGGGGGACGAAGTCGGCCCCGCACGGGTTGTAGTCGTTGCCGCCGATCCAGTTCTGCCGGTCGCGGATCTTGCCGGCCACCGCGGCGTTCGGCGCCCGGGTCATCAGGACCCGGTGGATGTCGGTCAGGGAGCGGGTCGAGAGCGATCCACCGGCCGAGGCCTCCTCGATGGCGAACTGCATCGCGTCGATGTTCCCGAGCACCTCCGCCACGTCGCCTCCGATCCGCCGGCCGGTGGCCTCGTTGGCCTCGGCCCGGGCCAGGCCACGGGTTCCGACCTGAAGCCCCTCGACCTTGGACGAGGCGATCGACTCGGTCCTCAGAAGGAGCCGGGCGAGAGGGGCGAGCTCCGGGCCGGCGCTCGCGTTCAGGTCGGCGATGACCTTCTCGGCCTCGGACACCGCCCCGGCCACGGAGCCGGGGAGCTCGATGGAGAGCCCAGCCACGGGCGTTGGGATGAATGCGTCGTAGGCGCAAGCCTTCCGGTACCGGGGCGGGGCATGGAGCGTGGGATCGTGCTCCCACGTCTGCCGGACCAGCGTGCCTCGCACACCAGATCCCTTCCTCTGACAGCAGCCTAGTAAAGGTTGCCTGTTATCCTTTACCAAGACGCCGATGGAGGCAAGGATGCCATGGGCCCGGATCACGACGACCTCGGATCGCGACAGGCGTAGTCCACAGCGCTGTCAACGCCGTTGACAGCATCAGGCCACTCCTGCGATCATGCCCGCCGACATGGGCGGATCCGTCACCGATTCCGGCAGGCACGGGACCGAGGCAGGCTCCGGCGCGCCCGGCGGCGCGCGCCTGGATAGGGAGGTCATCGCCGAAGCCTGCATCGCGCTCGCCGATCGCGAGGGGCTCGACGCCGTCACGCTGCGACGGCTCGGCGCCGACCTCGGCGCGGATCCGACGGCCGTCTACCGGCACTTCCGCGACAAGGGCGAGCTCCTTGCGGCGGTCGCCGATCGTCTCCTCGGCCGGGTGCTGACGGGATTCGAGGCGACGGGGGAATGGCGACGGGATCTGCGCGACGTCATCCTTCGCGCTCGCCGCGTCTACCTCGCCCACCCGAGCCTCGCGCCGGTCCTCGCGACCGCGCCCGCGCCCCTGCCGAGCAACCAGCGGATTGCGGAGGTCGTGTTTGACGCGCTGCGGGCGGCGGGCCTGGACGCGCGACGCACGGCGCTCGCGTATCAGGTCCTGGAGAACTACACGGCCGGCGCCTCGAGCCTGGATGCCGAGGTGGGGGCCGAGGTCGACTCGGCCTGGCGTGCGAGCTTCGCCACGCTCCCCGCCGAGGAGTTCCCGAACGCCGCCGCCGTCGCGCCGTACCTGTACCTCGACGACGAGGCCGCGTTCGAGTTCGGGCTCGAGATGCTCCTGAACGCGCTCGAGGATCTCGCGTCGTCCTCGGACCACCCGACGAAAGGACGACCATGAGGACCCTGCGCTCCACCCTGCCGGCCGCGCTCGTCGTCGCGCTCGCGACGACGCTCGGCCTGCCCGCCCCCGTCGCCGGGGCGCAGGGCGACCCGCTCGCCCACCTCGACGTGGGCTACGTCGAGGAGGTGACGCGACACCTGGGCACGATCGGCTCCTCGCCGCTCGGCTTCCGCGTGCTGGGGACGCCGCAGGACCAGGAGACGGCCGGGTACGTCGCCGACCAGATGCGCGCGATCGGCCTCGAGGACGTGGCCGTGGAGTCGTTCACCGGCGACGGGTGGCAATTCCGGGGCGGCTCGGTCGACGTGCAGGGCGGCGGTCTCGACGCGACGTTCGAGGCGAGCTCCAACGGGGGCGTGCCGGGCACGGCGCCGGGCGGCGTGAGCGGCGAGGTGGTGTTCGTCGGGTACGGAACTGCGTCGGAGTACCGGGGCCTGGACGTCGAGGGCAAGATCGTCTTCGCGAACTGGGACTACGACCACCTCGGCATCTGGCCCAACTACCTCGCCTACGAGGCAACGGTCCACGGCGCCAAGGCCGTGATCATGGCCTCCGCTCCCGACCACGCGTGGTACTCGGCGGGGAACGGCCGGGCGCTCGGCAGCAACGACGGCGAGTGCAGCACGACGCTGTGCGCGCCGCTCGCGATCATCAGCAAGCGCTCCGCCGCGCGGCTGACCGAGGCGCTCGCGGCGGGTTCGGTGCGCGCGACGGTGACGCTCGACGCCGAGAACCTGATCGACGCGACCGCCTACCAGGCGATCGGGCAGATCACGGGCTCGACGTACCCGGATCGCGCGATCGTGTTCACGGCGCACCAGGACGCGTGGTTCACCTCGGCGGCCGACGACTCGGTGGCCGTGGGGATGGTCCTCGCGATCGCCAAGGCGGCGATCGAGAGCGGGTACCAACCCGAGTACACGTGGATCTTCGCGCCGGTGACCGGGGAGGAGTACGGGCTCGCGGACGCCTACTACGACTGGCTCCAGGGCGCGTACCACCGGATCACCGTCTCGCACACCGAGTGGCAGTCCGACGCCGTCGCGATCCTGAACTGGGAGGTGCACTCGCCGCCGTACCTCATCGGCGCGAGCCTCCCCCGCGAGCTCCGGCCGTTCGTCTCCGGCTCGCTCGCGGCAAGCCGGGACGACGGCCTGATCGACGGCTATCACCTGTCCGAGGTCTACGCCTGGCAGGACAACTTCACGTACACGGCCGCGGGCGCGCCGGCTGTGACGTTCGGGGCGAACGACTACACGTACTGGGGTCGCTACCACACGGACTACGACTCGATCGACACGCTGGACTTCCCGTCGCTGCTGCCGGCGCTCGACGCGGAGACGCGCGTGGCGCTCGACCTCGACGGGGAGCTCGCCCCGTACGACTTCGGCAAGCGCATCAATCATCTCTCGGGCCGCCTGGACCCGGACCTGATGCGCTCCTACGGCGCCGACGCCGATGCCGTCCTCGCGGCCCTCGACCGGCTGGGCGCGGCTTGGGGCGCGGCGAAGAGCGAGCCACCGTCGGTCTGCGGGTTCGCGCACGAGCGCGAGGCGCTGCGCCGCTCGCTCGACGACCTCACGGCGCTCTCGTTCCTGGACGACACGATCTACCCGCACGAGCAGTCGCAGTGGGATCTGTGGCACCTGGACGACGCGATCGCGAGCGTGAAGCGGGGCGAGTGGGATGCCGCGCAGGCCGCCACGGGTGCGGTGGATCTCACCTCGCTCGCCTCGATCCTCAGCCGCGAGTCGTTCGAGGTCGAGCAGCTCCACCACGACCCCGGCTACGCGAAGCTCTCGTGGGGATCGCAGGGGCAGCTGTCCGTGCCGATCGACCTGTTCGGCGTCTACCGGGCGCTCGGTCGGGCCGCGAACGGCGGCGCGACGGACCCCTCGTCCTGGCTGGCGGAGCTGCGGGACGCTCGGGGCGCGGCGCTCGGCACCTACCGAGAGCGGGTCACGCAGGTGGCCTCGACGCTTGGCGCGGTGGCCGCGGAGCTCGAGGCGATCCCGACCTGCGTCTGAGAGCTCGGGTCTCGACCAGGCACGCGATCCGAGGCCTAGGCCGCGAGAAGCTCCCGCATCCGGCTCACCACACGCTCGGAGCTCTCCCCGGGTCCGACCCGGGCGGCCGACCCGAAGCGCTCGGGTTCACCCTCGAGCAGCTCCTCGACGACCACGAAGGGGATCCGGAACTCGACGCCGCACGGCGCGTATGGTCGGCCGTCCGCGTGGCAGATCACCGCCGCCATCGGTCGCTCACCGAGGGGGCACGGGCGTCCTCGAAGCACGGGGCAGGGGCGATTCGAGGGCCCGGCGCAGGAGCAGACGTCGTATCCATCCTCCTCGAGCGCCGCACCGATCGACGCCACGCGTTCTGACGCGTCGCCCACCAGGAGCACCGGCCTCCGTCGACCGGCCACCGCCGCGAGGGCGACCAGCACCATGGCGGCAGCGCCGCCGAAGACGATCACCGTCCAGTCCGCCGACTGAACCCACAGCAGCACCGAGCCGAACAGGACGAAGACTGCCAGGTACAGGATCAGGTCTGGGACTCGCCGCATCTGGCACCTCCTCCTCGGCCATGACGGCCGAAGCCAGTGCCGTCCGATCCGATCATGGCCTCGTGCCGACACCGTCGACAGGGCCGTTGGGCCTCGTGGAGCCCGGCGAACGGAAAGTTCTGGAAGGGAAGGAGCGCGAGTCGACCGTCAGGCAGGGAGGGCCCGGAGCAGGTGAACGGTTCCGGACACGCCCTTGAGCTCCACCGCCCCGACGTCGCTGAACGCGATCCCCGACTCCTTCGAGGCATCGGCGACGGTCTGGCTGACCAGCACCTCGCCGGGTCGCGCATAGTCGGCGATGCGCGAGGTCAGGTTCACGGTCTGGCCGAAGTAGTCGCCCTCCTGGAACAGGACCGGGCCCGCGTTCAGGCCGACGTGGGCCGGCGGCAGCCCGGCGGCCGCCAGGCCGTCCACCATCTCGAGGGCGGCGCGTACGCCGGGGCCGGGGTCGTCGAAGTAGAACATCACGCCGTCGCCGAGCCACTTGATGGGCTTGCCGCCGTGCTGCACCGAGCTGCGCTGCACGAGCCGCGCGACCGTCGTGGCCAGGTCCGCGGCCGCGTCGTCGCCCCGTTCCTGCGTGAGCCGCGTGTAGCCGGTGATGTCGAGGAAGCAGATCGCCGGGAGCCGCTCGAGGCGGCTGTGGATCCCGGCCTGCTCCATCATGCTCTCGAAGCCCTCGATGATGTTGGCGGTCCACGCGCGCGCCTGCTGCGCGTGGTACATCGCGAGCACGGACTGCTCGGCGAGCGGGGAGATCCGGTCGGCGAGATCGGTGTTCGACAGCTCCTCCGGGGCCCTGCCCGCCGCGAGCGCCGGCTCGATCACCTCGGAGACCCACCAGGCGCCCTCCTGCTCGGTGATCCGGCGCGTGCCGTCGCCCTGGACGCGGAGCAGCCGCTCGATGGCGACCGGCCGGAACCCCTCGGCGAGCTGGAGCTCGATGAACGGGACGATCGCCATCTCGTCCTCTCGGAGCCGGTCGTCGGGCGACGGCTGCGCCATGCCGATCGACTCCCGGATGACCGTCAGCAGCTCGAGCGGGACCCCGGTCCGTTCGGCGACCTGCCGGAACGTCTCGGGACAGAGGGCGGCGAACCGCTCGTAGCTCGGCGCGTCGAGGAAGTCGAGCGACAGGCCGCCGCGTCGCATGGCGGCGCCGACCGAGTCGAGCGGGATACCGGCGTCCTCGAGCGACCTGGCCAGCATGGCGCGCCGCACGTCGCCCGGTGAGTAGCGATCCGGCTCCTCCGGCGACAGGAGGCCGAGCTCGACCAGCCGGACGAGGTACGAGGGCTCGACCCCGGCTCGTGCGGCGGCGCTCTCGCCCGAGTGCCAGTCCACTCGGGGAGCCTACCGGGGCTCGCGCGAGCCCACCCGGTGGCTCGGAGCGCGCAGGTCGCGTGCGATGATGGCCGCCATGGACCGCCTGGACCGACTCCGCGGAGCCGCGTCGGGCTCCTTCGAGAGAACACCCGTCGTGTTCGCGTACCTCTTCGGCTCGGTCGCCCAAGGGCGGGCGGGGCCAGCCAGCGATGTCGACGTGGCCGTCTACCTCGAACCCGATGCCCCGCCCGAGCGGTACTTGCATCTCTCGCTCGAGCTGGCCGGGACGCTGTCGGAGGCGTCGGGCGTGGGTGGGATCGAGGTCCTCGTGCTCAACGAGGCACCCCTTCCGATCAAGGGCCGGGTGGTGCGGCAGCGGATCGTCCTGTTCTCGCGGGATGAGCCGGCGCGAGTTGCGTTCGAGAGCCGCACGCTCCGCGAGTTCTTCGACTTTCAGATCCACGCCGTGCCGATGGACGACCGCATGCTTCGCGAGATCGCCGAGGGGCGACGCTGATGGTGGACCCCGGCCGCCTCCGAAGCCTGCTGGACCGGCTCGGCGAGGAGCTCGAGCACCTCCGCCGGTTGGCGTCCATCCCACCCGAGGAGCTGCTCGCCGATCCCGACCGCCTCGCGGGGGTGAAATACCGCTTCGTGGTCGCGATCGAGATCTGCATCGACGCGGCTCAGCACATCATTGCCTCGGAAGGCTTCCGGGCCCCGTCCGATTTCGCGGACGCGTTCGCGGTCCTCGGCGAGGCCGGAGTGATTGCCTCCGAGCAAGTGCCCGCGCTGCAAGAGATGGCTCGGTTCCGGAACCTGCTGGTCCACGGGTACCAGCGGATCGACGACCGCCGGGTCCTGGAGATCCTCGGGTCCCGCCTCGATGATCTCGACGCGTTTCGGGCCCACATCGCCCGCTCGGCCCTCGAGCAGGGCGAATAACGGGATCGGGTCTGACCACCGTCGCGGTGGCGCTTCTCAGCTCCAGGAGACGGTGACGATCTCGACCGGCTCGGAGGTGCCGCGAAGCGTGACCGTCCTCGGTTCCGACGTGGGGAACCGCGATCCAGCGGCGGTGTCCCGGCTCGAGACGATCTCGCCGCCCTGGCCGAGAGCCGCGATCCGTGCCGCCTGGTGGACGCCCTTGCCGGAGAAGTTGCGCCCCACCTGCGTGGCGCCGGCGGCGTGGACGCCGATGCGGACCTTCGGCGCGAAGCCCTGGAGCCGGCGCTGCTCGTCGAGCCGCCGCTGGATCGCCACCGCGCACGCGAGCGCCTCATCGGGGGAGTTGAAGCCGACGAAGAAGCCGTCGCCGGTCGCCACCACCTCCTCGCCCTTGTGCTCGGCGAACAGGGAGCGCAGCGTCTCGTCGTGCCAGCGGAGCACGCCCTGCCAGACCTCGTCGCCCATCGCCTCGACCAGGCTCGTCGAGCCCTCGATGTCGGTGAACATGAAGGTCTTCTCGACCCGCCGCGGCGCCTCCTTGCCGCGGAGCTGCCACGGCAGGAGCTCCTCCACCTCCTCGATCACGATCGCGGCGGTGGGGCACGCGAGCGCGGCCTCGCGCAGGAGCTCCTCCTCGACGCTCTCGGGCTCGATCACGCCGGCCTTTGAGTAGTCGCCCTCGTGCCAGTCGAACGCGGTCGGCGCGATCGTGATGCAGGTCCCCGCCCCCACGCACCGGTGCCGGTCCACGCGCGCCCGCAGCATCGCTAGAGCACCCGCTCCCGGAACGCGAACGCGGTCGCCTCGGCCCGCGAGGACGCGCCGATCCTTGTGAACAGCTCGCCGAGCCGGCGGACCACCGCCTGCTCGTCGATCCCGAGCTCCCGCGCGATCTCCTGGTTCGTCCGCCCCTGGATGAGGTTCCGAAGGAGCGCGGCGTCCTCGCTCTCCAGTCCGCCGTCGCCCTGGGTGGGCGCGGACGCTTCGTCGAGCGGCCCGACGAGCTCGGTCAGCTCGCGCCCGACCGGCCCGCGGAACCACCGGACGCGCACGTCCTCGTCGAGGGTCCGCTGTCCGATCATCGCGAGGAAGATCTGCACCTGCTGTCGCACTCCGGGCCACTCCGGCGCGTCCGCCGCTCGCAGCGCCGCGGCCATCGGCGACATCACGTCGAGATGGAGGTCCTCGTGGCGCGCCGACGCCAGCGCGTTCATCGCCGAGCGCGCGTGCTCCTGCGCCTGCTCGAGCTGTCCCCGCGCGAGCGCGACGCGCGCGCGCGCGGCGTCGGCCTGCGCGCCCCACGGCGCATGGCCGGGCAGGCCGCGGGCGATCTGGTCGACCTCGCCCGCCGAGCGCTCGGCGAGATCGAGGAGTTCGTCGTCGCCGAGCTCGGACCCCATTCGGGCCGCGGTCAGCGCCAGCTGCGCGAGGGTCTCGCTCCGCCCGGCCGGCAGGCCCTGCTCGGCGGCGAGCGCGACGGCGCGCTCGAGGTGCCGGCGCATGCCGGCCGCGTCGCCGTCGGCGGCCAGCGTCAGCCCCCGCCAGGTCTCGAGCCGGCGCGCGCGAAGCGGCGTCGGGCTTTCGGCGGCCGTGGCGGCCGCCTTGTCGGTCCAGCGCTTGGCCTCCGCGACGTCGCCGACGTCGAGGAGCGCAAGCGCGGTCCCGCCGGCCGCCAGGAACTCGAGCGCCCGATCGCCGTTCTCCCGCGCCTGCTCGTACGCGAGCTCGCCGCGCGAGATCGCGAGGTCGGGGATGACCTTCGCGCGCGCGAAGACGTGCACCCCGTAGAGCATCTGGGCCTCGAACGCGGCGCGCTCGCTCTCGTTGGTGAACGCCTCCCTGCGCGAGACGAGACGGCGGATCTCCTCGATGTGCCGGGCCGCGTTCGCGCCGACGTGGATGTCCGCGGCCCAGTTCAGATACCCCATCGCGATGATCGAGGACATCGCGCCCCGGCGGTCCCCGAGTCGCTCGAACAGCTCGAGCGCCTCCTCCAGGAGCTCGCGCGCCTCGGCGTCGATCGGCCCGATCGGGGTCTGCGGCACGAGATCCTCGATCGCCTCGCCGGCCGCGATGCGCACCATGTAGGGGAGGTGCTCGCCGGCGTCGATGACGCTCACGAACCACTCGCGGATCCGGCCGACGCCGATCACGGCGATCTCGCGAAGCGCCGCTGCGAGGTTCGCCTCGTCCCCGAGCTCGCGCGCGAGCTCGACCGCGCGCCGGTACGGCTCCTCCGCGGCGTCGAGGTCCACCTCCTCGGCCGACGGGTCGTAGCTCTCGCCGATCGCCGAGCGGAGCAGGTCCTGGCCGAGCTCCAGGCACGCGGCGAGCTCCATCCGCGCGTCGCCGCGCGACACCGCGAGCTCGCGGACCTCGCGGGCGAGGACGGCGGCGCGGTCCTCCTCCTCGGCGGTGCGAAGGGCCGCCGCGCGGCGCAGGCGGACGTCGACCTCCAGTGCTGTGTCGCCGAGCGCCTCGGCGAGCGCGCCGAGCTCGGCGAGCCCCTCCATCCGGTCGGCGGGGCGCCGGAGCATGTCGAGCGCCTGGTCCCGCGCCTCGAGCAGCGCGACGCGGTCCTTCGACGTCGCGGCCGAGGGCAGGGCGACCTCGACCACCCGCAGGACCTCCTCGGGCGCATTGGCCGCGAGCGCGTTCTTGCTCGCTTCGAGCGAGAACTTGACGCAGACGTCGGCGTCGCCGGCGGCCTTGGCGTGGTGCGCGAGCAGCGGCAGGCTCTCGGGCGAGGGCTCGCCGGCGAGCAGCAGCTCGACGATCGCCGAGTGGATCGCGCGATGGCGGGTCGCCGGAAGCGCGGCCGACGCGAACTCGCGGATCTGCTCGTGCGGGAAGCTGTAGTCGGCGGCGGAGCCCGCCCCGTGCTCGGTCAGCAGCCCGGCGGCGACGGCGGGCTGGAGCGAGGCGGCGAGGTCCTCCATCGTGGGCGGGTTTTCGACGACGCGCAGCTCGACCTCGTACAGGTCCTTCAGGCTGAAGCGCCGCCCGAGGACGGCCGCGTACGCGAGCGAGTCCTTCGTCGCGTCCGGCAGGTGCGCGGCGCGCCGCGAGATCATCGTGCGCACGGCCGAGGGGACCAGGCGCTCGGCGTTGCGCGCGAGCGTCCAGGTGCCGTCGATCTGCTGGATCAGGCCACCGTCGCGGTACGCCTGCGCCATCTCGCCCACGATGAACGGGACGCCCTCGGCCTGCGCGTGCATCGCGGCGGCGCTCGCCGCGTTCACGGGGGCGCCGAGGACCTGCTCGAGCAGCTCGCGAGTCTCGACCTGCGTCAACCGGCTGAGCGTCAGCCGTCGCACCAGGCCGAGGCGGTCCATGTCGGCGAGGAGGTTCACGGCCTCGGTGACGAGCGCGAGCTCCTCGGGCCGGATCGCCACCATGAGGAAGATCGGGCTCGCCGAGTCGGCGCGGACGAGGTAGCGGAGCAGGCGCAGGCTGTCGTCGTCGGCCCACTGCAGGTCGTCGAGGAGGAGCGCGAGAGGTCTTCGGGCCGCGAGCTCGCGAATCGCGACGGCGGCGAGGTCGTAGCTGCGCAGGAGCTTGCGGTCCGGCGGCAGGCTCGCGAGGCTCGGGTCGTCCTGTCCCGACATCGTGTCCAGGCATCGGGCCAGGGCGTCGGCCGCCGGGGTGCCCTCGACCGCCGCGAGCGCGTCGGGGGAGCCGAGGATCGAGCGCGCCAGCAGGAACGGCCCGCTCAGCTCCTCGTCGGCGGTGACCGCCACGGTCGTGTACTCCCGCGCCTTCGCCATGTCGATCGCGGCCAGGAGCAGCCGGGTCTTGCCGATCCCCGGCTCGCCCTCGACGCTCAGGCAGGCCAGGCCGCGCGCGGTGACCGAGGACAGCTCCTGCTCGATCGCGGCCAGCTCGACCGGGCGGCCGACCACCGGCCCGGGCGGTCGCCGGACGTGGAGCGCGAGGGGGGAGAACGCCTGCAGGAGCGGAGCGAGGGCGGGCGTCCCCGCCGTGTCGTCGTCGCGATCCTCGAGCTGCACGCCCCCATCCTCCGTTGTCGCGGCCGAAGCGACTACTCGGGGCCGAGGTGGAGCCGACGCTGCGATTCGACGAAGCCGATTCGTTGTTCGGGCGACGCGCTGAGGTCCGATGCGGCCACGACCGCTCTGCGAACCTCGAGACCGACTACCTCTTCCACGACGAGCCTGGCGCCTGGGCGTCGTGGCAGACTGGCGCCGTGGACGACGAGGAGCTGCTCGCCCTGGCGGAGTCGACCCTGACCGAGATCAAGGTCGCCCAGGGGCTGTCCGAGCAACACGCCTCGGTGCTCGCGGCGCTTCGCATCCGGCTGAAGGGAAGCGCCGGCACGTCGCTCGAGGAGATGCTCGCCGCGGCGGGCGACGTGGGGTCGGTCAGCCTCGAGGAGAAGCTTGCCGAGGCCGAGTCCAAGCGCAAGCCCTCGCTGGACGACCTGATAAGCAAGGAGCCGAAGAAGCCCGACTGGCCCACCTGACCCGCACGGTCACCCGCGCAGCTTCCAGAGCCATCCGCCCGACGCGGAGAAAGAAGCGTAGGCGTCCGTCGTCTGCCAGCCGGCCGCGAGCGCGCCGTCGGACAGCGCGAAGACATCGCTCGCGTTCATGAACCGCTCGCCGTTGCGAAGCACCATCTCCCACGCCAGGTGGCCGCTCGTCGAGTACTTCCGGACGAACGCGTTCGTCCCGTCGTTCGACGGGTCTCGCGCGGTGCCGGCCACGTAGGTCGCGCCCCGCGGGTCGATCGAGACCGACGTCGGCTGGGCCGCACGGGCGGTCGCCGTCCCCCACGACCGCGTCCACCGCACGCCGCCGGCGAAGGTCAGGCTCGCGAGCCACGCGTGTGACGGCCGGCCGCGGAAGTTGCCGCCGGCCTCGGCCGTGACCATCAGGCGGTCGCCGCGCACGGAGACTCCCGTCGCGCCGTCGCGATCCCTCCGGTGGTGGTCGAAGAACACGTGGGTCCATACCACGCCGCCCGAGGGGCCGAGCTTCTGGACCATCGTCTCGTGATCCGCCCGGTCCACGTCGGTCTCCGCGGCGGTCGCGATCCATCCCACCACGTACACGCGCCCGAGAGCGCCGATCGCGATCGCGTTCGCGCCGTCGTTCGTCCCGGTGGGCTGGCTCGCCTCGAAGGGGCTCGTCCACTGCAGCGTGCCGTCGAGGTCGTAGGCCCGCACCCAGCCGTCGCTGCTGACGTCCCCGCAGCAGCCGAAGTCGTAGCCGGACACGACGACCATGCCGGCGCCGACGGCGATGCCCGAGATCGACCCCGCGTGCCCGACGAGGGAGGGCGTCCGCCAGTTCGGCGTCTGGCGCCTCCAGAGCAGAGCACCGTCGGGCGAGTACTTCCGGACGAACCACTGGTTGCCCTCGAAGCCGTCGGCGTTCATGACGCCGGACAGGTACACGGAGCCGTCGTCGCCGATCGCGAGGTCGCGGCCCTCGGCCCACGCGTGCGAGGGATTCCACGCGCGCTTCCACAGCTGCTGCCCGGCGGGGCCGAACTTGAAGAACACCATGGACGAGTCTTCCCGGCGCGAGGTTCGGTCGACCCGGAAGCCGGTCGCGTACACGTTGCCGGCGCCGTCGGCCACGACCGAGAACAGGCGCCGGGCGACGCCTCGTTCCCACGTCACCGAGGGAGCCGCTGCCACGGACATCGGCTGGAGCAGGAGCAGGAGCAAGCAGACTGCGGCCGCCGCGATGCCGATCGGCCGTCCGTGTGGTCGAGGCATCCCAACCCACCCCCTCAGATCACGTCTCGAAACCATCTTCCCCGGGAGCATCGGGGCGCGCGGAGTCGTTCGGCCTGCGTCCACATGGTCCTACGAAGGATTGCGGAGCCCCATCGTCGCCCGCGGATGAGAGCATCCGCTCGACAGGGCGAGGGGGTCGACCGTGCCCGATCTGTACGCGATCTCGACGAACCGCGGGGGCTTCTCGACGCTCGAGGGCATCGAGCTCGCGGGCTCGACGCAGGCGATGTTCGGCCTGGGCGATCGGTTCGCCGGGGGGCTGACCTACGACCACGCACAGGGCGCGTACTTCGCGATCGCCGCCGACCCGGCCGGCTTCTCGACGCTGTACAAGATCACGCTCGCCGGGTCGGTGCAGGCGCTCTTCGGCATCGGTTTCGGCTTCACCGGCGGGCTCGCTCGCCGGCTCGCGGACGGGAACCTGTACGCGGTTGCGACGGAGCCCTCGGGATGGTCGCGCCTGTACAAGATCACGCTCGCCGGTTCCGTGCAGGAGCTGTTCGGGCTCGGGTACCGGTTCACGGGAGGGCTCGCGCACGACCCGCGGACGGATCGGTTCTACGGCGTCAGCCAGGACTCGACCGGATTCTCGTGGATCGTGCAGATCTCGCTGAGCGGCGCCGTGAGCCGGCTCTTCGGGCTCGGGTACGGCTTCCGCGGCGGCATCGCGTACCACCCCGGCCGGCGGCTCTTCTCTCGCCATCAGCATCGACGCCGCGAGGTTCTCGACCCTGTACACGATCTCGCTGAGCGGCGCCGTCCGCCAGCGCTTCGGCGTCGGCGTCGGGTTCGACGGGGCCGCGCTCGCGACGTCGCCCGAGACCCCCGGCCAGGCGATCTGGATCCACTCGCCGCTTCGCAACGAGCGGTTCGTGGCGGGCGAGACCGCCTACCTCATGGCCTCGGCGACGCTCGGCACCGCGGCCGCCGGTTTCACCTACCCGGACGGGAGCGCGCTGCAGTGGTCGTCGGATCTGGACGGCCCGCTCGGGACCGGGCCCACGATCGTCACGCAGGGTCTGTCGGTCGGCACCCACACGCTCCAGGTCGACGGGTACGGGATGCAGGAGACGCGACAGGTCCGCATCTTCCCCGACCTCGGCGCGCTCTACGACTCGCGCCCCGCCGACGCCGAGATCGACCGCCTCCAGGACAACTTCACGTTCCACTGGGTGGACGGCGCGATGCCCGACGAGCAGTGGGCGGCGTACGAGCTGGATCCGTTCGACACGTCATCGACGCGCCCCTCGAAGCTCGCGGCCATGGCGAAGGTGGAGCTGCTTCGCCACTACCGCTTCTCGCAGCCGCTGCCGTTCACGAGCGGGCGATCGCTGCACGATCACGTCCGCCTGTTCTCGCGCGAGCTCTTCTGCCGGCTCGACCGGGGCGTGAGCAGCGCCGGCGGCGGCCGGCAGTCGCTCGCGCGCGGGTTCAGCATGTGGACGCAGCCGCCGGGAGGTCCGGGCTGGACGCCGTTCCCGTACGTCTACGCGCTCCAGCTTCTCGTGCACGAGAACCGCCACAACGAGCCGACCGACCCGTCCCACACCTCGTGCGCCCAAAGCTGGGCGGGTCAGCCCGGGACCCCCGGCGGGATGGACCAGGCCTTCGAAGGGGGAAGCGGGTACGCCTCGGGAATGATGTATTACCTGTGGGTCTACAAGTACGGCGACTTCGACCCGACCTCGATGAAGACGAGGGCGCGAGACGAGGCCGCGCAGACCCTGCGTGATCGCTTCTGCACGAAGCCGACCCACTCCAACCCGTTGGTCCAGGCGATCCTCGACGAGCTGATCCCATAGCGGCTGGGGCGGCAAGCAGGTCTTCCGGGCGGCCGCCGATACCGAAATCGAGATCGCTCGCCATCGGGGAGTGTGAGTACCGCGACCTATCGGCCGAGCTGCGGACGAGGCAGCTCGAGCGAGCGATCGCGGACGACGACGACGTCGCGATCGCCGCGATCACGGCGGCGGAGCTCCTCGTCGGCGTCGAGCTCGCCGACCCACGCAATCGCGCTCGACGCGCCGCGTTCGTCGACGAGGTCCTCGCGACGCTGTCCGTCGAGGACTACGAGCTTGCCACCGCGCGCGCCCACGCGCACCTGCTCGCATTCGCCCGGTCGTCCGGACGGCCGAGGAGTGCGCACGACCTGATCATCGCGGCGACCGCCGTCGCGACCGACCGCGTCCTCGTGACGGCCGACGCTCGCGGATTCGAGGATCTGCCGGGCGTCGAGGTCCGGGTCGTCTGAGCCCGATCGCCTAGGAGAGGCCGCCGGCCCGGAAGGCCTGGCCGCACGTCGTGCACTTCATCCGCTTTCGCGCCGCCGGCCCTGCGTGCGTGTAGGGCTGGGTCGCGGCGGAGCCGCAGAACGGGCAGGGCGGTCGCGCCGCCACCGGCGGCGGCGCGTCGCGGGTCACCCACGCGTCCCGGAGCTCGACCGTGCCGCCGGCCTCCTCGAGCAGGTCGCGGGCGCGCTCGGCCTTCTGCACGGACGCCCGCTCGAGCGCGAGGAACGGCACCTGGAGCTCGTCGAGATCCACGGGGTCGGGCGACAGGAGCTCGAGCGCCTCGGCCATGTCCGCCCGCCGGTCGGAGGACCAGTCCAGGAGAACGACACTCGCGCCGAGAACCTCGTCGTGCCGGCGCGGCCGCTCGCTCACGACCCCCAGAGTACGCGGTTTCGTGGCGAGGGCCGGAGCTACGCGAACCGCGGGCGGAGCGGCAGCCCCGCGTCCCCGCGCTCGGGCCTGACCGCGAGCACCTGGTGCACCTGGGTCCGGCCGGCCTCGAAGTTCAACGCCGAGGCCGCCATGTAGAGGCGCCACACGCGCGCCCGGCCCGGACCGACGTCGGCGACGCACGTGTCCCAGTTGGCCTCGAGGTTGCGCACCCACGCGCGCAGCGTGAGCGCGTAGTGCTCGCGCAGGCCCTCGAGGTGGCGGACCTCGAGCCCGCTGTGTTGGATCATCGAGATCACGCTGCCGAGCTCGTGGAGCTCCCCGTCGGGGAAGACGTAGCGATCGATGAAGCTGTTCCGGCGAAAGCGCGTGCGGCCGGCGTTCGGCGGCCGGGCGATCCCGTGGTTCAGCAGCCGGCCGCCGGGACGGAGCAGCCGCCGCACCCCGCCGAAGTACACCCGAAGCTGCGACAGGCCGACGTGCTCGAACATCCCGATCGAGCTGACGGCGTCGAACGGTCCGTCGCGGACGTCGCGGTAGTCCTGGTACCGGATCTCGACGCGGTCGGCGAGGCCGGCCTCGGCGACCGCCTTCGCCGCCCAGTCGGCCTGACGCCGCGAGAGCGTGACGCCGACCGCGCGCACGCCGTGCTGCGCCGCCGCGTGCATCGCCATCCCGCCCCACCCGCAGCCGACGTCGAGCAGCCGCATCCCGGGCTCGAGCCCGAGCTTGCGGCACACGAGCTCGTACTTCGCCGCCTGGGCCTGCTCGAGCGAGACGTCCGGCCGCTCCCACACCGCGCACGAGTACGTCATCGAGGGCCCGAGGACCATGCGGTAGAAGGCGTTCGAGACGTCGTAGTGATGGGCGATCGCGGCGGCGTCCCGCTGCTTCGAGTGTCGCCGTCCGTGCAGGCTCGCCTCCTCGCGCGGGATCGGGAGGCGGTGGACCCCGGTGCGACCGAGGTCCGAGCCGACCAACCGCAGCACCGCGGCCCACTGGCGGGGGCCGAACGCACCGATGCCGGGGACGCGCTCGCGCAGCGCCCGGAGCGCCGCGTAGAGGTCGCCCTCGACGTCGAGCTCGCCGGCCACGTACGCGCGGCCGAGCCCGAGCTCGCCCGGCGCGGTGAGCAGCCGCTGGAACACGGTGGGGGAGCGCACGAGGAGCGTCGCCGGCGTCTCGATCGGGCCCGAGCCGGCTCCCGTCGTACGCGCGCACGGCGATCGGGAGGTCGGGGCCGAGGACGGCTTCGAGCTCGTGCGCAACCGTCACGCATTCCAGCGTACGTCCGTCTCGCGGATACGGTCGGGCTCGCTACGTCGGTGTGGTGCACGGCTCGCCCGGCGGGACCGGCAGGCCGCTCAGGAACCGGTCCAGGACGTTCCTGGTGATGATGGCGACGGCCGGATCGACCCGGCTGTCGCGGATCGCCGGCCCGTTCGTCCCCTCCGACGTCGGAAGCCCGGTGTTGTAGTCGTCGAGGCCCCAGCTCCACTGCACGGTGGCCGCGTTGAAGACGATCGCGCCGCTCGGAGCCGTGTAGACGGTGATGTGCTGACGGCGGCCGCGCTCGATGTAGCCGAGATCGGTCCGGTTCGCGATGTCCACGCCCGGCGGGTGGCAGTAGACGTTGGTGTTGTACTCGTAGCCGATGAGCTTGGAGATGTGGTCCCCGGCCTGCAGGCCCGTCCCCTGGAAGATCCAGTGGTCCGGGTTGGAGATCACGATGTCGGCGTTCGCCTCCTCGCCGCCGAGGTACCGCTTCCCGTAGACCTCGTAGTTGCCGCCCCAGAGCCCGCCGGCGAGGTCCTCCTCCGACCATCGTTGGTCCTGGAACGTCAGCCCCCAGTAGGGGGTGTCGAAGTACGGATCCTCGAACTTCTTCGGTGGATCGGCGGGGTACTCCTTGTAGGTCGTCATGATCCGGTTCGACTGACCGGCGGTGCTCGGTTCGAGCCGCACCACCCAGTACGAGTAGTTGGCGCCGAAGAACCCCAGGTCCACGCCGTGGTCCCGAGCGTTCTCGACGTTGGTCCGCATCTCGTTCGTCCAGTACTCGTCGTGCCCGACCGAGAGGAAGGCCCTGGCGCGCAGGGCCAGGGTCGGGTCCTCGTGGGTGTCGATGTCGGTCACGTACGTGACGTCGTAGCCCTCGCGCTCGAGCCAGCGGATCATGTTGTATTCCCAGCCCGCGGCCGAGGTGCACTCCTGGATCTCGAACGAACGCGGATCGAAGTCGTGGGTGAGGAAGTCGCCGGCTCCGATGCCCCACTTCGCCGTGTCGGCCTGCGGGACGAAGCCACCGCAGTTCCCCCCGGTATCACCCGTCCTGGGGCCGTACGGGCGGTCGAACGAGACCTTCCTCGCGTAGTCCCCGTCGATGCTGTTGTAGTCGTAGGCGGAGTAGCCGCGCTCGGGTGGATCCGATTCGTAGTCGGCCGGCCAGCTGTTGTACGCCTGGTAGGTGGTCACGGCCTGCTGGAACATGAAGTCGGCGAGCCTGCCGTCGCGAACGGTGAAGATGATGTAGCTCTCCTTCCCGTTCGCGACCTCGTGCAGCTTCGTGAGGTAGACGCCGCTCACCCAGTCCGCGCCGACGTGGAGCTCATACGGTTGCTGCCAATCGCATTCGATCAACCCGGTGGGGTTGGATGCGGGGTCCCGCGTCTCGTCCTCTCGGACGCACGCCGGCTGCACGAGGGCCGGGCGCTCGATCGGCCCGGCGACCTGTCGCGCGCCCAATCCCTGATACCAGCCCATGCGGTACACGTTCATCGTGTACGGCGTCCCGCTGTTGACGAAGAGCTCGATCGTTCCGTCTACGGGGACGCTGGTGAGCGAGGCATAGCCTTCGATCTCGTGCTGGAGCGCGGGGTTCTCGAGCTGCCACGAATCGGTCCCGGGCCGCTCGTTCTCGCGCACGATGATGTTCGTGCCGCGCGGCGCGCGCGCGTCCGTCTCCCGGGTCGAGACGAACAGGAGTGCGAGCGCGGTCGTCGAGGCGACCGCGACGGCAACGGCGACCACGGTGAGGGTGCGGCCCGGCCCCTTCGCACTCGGCATCGTTGAGAGGCCGACTCTACGCTGCCTCCACGACCACCGGGGCCGAAGCCGGCTCCAGCGTCCGTTGCGCCGCTCGACGGGAAAGCCGGATCTGGACGAGTCCCCAGACGGTCCGCGGAACCCGTCGGATGATGCCCGAGCGGGAGTGGCGCATCTCGACGGTTCGGATGGGCAGCTCTCGGATGCTGAGCCCGCCCCACTCGGCCCGTGCGAGGAGCTCGGTGTCGAACAGATCCTTGGTGGAGCGCACCTGCATGGCGAGGTCTTGCGTCGCGCACCGATGGAAGAGCTTCATTCCGTGCGTCTCGGTGGTTCGCAGGTCGAGCATGGTGCGAACCAGCCACACGAAGGTCCGGGACGCCAGGCGCCGAAGGAACACCCGGGTGTCCTCCGAGTCCTTCAGGCCCTTTGCCGCAACCACGATGTCGGCCTCCTCCTCGAGCGCCATGCTGAGGAAGTCCAGGTCGTAGTAGTCGGCGTCGAAGTTCACGATGACGTCCCCGCGCGCGGCGAGGAAGCCGGCCCTCATGGCGGCGCCGTAGTCGGGCTCGGTGAGGGACAGCAGTGTCACCTCGGGGATCTCGCGCGCGAGTCGCATGGCGATGGCCAGGGTCCCGTCCGAGCTGCCGTTCTCGCAGATGATGAGCTCGAACCAGTCGGCATCGACTTCCCGGAGCCGACTCACGACGGTGACGACCGTGTTCTCCAGGATCTCCGCCTCGTTGTGCGCGGGAATCAGCACGGACACGGAGCGCCGGGGGCGATCGGTCACCGCCGCATGGTCGTCAGAGACTGAACGATCCTCGGTCTTTGGCACCGGAATGGTCGCCTTAGGTCGAGGTGCTCGTGCTGGTGCTCGTGCTGGTGTCGGTGCTCGTGCTGGTGCTCGTGTTCGAGGTGCTGGTGGCCGAGGTGCTGGTGTTCGACGTCGCGGAGCTGCTCGTGCCGGACGTGTTCGAGCTGCTCGTGCCCGACGTCTCCGAGCTGCTCGTGCCCGACGTCTGCGAGCTGGAGGAGCCACTCGACGTACCGCCTCGGACCGGATCGCTCGGCGCGTGTCGCCCGGTGGCGAACGCCAGCGCGGCGGTGAGGCACACGCCGATGACCAAGGCCGAGAGAACCGTGACCACCTTTCGGAACGTGGTGCTCGTCAGGTTTCTCATTTCCGCAATCCCCCTCTTCTCCCCCACGCGGACCCTACAGATCTCGTCTTCACATGACTTTCACAGATGGTACGGGCGAGCACGGCCCACAGATGCCCAACGGAGGGTTAAGAGCGGGCAAAGGCCTCACGGGTCGTCGGACGTCGGGTGCCTGGGGTAGACCCACCGGTCGAACGCCACGTACTTGAAGATCCACGTCGCGGCGCCCGCCGCGAGCTTGGCGCCGTTGAGGAGGACGGGGTTGTCCCCCGCGATCGCGGCGACGGCCGCCACCGCGAGCGTGTTCAGGCCGAGCGCGATCATGTTGAGCAGGGTGAACGTCCCGAGCTCCTTGCTCAGCCGGTCGCGCCCACCCCCGGCGAACGTGTAGCGCTTGTTGAGGATGTAGCTGACCGACAGACCCGCGGAATAGGAGATCACGTTGGCCACCACCGGGCCGGCGAGGTCCCCGGACACCAGGACGTTGAACAGGGCGAAGTCCACGGCGGTGGTGATGACGCTGACGACCCCGAAGGTCGACGCGCGTGCCACGCCGCTCCGCTCCGCCGCGGGGGCCCGGTCACGTCCGCCGACCGTCACCGTCCATCCCGCGGACAACAGCTCCCTGCGCGCCGATGGCATGACCAGCAGGCTGAGGGCGCTGAACGTCAGGACGAGCCCCAGCCACTCGGCCCACGTGCGTTCGAACACGATTCGGACGTCGGGCTGCGTGGGGACCACCATCATCATCGTCGGGGACGCCTCGAAGGGACCCAGCGCGCCCTCCGCCCGCCAGTTCGGGAAGTACGAGGTCTTGATCCAATGGGGCACGCCGACGGCGTCCGTGTGGAACGAGATCCCGTCGTCGGTGACCTCCGCCGGCACGGAGACGCCTCCGCCGGGGATGGGGGCGGTCGGCGGATGGGTGGGATCGTTCGTGCGCGCCCACTCGGCGGGCCCGTCGGCCACGAGCGGAACTTCCAGGTCGCCCGGGTCGGAGAACCACGCCACGTTCGCCTCGACCCAGGGGCGTCCCTCCAGGACGACCGGTTCGTACCGGGGGATCACGACCTGGCCCGGGGTGTCGACCGCGAAGATCGCGAACCTCCCGAACTCGTCGACGAGCTCGAGCCGGGGTGACTGCAGCGCCGTCCGTCGGGCGAGGTCGGTGAAGGTGACGTACCAGGAAACGTCGAGCAGCTCCATGTGATCGATGCCTCGCTCCAGGTTGAACTGGCGGTACGGAAGCGTTCCGATGGGATTGGACGGACGCTCCGATACCTCGGCCACGGTCAGGAAGTGGAAGGGGGTGGTGAGCCCGGACTCGTAGTACAGCCCCTCCATCGACGGGTGACCGGCCCAGTAGGGCATGAGCATCGGTGCCAGCTCCGTGCCGAAGCCCTCCATGAGCAAGGAGGGTTCCCACATGACCCGGCCCGGGGGAAGGGCGGCGACGTGGTTCATCAGCTCCTCGAGCTTCGGCCAGTCGGCCTGTCGTTCGTATCCCGCGTAGTTCGCGCGGATCCAATCGTCCACGTAGGTCTCGTCGCGCCGCTCCAGGATCCAGCCCAGGACCGAGAGGGCCACGAGAGCGAGGACCATCACCCCGACCACGTCGGCTCGCCTGCGCCAGGCCAGGCCGAGGAGCGAGGGGAGCACGGCGCCGAAGAAGTACGCGCAGGCCGCGTAGATCCCCAGGTACCACATCGGAACGAACCTGCCGTTCCACACGTGGCCGGGAGGAAGCAGGAAGTAGGTGAGACTCCCGA
The DNA here is from genome assembly GCA_963716935.1 of uncultured Actinomycetes bacterium. Classification (GTDB taxonomy): domain Bacteria; phylum Actinomycetota; class UBA4738; order UBA4738; family HRBIN12; genus CALGFI01. The sequence goes on along the minus strand of CAVQUN010000009.1, from coordinate 62,953 downwards.
ACAGCAGCAGGAACCCGATCACGATCGCCCGTCGGTCGCGCCGCAGGAGTGCCACGATCGCGCCGGCCGCCGCGAAGGGGACGAAGCCCCAGATCTCTCGAGGGAAGAGGTTTCCCAGGCCGCGAATCTGGGTCCAGTGCATGTTCGTGGTGTAGGGGAGCCGGACGATGAACGGGATGACCCAGAACCCCGCGAGACAGAACGCGAGACCGAACACGATGCTCAAGCGAACGAGCGTGCGTCGCCATCCGTGCACACGCGCGCCGAGGATGAGCAGCACGGGAACGAACGCGACGACCATGATCACCGGAACCAGATGGGTCAGGACGGCCGCAGCCAGCACCAGCGCGGCGAGCACCGGCCGTCCCTCCTCGGTCACGATCCGATAGCACAAGCCGAGAGAGACCAGACACAGGCCGAGGCTGAGTGCGTACGAGTACTCGCCGGCCATCGATCCGGCGATGTTGCCTCCGAAGATCTGGAAGCTGTCCATGAACAGGAAGGCCATCGCGACGACGGCCCCGATCTCGGCGGTGGGAAACGGCAGGCGGAGCAGTCTCAGGAGGAAGAACAGCGCGAGGGGCAGGAAGAAGGTTCCCAGCACCGTCCCGAGCTTGAAGGCGATGGCGTACGGGATCAGATAGCTGAGGCTCGCCTGGAACGCGGCGATGAGGGGGAAGTAGAAGTAGAACATCGGGAATCCCCCGAACCATCCGGGCGACCACCCGGCGATCAGCCCCTTCGGAAAGAGGGATTGGCGCATGAACCAGGGGGCGTAGACGTGCGCCCCCATGTCGCCACCGGTGGCGGTGGTCGAGGCGAGCAGGAGCGCGGGCGGGAACAGGATCAGGAGCACCGTCGCGATGGCCGCGAACACCGCCACGGTGGCCAGCGTCTGCGTCTGTCGGGAGAGGAGCACCTCCCGCTCGCGCACCAGTCGCCACACCCGAGCGCTCCGGACGGGCCGCGCCCGAAGCGCGCCGCGACGGCGACCGTCATGGTGCGACGAACCGGGCGATCTGGATCTGCGGAACGGGGCCCTTCCGCGTCCAGAGCACCGAGGCCGAGCCCGTCACGCTTCCTGCCGCTGCCGGGAAGTTCGCCCCGTCCGGGACGGACGCGGGGTTGATGATCCGGTAGCTGCCCTTCCAGCCGTCGACCGGGTCGCGCACCAGCACGTGGATCTGCGGCGACGGCTCGACCGCGGCGTTCTGGAAGAACAGGAACACCAGGTCGGAGCTCTCGTCCACGCTGAGGATCGGGAAGTCGGCCTCCTCGATGCTCTGCGCGGTCACGGCCACCTCGCCCTGCTGCCACGCCGACCCGGCGGGCTTGCGGAAGTACAGGAGCGATGGTCGTTGATCGTCGCGCAGGGCCAGGTGGACGGTACCTCGCTGGTCGACGACGAGGCTCTCCGCGCCGAAGCCGTCGTCGGTGGGCAATGCCTCCTCGGGGCCCCAGGCGAACGCGTCGGGCCCGCTCGGTTGGGCGGAGCGGGAGAAGAACCCGTCGGAATCGGCGCGACGGTAGGCGGCCAGCACTCCGGAGTCGGGGGTCACGACGACGGAGATGAGCACGCTGCTCGATGTGCCCGCCGGTGCCAGCGCCTGGGTCTGGATCAATCGAGGCTGTTGCCCGACGGCGATGGCCGCCCATTCCGGGTGCTCGCCGGAGGCATCGCCCGCCGCCCAGACCACGTGGGCCACCGCGGAGCTCGGATCCCACGCGACGTCCACCACCCGGGAAACTGCCTGCGGATCGAGGACGATGGTGGCGCCGGGCTCCCACCCCGTGTCGCGTCGAGTCAGCGTGGTGAATCGAAGCTGACGATCATCGGTGTAGGCGAGCAGGAGCCGATCCTGTGCATCCGCCGCCGCGGAGAACCCCGTCGTCCGGATCTCCGGGACCGCCACGGCCGCCTCCCACGTGCGGCCGCCGTTCGCGTGATCGGTGACCACGTGCAACCTGCCGGCACTCGCGTAGAGGACGTGCAACCGATGGTCGGACGTTTGGACGATGTGATGCTGCCCGATCCACTGCGTGTGCGTTGCATCTCCCGGCACGCCTGCCGCGACGGTGGACACCCACCCGTCGATGATCGGAAGCGGCGTCTTCCGTCCGCCGAAGCCTCCCGTCAGCGCGACGGCGAGCACGGCGGCAACCAGCGCCGCCACGGTCGCGGTTCCCCATCGCGACCGGAGGAGCGCCGCGAGTGGGCCCGTGGGGCGACGTTCGAGCCGCGGGCCGCGCAGGGGATCGGCGACGCCGTCGCGGACCAGGTACACGCCTTCGAGACGGGGCCCGAGCTCGACCGCGAAGTCCGCCCACGAGGACTCGGAGAGCTCGCGATCGAGCAGCACGATCACGCGCTGGTCGGCGTTGAGACGAGGCGCTCTTTCCGTCTCCAACGCAAATGTCTCGGCGTGCTGTCGTCGCAGTTCCTTCGCCGAGACGCCCGCCATCCGCGCGAGCTCGTCGTCGTCGAGCGTGGCGATTCGCCGCAGCTGGTCGGCGAGCTCCTGTGGCAACGCGTCGGAGGGCTCGGCGATCGCGACCACCGACACGATCGATCCCTGCCGGTCCAATCCCAGGGCACCGCCCACGGCGCCGCCGACGTCGACCCGCCCGTCCTCGAGGATCAGGAGATGCTCGCCCAGCGCCTCCTTCCCCGATCGAAGGCGCGTGATCGCCTGCTCGAAGTAGCCGACCGGTCCGGTGTGCACAGGAGGGTGTACGAGCTGAGATGAGGATCCGATGTCCGTGTTCGCGGGAGGATCCGGCACGGTTGGACAGTGTGGCAGATTCACCCGCGCCGCCCGTGCGCTCCGCCACTCGCGCGGAGCCGCGCATACTCCACCGATGGCCGGCCCGCTGCGCGTGACCCGCTCGGTCGATCGTTCCCGAGCGCGAGCTGCGGTGGCGCTTCAGCCGCTCCTCCGGGCCGGGCGGTCAGTCGGTCAACACCGCCGACTCGCGCGTCGACCTTCGTCTCGATCTGACGTACCACGACGGCGCTCGGCCCGGTGCAGCGGGCGCGAGTCCTCGAGCGACTCGCCGGGAGACTGACGGACGGGGTGCTCTCGGTCACGGCCTCGGAGCATCGCTCGCAGTTGCAGAACCGGGAGGCCGCGCGCGAACGGCTCGCCGAGATCCTCGCAGAGGCGCTGGCGCCCCCACCGCCCCGCCGACGTCCCACGCGACCCGGAAAAAGAGCCGTCGAGCGCCGGCTCGCCGACAAGAAGCGGCGTGCCCGGACGAAGCGGCTTCGCCGGGCGGACGAGGAATAGGACGCGAAAAGGCATATGGTGGAGGCGATGGGTCACGCGAACGAGCGCACCGTGTTCTTCGAACCGCCGCACTACGCCCCGGACGAGATCGAGGCAGTGCTCGAGGACGGCACGCACCTGCACGCCGCGTACCAGCACGAAGGGCAGCGGCTCGGGTTCGAGCGCACGCTGCCCATCGGCACGCTCATCCTCCTCGACGGGATTCGCGGGTGGGTCGTCGGGTCGTCGGATGCGCGCGAGGTCGAGCCGACGACCTAGCCGTCGACGCTCGGCCTACGAAGCGGGCTTCGACTCCAGCATCCCCTTCAGGTTCTGCAGCGACGTCATCGCGTCCTTCTTGATCGCCATGCCGGCGAGGAAGATCACCATCGGGCTGAGGCTCGTCGTCATGGTCTTCGTGAGCGCCGTCCCGCCGCCCTGCGGCGCGAGCGTGTAGTCGTTCAGGTACCACTGGTCCTTCTTGCCCTCCTGGTGCTGGTCCGAGCGGACCGCGAAGCGACGCGGCGGATCGAACGCCGTGACCGTGAGGTCGGCCGACACCTGCTTGCCCGTGAACACGCCGGTCGAGCGGTAGGTCGACCCCTGGCCCGGGCTCGGTCCCGCCGATCTGCTCCATCGTCATCTTCGATTTCGGATTGGCCCAGGTCGTGTGGCGCTCGACGTGCGAGAGCTCCTCGAAGACCCGCTCCGGCGGCGCGTCGATCTGGATCGTGAAGCTCGGCATGTCTGCTCCCTTCCGCGAGGGCGATTGGTCCGGCTCACCCCACCCGACGAACGATCCGACCCGTTTCGACAGCCCGGAGCCTACGTCGCGGCTCCCGAAGCCGGACGCGGGAGCGCCCCGGCCCGATGGCCGGGGCGCTCCCGCTCCGCGAGGGTTGAGGTCCGTTACTTCGCCGCGACGATCGGCTCCACGTGCAGCTTGCGGCCGAGAGTCGGGATGGCCAGCGCGCCGAGCGCGATGCCCACGCCGCCGACCGCGATGCCGAGCACGAGGATCATCACGCCGAGGCCGATGACCAGGTCGGCCACGTTGAAGGCCATGACCGACGTGTACAGGCTCGTGCGCAGGGACGAAGCCTGGAACAGGACGTTGCGGACGGGGTTCGAGACCGGGTTGCCGGCCTCGTCCTTCAGGGCGAGCGCCTCGTCGCTGGTGTCGCCGCCGTCCGGGGTGAGGTAGCGACCGAACTCCGCGTAGGTCCGTCCGCCGCCCACCTCGAGCGCGTGGACGCCGATGATGTCGGCCATCGACTCTGCGGAGGCTGCGTCGTTCACGGGCACGTTCGGGATCGATGCGTCCTCGGGGGTGGTGATGGCCTGGGCGACGAGCTGTGTCTGCACCTTGTCCTTGGCGTCGAGGCCTCGGGTCACCGTGTAGACGCCGCCCACCAGGAAGGCGAGTCCGATGATCATGAGGCCGATCGGGAAGGCCTTCTTCATGATCCCTCTCCTTTGCTCGAACGGGCGGCTCGTCCGCTCCGTTGTTGTTGTTCCGTACCTTCGGCAATTTCGAACGCGGCGCTTGGAGCCGTTCGCCTCGGTCCGGCCGGGACGATGGGACCCGCGTTCGGGACCTTCGACCGGGCCCCGTGTGCCTGGGGCCGGGCCGAAGGTCCTGTCGGGAAGGCCCGAAGGGCCCGGAGCGGGGCGATTCGCGGCGCGTTGGGACGCGGGGCGGATCAGGTCGCCGTCGAGGCGAGGTCCCGGTCGAGCTCGGCCGCCGAGTACTGCTCCTTGCGGACCCGCAGGTCCAGGTAGATGAGCACGCCGACGAGTGCCATGTAGGGCATCGTCAGCACGGATGCGATCGCGGCGGCGAGGCTCCGCGCCGCCCAGTTGTGGCTGAACGGCGCCGTGAGCACGCTGTTGACGACGCCGGAGATCAACCCGGCGACGATGATCGTCCCGAAGACCTTCCAGCCGAAGTCCCGCACGAGGTTCCACGAGCGGCGAAGCGCCTCGCGTCCGCGCTTGCCCTCGATCACGAGGGCCGGCACCGTGCACGTGAGGTGCGCGAGCACGATGAACCCCGGGATGATCAGCAGGATGAAGCCGCCGACGATCGCGAGCGTCGAGAGCACGCCGACCAGCACGATCGACCAGAACCGCGCGAGCCCGAACCGGTAGCTCTCGCCGATCTCGAGGTCGCGGCCGAGGAACGTCCCGGCGGCCGCGCGCGTGATGGCTCCCGTCAGGATCGTCCACATGAGGATCGACGTGGCCGCGAGCACGAGCCCCGCGAGCGCGCCGCCGAACAGGCGGCCGTCGGCGACGCGGTCGTTTCCGAACCCGTTGCGGATCCACGCGTCGCCGATCAACACCTGCACGAGCGAGAGCGGGATCACGATCACCGCGACGATGACGATCAGGTTCTGCCAGTGCCGTCGGTAGAGCGCGAACGCGTCGCCGAGGATCTCGCCGACGCCGCGCGGGCGCAGCAACCGGGGGCTTCCGGGCGGCTCCGGGATGGAGGAGTCCACGGGGCCGAGTCTAGTCCTCGTCGCGAGGCCCCTCGCCCGGCGCCGTGCGATCATCGCGGCCGGTGACCGACACCTCCGCGCTCGACCGCGCTCGGACCGCCCTCGAGGAGCACGCCTGGCAGGAGGCCTACGAGGGCTTCTCGGCGGCCGCCGCCAGAGGAGACATCGACGCCGAGGATCTCGTGCGGCTGGGCGCGGCCGCCTGGTGGAGCGCCCACCCGGCCGAGAGCATCGCCGCGTTCGAGCGCGCGGTCGCGGCGTACGAGGCCGAGGGGAATCGCCGCCGCGCCGGGTACATCGCTCTCCGGCTGGCGATGGAGTATGCGGACCGGCTCGAGCCCGTGCTCTGGAGCGCCTGGCAGCAGCGCGCGATCCGGCTGATGGAGAAGGAGCCCGACTGCGTCGAGCGCGGGTACCTCGAGCTCGCCCTCGTGCGCACGAGCATCGAGGACGGTGACGTCGAGGCCGCGACGAAGCATGCGGTCGCCGCCCGGGAGATCGGCACGCGATTCGGCGACGAGGCGCTGCAGGCATTCGGGCTCGTGCTCCAGGGCGGGCTGCTCGTCTACCAGGCCCAGGTGAAGCAGGGGCTGGCCCTGGTCGACGAGGGAATCCTCGCCGCCGTCGGCGGCGAGTTCGACCCCTACGCGGCCGGCTCCATCTACTGCGTCACGATCGGCGTGTGCCGAAGCCTCGCCGACTACCGGCGAGCCGCCCAATGGACCGAGGCCGCGACCCGCTGGTGCGAGCAGCGCTCGATCACGGGGTTTCCCGGCGTGTGCCGCGTGCAGCGCGCCGAGATCCTTCGGCTGCACGGCTCCCTCGAGGAGGCCGAGGTCGAGGCCCGTCGTGCGCTGACCGAGCTGGAGGCGTTCGGCCGGATGCCACAGGCCGGCGCCGGAGCCTACGAGGCCGGCGAGGTGCGGCTCCGGCAGGGCGATCTCGACGGCGCCGAGCAGGCCTTCGAGCTCGCGCACCGTCTCGGGCACGAGCCGCAGCCGGGGATCGCGCTGCTGCGGCTCGCCCGGGGCCAGGTCGACGCGGCGCGGTCCTCGATCGGCACGGCGGTCGCCGACGCGCCGGACCCGTTCGAGCGGGCCCGATTGCTCCCGGCGCGCGTCGAGATCGCGCTCGCGGCGCACGACGTCGCGGACGCCCGCGAGTCGGCCGAGGAGCTGCGCGAGATCGCCGCCACCTTCGACTCGCCGGTGCTGCTCGCGGCCGCGCGCCTCGCGCTCGGCTTCGTGCTCATCGGCGAGGAGCGGCCGGCAGAGGCGATCACCGAGCTCCGTGCCGCCGTGCGGAGCTGGACCGAGACCGACGCGCCGTTCGAGACGGCGGTCGCGCGCCGGTGCCTCGCCGTCGCGTACCGCTCCGCCGGGGACGAGCCGTCGGCGCTCCTCGAGCTCCGCGCGGCCAAGGAGACGTTCGAGCGCATCGGCGCCGTGCTGGAGGCGGGACGATGCGAGGAGCTGATCCGCGCCGGCGAGGCTCGCGACGCGGGAAAGCGGGTCGCCCGCACGTTCATGTTCACGGACATCGTCGGCTCGACGAGCCTGGTCGAGACGATCGGCGACGAGGCGTGGGAGGACGTGGTGCGCTGGCACGACGAGACGCTGCGCGCGCTGATCGAGCAACATCGCGGGACGGTCGTGCACACCGCCGGGGACGGCTTCTTCGCTTCCTTTCCCGACGCGAGCGCCGCCGCGACCTGCGCGGTCGCGATCCAGCGGCGCCTGGCCGAGCATCGGCGCAAGCACGGGTTCGCGCCGCGAGTGCGGATCGGCCTGCACGCCGCCGAGGCGACCCTGATCGCGGACGACTACGCGGGGCTCGGCGTGCACGAGGCCGCGCGGGTCGGCGCGCTCGCCGAGGGCGACGAGATCCTGGTGACGGCCTCGACGCTCGTGGACGAGGCGTTCCCGTTCGCGACGGCGGAAGAGCGCGAGGTCTCGCTCCGTGGGATCGCGCAGCCGGTTCGCGTCGCCTCGATCGAGTGGCGGGCCTAGCGACCCGAGGGCGAGGCCGTTTCGATATCGTTTTCGATATCATCTGCACATGAACGCCGGCTCGGTCGTGCTCGAGGCTCGCCGGGCGGCGGGGCTGTCCCAGCGCGAGCTGGCTCGGCGCTCCGGCGTCCCCCAGGCAGCCATCTCCCGGACCGAGCACGGCCTGGTCTCGCCGAGGACCGAGACCCTGGACCGGCTCCTGCGGGCGTGCGACCGAGATCTCCAGCTCGTCGAACGTCCGGGACTGGGACTGGATCGCTCGCTGATCCGCGAGAAGCTGCGGCTCTCGGTGACCGAGCGCGCGCGTGCGGCCGTCGTCGAGTGGCAGAACCTCCAGCCCTTCCTGCGCGCGACGCCGAAGTGAGCGAGCCCGAGTTCGACCCGCTCGGTGCGCTGCGCACGCTGATCGAGCACGAGGTCCGCTTCGTCCTCATCGGCGGCTTCGCCGGGGCGCTTCGCGGCTCGCCGGTCATCACGGGCGACCTCGACCTCTGCTACGCGCGCGACGATGACAACCTCGATCGGTTGGCCGAGGCATTGCGGGCGCTCGATGCGCGGCTGCGCGGCGCTCCGGCAGACGCTCCGTTCCGGCTCGACGCCCAAGCGCTCCGTGCCGGCGATCACTTCACGTTCGCCACGTCGACCGGCCCGCTCGACTGCCTCGGAACGCCCGCGGGGACGGACGGCTTCAACGACCTCGACGCGCGCGCCACGGACGAAGTCGTCGACGGGATCACGATCCGGGTCGCGTCGCTCGACGACCTGATTCGCATGAAGCGGGCCGTGGGTCGGCCCAAGGATCGCATCGCGGTCGAGTGGCTCTCGGCGCTTCGCGACGAGCTCGAGGAGTCGTGAGCGCGCGACCTCCAATGTGCGGGGCTCGACTCGGCGCGTCGGTATCCTGCCTCGATGACGCACGAGGACGATCGCACCGACGCGCTCGTGCAGCGGCTCCGCGCCGACACGATGGGCGCGCTCGAGCTCTTCTCCGTCTACCTGGGCGAGCGGCTCGGGCTGTATCGGGCGCTCGCCGGCGGTGAGCTCCTCACCTCGACCGAGCTCGCCGAGCGCACCGGAATCGCCGAGCGCTACGCTCGTGAGTGGCTCGAGCACCACGCGACGAGCGGCCTGCTGGAGGTCGACGACGCGGCCGCGGACCCGCGCTCCCGCCGGTACCTGCTCCCGCCGGAGCACGCCCGGGTGCTCGCCCATCTCGACGACCTGGCCTACGAGGCGCATCGCGGCGTCGACATCGCGCGGACCGCGCGGGCGCTCCCGGACATCGTGGACGCGTACCGATCGGGCGACGCCCCGCCGCCGATCCCGTGGGAACCTGAGGGCCGTGCCGAGTCCAACCGGCCCGTGTACGTCAACCGGCTCGGGACCGAGTGGCTCCCAGCGATCCCGGACATCCACGAGCGGCTCCGCGCCGACCCGCCGGCGCGGATCGCCGACGTCGCGTGCGGGCTCGGGTGGTCGAGCATCGCGATGGCCCGCGCGTACCCCGCCGTCCTCGTGCACGGGTTCGACCTCGACGAGGTCGCCATCGCGACGGCGGCCCGGTACGCGGAGCGCGAGGGGCTCTCCGAGCGGGTGCGCTTCTCGGCGGTCGACGCGACCGATCCCGGACTCGCCGGTGGCTTCGACCTCGTCACGATCTTCGAGGCCCTGCACGACATGACGCGGCCGGTCGAGGCGCTCCGCGTCGCGCACGCGCTGCTCGCGGACGGCGGGTCGGTCGTCGTCGCGGACGAGCCGGTCGAGGAGCGGTTTGCGGCCCCCGGCTCCGAGCAGGATCGGTACGCGTACGGGTGGAGCCTGGTCGCCTGCCTGCCGGCCGCGATGGGCGATCCCGCGACGGCGGCGACCGGAACCGTGTTGCGACCGGACACCCTGCGCCGCTACGCGAGCGAAGCCGGCTTCCGAGAGGTCGAGATCCTGCCGATCGAGGCCGACGTCTGGCGCTTCTACCGGCTTCGACCGTAGCCGCCCTACCGGGGCCCGCGCGCCTCCGCCTCGCGAGACCGACGCCACCGGCGCTCGGCCTCGGCCTGATCGCCCCGCAGCTCGGAGACCTTCGCGAGCGCCCTCCAGGTCCAGCTCCCCATCTGGCGCTCGCCGAGCTCCTCGGAGATGCGGATCGCGGCGCGGAGGTCCTCCTCGGCCTCGTCGAGCCGTCCGAGCTCGCGGAGCACGATGCCGCGCTCGGCCCTCGCGTCGGCGAGCTCCCACCGCGCGCCGAGCTCGTCGAACGCGGCGATCGCGCGGTCGAGCCCGGGGATGGCTTCCCCCCACCGCTCGAGGCTGTCGAAGACCCGCGAGCGCTGCACGGTGGCCACCGCGACGTTGAACGGGTCGCCGAGCTCCTCGGCGAGCGCGAGCGCCTCGTCGCTGAGGTCGAGCGCCTCGAGGGCCGCCCGCTCGCTGTCGGGGCCGAAGCCGGGCCCGCCGGTCCGGTTGATCGACAGCGAGTTCAGCGCGCGGACGCGGGCCCAGCCGTCCTCCGGCTCGGCGACCGCGAGCGCGCGGCGCCAGATCGCCTCGGCCTCATCGATCCGGTTCCTCGTCCACGGCACCCAACCGGCGAACAGCAGCGTCCGCGTGATGGCCCAGGGATCGCCGAGCTCCTCGGCGGCGGCGAGCGACTCGTCAAGCAGCTTCTCGGCCCGGTCGAGGTCGGCCTCGACGTTGATCGCGATGTCGCCGAGGAACCGCAGACCGAGCGAGAGCGTGAACGCGTCGCCGACGGAGCGGCCGAGGTCGATCGCGCGCTCGAGCACCTCGGTGGCGGCGGGGTACTCGCCCAGCCAGTAGCGGGCCTCGCCGATGCCGGCGAGCGCGCGCGCCTCCCGAACGCCCCATCCGTCCTCGGGACCCGACAGCGCGAGCGACCGCTCGTACAGGTCGATCGCCGAGCGGCTCTCCGTCCGCCGGCGCGCGCGGTCGCCCGCCTCCAGGAGCGTGTCGGCGGCGCGCTCGGCCGCCTCGCGGTCGTCGGGGGCCAGGTCGAGCTCCGCGAACGCCGCGAGCTCGAGGTGCTCGGCGGCCCACGTCACGTGACCGGTCTCGAGCAGCCGGTCCGCGATCAGGCCGTGCATCCGCACGCGCTCGCGCTTGGGCTGGCTCGCGTACGCGACGTCCTTCAGCGTGGCGTGGCGGACGCGCCAGCGCTCCGCGTGCTCCCGCTCGCGGACGAGGATCTCGTCCTCCTCGAGCAGCCGAAGCTCCTCGAGCGTGGCCCCGGGGTCGACGAGATGCAGCTCGTCGAGGTCGAAGGAGACGAAGAACGTGGACGCCCGCCGGGCGACCTCGCGCAGGCGCGGCTCGAGGGCGTCGAGCCGCGCCGAGACGACCGCCTGCACCGTGGGCGGGAGGGCGCCGCGGGGCCCGGAGGACTCGGGCAGGAGCATGCCGGTCGTCTCGATGATGAAGAACGGGTTGCCGCCGGCGCGCTCGGCGATCTCGGCCGCCTCGACGTCGTCGATGCGTCTGCCCGATGCCTGCCGCGCGAGGTCGACCGACTCCGTGGCGGAGAGCGGGTCGAGCCGGAGCCGGACCTCGTTCACGGTGCCGGCGCCCCACGAGGGGCGCGCGTCGAAGAGCTCGGGGCGCGCGAGCGCGAGGACGAGCGCTCGGCGCGACCCCACGCGCGCCGGCGCGCCGAGGCGCTCGACGAGCTCGAGCATCGCGGGTCGCATCGTGTGGGCGTCCTCGAACACGAGCACGGCCGGCGCGTCGCGCGCGAGCGCGTCGATGAGCGCGACGAACCCCGCCCGCACGTCGCGAACGAACGCCGACTCGTCGTGCCGCTCGGCCATCCCGAACAGCAGCGAGAGCCGCTCGACGATCCGGTCCGCATCGCCCGGATCGGCATGGCGCTCGACGAGCTCGCGCAGGCGGCGCTTCGCCTTCTCGGGCGGGTCGGCCTCGTCGAAGCCCGCGAGCTCGCTCACGATCGCGGCCGCCGGCGCAAACGTCGCGGTGTCGGTGAACGGGCGCGGGTGCCCCGCGAGCACCGCCACGTCGTCGCCGAGGCCCGCCACGAGCTCGTCGGCCAGGCGGGACTTGCCGATGCCGGACTCGCCGAGGACCGTGACCAGGACCGGGCGGCCCGTGTTCGCGGCGCGCGCGAGGCTCTCGCGCAGGATCGCGAGCTCGCTCGAGCGCCCGACGAACGGGATCGTCCGCCTCGCCGAGCGCGGCGTGAGCCCTTCGACGGGGAAGCCGGCGAGCCCGGTGTCGAAGCCCTTCGCCGGCACGTCGAGCCGGTCGCCGTAGGAGACCGCGTTGGCGGTGAGCGCGACGGTCGTCTCGCCGGCGAGCACCGCGCCGGGACCGGCGGCCTGCTGCAGGCGGGCGGCCGCGTTCACGACCGGCCCGGTGACGAGGAGCTGCCCGGCCGGCCCGATGCCCGTGGCGGCCTCGCCGGAGGCGACCCCGACGTGGACCTCGAGCGGCTCGGCCAGGCCGAGGGCGTCGCCCAGCCGTCGCACTCGGCCGCGGATCGCGAGTCCCGCCCGGACGGCGCGGAGCGCGTCGTCCTCGTGCACCGTCGGCAGGCCGAAGACCGCCATCACCGCGTCGCCGATGAACTTCTCCGGGCGGCCGCGGAGCGCCTGGAGCTCCGTGCTGGCGGCGTCGAAGAACCGGCCGAGGACCTCGCGCGATCGCTCGGGGTCGAGCCGCCGCGCGAGCCCCGTGGAGTCGACGAGGTCGGCGAACAGGACCGTGACCATCTTCCGCTCCTCCGTTCCGAGCGGGGTGCCCACCACCGAGCCGCAGTTCGGGCAGAACCGCGCGCCCTCGGGGAGGGGCTGGCCGCAGACCTGGCAATTCATGCCCGAAGGATAGGCGGCGCGTGCGACGGCCTCGGTCGTGCGCATCCCGCAGGCTCTGTCGGCCGATCGGCCCATCTCGACGTTCCGGCGTAACGGGACGCCGGGGCCCATCGATCCGTCATGAGGAGCGGGCGAGAGAAAGGGCGTGCCGTCGTGCGGATCCTGGCGATCGTGCATCGGATGATCCTCGGGCTGGTCGCGGCCGGGCTGGTGACGGCCGTCGTGGTCCCGGCCGCGGCCGGTCCGGGGGCCGACCTGTCGGTCACGAAGGCCGACTCGCCGGACCCCGTGGTGGCCGGCGCCACCCTCACGTACACGATCGGCGTCGCGAACGCCGGGCCCGACGCCGCGAGCTCGGTGAGCCTCACCGACGCGACGCCCTCCGGCACCACGTTCGTCTCGCTCGTCTTCCCCGTCGGGTGGACGTGCACGACGCCGGTGGTCGGCGCCGCCGGCACGGTGACGTGCACGAACCCGACGCTCGCCGCGGCCACCGGGGCCACGTTCACGCTCGCGGTGCGCGTCGACCCCGGTACGGCCGTCGGCATGATGATCGGCAATACGGCCAACGTCGCGTCGGCGACCGGCGATCCGGATCCCGCCGACAACGTCGCCATGACCACGAGCACGGTCGGCGCGGCGCTCGATCTCTGCACGATCGAGGGGAGCAACAAGGCCGACGCGATCACCGGGACGCCCGGCGACGACGTCATCTGCGGCGGAAACGGCAACGACACGATCGACGGCGCGGGCGGCAACGACGTGGTCGTCGGGGGCAACGGTAAGGACACCGTGACCGGCGGCGACGGCAGCGACGTCGTCCAGGGCCGCAACGGCAAGGACGCCGTCTCCGGCGGACCCGGGCTGGACGTCCTGACCGGCGGGAACGGGAAGGACGCGCTCAACGCGCAGGACGGCGCGCCCGGCGACCTCCTGGACGGCGGCAACGGCAAGGACGACTGCCTGATGGACGCGGGCGATACCGCGACCAGCTGCCCGTAGCCGGCTCGAGCCCGCCCGCTAGTCGACGGGCTCGAGCGCGACGACCGGGATCGTCCGCTTCGTCTTCTGCGCGTACTCGCCGAACGCCGGCAGCCGTTCGGCCTGACGCCCGTAGAGCTCGTCGCGCTCGTCGCCCGTCATGACGACGGCCACCGCGGGCAGCGTCCTCGTGCCGACCTCGACCGTGACGTCGGGATTCGCGACGAGGTTGTAGTACCAGTCCGGGTTCGTCGGCGCCCCGCCCTTGCTCGCGATGACCACGTAGCGGTGGCCGTCCGCGAGGTACGCGAGCGGGTTCACCCGCTCCCGGGCCGTTCTCGCGCCCCTCGTGTGCAGGAGCAGGATCGGCACGTTCGTGAACGGGCCGCCGACCCGGCCCTCGTTCGCGCGGAACTCCTCGATGATGCGGGCGTTCCAGTCCCGCCGATCCGCCATCGCCTCGCCTTCCTCGGATCCGGCCAACTCAACGCCTCGAGGCGTCCGATCCTTCCCTCACTTGCCCGGTGTCGGTGTCACCCCGCACGATGCGGCCGTGGGGGCGCGCGCCGACGACCTTCGGCTCGGGATCCGGGCCAACCTCGCGCAGGTCCTGTACCTCGTCGCGATCAGCGCGCTGATCGGCGGCAGCATCGGCCAGGAGCGCGCGATCGTGCCGCTCCTGGCCGAGCGCACGTTCGGGCTCACGGCGGTGACGAGCGCGACCGCGTTCATCGCCGCCTACGGGCTCGCGAAGGCGTGCACGAACCTCGTCGCCTCCACGCTCACCGATCGGATCGGCCGGCGGCCGACGATGATCGCCGGCTGGCTCCTCGGCGTGCCGGTGCCGTTGCTGCTGATGTGGGCCCCGTCGTGGGGATGGGTCGTCGGCGCGAACCTGCTGCTCGGCGCGCACGACGGCTTCACGTCCTCGACGCTCGTCGTCATGACGATCGACCTCGTCGGCTCGGCGCGCCGGGGGATCGCGATGGGGATCATGGCGGGGGCGGGGTACCTGGGGCTCGCGGCCTCCGCGTTCGTGGCCGGGCTGATCGCCGCGCGATCCGGCCTGCGGCCCGAGCCCTTCTTCGTCGGCCTCGCGTCCGTCGTCGCCGGCCTCACGATCGCCGTCCTGCTCCTGCGCGAGACGCGCGAGCACGCGCGCCACGAGGCCGAGGTCGGCGAGGGGTCGTGGTCGGTCCACCCGGGGGGCGTCTCGTTCCGCGAGGCCTTCGCGCTCGTCACGGTCCGCGACCGCGCGATGTCCGCCTGCACGCAGTCGGGGTTCGTGAACAGCCTGAACGACGCGGTCGCCTGGGGCGTGTTCCCCCTGCTGTTCGCGGCGCGAGGGCTCGACGTCCGCGAGATCTCCTCGCTTGCGGCGCTCTACGCCGCCACGTGGGGGCTCGCCCAGTTCGGGACGGGCGCGCTGTCCGATCGCGTCGGCCGCAAGTGGGTCATCGCCGCCGGGATGTGGGTGCAGGCGGGGGGTCTCGCGGCGGTGGCCGCGGGCGAGGCCACGGGCGCTTGGATCCTCGGGATCCTCGCCCTCGGGCTCGGCACGGCGATGGTGTATCCGACGCAGCTCGCTGCCGTGGGCGACGCGGCCCACCCGCGCTGGCGCGGCGCTGCGGTCGGGATCTTCCGGCTCTGGCGCGACCTCGGCCTCGTGGCCGGCGCCGTCGTGGGCGGCGTGCTCGCCGACGCGTTCGGCCTGTCGGCCTCGATCGCGATCACCGCGGCGGTGACGGGCGCCTCGGGCGTGATCGTCGCGGTGCGGATGACCGAGACGCGGGGCGGGGGGACCTAGGCCTTATTCAGCGAGCGCGCCGACGGCGCGCCGGCTCGCGGCGACCATGCCGGGGATCGCGTCCGCGGGAACGGGCCGGGCGAAGTGGAATCCCTGTGCGAGGCCGCACCCCGCCTCCCGGACAAACGCGAGCTCGGCGTCCGTCTCGATGCCCTCCGCGAGCGCCGTCATGTCGAGGCACCGCGCGAGCTCGACCATCGCGCGGACCATCCCCGCGAGCGTGCGGTCGCCGTCGACGCCGGAGACGAACGAGCGGTCGATCTTCAGGATGTCGGCGGGCAGGTCCTTCAGCCGGGAAAGCGTCGACGAGCCCGTCCCGAAGTCGTCGATCGCGACGACGAGCCCGGACTCGCGCAGCTCTGCGAGGACGCGACGGGTCCGGTCGGAGTCGCTCATCGCGGTCGTCTCCGGGATCTCGACGACGATCCGGCGCGGGTCGACGCGCGAGTCCTCGAGGGTCGCGAGCAGGTGCGTCACGAAGTTCCTTGTCCAGAGCTGTCGCGGCCAGACGTTAAAGGAGAGCTGGAGGTCGATCCCCTCGTTGGCCCACATCCGGTGCTGATAGGCGATCTCGCGGACGACCCAGTCGCCGATCTCCTCGATCAGGCCGAGCTCCTCCGCGAGCGGGACGAACTCGGCCGGCGAGACGAGGTCGTCCTCGTCCTGCCAGCGGATCAGCGCCTCGACGCCCGTCATGCGGCCGTCGGCGACGTCGACGATGGGCTGATAGTGCAGCCGCCACTGCTCCTCCTCGACGGCCTGGCGCAGGCGCGCCGTCAGCCCGAGCTTGTCGAGCGGGCGCGAGCCCTCGGACGCGCAGAACATGTAGGCGCCGGGCGCGAGCTTCTTCGCCTGGTACATCGCGGCGTCCGCGCTGCGCAGCAACGACTCGGAGTCCTCGCCGTCTTGTGGGAACAGGCTGATTCCGACGGAGCCGGCCACGCGGACGCCCGTGTTCGCCATGAAGAACGGCTCGTTCAACGCCTGGGCGATGCGCTGGGCGACGGTCTCGGCGGCGAGCGAGCTCGTCTCGTGCTCGGTCTCGGACCGGACGGCGGCCTCGAGGTCCGAGAGCAGCAGCAGGAACTCGTCGCCGCCCTGGCGGGCCACGAGGTCGGCCTCGCGCGTGACCTCGCGCAGGCGTTCGGCGAGCTGCTGGAGAAGCTGGTCGCCGGCGTGATGCCCCAGCGAGTCGTTCACGAGCTTGAAGTTGTCGAGGTCGAGGAAGAGCACGGCGACGCCGCGCTGATGACGCCTCGCGCGCGAGACCGCGAGCTCGAGCGTCTCCTCGAAGAACGCGCGGTTGGGCAGGCCCGTCAGCTTGTCGTGGTGCGCGAGGAACGCGACCTCCTGCTCGGCGAGCTTGCGCCGCGTGATGTCGAACACGACGCCCTGGAAGACCCGGCCGTACTCGTGCTGGTTCTCCACCACGACCCACGAGTCCTCGACCCAGATGACCTCGCCGTCCTTGCGGATCATCCGGTATTGCATCGCGTAGGCCTCGCCCGTGGTCTCGCAGCGCTTGTTCTCGTCGATGACGGCGGCGCGGTCGTCGGGGTGAATCCAGTCGTACCAGGCCGTCGGGTCCGCCATCCACTCCTCGGGCGCGTAGCCGAGGATCGGCTCGATCTGGGGGCTCGAGTACACGACGAAGTACTCGCCGTCGTTCCAGGCCCACGTGTATGTGATCGCCGAGATGTGCTCGATGACGGCGCGAAACGTCGTGTCGGAGACGGTGGCGGCGTCGGCGGGAGGCGTCGTGGGCGCGGCATCGAGCGCGTCGACGTGACCGGGCTGGGGGCTCATGCAGAACACATCGGCTCCGAGGGCGCCGTGCCTGAGCGGGCCCCCGGCGAGGCTAGTCCGGGAGCGAGGGCAGGAGGCCCGGCCGCCTCCGGCGGCCGGTGGCGTGCTCGAACGCGGCGGCGATGCCGATCAGCCCGGGCTCGCTCCATGCCGGCCCCATGAACGAGAGCCCCACCGGCAGCCCCGAGATCAGGCCCATCGGCACGGTGACGTTCGGGTAGCCGGCCACCGCCGCCGGCGAGGAGTTGCCGCCCGAGTCGTGGTCGCCGTTCACGTGGTCGGTGAGCCACGCCGGGCCGCCGGTCGGCGCGACGATCGCGTCGAGCCGGTGCGTCGCGACGACGGCGTCGAGCCCCTCCTCGCGCGAGAGCCGCCGGCATTTCGCGAGCGCCTGCGCGTAGGCGGGCTCGGCGAGCGGCCCCTTCTCGACCGCCTTCTCGAACAGCTCCTGCCCGAAGTGGACGAGCTCGACGTCCGCGTGCTCCCGGTTGAACGCGATGAGCTCGGCGAGCGAGCGTGGCACGTCGCCCTCGAGGCCCGCGAGGTACGCCTCGAGGTCGGCCTTGAACTCGAACAGGAGGACCTCGAACTCCGGCTCCTCGAGCTCGGTCGCGTGCGGGACGTCGGCGGGGTCGACGAGCTCGGCGCCGAGCTCGCGCAGGGCCGCGAGGGCGTCCTCGAACGCGACGTCGACGCGGTCGTGGAACCCGGCGAGGTTCCGGGCGACGCCGAGCCGGGCGCCGCGCAGGCCGTCGCCGAAATGCAGCTCTCCCAACGGCGGCGCGTCCGCGGTGGCGCCGTCGCGGGGGTCCGGGCCGGCGATCGCGACGAACAGCGCGGCGGCGTCGGCGACGGTTCGCGCCATCGGGCCGGGCGTGTCCTGCGTGTGCGAGATCGGCACCACGCCGGCGCGGCTGACCGCGCCGACCGTCGGCTTGATCCCGACGATCCCGTTCGCGCTGGAGGGGCACACGATCGAGCCGTCGGTCTCGGTGCCGATCGCGACGGCGCACAGGTTCGCCGAGACCGCCGCGCCCGAGCCCGAGCTCGAGCCGCAGGGGTTGCGATCGAGGGCGTACGGGTTGTGGGTCTGGCCGCCGCGGGCGCTCCACCCGCTCGAGGAGCGCGTCGAGCGGAAGTTCGCCCACTCGGACAGGTTCGTCTTGCCGAGGAGCACCGCGCCCGCGTCGCGCAGCCGCTCGACGACGGTGGCGTCGCGAGCCGGCCGCGCACCCTCGAGCGCGAGCGATCCCGCGGTCGAGCGCATCGCGTCCGCCGTGTCGAGGTTGTCCTTCACGAGCACCGGGATCCCGTGGAGCGGGCCGCGGACGTGGCCCTCGCGGCGCTCGGCGTCCAGGGCGTCGGCGATCGCGAGGGCGTCCGGGTCGGTCTGGATCACCGATCCGAGCGCGGGGCCGGAGGCGTCGATCGCCTCGATACGCGCGAGGTACGCCTCGGCGAGCGCCCGGGAGGTGAGCTCGCCGGAGGCGAGGCGCGCGCCGAGCTCGGCGACCGTCAGCTCCTCGAGATCCGCGCTCCCGAGCGGCTCCACGCCCGGACCCTACCCGAGGGCGTCGTGGCACGGGTCAGTCGACGGGCTCGAGCGCGATGATCGGGATTCGCCGGGTCGTCATCTGGAGGTAGTCGGCGAATCCCGGGCGGCGTTCGACCTGTCGGGCGTAGAGCGCGTCGCGCTCGGCGTCGTCCTCGACGACGACCGCGTGGACCGGGAGGGTGCTCGTGCCGACCTCGATCGTGACGTCGGGGTGCGCGAGCAGGTTGTAGTACCAGTCGGGGTTCGTGGGCGCGCCGCCCTTGCTGGCGATCACGACGTAGCGGTCGCCGTCGGGCAGATACACGAGCGGGTTCACCCGCGGCGTCCCGGTCTTGGCGCCGACGGTGTGGAGCAAGAGCATGGTCGCCCCCTCGAAGAAGCCGCCGACCCGCCCATCGTGCGAGCGGAACTCCTCGATGATGCCCGCGTTGTGGTCAGCCATACGATCTCCTCGCGTCGTCGGTCGCGTCCCCACCCGGAACGCGGCCGGGGCGGCGATGCTTCCCGATCGTGCCTGCTCGCCGCCCCGATGTTGCGAGCCCGTCACGGGGCGGTGGCGATCCGGCGACCGCCCTTGTCCCCGCGGGCCGCGCCCGCGACGATGGCGTCGTGGATCTGACCATGACCCTCGCCTTCTCGCTGATCGGGCTCGGTGCCGTCGCCGCGGGGGTGATGGGGCTCCGGCTGCCGCCGGGAGAGCGGATCGCCGCGGGCCTGCCGCTCATCGTGGGCGCCGGGGTCGGGGTGATCGCCCTCGCGATCGGCTCCCGGATGGTCGACGACACGACCCAGAGCTACGAGACCGTGTTCCTCGTTGCCTCCGCCCTCGGCTTCGCCGCGACGATCGTGAGCCTCGCGTTGCTGTGGCGATGGACCGGGCACGACCGTCACCCCGTATCCTGAGCGCGTGGCGACCTACGAGTACGTCTGCCTCGCGTGCGAGCACCGGTTCGAGGACCGGCGCCCGATGAGCTCGTCCGTCGACACCGCGCTCTCGTGCCCGTCGTGCGGCGGCGAGCGCGTACGGCGGCAGTTCTCGTTCGTCGCCGGGCGGCCGTCCACGGGTGTGCAGTCCGGCGGCGGGTGCGCCTGCGGCGGCGCCTGCGCCTGCGGCTGAGGCCTGCCCGCTACTCGAGCCGGGGCGAGCGTAGCCCGACCGGCCCACGAGGTATCCTTAGAGAATGAAGGACTTCTACCGGACGGAGCTCGGCAAGACGCTCCGCATCGGGGAGTCCGGTGACGGCATGCTCTCGGTCGAGATCCTGAAGGACGGCGTCTGGTGCCAGGCGCCGCTCGGGATGATCGGTCTCCGCCTCGCCCCCAAGACGCGCCGTCTCACCGGACCCGAGATCAAGTCGCTGCCCGCCTGATCCGAGGGGGCATCGCTCAGCCGGCCACGAACCGCCGAAGCGGCTCGAGCAGCTGCGCGTACTCCTCGGTCTCGAAGCAGTAGCCGAGCTCGGTGAACCCGCCGCGGAAGGCGGCGACCTTGTCGGCGACGTCGGCGTCGTCGCGGACCACGCCGGCGACGAGCGAGGCGATCTCGCCGAACTCGGCCTCGCCCATCTTGAACCGCACCATCTCCGCGACGCCCATCCGAAGGCCGCTCGCCGCCGTGAAGCTCTCGTCGTCGGGCAGGGCCTGGTAGTTGCAGATGATGTTGTTGGCCTCGAGGCGCCGCGCGATCTCGGCCCCGCGCCCGTAGCCGACCCGGACGAGCACCTGGTGCGTCTGCGTGTAGCCGAGGTCCGGGTCGCCCTCGACCTGCAGGCCCGCGTCGGCGAGCGCGCGGGCGAACGCCCGCGCGCTCGCCACCACCCGCCGCTGGTACTCGTGGCCGAACTCGCGCATCTCGTAGCAGGCCACGAGGAGCCCGAGCAGCGTTCCCAGGTGATGGTTGGAGACCGACCCGGGGAAGGCTCGCGAGCGCACCGACTCCCACAGGGCGTAGCGCTCCTCGCCGGGCTCGAACCGGCCGGCCACGATCCCGCGCTGGGTGCCGAAGAACGTCTTGTGGGTCGAGCCGGTGACGAGGTCGGCGCCCTCGGCGAACGGCTGCTGGAAATGTGGGCCGACGAGGCCGAGCACGTGCGCCATGTCGTACAGCACGACCGAGGGGATCGCGCGCTCGTCCAGGAACGCCCGGACCTCGGCGAGCGGTTCGGTGTGCAGGACCATGCTCCGGCCGAACACGATGAGCTCGGGACGGAACTCGTCGATCACCTCGAGCGTCGCCGGGACGTCGACCTTGTACGGGTTGTCGGCCAGCACCGGGAAGCTGACCACCGCGGGCCGCTCGGTCCGTGGATCGCGCGCGACGAAGTCCTTGAGCGCGCCCATCGGCTGCGCGGACAGGTGGCCGCCGCGGGCGATGTGGTGGTGCAGGACGCGCGCGATGCGCTCGGGCTCGCGCCGCCGGTCGTGCCGGTTGCGGTCGTCGACCATCGCGCTGAACACGGCGGTGTTGGCCATCTGCCCGCTGATGAGCCGCGCCTCCACCTCGCGAGCCCCGAGGAACGCGCGGAGCTCCTGCCCCACCAGGCGCTCGACGTCGGCGATGAACTCCGTCCCCTGGTAGTAGAAGACCTCCGCGCCGCCGAACGCCTCGAGGGCCCGATGCTCGGCGTAGCGGAAGGAAGGGTCCGCGCCCTGGAGCAGCCGGACCATCGGCGAGGTCGTCATCTCCGACGGGATGAGGTTGACGCACGCGCGCTGACGCCACTCGGTGTTCTCGGCGCTGCGCCGCAGGAGCCGGCGAAGCGCGTCGCCGCTCGTGGGCGTCGGCACGTGCGGGCTCGGCTCCGCCAGCGTGACGACGATCGGGCGCGCGAACGGTGGCGCCTCCGAACGCAGGTGGTGCCGGACGACCTGCGCCTCGACCGCCTTGCCGCGCACGTCGATCGAGAGCGGCTCGCCCTCGAGCACGTCGGCGTCCAGGTATGCGAGGCAGATCGCGCGCGTGCGATGCTCCTCGGTGGGCTTCGCGGTCTCGTCCTCGCCGTCGAAGACCCAGTAGGGAACCGCGGTCCCGCTCGTGACGACGCCGACCTCGCGGTCGCCCCGGAGGACCTTCGCGTGCGCCCGCGCGATGCCTCGACCCGTGACCGCGACGGCTCGGATCATCCGGGGGAGGTCGGCGACGTCGCCGAAGTCCTGGCGCAGGATCCGGGAGGCGGCCGCGAACTGACGCTCGAGCGGACCGCGGCCGACGAACTCGCCCTTGTGCTCGGCGAAGCTCACGCCGAACCGCGTGATCGGCACGGCGAGGATCGGGATCTCGCGCCCGTCCTCGCCCACGCCGAGCTCGTCGCCGTACAGCGGCAGGCCGGCCTCGAGCCGAAGCGTGTCCCGCGCGCCGAGGCCTGCCGGCACGGCGCCGTGCTCGGTCAGCGCGTCCCAGAGCGCCGGCCCGTCCTCGGCGCCGACGAACAGCTCCACGCCGATGGGCTCCCCCGTGTAGCCGGTGCGGCCGACCTTGACCGACGCGCCGCCGATCTCGGCGATGCTCACGGCGTTGCGGACCGGGTCGGGGAGGCGGCCGCCGGTGAGGAGACTCGCGAGGATCTCGCGCGACGCCGGTCCCTGGAGCGCGAGCATGACGACCTCGGTGGTCACGTCGGTCATCTCGACGCCGTCGCGCGGCACCAGCCCGGCCAGGTGCGCCCAGTCCTTCTCGCGATTCGCGGCGTTCACCACCAGGAGGTACTCGTGCGGCGTGAAGCGGTACAGGTAGGCGTCGTCGACCGCGCCGCCGTGCTCGTTCGCGATGAGGGTGTACTGCGCGTGGGTCGGCCGCCCGTCGAGCGCCTCCGCGTTGTTCGTGAGGACGCGTTGCAGGAACGCGAGGGCCTCCGGCCCTTTGACGACGAACCGTCCCATGTGGGAGACGTCGAAGAGCCCGGCATGGCCGCGGACCGCGAGGTGCTCCCGGATCGTGCCGCTCGGGTACTGCAGCGGCATGTCCCAACCGCCGAACTCCGTCATCCGCGCGCCGAGCGCGACGTGGCGGTCGTGGAAGATCGTCCGCAGGGGCTCCGGAGAGGCCATTCCGGCGCGAGTCTAGCGAGGGGTCCCACGATCGGTTCAAGGCCGTCATCGGGCGCGAGCGGGAGATCGCCGGCCCGGTCAGAATGCCCGCAACGCCGAGCGAGGAGGACCAGGCATGACCGACAGCATCTACCGCGTCACCGAGGTCATCGGGACGAGCACCGATTCGTGGGAGGCGGCGGCCAAGAACGCCGTCGAGACCGCGGCGAAGACCCTGCGCGACCTGCGCGTCGGCGAGGTCAGCAAGCTCGACCTCACGATCGACGACGGCCGCGTCGCGCTCTATCGCGCCCGTGTGAACATCTCGTTCAAGTACGAGGCCTGAACCCCGCGGCCCGGCGTCACACCTCGATCGTCGAGCCCTCGGCGGCGATCGAGACGAGGGCGGGGTCGACGTCCCATCGTTCGAGCACGTCCTCGCGCATGGCCTCGAGTTCGTCGTCGCGATGCAGCGGGTCGTGGTGAAAGAGCGCGAGCCGCCCGACGCGGGCCCGCCGGGCGAACGTCGCGACGTGCTCGGTGCTGGAGTGCCCGAACCCGATCCGCTCGCGGTACTCGGCCGGCGTGTACTGGCAGTCGTGGAACAGCACGTCGGCCCCATCGGCGATCGCGAACCCGGAGATCCAGTCCGTGCTCGCGGCCTCGAGGTCGACCCCGAGCGCCGGCTCGTGGTCCGTGAGGTAGGCGAGCGACGAGCCGTCGGCCTCGATCCGGTAGCCAACGGTCGCTCCCGGATGCAGGATCGCCTGCGCGCGCACGAGTGCTCCGTCGATCTGCCACGTGCCCTCGCGAGCGTCGTGGAACGTGCAGTTGGCGGGAACCTCCGACAGGTGGACGGGGAACAGCGGCGGCGAGAAGTACGTGGCGATGCGCTCGTCGACCGAGGCGACCGGCGAGGCCGGACCCCACAGGTGCAGTTCGGTCTCGGGCCGCCAGATCGGCTCGAACACGCCGAGGCCCTCGACGTGGTCGACGTGCAGATGGGTGATCAGCAGGTCGATCCGAGGCGGTGCCTCCTTCACGAGCACGAGGCCGAGTTCGCGCGCCCCGGTCCCGGCGTCGAGCACCAGGACCGTGCCGTCGTCCAGCCGCACCTCGAGGCATGACGTGTTCCCGCCGTAGCGAGCGGTCGCGACGCCCGGGGCGGCGATGGTCCCCCGGCTTCCCCAGACGCGAACCCGCACTCCTCAGCGCTCCCAGAAGAACGCGATCGCGCCGACGAACTCGCCGGCGTGTGCGAAGAGCGGGAACGCGGTCACCTCGAGCCGCCGCTCGACACCATCGATCCCCCGGATCATGAGCGGCGAGTGCGCCGGCTCCTTCGGTCCGACGGCGATGCCGATCGGGCTCTCGAGGAACGGCACGAGGTTGCCCTCGTCGTCGGAGGGGCGGAACCGCTCCCGCGACTCGTCGAGGCTCATCCCATGGCCCTCGACGAACCGGACGCCGAGCAGGCCCTCGGCGGCCTCGTTGAAGTAGACGATCCGGCCCTCCTCGTCGAGGATGAGGACCGCCGTCGCCAGGCGCGAGGCGAAGCTCCGCGCGAGGATCAGGACGAGGTTGCGCTGCGCCGGTGGCTCGGCCATCGGCCGAGCGTAATCCCTTAGACGGCGACGGGGACGAGCTCGCCCGTGCGGAACCGTTCCGAGATCACGACCGCGGGCACCGGGCGGCTGAAGTAGTAGCCCTGGCCGAGCTCGCACCCCTGCTCGGCGAGGAAGCGCCACTCGCCCTCGGTCTCGATGCCCTCGGCGAGGGTCGTCATCTCCAGCCCCTGTCCGAGCTGGATGAACGCGGCGACGATCTTGGCCGCCTGCGGGTCCGTGTCGACGCGCGCGACGAACGAGCGGTCGATCTTGAGGATGTCGACCGGGAGGTTCCGCAGCCGCCACAGGCTCGAGTACCCGGTGCCGAAGTCGTCGAGCGCGAGCCGCAGCCCGTGCGCGTGCAGGTCGGTGAGGATCGCCTGGGCGCGGTCGGGGTCGCGCATTGCGGAGGTCTCGGTGACCTCGAGCACGACCTTGTTCGGGTCCATGCGCCGTTCGGCCAGACGCGCGAGGATCCGTTCGGACAGGTCGGGCTGCCAGAACTGCTTCGGCGACAGGTTGAACCCCATCTCGAGCAGGATCCCCTCGCGGCGCCACTGCTGGTCCTGGCGGACGATCTCGTCGACCACCCATTCGCCGATCGGCTCGATCAGGCCGAGCTCTTCCGCCAGGGGGATGAACTCGTTCGGCGGGATGAGCTCGCCGTCCTGGGTCCGCCAGCGGACGAGGGCCTCGACGCCCTTGATCGCCCCCGTCGCGAGCTGAACGACCGGCTGGTAGTGCAGCTCCCATTCCCGGCGCTCGACGGCGCGACGGAGCTTCTGCACGAACGAGAACTTGACGGACGAATCGAACGACGCGACGTCGGAGACCGCGAAGTTGCCGGGGCCGGCCCGCTTGCTCGAGACCATCGCGGACTCCGAGTGGACGAGCAGCGCCTGGACGTCGCTCGCGTCGTCGGGGAACAGGCTGATCCCGATGCTCGCCGTGACGAAGACCTCGGTGCCGTCGAGGTCGAACGGCTTCGCGAGCGCGTCGCGGATCCGTCCGGCGACCGTCTCGGCGAACAGGAGCGGCGCCTGCATGTCGCCCACCTCGCCGCGCTCGAGGTCGGCGAGCAGAACGAGGAACTCGTCGCCGCCGCGCCGGGCGAGCGTGTCGGTCTCGCGAACGGTGCTCGTCAGGCGCTCGGCGACCTCGCGCAGCAGCAGGTCGCCGCCCTCCAGGCCGAGCGAGTCGTTCACGAGCTTGAAGGCGTCGAGGTCGATCGTGAGCACCGCGATCGACAGGTCCCCGCGGTTGGCCCGCGCGAGGGCGAGCTGGGCGAGCTGGGTGAACATGGTCCGGTTCGGAAGGCCGGTCAGGCCGTCGTGGTACGCGAGGAACTCGATCCGCTCCTGCGTCTCCTTCTCGGGCGTGATGTCCTGCATCAGACCCTGCGAGTGCAGGAAGGAGTCGTCGGGCCCCTTGACCATCAGGGCCTCGTCGCGGATCCACACGGTCCGGCCGTCGCGCGCGATCATGCGGTACTCCATCAGGAACGGCTCGCCGGTCTGGTTGTGCCGGGCCTGCTGCTCGAGCGCGCGCTCGCGGTCCTCGGGATGGAGCAGCTTCGGCCACAGTTCGGGGTCGGCCATCCACTCCTGAACCGAGTAGCCGGTGAGGTCCTCGATGCGCGGGCTCTTGTAGAGCGTGGACGCCGACTCGTCGAGGGCGTCGATGTACACGACGGCGGGGGACTGCTCGACGAGGAGCCGGAAGCGCTGCTCGTGCTCGTCGAGGGCCCGCTGCTGACGATCCAATTGGGCGGAGCGCAGCGGGATCACGACGAGCTGCGCCACCCCGGCGACGGCGAGCAGCAGCAGCCCCGCGTTGCGGATCAGGCTGACGTTCGTGTACGCGGTGATCGAGATGAACGCGAGGAGCGCGCCGACGGCGATGAGCGCGGCGGAGGCGACCGCCGCCCGATTGAGCCAGGGGTGTGCTGGGGAAGCCCTCACGTATGGGAGATATCGGGTGTGGCCCACGAGGAGTGGAGTGGGCCCGGAGGCGGAACTTGCTGCAGCGCGCCTGGGGGAGGGTTCGTCCGTCGGGCGGTGGCGCGGGGGCGCAACCGCGTCGTAGGCCCGATGCCGAGCGAGGTCGCCGCTACGCGTCGAGGAGCGCGATGGTCGCGCCGAGCGCGCGGATCGAGCCCTCCGTGATCGGATGCACGACCAGGACGACCTCGTCCGCCCCCGCATCGGCGAACGCCCGGAGCCGAGCGGCGATCCGTTCGGGCGGGCCCTCGATCGGCGGGTGGTCCTCGGGGAGCGGCCGTCCAACAGCGTCCCGGTCGAGCACGACGAGCGCGCACGCGCTGCGCTCGATCCCGGCGGGGTCGCGCCCGACGCGGCCGGCGAGCGCCGTCACGTTCTCGTTCTCGGCGGCGAAGCCCTCCGCCGAGTTGCCGATCGCGTCGAACCAGGTGTTCCACGCGTCGACGTGGGGAAGCGCGATCTCGAGGACGCGCTCGCCGGTGCTGCCGATCATGAGCGGCGTGCGACGTGCCGGCGGGGGGAGCAGGACGGCGTCCTCGACCCGCCAGTGTCGTCCGCGGAGGGTGACCCGCTCGCCGGCGAGCAGCCCGCGGACGATCGCGAACGCCTCCGCGAAGCGGTCGACCCGGCGGTCGTACGGGAGCCCGAAGGCCTCGAACTCGGTGCGGTTCCAGCCGGCGCCGACGCCGAGCACGAGGCGTCCGCCCGCGATCTCGTCGACGGCGGCCCCCATGCGCGCGAGCACGCCCGGCGGATGGAACGCGAGACAGGCGACGAGGGGGCCGAGGCGGACGCGCTCGGTCGCGGCCGCCAGGCCCGCGAGCATGGTCCAGGCATCCCACGGCCCGCGCTCGGGCCGGCCGTCGTCGCGATAGAGCAGGTGATCGCCGAGCCAGATCGAGTCGAACCCGACCTCTTCGGCGGCCCGCGCCATCGCGACGAGCTCGGGCCACCGGACGTCGCGCTCCACCTCCGGCAGCTGGACCCCGACGCGGAGCGGCCTCGGCATCGCGCGAGTGTAGGGGGCGCGCTCGCCGTACGCTCTCCGCGTGACCGAGGCCTTTCGCTGCGCCGACGCGAGCCGGGAACGCGACGAGCCCCTCGCGGGGACCGCGCCCTTCGCGCGCAACTGGCTCCTGCTCGAGCACCCGGGGCCGTGGGGGCGGGACGCGCTGACCGACACCCCGCTCCCCGGCGGTATCGGCGGCCAGCTGCGCGCCGGCGCCGACGCGGCCAACGTCCGCGTCCAGCTGATCCGGCGTCCCGACGGCTACGTTGCCGACGCGACCACGTGCTTCGCCGTCCACTCCGGCCCCGGCGAGCCGTGGATCGAGCGGATCGAGCTCGCGCGATTCGAGAACGTGGCATCCGTCGACCTCGAGCGACTCGGCCGCGGCGAGCGACTCGGGCGCGGCGAGCGTCACGGCGGCGCGCTCTTCCTCGTGTGCACGAACGGGCGGCGTGACCCCTGCTGCTCGGAGCGCGGCCGCCCGCTCTCCGAGGCGATGGCGAGCGCGTATCCCGGCGAGACGTGGCAGAGCACCCACCAGGGCGGCCACCGGTTCGCCGGCAACCTCCTCGCCTTCCCGCACGGCCTCGCGTTCGGGCGCGTCGAGCCGCACGAGGGTCCCTCGCTTGCGCGTGCGTACCTGTCGGGACGGCTCGACCTCGCGCACCTTCGGGGGCGCACGTGTGAGCCCGAGGCGACGCAGGCCGCCGAGCACGCCCTTCGCGAGCGCGAGGGCCTCGATCGCATCGACGACGTCCGGCTCCAGGACGCCGCCCCCGACGGCGACGGGTACTCGGCGCGCTTTCGCACGGTCGCCGGAGTGTTCGAGGTGCACGTGGCGATCGAGACGTCGGCCGAGGAGGCCCGGGTCTCGTGCACCGGCGACCCCGAGCACGTTCCCGTCTACCGGGTGCTCGCGATCGAGCGCCGCTAGCCGGCGAACTCCACCCGGACGCCGAGGAGCCGGACGGGCCGGTCGAGCTCGAAGCGCTCGAGCGCGCCGAGCGCCGCCGCCTCGATCGCGCCGGCGTCGTCGGTCGGCTCGGGGAGGGCCGCGCCGTGGGTGCTCGTGAAGAACGGCGCGAAGCGAACCTTGACCACGACGCGCGCGACCGGCCGACCGTCGTTGCGAACGCTCTGCATCAGGTCGCCCGCGATCTCCGCGACGCGGCGACGGATCTCCGCGGGGTCGGTCAGGTCCCGCTGATAGGTGTGCTCGCGTCCGTGGCCCCGCGGGACGTAGGGCTCGTCGGTCACCGGGCTGTCGTCGCGTCCCTCGGCGAGCGCACGGAGCCAGGGGCCGGTGCTGGGGCCGAACCGGCGGGCGAGCGCCTCCTCGTCGGCCCGCGCGAGCTGGTCGACGGTCGCGATGCCGAGCTCCGCGAGCTTGGCCGCGGTCTTCGTGCCGATGCCCCAGAGCTCGCCGGTGGATCGCGAGCCCATGACCCCGAACCACCGCTCGGCCGTGAGCCGGGAGACGCCGCGCGGCTTCGCGAACCCGCTCGCGAGCTTCGCGCGAAGCCGGTTGTCGCCGACGCCGATCGAGCACCACAGGCGCGTGCGCTCGAGGACCTCGGCCTGGATCGCGCGCGCCAGCGCCTCCGGATCGTCGGCCTCGATCGAGAGGAACGCCTCGTCCCACCCCGCGACCTGGACGACTGCGGGGAAGGTTCGCAGCGTGTCCATCACGCGCGCCGAGGCGGCGTAGTGCGCGTCGGCGTCGACGGGGAGGAACACGGCCTCGGGGCAGCGCTTGAACGCCGTGCGCAGCGGCATCCCCGAGCGGATGCCGAACTCGCGTGCCGCGTAGCTCGCGGTCGAGACCACGCCGCGTTTCGTCGGGTCGCCGTCGCCGCCGACCACGACCGGGCGTCCCTCGAGCTCGGGGCGGCGAAGGACCTCGACCGCCGCGATGAACTCGTCGAGGTCCATGTGGAGGACCCAGCGCGACGGCACGTCGCGAGCCCCCGGATCGTGCGCTAGCTCGTCGCGCCCGAGCTCGGGCGCTTGGCCGAGGACTTCTTGGCCGCGGGTCGCTTCGCCGCGGTGGTCTTCTTCGCGGCGGGTTTCTTCGCGGTGGTCCGTTTGGCCGTGGTCTTCTTCGCGGCGGGCTTCTTCGCGGCGGGCTTCTTCGCCGCCGGCTTCTTCCTCGCGGCCTTCCGCTTGGTCACGGGCTTCTTGGCGGCCGCGGTCCCGCGCTTCGCGGCCGAGGCGACCTTGTTTGCGACCTTCGGCGCGCCCTCCGCGATCGCCTTTCCGATCTTCGGCGCGTGCTTGGCCACCTGGTCGCCCGCGGAGCGGACGGCCTTGCCGACGGCCGGCGGCGTCTTCTTCGCCACGTTCTTCGCGACCTCGGGAGTCTTCGTCCGGATCGTCTTCGCGATCTCGGGGGCCTTGGCCGCCACCGACTTGCCGACCGCGGGTGCCTTGCGGGCGAGGTCGCTCACGAGTCCGCCCAGCTTGTCCTTCGCGGCCTTCGAGTTGTCGCTCATGACCTGAGGGTAGGCGATCGGCGCCCCCCGCGTCCCACCGCGGGGGAAGCACCGCGTCGGCCCTGCGGAAGGGTGCGCAACCGGTCGCCCCTGGCGAGCCACAGGGCGAAAGCGACCGCGACGGCACCGATGGCGAACAGCGCGATCGGTACCCCGACGGTGCCCCCGAACAGGTCGCCGACGACCCGCATCAGGTAGATGAACGTCCCGATCACTCCGAGGCCGAGAAGCGCCGGCTGGCGAAGCGGAATGCTCGCCCCGACCATCGCGAGCGCGGTGCCGAGTCCCATCCACATCCCGGCCCCAGGGACGAACATCGTCGCGTACAGGGCGACGACCGACCCCGTGAGCATCGCGGCCCTTCGAGGCTCGAGACGCCCGAAGGCGGCGACGGTCGCCCACGCGACCGCGAACGCCCACACGAGCGTTGCCCCAACCTCCTGGTCCCAGGCGACCCCGATCAGCGTCATCGCGGACGCCCCGAACATCGCCGCCTGCTGGAGCCCGAGCGGGCGAAACGCCCAAAGCGTCGTCGCGATCGCGAGCGAAACGAGCCCGGCGCCGAGCGTCGAGGCCTGACGCGTCCATCCGGCCTGGTCGTGGGCGAGGAGCCACGCGAACCAGGCGAAGCAGGCCACCGACAGGGCCCACAGGACGCTCGAAAGTCGGACGATCGCGGGGTCGTCGCTTCCACGCCGCAGGGAACCGGCGACCAGGAGGCCGAACGCCAGGCCGCCGCTCGTGAGCAGGTGCCCCCACACGTCCATGTCGGGCCAGTAGTCGGCCAGCAGCACGGCGCCGGCTGAGGCCGCGAGCGCAAACCCCAGGTAGGCAACGGACTCCGTGATCAGCGAAACGCGTCGAGGCCTTGCGACCCGATCGGCCGCCTCGAACCGGCCGATCGCCTCCGCCTCCCGCGGGGTGATCAGCATCTCCGCGACCCAACGATCGAGATGCTCGCGCAGATCGTCCGAGTGGGAGAGCGCGGTCGGCATCAAACTCGCCACCCTTCACCCCGATCTTCCGATTTCTCGCGCGCCGCGGCAGGGCCGATCGGGCCGTCGGGATGGGACCTGGGCGATACTCCGCCCATGCGCGCCGCCGTCCATTCCGCCTACGGAGAGCCACCGGTCGTGCGCGAGATCGAGCTCGACCCGCCGAAGGCGGGGGAGGTGCTCCTTCGGATGGCGGCCTCCGGCGTCTGCCGGTCGGACTGGCACGCGGTGCGCGGGATCCACCGCCACGCGGTGCCGATCGTTCTCGGGCACGAGGGGTCGGCGATCGTCGAGGAGGTCGGCGACGGGGTCGAGGGCCTCGCGCCCGGGGACCACGTCGTGTGCTCGTGGCTGCCGTATTGCGGCACGTGCCGCCGGTGCGTCGCCGGCAGGCCGGTCCTGTGTGAGCGACTCGGCCCGTTCGACGCGGGGTTCCTCGCCGACGGGACGACGCGATTTCACGACGGCGACGTGCGCATCCATCACAACGTGCCGTCGTCGTTCTCGGAGCGCTCGGTCGTCCCGGCGAACACCGCGATCCGCGTCGACCCGTCCCTGCCGCTCGAGCAGGTCGCGCTGCTCGGATGCGCCGTGATGACGGGCGTGGGCGCGGTGCGGACGACTGCCGGCGTCGGCCCCGGCGACGCCGTCGTCGTCGTCGGGTGCGGCCCGGTGGGGTTGAGCGCCGTTCAGGGGGCTCGCATCGCCGGTGCCGCCGCGATCGTCGCCGTTGACGTGGTCTCCTCCAAGCTCGACCTTGCACGAGAGCTCGGCGCGACCGACGTCGTGCTCGCGGGTGACGACGTCGAGCGGCGCGTGCTCGATGCCGTCGGCGGCGGGGCCGACGCGGCGTTCGAGTGCCTCGGCCGGCCCGAGACGATCGAGCTCGTGACGAGGGTGACCGCGCCGGGCGGCACCGCGGTGCTGGTGGGCATGGCGCCGCCGGATGCCGTCGTGGGCGTCCCGGCGCTCCCGGTCACCACGCAGGAGCGGACGCTGACGGGTTCCTGGTACGGCTCGGTGGTTCCCGACCGCGACTTTCCGCTGCTCGCCGACCTGCTCGCGCGCGGCGAGCTCCGGCTCGAACCGCTCATCGCCCGCACGATCGCGCTCGACGAGATCGGCGAGGCGCTCGCGCGGTTCGCGTCGGGCCGGGAAACCCGCTCGATCATCGTGTACGACGCGTGAGCCCGGAGGCGTCGCCCCGGGGCCGCGCTTGGTCGCGGCGCCCGGGGGGACGGCTCGCTCGTCGAAACGGCGCTGCCCCGGCGCCGGGCCCTGGTGGCCGGGGCTTCGGTCGGGAGAACGGCCTCGCGCCGCCCGAACCCATGTACCTACGGGGATGAGTACCCGGCGCGCCGGCCCGGCAAACGCCCCAAGAACTGCCGATGAACCCTCAGGCGCGCGGCGGTGGGGTCCCCAGTCCCCAGGCGTCGACGCCGCCGTCGACGACGACGGTGGTCCCGGTGATGTAGCGGCCGCCGCCCGAGGCGAGGAAGGCGATCGTGCTCGCGACCTCCTCGGGCGTGCCCAGCCGGCCGAGCGGGACCGTGCGGGTCGCCTCCTCGATCCACGCCTCGCCGTAGGCCCGGAACCCCTCGGTGTCGATGGCGCCGCACGCGACGCAGACGGCGCGGATCCCGTAGCGGCTCCACTCGATCGCGAGACCGCCGGCGAGGTTCTCGAGCGCGGCGCGCGCGGAGGACGAGTGGATCATGAACGGCATCCCTCGCCGGGGGCTGAACCCGATGAACACCACGAGCCCGGTGCGGCGGGGGATCATCGAGCGCTCGGCGACCGTCCTCGTCAGGTCCCACACGGCGTCGACGTTCAGTCGGTGCACGGCGCGCCATCCCTTCGGCGTGATCTGGTCCGCGGGTGCGGCGAACTGGCCTCCGGCGTTGTTCACGAGCACGTCGATCTGCCCGAATCGCTCGAGCACCGCGTCGACGAGCTCGGCCACGCGATCGGGCTCGCGGACGTCCAGGCCGGGGATCGCGAGGACCTCCGCGCCGGCCGCCTCGAGCTCGGCGCGCACGGACTCGAGCGGCTCGGGGCGGCGGCCGCAGATCGCGACCTTCGCGCCCGAGCCGGCGAACGCGCGTACCGTCGCGGCGCCGATCCCGGTCCCCCCTCCCGTGACGAGCGCCACGAGACCCCTGGTGGCGTCGTTCGCGAGCGGCGAGCGCCGGTCCCCCTCGTCCACCACCCAATCATGGCGGACTCGGCCGCCCCGGGACGGAGAGGGGAGGCCGACCCGGTGCTCGGGCGAAACCGGCGAGCCGGCGCCCGTCGGGCAGGGGGATCGGCCGGCCTCCCCCGTTCGCGCCGGCGCGTCAGGCCGGCAGCGAGTCGGCGCGAGCGCGCCGGATCTTCAATAGGAACGGAGTCGGCGCGGTGTGGTCCCAGCAACGATCGCCGGCGTTGTAGATCGAAAGGATGGTCTGGCACCCGCGCTTGGTGCACACGCGCCCGGGACGCAGCGCGCGCGGGCCCTTGCCGGTGTTCTCGAGGAGCTTGCCGCCCATCGAGATCGGGCCCTCGAGGTCGATGGGCTCACGCATGATCGCGAGGTACCCATGGGGGGAGCCCCGCAAACCGGGCTCAGGAGCCGGCGCGCTCCCGCAGCGTGGACAGCGAACGGGAAAGCAGGCGCGACACGTGCATCTGGCTGATCCCGAGGGCGTCCGCGATCTCGCTCTGCGTCCTGTCCTCGAAGAAGCGCAGGTACAGGATCGTGCGCTCGCGCTCGGGCAGCGTGCGGATCGCCGGCGCGATCGTTTGCCAGGTCTCGAGAAGCTCGATCTGCTCGTCGGTCGTCGCGAGCCGGTCCTTGGGCGCGCCCTCCTCGCCGCCGGTCGGCGCGTCGAGCGAGTCCGCGGAGTACGCCCGTGCGGCCTCGATCGCCTCGAGCGTCTCCTCCTCCGAGGTGCCTGCCCGGACCGCGATCTCGCGGACCGTGGGGGACCGGCCCAGCTCCTGGGTGAGCGCGGCGATCAGCCGGTTCATGCGGACGGCGAGCTCCTGGACGGGCCGCGGCACCCGAACCGCCCAACCCTTGTCGCGCAGATGGCGCTTCAGCTCGCCCGTGATCGTGATCGTGGCGAACGTCGAGAACTGCACCTCGCGCTCGAGATCCATGCGATCGATCGCTTTCAACAACGCGAGCATCGAGACCTGCTCGAGGTCCTCGAGGCTCTCGCCGCGTCCCTGGAAGCGCCGCGCCAGGCTGAGCGCGAGCGGCCGATTGCGAACCATCAGGGTCTCGCGCGCATCCTCGTCGGGAAGACGAGCGAACAGCTCCACGTCCGTGAGCTCGGGCGAGCTCACGCGTTCGCCGTCCCCACCGCTCGCTTCGAGACGCGCACCGACGGCCCGGACGCCGTCCGTTCCCAGATGACCGAATCCGCGAGGCCGCGAAGCACCTGCGAGGCAAGCGTGTGTTGAATCCCCTCGGGCGGCCACGCGGAGACTTCGGCGTCGATCCCGCACACGGCCTCGACGCCGTCGTCGCCCGGGACGACCTCGACCGTGATCGTGGTCCCACGAGCCGTGAGGAGCTGGGCGCACGCCTCGTCGACGGCGATCCGCAGGTCCTCGATGGCGTCGATCGTGAGGTCGTGCCTGGCGGCCACACTGCCGATCACGGTCCGCACGATGTGCAGGAACTCGGCTCGTGCGGGGATGGAGATCCGTACCGCCTCGGAGTTCGCATCCATGCGCGCCCTATACTAGGTTCCCTTCCGAAGCCGCTGGTCGTTGCCGCGCGAAAGGGGCCCCACGGTCGAACTCCGGCTCGACACGCGAGACGAAGGCGAATGGACCGTCCTGGACGTGGGCGGCGAGATCGACCTGTCCACCGCGCCCGGGCTGCGAGCCCGGATCGAGCAGCTGATCCGCGGAGGTACTCGGCGGCTGGTCGTCAGCCTCGAGCACGTCGGCTTCCTCGACTCGACCGGCCTGTCCGCGCTCGTCGCCGCCCGCAAGGGCATGCGCGACGCGGGCGGCCGGATGACCTTGATCTGTTCGCGAGAGTCCATCCTCAAGGTCTTCACGGTCACCGGGCTCGATCGCGTCTTCGCGATCCACGCGTCGGTGGCCGAGGCCGTCGGGGCGTGAACCACGACGCGTTCGCCCTGACCCTTCCCTCGCGAGGCGAGCACCTGGGGACGGCGCGATCGTTCGCGGCCGCCGTCGCCCGTCACTTCTCCGTCACGGGCGAGGACGTCGAGGACCTGAAGGTCGCGATCTCGGAGGCCTGCGTCGACGCGCTCGCGTCGGGCTCCCCGCTCTCCGTCCGTGCGGAGGACGAGGGCCGGTCCATCTCGTTCTCCGTCGACGCGCCCGAGGACGGTGTGCCGGCCGACGGCGCCGACGAGCTCGGAGGGCCCGTTCGGATGGAGCTCATTCGCACGCTCTTCCCGGACGCGGCGATCGTGTCCGTCGACGGCCGGCGCGCCGTTCGGTTCTCCTTGCCGCTCGCCTGACCGCTTCGACCCGTTCGTTTGCCGATGCCGCCATCGGGGAACACTTGCGTCGTTCCCCGTCCTGCCGCGCGTGACTCACCTCGCGCGGCCCGACAGCGAAAGAGAGACACGGTCATGTCGTCGATGCTTGCCGCCAACGGAGGAGCTGCCACGTTGCTCTGGATCCTTGCGGTGGTTCTGGTCATCGCGGGAATCGTGAGCCTCGTGCGCGGCGCGGTCCTCGCGGGAATCGTTCTCATCGTCGTCGGGCTCTTGGTCGGTCCCGGAGGCGTGAGCATCTTCGCCTGATCGAGGAGCCCCGGACGATGTGAACCCGCAGGACCCCGCTCGAGACGAAGTCGCCGTTCGCCCTCCCGGAGCGGCGGCTTCGTCACGTCCGGCGCCCGATCGAGAAGCATCCGACGACGCGTTCGCATTAGGCTTTCGGCCTGACGCCCGGAGCGCGACGATGACCCAACAGGCCGCGAAGCCGTCCGCCCCCATGCGCACCCCGCTGGGGACGGTGACCGAGCGCCGCTACCCGGCGGAGCCGAGCGCCGCCGGCGACGCGCGACGCTCGCTCGACGAGCTCCTCGGGCCTTACCTCGACGCGTCGTCTCTCGACAACGCCAAGCTCCTGACGAGCGAGCTCGTCACGAACGCGGTTCGCTACGGGCCCAAGGGACCGCGCGCCGACGTCTGTCTGCGCGTCGTCGTGCGCGACGCCGTCGTCCGGGTCGAGGTGATCGACGACGGCGCGGGGTTCGTGCTCCCCCCGACGACGCATCGCGAGATCGGAGGCTGGGGGCTCGTCCTCGTCGACAGCGTCGCCGACCGGTGGGCGATCGAGGAGGGCGGACCGACCACGGTGTGGTTCGAGCTCAACCGGGAGCACGACGACGCCGAGCCGGCGACGCCCGTCTCGGGATGGGCGTCCTCCTTCGACCCGATGCTCCTGGATGCCGAGCAGGCGGCCGTGATCGCGGCGGACATCGAGGGCGTGATCACCCGGTGGAACCGGCACGCGAGCCGGCTCTTCGGGTTCGAGCCCGCCGAGGCAATCGGTCGGCCGATCGCCGACCTGCTCGTCCCCGAGGACGACCCGGAGGCCGCGGCGGCGCTCATGCGGCGGCTCCGCGAGGGCGAGCGATGGGACGGCGAGTGGCTCGCGCCCCGCAAGGCGGGCGGGCGGATCTGGGTCCGCCTCACCACCGCCCCCGTCCGAGATCCGGTCGGTGACCTGCTCGGGATGATCGCCGTCTCGCTCGACATCAGCGAGCGCCGGCGCGCGCAGACCGCGCTCGTCGAGAGCGAAGAACGCCTGCGCATCGCGCTCGACGCCGGGCGCATGGGCACGTGGGACTGGGACATGCAGGCGGGAACGATGCGGTGGTCCGAGAGCCTCGAGCGCATCCACGGCCTCGAGCCCGGTTCCTTCGCCGGCACCTTCGAGCACTTCCAGGACGACATGCATGCCGAGGACCGCGCGCGCGTGCTGCGCGAGATCGAGCGCGCCGTCCACGGCGAGCGCGAGTTCGTCCTGGACTACCGCATCGTCCGGCCGAACGACGGCGCGGTTCGATGGCTCACGCTCCGGGGCCGCGTCCTTCGCGAGGACGACGGCCGCCCGCGCGGGATGGCCGGCGTCTGCGCCGACATCACCGAGCGCAAGCACGCGGAGCGGAGCCTCGCCGTGCAGTACGCGGTCGCGCGGGTGCTGTCGTCCTCGGCGTCGGTGGAGGAGGCGACGCCGCTCCTGGTCGAGGCGATCGCGGAGGCCCTCGGCTGGGAGGTCGGTGCGCTCTGGCGCGTCGACGAGGACGACGACGTCCTGCGGTACGTCGGCGGCTGGGTCGCGAGCCGGACCACCGGCGCGCACTTCTTGCGCAAGAGCCGCGAGTTCCTGATGGAGCGCGGGCTCGGGCTGCCCGGCCGGGTCTGGTCGACGGGCCGCGCCGCGTGGATCGCGGACGTCGCCGTGGACGACAACTTCCCTCGAGCGCCGTTCGCGCTCGAGGAGGGGCTCCACGCCGCCTTCGGGTTCCCGATCACGCTCGGCGACGAGGTGCTCGGCGTCATGGAGTTCTTCAGCCGGCGCGTGCGCGAGCCCGACGAGGACGTCTTCGAGCTGATGTCGGCGGCGGGGGCGCAGATCGGCCAGTACCTGGAGCGCCGGGCGACCGAGACCGAGCTCGTCGAGAGCGAGGCGCGCAAGAGCGCGGTCCTCGAGTCCGCCCTCGAGGCTATCGTCACGATGGATGAGCACGGGGACATCGTCGAGCTGAACGCGGCGGCGGCCGAGATGTTCGGACGCGATCGCGAGTCGGTGATCGGGCGCGAGCTGGCCGAGCTCCTCATCCCGCCGTCGCTTCGGGATCGCCACCGCGAGGCGCTGCAACGCTTCCGCCGCACGGGCCGGGGGCGGATCCTCGGCCGGCGCCTCGAGCTGACCGCGATGCGCGCCGACGGAAGCGAGTTCCCGATCGAGCTGACGGTCACCCGCGTCCAGCTGCCCGACCCGGCCGAGATCCTGTTCACGGGCTACATCCGCGACATCACGCCGCGCCGGCGGGCCGAGGAGCTCCAGGCCCGGCTGTTCGAGAGCGAGCGTGCGGTCCGCGAGGCCGTGGAGCGCGCGCACGACCGCGTGGCGTTCCTCGCGGACGCGAGCGTGCTGCTCTCGGCCTCGCTCGACTCGCGCCGCACGCTCACCAAGGTCGCGCGGCTCGTCGTGCCACGGCTGGCGGACTGGTGCAGCGTCGACCTGGTCGAGCCCGACGGCTCGATCGCTGCCGTCGCCGTCACGCACGCCGACCCCCAACGGGTCGAGCTGGCGCGCGAGTACCGACGGCGGTATCCGATGCGCGTCGGCGACCCGAGCGATGTCTCGGCGGTGATCGCGAGCGGCATCGCGGAGATCGTCCCCGAGGTGACGCCGGAGATGCTCGAGCAGGACATTCCGGACCCGGAGCGGCGGGCGATCGCGTCCGAGCTCGGGCTGCGCTCGACCATGATCGTGCCGCTCGTCGCGCGCGGCCGGGCGCTCGGCGCCATCACGTTCGCGTCGGCGGAGTCGGGGCGCGTGTTCGGCGAGGACGATCTCGAGCTCGCGCAGGAGCTCGCGCGCCGCGCCGCCCTCGCCATCGACAACTCGCGCCTGTACGAGGAGCGAAGCCACATCGCGAGGACGTTGCAGCGCACGCTGCTGCCCCGACAGCTCCCCGAGATGCCCGGGCTGCAGGTCGCCGCCTTCTACCAGCCGGCGGGCGTGATGCAAACGGAGGTCGGCGGCGACTTCTACGACGTCTTCGAGGCCGGCGACGACGCCTGGGGCGTCGTGGTCGGCGACGTCTGCGGCAAGGGCGTCGAGGCCGCGGCGCTCACCGGCATGGCTCGACACACGCTGCGGGCATCGGCGTTGCGGGAACCCTCGCCGAGTCGCGTGCTCGAGGACCTGAACGGCGTCATGCTCCGCGAGGACGGGGAGCGGTTCTGCACGGTCGCGCTCGGCAGGATCGACCGGGACCGCACGGGGGTGCGGCTGACCGTGGCGTGCGGCGGGCACCCCTCGCCCCTCGTCGTCCGTCACGACGGCGGCGTCGCGACGGTCGGCGCGCCGGGATCGCTGCTCGGCGTCTTCGAGGACGTGGCGATCGAAGACCGGGTCGTCGAGCTCGGGCCGGGAGACCAGGTCGTGTTCTTCACCGACGGCCTCGTCGACCCCCGCCACCCGACCCCGCTCGACGAGGCCGGGCTGCGGCGGCTCGCGGCCGAGGGCTCCGACGGGACGGCGCAGGAGACCGTCGACCGGCTCGGCGACGCCGTCGCCGACCCGAGCGGCGAGGCGCCGGACGACGTGTGCGTGCTCGTGCTCCGCGTCGACGACTGATCATGCGATGCGCGATCTCGATGCTCTTGCGGCCGCTACTCCCGGCACGCGCGACCGCTACGTCGACCTCCTGCGCGCCGTCTCGATCTGCGCCGTGGTCTTCGGCCACTGGCTCATCGGCATCATCCACGTCGAGAACGGCCTGATCTACCTCACGAGCGCGGTCGGCCTGACGAGCGGCCTGTGGCTCGGGACGTGGTTGTTCCAGGTGATGCCGATCTTCTTCTTCGTCGGCGGCTTCTCGAACCTCACGGCCTACGACGCGACGCGCCGTCGCGGCGGCAGCACCGGGGAGTTCATCAAGGGCCGTGTCGCGCGGCTGCTCCGTCCCTCTGCCATCTTCCTCGGGCTGTGGCTCCTCGTGCAGGTCGGCCTGCACCTGGCGGACGTGGGGCGTTCGGCCGGCCCGCCGCTGTGGGGCGACACACGGCTCCTGCGCGGGATGCTGCCGCCCGCGCAGACCGTGCCGTTCGGACCGCTGTGGTTTCTCGGTTTCTACCTAGCGGTGGTGGTGGCCGCCCCGTTTCTGATCGCGCTGCACCGGCGGTTCGGCCTCGGCGTGCCGATCGTCATGGCCGCGAGCGTGGTCGTTGTGGATGTCGTGGGCTTCGGCCTCGGGCTGCACGGCTTCCGCTACCTGAACGTGGTTCCGGTCCTGCTGTTCCCGCACCAGCTCGGGTTCTTCTACGCGGAGGGTCGCTTCACCTCGCGGCGCGTGATGTGGGCGATGATGCTCGGCGGCCTGGCCGGGCTCGTGCTCCTCACCACGCCGTGGATGTTCCAGCTCTTCGGCGACGTCCGGTTCGCGTGGTTCCCGGGCCTCGGACAGTACCCGAAGAGTCTGCTCGGCACCGACGTCGAGCACATCTCGAACGCCTATCCGCCGACGATCTGCTTCCTGCTCGGCGGCGTCTGGTCCATCGGCGCGGCGATGCTGCTGCGTCCGGCTGCCACTCGCTGGCTCGAGCGCGTCGAGGTCTGGAAGGCAACGATCTTCGTGAACGCGATCATCATGACCCTGTTCCTGTGGCACATGACCGCGTACCTGATCGCGATCCTGGCGCTCTGGCCGCTCGGCCTCGGGCACGAACAGGACAGCACCGCGCGGTGGTGGATCGAACGCCCGATCTGGATCGTCGTCCCCGGGCTCATCCTCGCGGTGATCGTGGCCATGCTCGGCCGCTTCGAGCGCCCGCCTCGTACCCTGGTGAGCGATGGTGCAGACCGCGCCCGTCGAGGTCGAACGCCCGACCAATGAGGAGGACGTCACCCCCGACGTTCCCTGGATCGTCATTGTCTGGAACGACCCGATCAACCTCATGTCGTACGTCGTCTACGTCTTCCAGAAGCTCTTCGGCTTCCCGCGCGAGAAGGCAACCAAGCTCATGCTCGACGTCCATCACAAGGGCAAGGCGGTCGTAAGCGAGGGCACGCGCGAGCGCTGCGAGGCCGACGTGGCACGGCTGCACGCCCACGGCCTGTGGGCGACGCTGCAGAGGGATCGCTGACCGCGTGGCTCGACGAGTCCGGCGCTCGCGCCGCGGAGGTTTCGAGCTTCGCATCCCGCAGGCCGAGCGCGACGTCCTGCGCACACTCCCGCCGCAGCTTCGGACGCTGCTGGCCGAGGGCGACCCGCTCGAGGATCCGGCCATGCGGCGCCTGTACCCGGCGGCCTATCTCGACGACCCCGAGGCGACGGCCGAGTTCGACGGCTTCGTCCGCGACGACCTCACCGCGCAGCGCGCGACCGCCGTCGACACCATGGAGCGGACGATCGACGCCGAGGTCCTGACCGAGGACGAGCTCTCGGCGTGGCTCGGCTCGATCAACGACCTGCGCCTGGTCCTGGGCGTCCGCCTCGCCGTGACCGAGGAGAGCCAGCCGCAGGACTTCGCGGACGACGATGACGCCGCAACCTCCTTCGCGCTGTACGCGTATCTCGCGTACCTCGAGGACGAGATCGTGCAGGCGCTGTCCAAAGGTTGAGGCGGCCTTCCCGGGTTGCCGAGCGGCCCGGGTATAGGGTCGAACGCACGACGAAGGAGGGAGCGGAGATGGTGGCCAGGATGCGAACGGCGGGCCGAATCGGGATCCTCGGGTTGCTCGCCGTCTTGATGAGCGCATGTCTGAAGCTCGACATGAACCTGCAGGTGTCGGCCGACAACACCGTCAGCGGCACCATCGTCTTCGCGATCCAGAAGCAGATCCTCGAGCTCGCCGGGGGATCGGTGGACGACCTCCTCGGTGAGGCGCCGCTCCCCTCGGACGCGCCGGGCGTCACCGTGACGGACTACGAGGACGACACCTTCGCCGGCAAGCAGTTCTCCTTCGACTCGGTCCCGATCGAGCAGTTCTCCGGCGACACGGAAGACGAGCTGAAGATCACGCGCGAGGGCGACGTGTTCCACGTCTCCGGGACGCTCGATCTCTCCTCCGCGCTGTCGGGCGCCACCGGCGTGTCGGGGTTCGACCCGAGCACGTTCCTGCAGGGCGCCGAGCTGAAGATCCAGATCGCGTTCCCCGGCGAGGTGACCGACTCCAACGGCCAGGTCGACGGCAACACCGTCACCTGGGTGCCCGAGATCGGCGAGCGCCTCGACATCCGGGCGACCGCGAGCGCCGTCGAGGGCGGCAGCAGCTCGAGCATGATCCTGTGGATCGTGATCGGGGTTGCGGTGGCGGTCCTGATCATCGTGATCCTGGTGCTGCTCTCCCGGCGCAACCGGCCGAAGCCGGCCCCCGCCGAGGGCGCGACGCCCGATGCCGGGGCACCGCCCGCGGCCGCCGCGCCGATGGCTCCGCCGTCCGCGGCACCCGCCGAGGCGCCGACGGAGCCGGTTGCTCCCCCGAGCGCGGAGGTCGCACCCCCGCCCGGTGATGCGGCCCCGCCGCCGCCTCCGCCCCCGAGCTCGCCGGATCCGGCGTAGCGGATCCGGACGGTCGCCCGCGTTCGGCTACGCGGCGGTGTTGCTCGCGTCGTCGTCGTCGGCCGGCCCGCTCGAGCCGACGACGCGCCGGATCGTGTCGCTGGTCTCGCTGACCGTGAGCGCGATCGCGTCGCCGACCGCGCGGACCGCGTCCTTCAGCTCGGCCCTCGCCCCCTCGTCGCGGAGCGTCTCGCCGAGCGCGGTGAAGGCGCGGTTGAGCTGCTCCGAGACCTCGTGGGCGGCCTCCTCCAGCTTGCGCTGGCTCTCCTGCGCGGTCTCGCCGCCGTCCGAGCCCTTCTCCTTGTAGCGGTCGGCCACGTGGCGTCCCCACGTGGCGAACCGCTCGCCGACGTCGTTCCAGGCTTCCTTCGCGCTGTCCGCCATCTCGAACCTCCCGATCGGTTCCTGCCAGGCTAGCGCGCCCGCGCGACTGCGCCCTCCTGGCGGACCTCGTCGCGCTCGGTCGCCGATGTCAGACCTGTGCCAGGACCAGCTCGAGCGGGGCGGGCACGCGCGTGAGATCCAGCGCGTCGACGAGCGCGGGCGCCGACTGGATCTTCCGCTTGCCGTGGGTACCGAGGAAGCGTCGGAGCTGCTCCTCGAGGGTTCGGCCGCGCCACCACGGTTGCTTCTGGAACGTGCGGAACGATGCGAGCTCGCCCCGGGCCTCGATGACCCGTTCCACGGCCTCGGCACCGAGCGACCGGATCAGCTCGTCCTCCAGGTCGTCGACGCAGGCGTGGAAGCCGAGTCGTTCCACATCGCCGTGCGTGAGGTTCACGCCGAGGCCGGCGCGTTCGAGACCGCGCCGCACGTCGCCTTCCTCCGTGGCGTCGTAGAGCCCCGCCAACCCGACGCCGAGCCCCCGGGGCCCGAACCGCTCCAGGAACCTGCCGACGTTGCCCGCACCACCCATCGAGACGACGGCGATACGCTCGGCGGGGAGATCACGACCCCGGCGCCGGGCGAGCGCCTGGAGCGCGAGCCGGTCGCTGTCGCCTTCGACGAGGACGACCGTCCGCGCGGAACGGGCCTCGACCGTCGCCGCGTGGTCGACGTCGGCGTCGACGCGCGTCCCGTCTTCTCGAGTCGTCCCCATGCCATCACGGTACCGAGTAGGCCGCGCGGCGATCGCGCCGTCGGACGGCGCCGTCATGGTCTGACGAGCTCGAACACCGCCTTCGCGAACCGCTGGGCATCGCGTGGCGGGAGCGGCCCGCTCGGCAGCTCCACCACGAACGCGGTACTGCTCGACAGTGCGTGATTCTGCCAGGAGGTCGCCGTCCCGTGGAGTCGATCGAGCTGGACGAGCGGGAGGCCGACCAGCCGCGCGTACCGGCGCTGGATCCGCACGTCGCCGCCCGAGCGATCGACCAGCGCGAGCGGCTGGTGGAACCAGATCGTGATGTCCGGCTCGATTCGGGAGATCAGCCGCGAGGCGATTCGCGACTCCCGTTCGGAAAGGGGACGTCGTCCGGGGTAGTAGCGGCCGTGCGGGCCTGGCCTCCAGCTGAACGGGAAGTTCCGGTTCAGGTCCACCCCACGCGAGTTCTGTCGGGTTCCGGCCGCACGGCCGTCGGGATTCAGCGTCTTGACGACCCAGAGGTCGACGAAGCGTCTCGGCGCACCGCGCAGGAGACGGTTCGCGATCGCGACCCCCGCACACTCGTCGCCGTGGATGCACCCGACGACGAGGACCGTGATCTCGGTCGGGTCACCCTCGTGGAACGCGCGAATGGCCCGGCCCTCGTACGACTCGCCGAGGAGCTCCCGCTCCTGCACGCGCGGCGCCGCGGCCGCCGGGAACGCGAGCGCGATCACGGCGACGCACGCGAGCACGAGCGCGGTGACCAACGCGAGCGCGGATGCGGGGGATGGGACTACGCGCCGTCGATCAGCAGCGCGAACGTGAGCGGCGTCGTTGCGACGAAGTCGATCGCGGGCTCGACCGTTGGCCACGACCGCACGTTATCCCAGTACCGCGCGCCCTTGCCGTCGAATGCGCCGAACGCGTCGCCGCCGGCAGGAGGACAGCGGCGCGTCTCCTCGAACAGCCCGAGGTACGCGAACTGGTCCGTCGAGTTGGTCCCGTTCACCGCCGCGCCGAGCAGCAGTGGCGCCGTGCCGTCGAGCGACCCCGACAGGTTGGCGATCTGGTGGTGGATGCACTCGGGGAAGGTCGACCCCGCGCCGACGATGAACGAGGTGCCCCAGGCGTTCGCGCCGAGGACGACCTCCAGCTGGTGACGGCCGAACGCGGCGAACGAGTCGTCGCCGGACAGCCGCTCGTACAGCATCGCGGTGATCGCGAGCCCCTGCGCATGCGAGGTGCCGTCGTAGGCGGCGTACGGATACCCGAACCC
Source organism: uncultured Actinomycetes bacterium (assembly GCA_963716935.1). Classification (GTDB taxonomy): domain Bacteria; phylum Actinomycetota; class UBA4738; order UBA4738; family HRBIN12; genus CALGFI01. Next base: position 18,413 of record CAVQUN010000009.1, on the reverse strand, counting down.
GAACGGGTCCACGGAGGCCCGGTCGACCGCGCCGGCGAGCTGACGGCGCAGGTCGGACACCAGGGCGTCGCGGTCGACCTCGAGCCGGGGGGGTGTGCCGGCGGCCTCGATCGCGTCGGCGAGCTCGGCGTGCGCGAGCGCGCTCACGTCGTACAGGTTGAGCGTGTCGCCCAGCTCGGACCCGCCGAGGTAGTCCCTCGCCCAATGGGCCGCCTCCTCCAGGTAGAAGCCCGCGTCGGGCTGGGGGAGGTCGGGGAGCGGGGGCGCACCCACGGTCGCGAGATAGAGCTCCACGGCGCCGAGCTCCAGGTCGGATCGCCACTCGGTCTCCGGGTAGAAGTCGAACGGGGAGAACGTGAGGAGCGGTCCGACTGGATCGGTGTCGGCCAGGGCGAAGACGTGCTGGCCGGCGAGCAGGCATCGGTCGGCGAGCTGCCGATCGGTGGCCCGGAACACCTGGGAGCACAGGCCGAAGGCGGCCGCCAGCCGTCCCGCGAGGTTCGGGCTCACCGGTGAGCCCGGCCGTCCGGCCCGGAAGACCGGGCGGTGTCGGACGAACCGGTAGTACGGGTCGTCGCCGCCGTACGTGTCGTCGACCTCCGGCAGGCGCCACAGGTCGTGGTCGCCCGCGAAGCGATCGTTCCCGTCGCCGAGCATGACCTGGTAGTAGAGGGTCCGCGTCGAGTCGTCCCACATACGCAGGAGCCAGTCGAGCTCGAAGGACAGCTCGTCGGTGAGGTCGGCCGGCGATCCCGGCCCGAGAAGGGCGGCGTGGTCCCGTCGCGCCGCGAGCAGCAGCGCGGCCGCGTAGCTCTCCGTCTGCACGCCCTTGATGTAGTCGCCCGCGTCGAACCAGCCGCCCGACACGTCGACGCGAGCGGTTCCCGGGACCGGGACCGGGTCCTTGGGCACCAGGTCGGGGGTGAACCGGAGCTCGCGGAACACCTTGGCCCGGCGATCGTGCAGGTGGGAGGGCCGTCGGCCGAGCGCGCCGGCGATGACGTCGGGCCCGTCGCGTTGGGCGCGATAGAAGGCGAGCGCGTTCGCGAGCAGCGGCGAGTACAGGTCGGCGGCGTTGCCGATCGAGAACGGCGGGGAGACGGCCGGGGCCGGGCCCTCGACAACGATCGTGTACGTCCCGGGCGCGGTGACCTCGTCGAAGTCCAGGGCGTACACGTCGGGATACCGACCGCTCCATCGGCCGAGCCGCCGCTGCACGGGCCCCTCGGCGACGACGGAGCCGTCGGCGGCGCGCACGGTGTACGTCGCGCCGGGCTCGGCCGCCGGAGCGAGAAGGTACGCGCGCTTTCCTCCCTCGCTTGGGTACCCGACCTGGTCGACGCGGACGAACGCCGAGGCGGGGCTCGCCGCCGGGTCGGCGCCCTCGCCCGCCGTGGCGGGGCTCGGCGTCGTGTCCGCCGCATCGGCACACGCCGTGGCGAGAAGGAGCCCGCACGCCGCTCCGATCGCCGCGCGTCGAGTCCGTCTCATGTGCGCTCCCCGAGGTGCCGAGCCCGCCAGCCTGAAACTGGAAAGGTTCTTTCCTATTGGGCCGCCCTCACCCTACCCCGCTCCCTCGGGGTCGAGCAAGGGCGGCCTCACGCGTGGGGGAAAGCCCGACTGGCCCGAGGGGCCGACATACGTCATAGTTGTCGTATATCGTCGCACCCTCCGGGAGGACGCAGGCATGTCGGCAGCCGAGATCAACGTGCGGATCCTCCTCGCGCTGGTCGTCATCGTGGCGGCGGCGCGGCTGGCGGGCTGGGCGATCTCGAAGGTGGGCCAGCCGAGGGTGCACGGGGAGATCCTGGCGGGGATCATCCTGGGCCCCAGCCTCCTGGGGCTGGTGTGGCCGGAGGCGCTCGCGTACCTGTTTCCTCCAGAGATCGTCGCCGCCCTGCGGGTGATCGCGCAGATCGGACTCGTGCTGTTCATGTTCCTGATCGGGCTCGAGCTGGATCTCGGGAAGCTGCGGGGCCAGGGCCACCGCGCGTTCGTCATCAGCCAGACGTCGATCATCGCGCCCCTGCTGCTGGGTGGGCTGCTCGCGCTCTGGCTCTATCCGCGCTTCGGGTCCGAGGCGAACCGGCTCGGCTTCGCGCTGTTCATCGGCGCGGCGATGGCGATCACCGCCTTCCCCGTCCTCGCCCGCGTGCTGCAAGAGACGGGCCTCGACCGAACCCGGATCGGCGTCCTCACGATCACGTGCGCCGCGGTGGACGACGTCACGGCCTGGTGCGTGCTCGCCGTCGTCGTGGCGGTGGTCGAGTCCTCCGGGTTCGCGGACGCGGCGCTCACGATCGTGCTGTCGCTGGCGTTCCTGGTCGCGATGCGCGTGGTGGTGACCCCGATGCTCGGGCGCCTGCAGACCGTGCCCCTCTGGCTCGCGATCTGCCTGGCGCTCGGGGCCGCCTGGGTCACCGAGGAGATCGGCATCCACGCGATCTTCGGTGCGTTCCTCGCCGGGACCGCGATGCCGAGATCGGCCGGCGCGCAGCGCTCGATCCACGAGCAGCTCGAGCCCACCGTGGTGACGTTCCTGCTCCCGGTGTTCTTCATCGTGGTCGGCCTCGCCACGCGGATCGACCTGCTGAGCGGGTGGTACGAGTGGGGGGTCACCGCCCTGTTCATCGCCGTCGCGATCGCCGGCAAGCTGGGCGGGGCGATGTTCGCGGCCCGGCTGACCGGCGAGACCTGGCAGGACGCCGCCTCGATCGGCGTGCTGATGAACACCCGCGGGCTTACCGAGCTCGTGATCCTCACCGTGGGACTCCAGCTCGGGGTCATCGACACCACCGTGTTCACCATGGGCGTGCTGATGGCGCTCGTCACGACCCTGATGGCCACGCCGGTGCTCTCGGTCATCTCGCCCCTCTACCACCGTGGCATGACGGCCACGGATGCGCGGGCGAGCGCGGCCGATGCGGACGAGCAGGTGAAGGTCGCGGGCTAGGGGCCGGCGCCGAGGCGAACCCGCGACCCTGTGGTAAGACGGGGCATGCCGTTTCGCGCCCGTGGGAGTTCGCGCACGTCCCGAGGAGCCCTCGCGCTCCTCGTCGCGTTCCTCCTACTCCCGCTCGCGCCCGATGCCGCGCGAGCGTTGAGCTCGTCCGGTCAGTTCGTCCTGCGGTGCGAGTACTCGCACACGCTCATGGACGACCCGATCGTCTTCCCCGGTCAGCCCGGGGCCTCGCACTCGCACGACTTCTTCGGCAACAAGACGGCGGACGCCTTCTCCACCGTCGAGTCGATGCTCCGGGGCGCGACCAGCTGTCGCGTGCCGAGCGACACCGCCGGATACTGGACGCCGACGGCGTACCTCGGGACCCAACAGATCCGCCCGACCGTGATGCGGATCTACTACCTCGGCACGCCGGGGGCGAACGTCGAGACCATCCCGTCCGGCCTGCAGATGATCGGCGGCAACAAGCTGGCGACCACCCCGCAGGAGAACCCGAACGTCCGATGGTCCTGCGGCGAGACCAAGAACGTGCGGAGCCCGCGATCGCTCTCGCCCTACGACTGCACCTGGTGGGATGAGCACTACGGGTTCGTGGACGGCGTGATCGCCATGGTCGACTTCCCGAGCTGCTGGGACGGCGTGGGGCTCGCACCGCAGAGCGTCGTCTACCCAGGCGTCGACGGCTGTCCCGACGGCTTCGATCACGTCCTGCCGCGCATCTCCGAGCGCGTTCACTACGGGATCATGAACCCGCTGAATCCGGACGGGACCCTCGCCCTGTCGATGTCGAGCGGCCCCACGTGGACGTTCCACGCCGACTTCTGGAACACGTGGCAGCAACCCCGACTGGACCAGTTCGTCGCGGACTGCATCGTCGCCAGCGTGCACTGCGGTTCGGTCGACGCCTCGGAGACGGTCGAGTGGACCCGGCAGTTCGGGACGTCTCGATACGACCTCGCCTACGCGACCGGCGTGGCCGAGAACGGGGACCTGTACGTCGCGGGATTCACGAACTACGCCCTCCCCGGTCAGCCGTACCAGCATCGGTCCGACGCGTTCGTGCGGAAGTACGACGCGGACGGGACGGAGCGGTGGACGCGCCAGTTCGGCAGCTCGGGTACGGACCAGGCCGTGGCGATCGCCGTCGACGACGCCGGCGTCATGGTGGTGGGCTCGACCGACGGCCGCCTGCCGAATCAGGAGTCCTCGGGCGGGCTCGACGTGTTCGCGGCCCGATTCGGTTCGAGCGGCCGCCAGCTCTGGATCCGCCAGTTCGGGACGAGGGCGGACGATCGCGCGACCGCCGTCGCCGGCTCGCCGTCCGGGCCGGTCATCGCCGGTTCGACGGAGGGGGCGCTCGGCGAGCGGCGCGGCGGCATCTCGGACGCGTTCGTCGCCCAGCTTGACCCCACGGGCGGAGTCTCGTGGCTCCGCCAGTTCGGCACCCCGAACGCCGACGAGGCGCTCGGGGTCGCCGCCCGAGCGGGCAGCGTGTACGTCGGCGGCTGGACGTCCGGCTCGTTCCACGGGACGTTCCTCGGGGGAGACTCGGACGGGTTCGTGGCCGCGTATCGAGCCGACGGGAGCGCCCAGTGGCGCCAGCAGATCGGGACCGTCGCCAACGACCGCGTCGCCGGCATCGCCGCCCGGTCCTACGGCCTGTTCGTGGCGGGCTCCACGTCGGGGGCGCTGTCGGGGCAGGAGAGCTCGGGCGGCGTCGATGCCTTCGCCGGCAAGGTCGACCCTGACGGGCGGCTTCGCTGGTTCCGCCAGTTCGGCTCGTCCGGCGACGACGAGGCCGTCGCGATCGGTGCGGACGCCGCAGGGGTCTACGTGGCGGGGTCGGCCCTCGGCGCCCTTCCGGACTCCGCCTTCCTGGGCGAGTGGGACGGCTTCGTCCGCAAGTACCTGGCCAACGGCACTCAGATGTGGACCCGCCAGGTCGGCACCGTGGACTACGACCGGGTCTACGGCCTCGGCCTGGATCCCGACGGCCTCGTCCTGGCCGGGACGACGCACGGCGCCTTCGAGGGCTTCGTGAACGCCGGGGATCGCGACGTGTTCCTGCTTCGGGTCGCGTTCTCCTAGGCCTCCCGAACCCGAGCCCGGCGCGAGGTCGTGCCGGCCTCGTTCCCGAGGCCGCGCTACCGAGCCTCCGGCTCGTCACCGCCCAACCACGCCCGGAGGTCGTCGGGCACACGTGAGGACTCGAGCCGGCCTCCGTCGGCGACCCGCGCGACCACGCGAACCTCGAATCCGGTTGCGACCTGCTCGTCGCCGCGCTCGAGCACGTGCTCGATGCGGAAGAACCGCGTGCCGACCTCGACGGCCGTGGAGGTCACGACGAGCTCGTCGTCGGCGAACACGGGCGCGCGCATCTTCGCCCCGCACTCGACGATCGGTACCGAGACCCCCTCCTCGCGAAGCAGGGTGAGCAGGGTGCGTCCGGACGAGGCGAACAGCTCGTGGGTCGCATGGTCGAACCAGGTGAAGTACCGGGGGTAGAAGGCGATCCCCATCGGGTCCGCCTCGCCCCACCGAACCTTGATCTGCGTGCGCCAGCTTCGTCCCATCGTGCCGGTGAGCCTTGCCCGGCCGGGCGAGGGCTGCAACCCGCCCGCTCAAGGGCTGTAGGGAACTCGTCGATGTCTGACCAAGACGACCGGCCGAGGCGCCGCAGGCCGACCGGCGGTCGGACGACGGACGGAGGTCGCGCCTCGTGAAGGTCGACGCCCAGCGACACATCCTCGGCCCCGCCGGCCTCGGGCGCCGGGGGACCGCGCTGCTGCTCGGGCTCCTTGCCGGGCCCGCGCTCCTGCTCCTCGTGGCCCATGCCGTCCCCGGCCTCGACCCCGTGTTCCAGTCCGTTCGGTTCCATCTCTTCGTGGTGAGCACGATCGCCGGCATGGCACTGCTCGTGGCGATGGCGACCGCGATCGCGGCCGGCACCGACGGACGGCCCGCCCCGGTGCTGCTCGCGCTCGGGTGCGTGTGCGTGGGGTTCCTCATGCTCGCGCACGGTCTCACGACCCCCGGCATCTTCGGCCGTCCGCTCAACCTGTGGGTGGCTCGATTCGCCACGCTGGCCCTGGCCGGGTTCGCCTTCTGCCAGGGGGCCGCCGCCTGGCACCGCGGGCCGATCGCGCGGACGGTGGCCCGCGCGCCGCGGTTCGTGCTCATCCTCTCGATCGTGTGCATCGGCATCGTCTGCACGATCGTCGCCGCCGACCCGACCCTGCTCTGGGGGACTCGTCTCGTCCCTGGAGAGCAGCAGCTCGTCTCGACGATCCAGGGCATCAGCGTGTTCGTCCTGCTTCTCACCGGCGCGGTGCACTGGCGCCGGTGGCGACTCGGCCGCGATCGCGTCGAGCTTTCGCTGGTGTTCGCGAGCTGGCTCGCGATGTCCGGGATCATCTCGCTCGCGTTCGGCCTGCTCTGGCACTTGTCGTGGTGGGACTATCACCTGTACCTGCTGGCGGGGTTCGCGGCCTGTTGCTGGGCCGTCGCGACGACGTTCCGGCGCTCGCGCTCGCTGTCGACGGTGGTCGCCGGGATCGCCGCGGGCGACCCGCTCGAGCAGGTCACTCGCGGACACCCCGAGGCGCTCGACGCGCTCATCGGCGCCGTGGAGGCGAAGGATCCCTACACGTCGGGGCACTCCGAGCGCGTCGCCGAGCTCGCCGCGCGGATCGGACTGCGGATGGGTCTTCAACCCGAGGCGCTGCGCGCGCTCCACCAGGGCGCGGCCCTGCACGACGTCGGCAAGATCGGCGTCCCCGACCAGGTCTTGAACAAGCCGGGCGAGCTCGACGCCGACGAGTGGCGCTGGATCGAGCGCCACCCCGAGGTGGGCTGGGAGCTCGCCAGCAGAGCCCGGTCGCTCCGCGATTCGCTCGCGGCCATCCGCTTCCACCACGAGCGGTGGGACGGCACCGGATACCCCGACCACCTCGCCGGCGACGAGATCCCTCTTTCCGCGCGAATCGTCGCGGTCGCGGACGTCTGGGACGCCCTCACCTCCGAGCGCGCCTACCGGCCGGCATGGCCCGCCGACCGAGCGGTCTCGCACGTGGCGGCGGCCGCCGGCGTGCTGTTCGACCCCGGGTGCGTCGAGTCGTTCCTGGACGTGCTCTCGGAGTCGGGCCTGGTGGCCGAGGGCGCGAGGCCGGACGTCGATGCGCTGCTTCGCTCCGCCGGCGCGTGCCACACGCTCGAGCGCCGGCCCCGGCCGGCGCGGTCCCGCGCGGAGGCGCGCGGGTCCTCGGCGTCGCCCCGCGTGGGCAGGGAGGCGCCGTAGGCCGGTCGGCCGACCTGCCCGGGGCTCATCCCGAAGGCCTCCGCGGCCGATAAGGCAGGAGACATGACCCCGCAGGCATCCAACTCCGAGAACGTCGGGCGCAAGCTCCGGGCCCTGTGGGCCACGCTCGCGGTCATCTGTCTCCTCGGGGCCGGCGCCGCGTACGGGGTCAGCTGGTACCAGCAGGACCGGCTCGAGCGCGATGCCACGCGAGACGCCCACAAGCTATCGGTCGACGTGATCAAGCCGATGCTCACGCCCGCGGACGCCGAGGGCCCGATCCGCGGCGCTCGGTACGACGAGCTCCTCGCGGCGATGGAGAAGAACGTGCTCGCCGGGTCCATCAACTCCGTGCGGCTCTGGGGCGCCGACGGGACCGTCCTGTTCGCGGACGAGCCCTCGCTCGTCGGCACCAAAGAGCCGGCGATGCGCGACGACGTTCACGCCACGATCTCCGGGACGTCCGAGAGCTCCGTGGACGGCGAGCGGTATCAGACGCTGACGGCCCTGGAGCTCGGCCAACCTCCGGTCGTCGTCGCCGTCGAGCTCGGCCAGTCGCATTCGGCGATCGTGGAGCAGGCTCGCGAGCCCTGGTACCCGTGGGTGAGCAAGGGCCTCACCGCGGCCGTGGTCCTGGCCGCGCTCTACATCGGGACCGCGATCTTCTTCCTGTTGCTCGGAAGGCTCGAGCGGAAGCCGCACCGTCGGCGCGACGCCGCCGGAGCGAGTGAGAGCGGTAACGGCCGTTCGTCGGGCCGTCGCGCGACCGCGCCGGCCGCCGATCCGAACCTCCCCGCGTACATGCGCCCCGGGTTCCAGGACGAGGTCGAGGCGAGGCGGGAGGTCGAGTCCGCCCTAGAGACCGCGCACCAGGAGCGCGCGGACCTCGCCGAACGCCTTCGCCGCACCGAGACGGAGCTCGAGGAGGCGCGCCGTCGGCTCGCGGACCTCGAGCCCGCGAGCCGAGCGCTCCCGACGCGTTGAACCTCGAAGGGGCCGCTCGCCGTGGGCGAGCGGCCCCTTCGCCATCTCGCGACTCCTACGCCGCCGCGAGCTGCCCGCGGACCGCGCCCGCCGAGAACTCGGCGTTGTGCACGTTCACGTAGTACTGGCTCGGGTTCTTCGCGATGTCCTTCAACAGCGAGCTCGAGAGCTTCGTCAGGCATCCCGACGAAACGCCGGCCGCGCCGCTCCCGAAGGCGACGGGCGCCTCGAGCGGCACCACGATGTCGCCGGCGACTCCGGCCGCGCCCGCATGGACGTGGGCCGCGGTGGCGGGAAGCCCGATCCCCTCGACCGCGATCGAGAAGCAGAGCACCCCGTTTCGTGCCGCGACGTCGACCTCGGCGACGCCGGTGCCGTCCGGGTCGGCCGGCCCCGGTACCTCGCTGGCGCCGTTCAGCGTCGCGGACAGCGTGACGAAGCGGATCTTCGTGTCGGACTTGTGCCCGTGGTCTGCCATGGCGGGAACGACCGCCGTCACGGCGACCAAGCCGGCGAGCAGGCCCGCGCCGGCCACCTTCCTGAACGTGCTCATGCACAACACCCCTTCCGGTGATCGTGGCCGCGTCCTCGGCCGTAGGGGTCGGTACCCATGAATCGTCGACCCAAACGCCGGACGTCGACGTCGGCTGCGCGAGGTCCGTTCGCGGCGGCCGGGCTTCGCGTGCGAAATGGCTTACACTCGCCGTCGATTGACAATGGGGGGCTAGCAATCATGGCGGAAGCCGTCTACTGCGACCTCGAGCATGCCCGGCCGGCGCGCGCAGTTGTCCGAATCGAGGTCAAATCGACGCGAGCGGGACGCCCGGGGCATCCGATGGTCCGCATCGTGGTCGTCTGCGCATCGCACGCACGCAAGCTTCGCGAGATGGGGCTCGAGCTGGTCGACGCCTGAGGTCCGCGTTCGGCCGGCGCAGCAATCGGGTCGAGAAGGGTGCAGACGCGAACGGGCCGGGTCCGTGTCGGACCCGGCCCGTTCGGCGGTCGATCACCTCACCGGCGCTTCGGCCGTTGCTGCCGTCCGGTAGACCACGCCGGAGCCGGCGAGGGTGGTGAGCTGGTTGGATTCTGCCGGTCTCCCGGCAAGCGGGCGGGATTGGTGGTCCCGGCCCGCGAGGGACGGCTCAGCAGCCAGTCACCTCGGGGGTCTCCTGCCGTTTATGCAAGCTGGACCACCTCCTTTCTCCCGTACCGACATCCTGCGACAGAACTCCGCGGTCTTCAAGCGTGCGTTTTCCCGCCGCGACCCCGGCCGACGGGAAGGTCCCTGGTGCGGGCGACGACGGCGAGGGGGACCGTAGGATGCGAGCCGCCCGGGTACCGCCCGCGACGGTGAGAGGTCCGGATGGAGGCCGAGGAAGCGACGACCCGCCGACGCCTCGTCGTCCTCGGCGTGGTGCTGGCGCTTCCGCTCGCCGGCCTCGCGCTCCTGCTCGCGGTTCCCTCCTACGACGTGATGTGGGAGCACCATCCATCCCACTTCTGGCTCGTCCTTTGCGTCGCGGTTGTGAACGTGGTGCTCGCCGTCTTGACCAGCGAGGCGGCCGGTCAGCGCGACGACACCCGGTTGTTCCTCGTCTCGCTCGCGATGCTCTCGAGCGCCGGGTTCCTCGCGCTGCACGCCCTGGCGACGCCGGGGGTCCTGCTCTCGGAGCCCAACGAGGGGTTCGTCGTCGCGACGCCCATCGGCCTGGTGGTGTCGTCGTTCTTCGCAGCCGCATCGGCGCTGCCCCGCGAGGGGGGTCAGGGAGGCGTCCGGCCCTCGACCCAGCGATGGCTCCGCTCGGCGCTGCTCGCGGCCATCGCATGCTGGGCGATCGCGTCGCTCGCGCAGGTCGAGTTCCTCTCACGGACGCCGGGCGAGGAGGCTCCGGTCGTCCTTCGATTGCTGTCGCCCGTCGCGATCGCGCTCTACGGATTCGCCGCGGTGCGGTACGTGCAGTTGTACCTGCGGCGACGTCGGACGCTGCCGCTCGCGATCGCGGCGGCGTTCGTGCTGCTCGCGGAGGCGATGGTCGCGGTCGCGTTCGGTCGGAGCTGGCATGCGACCTGGTGGGAGTGGCACGTGCTCATGGCGCTCGCGTTCGGGACGATCTTGGTGGCGGCGCGCGCCGAGTACCGGCACGAGCGTTCGGTCCCCGGCGCGTTCGGCGGCGTCTATCTGGAGCGGACGCTCGATCGGATCGACCGGCGCGATTCGGATGCCGTCCGAGCCCTCACCGCGGCCATCCGCGAGGATGCCCCCCTTGCCCCGCTGGTCGAGGATCTGCGGGCGCAGGGCTTCAGCACCGAGGAGGTGGCGGTGCTGGAGCGATCGGCCCGCGAGCTCTCCCGCGTGGACACGTTGCTTCGGCGCTACGTCGGCCCGCAGCTCGCCGACCGGCTTCGGGAGGAGCCGGCTCTGGCCCACCTCGGTGGCCGCGAGTCCGAGGTCTCCGTGCTGTTCGCGGACCTCGCCGGCTTCACGAGCTTCTCGGAGGGCCGGTCACCCGGAGAGGTGATCGACATGGTGAACGCGTACTGGGAGCGGGCCGTGCCGATGGTCGTCGGGGAGGGCGGGTTCATCGAGCGCTTCGCCGGCGACGCGATCCTCGTCCTGTTCAACGCCGTCGACGACCAGCCCGATCACCCGATCCGGGCCTGCCGCGCCGCCCTCGCGATGCGCGACGCCACCGAGCGAGTGGCCGCCGGCCATCCCGGGTGGCCGCGCTTTCGGATCGGCGTCAACACGGGCCCGGCGGTGGTCGGCAACGTCGGGGCGGGGGAGCAGCGGAGCTTCGCGGCCCTCGGAGACACCACGAACGTCGCCGCTCGCCTGCAGGCTGCGGCGGATCCCGGACAGGTGCTCGCCGGCGCTGCCACCGTGCACGCGCTGAGCGGCAAGATCGCCTCGCGACCCGTCGGCAGCCTCTCGCTCAAGGGGAAGTCGGACGCCGTGGAGGCCTTCGAGCTCGGGTGAGGGAGCCCTGCGTCTGGCTCAGGCCGCCGCGAGGGCGGTGGCGGGTAGCCTCGACAGCTCGCCGACGACCTCGCCGATCACGTCCTTCGCGTCGCCGAACAGCATCTGCGTCTTGTCGAGGTAGAACAGCTCGTTGTCGACCCCGGCGAAGCCGGTCCGCATCGAGCGCTTCACGACGATGATCGACGACGCGGCGTCCACGTCCAGGATCGGCATCCCGTAGATCGGGCTCGCGGCGTCGGTTCGTGCGGCCGGGTTCACCACGTCGTTGGCCCCGACGACGAGGGCAACGTCGGTCTGCGGCAGCTCCGAGTTGATCGACTCCAGGTCGTAGAGCCGGTCGTACGGCACGTTGGCCTCCGCCAGGAGCACGTTCATGTGGCCGGGCATCCGTCCGGCGACGGGGTGGATCGCGAACTTGACGTCCACGCCCCGCCGGAGCAGGGCGTCGGCCAGCTCCTTGACGGCGTGCTGGGCCTGCGCCGCCGCCATGCCGTACCCCGGAACGATGACGACCGTGCGCGCGGCGTCCAGCAGGAAGGCCGTCTCCTCGGCCTCGACGCTTCGGATCGGCCGCTCTTCGATCGCGCCCGCGGCGACCTGGGCGCCGAATCCGCCGAACAGCACGTTGACGAACGATCGATTCATCGCCCGGCACATGACGATCGAAAGGACGAGGCCGCTCGATCCGTCCAGCGCGCCGGCCACGATCAGCAGCTTGTTGTCGAGCGCGAAGCCCATCATTGCGGCCGAGAGCCCGGCGAGGCTGTTGAGCAGCGAGATCACTGTCGGCATGTCGGCGCCGCCGATGCGAATCACGAGCAGGACGCCGAACACGAGCGAGAGCGCCACGATGAGGGGGAAGAGGAATGCTGCGCCGGGGTCCGCGACGAGCAGGGCCGTGGCGAGCAGCGCGGCGGCGAGGATCGACCCGTTCACGAGGTTCTGCCCCCGGTAGATCCAGGCCCGGTCGCGGACGAGACCCTGGAGCTTGCCGGCGGCCACGAGAGAACCGGTGAAGGTCAGGTAGCCGAGCACCACCTCGAGCCCGAGGGCGACCATCGTGGCGGTGTCGATCTCCGGGCGGTGAAGGTAGAACTCGGCGGTCCCGACCAGTCCCGCCGCGAGCGCGCCGAACGAGTGCGACAGCGCCGTCCGCTGCGGGACGGCCGTCATCGGCACCAGCAGGCCGAGGGGCGCGCCGAGCGCGACGCCGGCCGCGATCGCGATCGCGATCCATCGGTAGTCGATGATCTGTGCGTCGAGCAGCGTCGACACGACGGCCACGAGCATGCCCAGCTCGCCGGCCTTGACGCCGCGGCGAGCCGTCGTCGGGTGCGAGAGCCACTTGAGCGCCAGGACGAAGCACGCGGTCGCGAAGAGGTAGGCCAGGGCGAGCCACGCGTCGTTCATGTGGACTGACCCTTCGTCGATGCGCCCGCCGTCTTTGCGGGCGCCTCACGCCGCCGGAACATCTTCAGCATGCGGTCCGTGATCAGGAAGCCCGACACGATGTTGGTGGTCGATGCGAAGACGGCGATCGCCCCGAGGATCGTCGCCAGGCGTCCCTCTCCCGCGCCCGCCAGGATCAGCGAGCCGACGATCGAGATCGCGGACAACGCGTTCGTGAGCGACATGAGCGGGGTGTGCAGGAGACCCGGGATGCGGGTGATCACCGCATATCCCAGGAACGAGGCGAGGACGAAGATGAACAGGCTCGATTCGAGCGTTTCAGACATCTCGCCCTCCCTCGATGGCCTGGAGGATTCGTTCGTTGACGACGTCGCCGCCTCGGGTCACGAGCGTCGCTCGCACGATCTCGTCGTCCTCGTCGGGCGCGAATCGCCCTTCCCGAAGGATCAGCCGGAGGAACGCGAGGACGTTCTTCGAGTACATGAGGCTTGCCGCGCGCGGAACGAGCGCCGGCAGGTTGGTCGGCCCCATGATCACGACGCCGTTGTCCGTAACGAAGGTCTGATCCGGCCGCGTGAGCGCGCAGTTGCCGCCGCGCGGTGCCGCGCAGTCCACGATGACCGCGCCCTCGCGCATGCCCGCGACCGCATCGGCGGTGATGAGCACGGGCGCGGGTCGGCCGGGAACCAGCGCCGTGAGGATCACGACATCGACCCCCGCGACGACGCCGGCCATCAGCTCCTGTTGGCGACGCAACGCCATCTCCGGCAGCTCCGTCGCGTAGCCACCTTCGCCCGCGAGGTCGGCCGGGAGATCGGGCACCGCGACACACCGGGCGCCGAGGCTCTCGATGTCCTCGCGCGCGGCGGCCCGAACGTCGAATGCCTGGACGACCGCGCCGAGCCGCCTGGCCGTCGCGATCGCCTGCAGCCCCGCGACGCCGGCACCGACCACGAGCAGCGGGGCGGGCGTGATCGTCCCCGCGGCCGTCGTCATCAGCGGGAACATCGTCGCGAGCCGGTCCGCGGCGAGCAGGACCGCCTTGTAGCCGGTCACCGTCGCCTGCGAGGACAGCGCGTCCATCGCCTGGGCCCGGGTGATCCGCGGAACGAGGTCGAGCGCGAAGGCGATCAGCTTGCGCTCCGCGGCGGCACGAACCGCGACCGGGGAATCGAGCGCGTCCGCGAGGCCGACGACCACCTGATCGGGGTGCGTCGGGCCGCCCTGGCCCTCGTCGACGCCCCATCCTCGGACCCGAACGACGACGTCGGCCTCGAGGGCGTTCTGCTCGTCGACGAGCACCGCACCGTGGCGGGCGTACTCGTCGTCCGAGAAACCCGCGAGCGCGCCGGCTCCGCGTCCCACGATCACGTGCAGGCCCGTCGCGGTCAGCTCTCCGACCGAGGCGGGAACGAGCGCGACCCGGCTCTCTCCCGGAGCGCGTTCACGGGGAACGCCGACAACGGCGTCCGTCGGAGGCTGGGCGCCGTTCACGGCGCCTAGTGCGTCCCGCAGCCAGTCAGGTGCTTCTCGTGCCGGTAGATCGCCCATTCCTCGAACTCCTCGATGTCTGCCCCGCGGTCCTCAGCGATGAAGTCGTCGGCGAGCTCGAGGATCTCGGGGTCGCCCAGGCCCCACCGGTGCAACTTCTCGCGCGTCTCGTTCGCCAGCAGATGGGCGCACTCCACCTCTGCGGCGACCGGGGTGCGATGACCGGGAACGCCTCCCGGCTCCGATCGGTCTGCGGCATGGGATCCCGGCGGGCACTCGTGGGGTTGCAGATGATGCTCCCGATGAGGCCGCGTCGACCGGCGATCGGCGTCTGTGCCTCGCGTCACCGGACTCACCTCCTCAGGCGGACCTCCTGTCTCGCCTTCAGCATGTGGCCGCCGGACGGCCGTTCCCGAGGGCGTCCGGCCCCACCCGAGGGGGCCCTGTCGATGCTGTGCGCGGGGGTGCCGGCGCGTAGCCTTGTGACCAAGAGGTACGAGGGATCGTCGGCTCCGCCGCCGACGAGGCCCTGCGTTGCAGGCGGTTCCGCGAGCGCGCCACTCGCGCACGACGTGGTAAGACCTCGCCGTGCGAACATCCGATGGGGGTCGCGGCTTCGGCGCGGGCAGGGATCCGAACCTCGCACATATCGTGGCCGCCGTCGGCACGCTGCTGGCAACCGCGGCGCTCGCTCGTCGACCCATGACGCGGGCCGAGGTTCGCTGCTTCCGCGTCGCCAATGGGCTCCCCGGCGAGCTCTATCCCGCGGTCTGGGTTCCCATGCAGTACGGCACCTTCGGAACCGTGCCCGCCGCCGCCGCCGTCGCCCTCGCTCGGCGCCGGCCCCACCTGTCGCTGGCGATCGCCGGCGCCGGGACCGCCGCCTGGATCCTGGCGAAGGCGGCGAAGCCGATCGTGGATCGCGGACGACCGGCTGGCGTTCTCGACGACGTTCATCTGCGAGGCGCGGAGGAGGGAGATCGCGGCTTCCCCTCGGGACACGCCGCGGTCTCCGCCGCACTCACCGCGGTCGCCTGGCCGTACCTTTCGAACGGGTGGAGGGCCTGCCTCGCGGCCCTCGCGGCGTTCGTGCCCTTCGCGCGCATGTACGTGGGAGCCCACCTTCCGCTCGACGTGGTCGGCGGGTCCGGACTCGGTTTGGCGATCGGGAGCGCCGTCAACCTCGCGATCCCGAAGAGCACTGGCCGTCCATAGGGCATCACCAGCTCCCCTCGGCCCGAGACCGAATGCGCGTGAGGTGCTTCGTTGCGAGGGAAACCGGACCTATGCTTCGCGATCGTGGACGCCGACCCGGTGACGATCGTCCTTCTGGACGAGAACGGCGACGAGTGGCGGGTCACGGACACCTCGCCGACCGATGCCGGACCGCATCGCCTCTGGATCGAAGGTCCGGCCGGAGATTCCCTTCACGTGGAGGCCGAGGACGAGGAGGAGTTCCAGGCTCGCCTGCGGGCGGTTCTCACCGATCGCCCGGACGTCCTGGCGCTTCTCCCGTGGCTTCAGCCGCGCTGAAGCCGGTCACGGACGTATCGAAGGTCGGTAGCGAATCCGCTGCCGTCCCGCTAGCTCGGCGTGGCGTAGGTCGCGAGGCCTCGCAGGATGACGTCGACCCCAAAGTCGAATCGCCCCTCGAGATCCCAGCTGAAGATGAGATCCACCGCGCCCCGCGTGTTCGGGAATCGATCCTCGGGGAGCGAGCGGATGTAGTCCTTGAACATCTCGACGATCTGATCGGGGGGCAGGTCCTCTCCGGTCGGTGAAGCGAACGGGAGGCTCTCCTCGTAGGCGAACGCCCCGACATACAGGCCCGCCAGGTCGCCGAGGAGCGCGATCACCCGATCCGGGATGCCGACAGGTCGCAGGAGGTCGAAGAGCCACTCCGTGAGGAGGGCGATCTCCGGTCCCGCAGGGACGCGGCCGAGCGAGATGCGAGCGATGTCGCGATGCCGGTTCATGACGGCTCGCATCTGGTGGGCGAGGTCCTTCAGCTGCTCCTGCCATCTGGAGGGGTCCGGGTCGGGAAGCACGATCTCGGCGGTGACCCGCTCGAAGAGGAGCTGGAGGAGCTCGTCCTTGTTGCGGACGTGCCAGTAGAGCGAGGCCGCGCCGGTGCCGAGCTCCTCGCCCACCCGCCGCATCGACAGGGCGTCCATCCCTTCCCGGTCCAACACGCGGAGTGCGGCCTCCACGATCGCCTCTCGCGTCAATGGGGCACGGGGGACGTGGGCTCCCGCCTGTAGCCGCCAGGGTGGCTGCGGGGCTCCGGAGCCGGCGGCCTCTGCGCGTGCGCCGGATTGTGTCTCCACGCCTAACACTGTACCGGACACGAACGTCGTTCATGCACTCGAACACCGTTTGACACCCTGCAGGATCGATGGCAGAATGCCGTTCGATAAATCGGACACTGTTCGAGCGACGAGGAGGCGAGCAGATGGAACCGACGATCGAGGCCAGCGGGCTCGAGAAGCGCTTCGGGCGAACTCGGGCGCTGGACGGGCTCGAGCTGGTCGCGGAGCCCGGGCAGGTGGTGGCGGTGCTGGGCCCGAACGGGGCGGGCAAGACCACGTTCGTCCGTGCCGTGGCGACGCTGCTGCGGCCCGACGCGGGCACGCTCCGCGTCGCCGGGCACGATGTCCGCCGCGACCCGCAGGCGGTGCGCCGAGCGATCGGGCTTGCCGGCCAGTACGCGGCGGTGGAGCCGGCGATGACGGGTCGTGAGAACCTCGAGATGGTTGCGCGGCTCTTCGGGCGGGGCCGCCGCGAGGCTCGCGCGAGCGCCGGCGCCGTCCTCGAGCGGCTCGGACTCACGGAGGCGGCCGGGCGGCTCGCGCGCACGTACTCGGGCGGCATGCGTCGCAAGCTCGACCTCGGCGCGAGCCTTGTGGGTGCGCCGCGGCTCCTTCTGCTCGACGAGCCGACGACCGGGCTGGATCCGCGGAGCCGGATCGAGCTGTGGGACGCGATCCGCGGGCTCGTCGAACGCGGCACCGACGTGCTGCTGACGACCCAGTACCTGGACGAGGCCGACAACCTCGCGAGCCACATCGTGATCGTCGATCACGGGCGAGCCGTCGCGGCCGGGACGCCGGCCGAGCTCAAGCGGCGGGTGGGGGGCAATGTGATCGAGGTCCACGTCCGGCGTCGGGAGGATCTCGACAAGGTCGGGGCGGCCCTGCGGGGCCTCGATCACGGCGAGGCCCAGATCGACGGCGCGACGCGGCGCGTTCGGGTCGGCGTCGAGGCCGGCACCGACCGGCTCATGTCCGCGATGCGGTCCCTCGATGCCCTCGGCGTGGAAATCGAGGACGTGGCCCTTCGTCACCCGAAGCTCGACGAGGTGTTCCTCGCGGTGACCGGGCAGGCGCTCGGCGACGAGGTGGACCATCCTCGTTCGAGCGCCGCATGAACCTGTGCGCGAACACGGAAGGAGTGGAATCCATGGCAACGGCCGTCAGATCTATCGATCGTTCGGCGGGGCTCGGCACGAGCACGCTCGTGATCGCGAAGCGATCGATCCTGAAGTTCCTCCGGACGCCGCAGCTCGTCGTGGTCGGAACGATCCAGGGCGCGATGTTCCTGCTGATCTTCCGCTACGTCTTCGGGGGCGCGATCGAGGTGGGCGGCGTCCCGTACGTCGACTTCCTCGTCCCCGGCTTCATCACGACCGGCGTCCTGTTCGCGGGAATGGGCGCGGCCGCGGGCGTGGCCGAGGACCTGGAGGCCGGGTTGGTCGATCGGTTGAAGTCGCTGCCGATCCCGCGGAGCTCCGTGCTGGCCGGTCGGGCGGTCGCGGACACGACCCTCTTGGTGTGGAGCGTGGCCATCACGGCGGCGGTCGGATTCGCCGTCGGCTTTCGGATCCACGGCTCGATCGAGGAGGCGCTCGCGGCCTTCGGGCTGTGCCTCGTCTTCGGGTTCGCGTTCGAATGGCTGTTCATCGCGCTCGGGTTGTTCGCCGGCAACGCCCAGGCCGCCCAGGGGATGGCGCTCCTCGTCTTCCCGCTCACCTTCGTCTCGAGCGCGTACGTGCCCGTCGAGACGATGCCGGGCTGGATGCAGGCGTTCGCCGAGCATCAGCCGGTGACGTACATGGTCGACGCGGTGCGCGCGCTCACGCTCGGCCCGTCGGCGGAGGTGTTGCTCGGCCATCCGACCGCGTACTTCGTCGAGCGCGCCCTGCTCTGGTCGGTGGTCCTGGTCGCCGCCTTCGCGCCGGTCGCGGTGGCCCGCTACCGACGCGGATGAGATCGAATCCCGAAGGAGGAAGG
>CAVQUN010000008.1:0-670435 GCA_963716935.1 uncultured Actinomycetes bacterium | reverse complement strand
ACATGACCAGCTCGGAGAACGGCACCCGATCGGCCATCGAGGTCGCCGATCGTGACCACGAGGTGGCCGTCCCGCTCGGGACGGCGCGAAATGGGCGGCTCGAGTTCGCGAACGGTGTTGCGCGCCTTTCGATTCGAGCCGCGGATCAGATGGACGACATCCTGCGAGCTCGGTTCCTGGGTTCGCCGCCCCGGGTCCGGTTCGGCGACGGCGCCGTCGTGATGCGCTATCCCCGCGTCTTCATGCCGTCCGAATGGCGACGTCGCAAGGCCCAGGTGGAGCTCAACGCGTCGTTACCCTGGGAGATCGTGATCCGGGGAGGGGCCTCGGGCGTCCGTGCCGACCTACGATCCCTCGACCTGCGTTCGGTGCGGATCGGCGGGGGAGCGAGCGACGTGGAGCTGCTGCTGCCCGAACCGACCGGACCCGTCGACGTGCGGTTCGGCGGAGGAGTGAGCAAGGTCCGGATCGTTCGTCCGCGCTCGGTGCCGGCTCGCCTGCAGGTCGCCCACGGCTCCTCGAAGCTCGCGTTCGACGGCGAGGCGTTCGGGGCCGTCGGTGGGCGGCTCCGGCTCCTCGGCCATGGTTTCGAGGAGTCGGTCGGCGGCCGATACGACGTCACGGTCGGTGGCGGGGCGAGTCGGCTCTCGGTCGGGTCTGAGTAACGTCGGTCCAATCCGGGTTGGGATGCTCGGATCCGAGGGAGGATGCCATGACCAGCGACCTCAGCACGCAGGTCTCGATCACGCTCGACGTCCCGGCCGCGAAGGTCTGGGAGGCGATGACCACACCGTCGGTGATCAAGGAGTGGTTCTTCGGGGTCGACACCGAGACCGATTGGGCGGAGGGGAGCCCCATCGTGCACCGCGGCGAGTACCAGGGGAGGCCGTACCAGGACAAGGGCACGATCCTGAGGTTGGAGCCCGAGCGACTGCTCGTCCACACGCACTGGAGCCCGGTCTCCGGCCTGCCCGACAGCCCCGAGAACTATCAGGAGGTTTCCTGGGCGCTGCTCGAACGCGGCGGCACGACCGAGCTCACCGTGAGCGAGGTCAACCTCCCGTCCGTACCGGCGAAGGAGGTTTCCGAGCAGGGCTGGGCGGCCGCCCTCGGCGCCCTGAAGCGTCTGCTCGAGGCGTGACCGCGGATCGACGCAACCGGATCAAGAAGACGCGGTGCCGATCGGCTCGAGGACGCAGAACTCGTTGCCCTCGGGATCCGCCAGGACCACCCAGGTCGCATCGGCGCCTTGGCCGATGTCCATGCGTCGTGCGCCGAGATCGAGGAGCCGTTGCACCTGTCCGGCCTGGTCCTGCGGTCGCAGGTCGAAGTGCAGGCGGTTCTTCACCGTCTTGCGGTCGGGAACCTTCACGAAGAGGATGTCGGGCGCGACGTCGACCGCGGGGCTGCCCTCGGGCGGCTCGATGCACCACTCTCCGGGGCTCTCGTACGTGATTCGCCAACCGAGCGCGCGGGACCAGAAGCGAGCCAGGAGCTCGCAATCGTCGGCATCGACCACGACGCACTGGATCCGAATGTCCATCTGCGCAGGCTAGCAGCGCGGTCCGTCGCTTCAGCGACGATCGAGCTCCGACGCGACGATCTCGAAGTGGTCGACCCGGAGGGTCAGCTCGAGCAGCACGCGCGCGTCGTCCTGGAAGTAGACCGCTCGATCCACGTCATGCCCGGCGAAGCCGACCACCGCGTCCATCGACTCCCACAGGGACACGAAGAGGAACTCCGTTCGGCCGTCCTGCTTCCGCTGAAGGATGACGACGCCCACGTTGCCCTCGGTCGCTCGAACCTCGCGAAGGTCAGACCGGAGGGCTTGTTGGTAGCCCGCCGCGTCCTCCTCCCGCGTGGCGCCGCGCCAGATCCGAGCGATCGCGCCTTCGAACGCTCGAGCATCCTTCGTGTCGACGTCCACCCCGATCTACCCCCTTCGAACTCGATCCTCGGAAGGGTCTATCACCGCGTGGCCCTCGGCGGGATGTTCTGGTTCAGGCGGAACACGTTGGTCGGGTCGTAGCGAGACTTGACCGCCGTGAGCCGGTCCCAGGTCGACCCCGGATAGGCCTCGCGAATGCGGTCCTCGCCCTCGTCACCGAGGAAGTTGACGTAGGCGCCCGCGGCCCCCTGGCGCAGGTTGGCCGCGAGCTCGCTGACCCACGCCTCGTTTCGCTCCTTCTCGGCCGTGTCCGCGGACAGGGCGGCGACGTTCACCATGATCCGCCGGGCGCGATGGGCGAACGCGGTGGCCTCGACCGGCACCCGGGCCATCGCGCCGCCGAGGACGCGGAGCTGTGTCACGCGCACCGGGGCGGTCGAGGCCTCCAGGCGATCGAGGATCGTCTCGGCCTCGGCGGGCCCGATCGTGTCGGCGAACCCCGTGTGCAGCGCAGCGACCACCGGATGGTCGTCGCCATTCGCCGGCGGGTAAATCTCCGGATACGGCATCGGGCGGAGCATGTCGGCGACCGGCGTGGCGAGCGCACGAAATGGGGCGATCGCTCGCTCGCCGGTCGCGACGTCGCCCGCGTAGGCCATCAGCGCCATGATCACGAGCCGGCCGTGATGCTCGGCGGGAAGGAACGGCATCGAGGGCGCGGGCATGACGTTGGCCATCGTCGACAGCTGGTCCGGCGCGGCCTCCGCCTCGGCGATGAACGAGACGAGGACGTCGGGCGTCGCCGGGAGCAGGAGCATCCCCCCGACGACCGTGTCGACCTCGTGAAGGCGGTACCGCAAGCGGGTCGCCACGCCGAAGTTCCCTCCGCCGCCGCGGATCGCCCAGAACAGATCCGGGTGCGTCTCCTCGTCGACGTGGACGAGCTCGCCGTCCGCGGTGACGATCTCCGCGGCGAGCAGGTCGTCGATCGTGAGCCCGTGCTTGCGAACGAGGTACCCGACGCCACCGCCGAGCGTGATGCCCCCGATCCCGACCGAGCCGGTGTCGCCGAACCCGGTCGCGAGGCCGTGGCGCCCGGCCGCGGTCGTGTATTCGCCGGCCGTCAGGCCGGTCTCGGCCCACGCGGTGCGGCCCCGAGCGTCGATGTCCAACGCCTTCATGTCCGAGAGGTCGAGCACGACCCCTCCGTCGGAGACGCCGTGCCCGGCAACGCTGTGACCGCCGCTTCGGACGGCGAGCTCCAGCCCGGTGTCTCGCGCCAGCTCCACGACCCGTGCGACGTCGGACGCGTTCGCGACCCGGACGATGACCGCAGGCCGGCGGTCGATCCCGCCGTAGTAGACCGTCCGCGCCTCGTCGTACGCATCGTCGTTGGGCGCGATCACCAGACCGTCGACGAGGGCCCGAAGGTGCGAGACGGAGAAGCTGTTCGAGTGCGAAAGGGATGACTGCATCAAGACCTCCTTCAAAGCCTCAGGTGCTGGGAGGGCGGTACCGAAGGGAGACGAACCCGCTGCGGAAGTCGTGACATTCCACGAGCTCGAGCGGTACCCGATCCGTCCAGTCCTCGAAGAGGCGGATCCCGGCCCCCAGCACGATCGGGCCGACGAGGAGCCAGAGCTCGTCCAGCAGGCCGGCGCGAAGCAGCGACCGGACCAGGGTCGGGCTGCCGCTGATGTAGAGGTTCTTGCCCGGAAGCTCCTTCAGCTCGCCGAGCGCTTGGAGGACGTCACCGCCGATGAGCGTCGAGTTCTGCCACTCGACCGAGGACAACGTGGTCGACACCACCAGCTTCGGCATGGCGTTGATGGAGCCCGCCATCGGCTCGTCCTCGGCCGACCGGTGGGGCCAGTAGCCGGCGAACAGCTCGTAGGTCCGCCGTCCGAGCAGCAAGGCGTCGGCCGCGTCGAACTGCGACTGGATCATGCCTCCCACCTCGGCGTCGAAGTACTCCGACGTCCAGGTCTCCGATGCTTCCACGACGCCATCCAGCGTCATGAACAGTCCGGCCACGATCTTCCTCATCCCGACCCCTCCGTTCGCGAACGACCGAGCAGCTCGGCGATCGCCCCGATCAGCTCCATCCACCCCTCGAAGGCCAGCTCGACTCCCCGATCGGTCGCCACCGTCCCCGTCAGCGGCTCTGACCGCCGGATTCGAAGGCGAATCTCGACGCCGGCAGGTCCTCCGGCGGTCATGGCCTCTCTCCCGGTCGGTCGAGCATCCGCTCCAAGGGCGTTCAAACGAGAGGAACCGGCGTTCAGGCTCAGAGGTGCGCTCGCCGAGGCCTGTTGGGTCAGATCCCCCAGTCGATCTGCGCCGGGGGTAGACCCTCTACCTTTCGGAACTCACCGCTTCGGCGCGGCGACAGAACCGATCCACGACCTCGCGGTAGCGAGCCGGCTCCTCGGCCATCGCAAGGTGAGCGCTCAGCGAGAAGACGACATGGCTGTGCACCTCGGATGCCGGTCGCGAGCGGCTCCACGAGGGCGGGCGTCATCTCGTCGTGCCGGCCCGACGTGACAAGAACGGGAAGCTCGAGCTCGCTTTCGGGGTATGGGAGCAGTAGCGCCCCGTTCGGACCGCCCGGGAGAGGCGCTGCCCGAGGGGTCCTCCCTCGACCGATTATCGGCAGCGGAACCGCTCAGCCGGCCGTGCACTCCGTGCAGTGAACGTCGTCGACCGGTTCGCCCGCGATGAGCCTGGTCACCCAGTCCACCAGCGGTTGGCCGTTCACCTCTTCGGTGTAGAACGGCCCGTCGCTCAGCACGGTGTGCTCATCGCCCGGAGCGATGAAGCTGAGGAGGTTGACCCCGGCGCCCTCGATCTGGGTCTCGTTGGCGTCGATCAGCGACACGAGATCCTCCGCAGAGAGGCCGACGAGCTCGGCGAAGAACTTCTGGTCGCCGTCGTAGGCGTAGTCGTGACGGGCGAACACGATCTCGGGGTCGTGCTGACCACTCTTGACGAAGAACCCAGGGAAGCTCCACTGCTCGGCGGCCGGGTCGGTGTTCTGGGACCAGGCCGGGATCGCCCTGCCGGCGCCCCAGTCGGCGATGATTTCGGTGATCTCGGGTACGTCGGGGTACGCGCCCGATCCGTCCGCCAGCACGGTGATCCTGGCGTCCGGGAGGCGGTCCGAAGTGAGTCCGGCATATAGCGGTGAGGCGACGGAGCCGGCGCTCTCGCCCACCACAACGACCTGGGTCGCGCGTGGAAATGTGGCGGCCAAATGGTCGAGTGCGGCGGTGCCGTTGACGTACCCCTTGTGCTGGATCGTCAGGCCCGGCGCGTACTCCGTCATGGAGTCGCCGATGTGGACGTCACCCGTGCAGTAGGGGACGAATACGACCGAGTAGTCGGCGAACGGGTTGCGCGCGTCGGCGAAATCGAACATGCCACCCATTCCGGTCGGGTCGTCGGTACCGTCGATCGTGGGGTCGTACAGTTCGCTTTCGGGTGCGCATGTCTCGGCGGAGAAGCAGGCGCCGCCGCCTTGGAGGAAGAAGACGACCTTCTCCTGGTTCGCTTCGCGCACCCAGAAGCTGAAGTCTGAGCCGTCGGAGCATTGGCAGTCGCCTCCCGGCACGATCCGCTCCCAAGCTGTGGCGGCGGCGGTGCCGCTTGTGGTCGGGCCGGGGTCGGGACGGGCAGGGCCGCCGACATCGGAGCCGCCGTCGTTCCCGCACGCGCCGACCAGCCAGGCAAAGGCCAACGCCGCGAGCGTTGCGGTGATTCGCCGCCGGGTCACGGGCGCACGATGACGCACGGACTTTGCGAACTCGTGAGACGCGCCGGGCCGAGCGCCAGGCGCAGCATCGCGAGCTCGGATCGAGATGATCCGAAACGAGGAGGGTGAGGGCTTCACGAAGAGCTCCCTTGCAAGAACAGCGCGCCGGAACCGGTCAAATGGGCCAGTCCCTCATGGTTCGTCAGCATCCGGTACGGGAGCGTTCAAACCGGAGGAACTCACGTTCAGAGACGGAGGTTCGTGGGGTCAGGACCCCCAGTCGATCTCTGCTCGAGGGTCGGGGGTGTACGAGCAGTAACGACCCGTTCGGATCGTCGAGGTGAGGTGACGCCCGAGGGGCGGGTTGGCGCGCGCGAGGTTTCCGATCGCCGCTCGGATGGCCCTCGTCACGTTCAGCCTCGCCCGCTCGGCGTGGGATGCCGCTCGCCGATCGCGGCCCCCGAGGCCGACCGCCCTGGCGAGCTCGCCCGCGATGAAGTCGATCTCCTCCCGGGCCTTCGTGGCGCGAGCGGGGTCGTTGAAGAGCTCCGCCTCGTCGACCTCGGCCTGGAGGTCCTCCAGGCGCGCTCGGTAGGCGGCCTTGGCGGTCGCGTCGAGCATCTCGCCCGCGTCGCCGAGATCGGAGCGCATCTCGAGCTCGTCCGAGACGGTCCGCCGCCCGGTACCCGATGCGGCTGCAACTCCCCGTTGACCTCCACCCTCGAGGTCGACTACGTGGAACTCTCGCCCGGGATTCGCGAGCAGGGTCGCCAGGTACCGAAGACCTTTGGAGTCTCGGAGTCGCACGAGCGAGCCCTCGTACACCACCGTCCAATACTCGCCTTCGTGGCGAAAGGCGTTTCCGTGTGCCTCCGCGGCGACGGCGCCGCCGCCGTTCAGCTCCCGGAGTCGTTCGATCTCGCCGAGGACCCCGTGCATCCCCAGGGCCGTCGCGGTGGCCGCGGCACGGTTCAGCAGATCAAGCGCGCGGCCCCGATCTGCGGTCCGCCCTCGCCGGCCGAGCATGTGCGCGTGCTCGAGCTGAGTGCGGGCGAGCAGGGCCCTCGCGCCCACCTGCGTGTGTACGAGGATCGCCGACGCGAAATGGTCCTCCGCCTCCTCCCATCGCGACAGCGTGGCCTCCAGCATGGCGACGTACAGCGAGGCGGATCCGAAACACGTCACCGGGTGGGGCACCGACATGACGATGGTCTGGTCCACGTACGGGAGCAGGAGCGGGTGCACTTCCTCCGCGGCGCCTGGATCGTCCAGCAGCCTCGCGGCGACGCACGCGACGGCAAGGGCGGGAAGCCAGATCCCGTTTCGCGGGAGCTGGTGGATCGCGTCGACGAGAGAACGGAGCCATCGATGCGCCTCGTCCTGCCGACCGAGCTCCGCCTCGGCGAGGCAGAGCCACCCGCGCGAGAAGCCCGCTTGCGGGAACGTGTCGACGATCTCCTGCCACGCCCCCCGCAGCTCTCCGAGCCGTCCCTGGTCCCAGCGGATCGGGGTGAGCTGATTCAGGTGGGCGTAGATCGCGTCTCGGCGCTCGGGAAGGAAGCCCAGGGCTGCGTCCGCGTGCTCCTCGGCAAGCTCGAGCGCGCCATCGAGCAGCGTCACCATTCCGCGCATCGACCCCGCCACCCACTGGTGGTACGGCATCCGGAGCTCGTTCGCCAGCGCGGCATGGGCGAGGACGTCGGCCTCGGCCGCTCGGACGGCTCCCGCTTCCATCGAGCACGTGATCCGCCGGGCTCGACCGATCATCTCCGTCTCCCGGTCGCCGGTTCCCACGCCCAGTGCGAGGATCTCGTCGGCCAGCGCGGCTCGCTCCTCGAGCCCATCGGGACCCCAGACCGCGAGCCACCGAGCGCGCAGGGCGAACGCCAGCGGGACGACCTCATTGAGGCGTCGAGCCATCTCCACCGACTCGAGGCTGAGCCGCTCCCTCAGCTCGGTCGCGTCGGAGAAGGTCAGTTCGAGGGACATCCGAGACAGGATCCGAGAGCGTAGGGCTCCGTCGCCCGGGGGCAACGCGTCGAGCGCCTCCTCCAGGAGGGCCATCAGGGGCCGGTCGACCACGCCTGCCTCGACCTGTGGCGCGGCGAAGCCGAGCGCCGCCAGCGCGAGCCGGTCGGCATCTCCGAGTCTCCTGGCGACGTCGCCGGCAGACAGATAGCTCGCCCGGGCGTCCTCGTACGCGCCGGCGCGAGCCAGCGCATCGCCGAGCCGCAGGATCACTTCGCAGCGCAGAGCCTCGTCGGGTCCGGCGAACTCCCACGTCTCCAGCGCCCGCCGAACTCGACGACTGCGTCCTCGTACGCGCTGGCGTCCATCGCTCGATCGCCGGCTCGACGAGCGTAGTGTCGGGCCTTTGCGCCCTCGCCCGCAGGCGCCGCCTCGGCGAAGTGATGGGCGAGCTGGGGGAGATGCGGACGCGAGTCTTCGCCGTACATGCGCTCGATCGCCTCGCCCACGAGCCGGTGGAGCTGGATTCGGGCGGGGATCGGGAGCTCGTCGTAGATCACCTCTCGCATGAGGGGGTGCGCGAAGCGATAGACGCCGACCGCGGCCGGCTCTTCGCCGATGACACCCAGCGTCGCGGCCTCCGAGAGCGATTCGAGGACTCGATCGTTCGGGAGGTCGCTGGCCGGGCCCACGAGCTTGAGCTCGAAGTCCCGACCAACGACGGCGGCGGCCGAGAGCACCCGGATGGCGTCGGCCGAAAGCGGCGACATCCGTCGACGGATCACCGAACGAACGCTCGGCGGAATGGAGACGCTGATTTGACCGGGTCGATCCAGCCGGTCCTTCGTGGCGACCAGCCGCGTGACCTCCCGAACGAACAACGGGTTCCCCTCGGTTGCTTCGTGGATCGCGGTCAGCTTCCCCTGCAACGGGACGGTCCCCGAGACCTGTTCGACGAGGCGCCCGACCTCGTCGCGATCCATGCCCTCGAGGCCGAGCACCGGGCCCTGCCTGGCGAGAGTCGCAATCGCGTCCTCCGTTTCGGGCGATCGCGTGACTTCCACGTCGCGGGCGGTGGCCACGACGAGCATGCGCGTGGCCCGGACGTCGCCCGCGAGAAACTGGAGCAGGAGCAGCGATGGGCGGTCGGCGGCGTGCAGGTCGTCCAGCACGAGCACGAGCGGCTGGGCCGCCGACGCGTTCTTCAGGTACTTCGCGACCGCTTCGAACAGGTAGAAGCGCCGGGCGTCGGACTCGATCGTGACCCGACCTGGGGATTCGCCAAGGCGCGTCGCGAGATCGGGCACCAAGAGCGCGATCTGTGCCGCTCCGGACGACGCGATCGATCGCAGGGTCTCGTCGTCGACCTGGTCGGCGAGGGCCCGGAGGATCTGGGTCCACGGCCAGTAGGGCGGGGCACCCTCGCCCTCCCAGCACCGCCCCCACACGACGCGGGCCCCTCGCTCGATCGCGTCTTCGCTCACCTGGTCCGCGAGCGCGGTCTTGCCGATGCCCGGCTCGCCGGTGATCACGCAGACGCCACCCCGACCCTCGATCGCGTCCTGTAGCGCGGCCGCGAGTTCGGCACGCTCCCGATCCCGGCCGATGAAGGCCCCTCGCACGGGTTCCCCTCCCGAATCGGCGCCTCAGCGCGATTCCGCCGGGGAAGTCTCGCATTTCGATCGGTCGCCTCGCCTCACCAGGGTTCGGCGGGCGTCGCCGACGCGGTCCTTCGGTCGGGGGGTCGGTTGAGGGAGTGAACGGCCGTGCACCGCACTTGAACGCCCCGATCGTGTCAATCGGAAGGGGATCGCGATGCGCTCAGCGATCGAGGCGGGGAGCCGTACGAGGTCGACGAGGTCACCGCCCGGTGGCCTCGCGACGGTCGACTGGTCAATGGGGCGGCGCGACGGCGGTTCCCTTGCAGACCGGGTCGGGTCGATCGCCTGGACGATTTTCGCGCTGCGGGATCTGGGCATGCCCTCGGAGGAGATCGTCCTGATCCTCGAGGCCGATGATCCCGAGATCGTCCACCGGTACCTCGAGCTCCACCTCGAGCGGCTGGAGGAGCACCTGGCCGATCATCGACGAACCGTTGCGATGCTCGAACGGCTCCTCGTCGAACGATCGATCGTCGCCGCAGCTCGTCCACGGGAGAGGGAGGCGGCAGGGCAATGATGCGCTTCCCCACCCCCGACGCCGCGGGCGCGCTCGACAAGCTGCTTCGAGAAGCGAACCGCGAGCGCCTGGCTCGCGGGGCCAAGGCACACACCCGTAGGGACAAGGGTCGTTCTTCCGGCTCCGCAGCGGCGGAGCGCTCAGGGCGCACGCGGAGGCGGACGAGGGGACACCCGGCACCCGAACCCGGCACGAGCTGATGACGGGAACTCTGACCTTGTCGGCGGACGCCAGAACCACGGCCGGCGTCATCTTGTTGACGATCGTCGCCGTGGAGTACGGCGGGACGTTCATGCTTCGGATCGTCCGTGGGCGGGTTCCGATGACGCCGTTCCAGCGCGACTTCTCACGGGCGGGTCACGCGCACGCGGGGGTTCTGGTCATCCTCGCGCTCGTCTGTCAGGTCCTCGCAGACGCCGCCGACATGAACGGCGTGCCGGCGATCCTTGGACGCAGCGGTGCGGCGTTCGCTGCGATCTTGATGCCCGCCGGGTTCTTCTTCTCGTCCATGGGGCGCGGGCGCACCGAGCCCAACCGGCTCATCGCGCTCCTTTGGGTCGGCGCCGTGGCCCTCGGAGCGGGTGCCCTCGCGCTGGGGATCGGCCTGCTTCGCTCGACCTAGGCGGGGTCCGGTTCACCGCAAGCTCCGACGAGAGTGAACTGCGGTGCAGCGCGCTTGAACGCTTCATGACCGTGGACATCCAACGGAGATCGAGGCAACTATGAAGCGCTCACGGCTGCTCGCCAGCGGGCCGACCAAGGAACCTCCGGAGCCGCGGTCGCACCTACCGGTGCCGCGTCGGCCAGGCATCGCCCTCGCCGCCCTGTGCATGGCGGCGTTCGTGATCAGCCTCGACACCACTATCGTGAACGTGGCGCTCCCGAGCCTCGTGCGCCAGCTCGACGCGTCGACCACCGATCTGCAATGGGTGGTCGACGCGTACAGCCTCGTGTTCGCGGCCCTGATCCTTGCGGC
Source organism: uncultured Actinomycetes bacterium (assembly GCA_963716935.1). Classification (GTDB taxonomy): domain Bacteria; phylum Actinomycetota; class UBA4738; order UBA4738; family HRBIN12; genus CALGFI01. The sequence goes on along the minus strand of CAVQUN010000008.1, from coordinate 659,674 downwards.
CGGGAGCCTGAGTGACCGGCTGGGGCGCAAGGGCACCTTGATGGTGGGACTCGGCGTGTTCGGGGTGGCGAGCCTGGCCGGCTCCGCTGGGACCTCCATGGATGCGTTGATCGCGGCCCGCGCGGTGATGGGCCTCGGTGCCGCATTGATCTTCCCGGCCACGCTCTCGCTCATCTCGAACATCTTCACGGAGCGAACTGAGCGCGCCCGCGCGATTGGGCTGTGGGGTGCGACCACCGGTGTGGGGATCGCGCTCGGTCCGATCGTCGGCGGGTGGCTCCTCGAACGGTACTGGTGGGGAAGCGTCTTTCTGTTCATGGCACCGGTCGCGGCAGGGATCGTCGTCCTCGTCGCTCTCGTCGTGCCCACCTCGCGCGATCCGAGGACGCCGCCGGTCGACTGGGCCGGGCTCCTCCTGTCGGCCGCCGGCATGGGAGCGCTGGTCCTCACCATCATCGAGGCTCCAGATTGGGGTTGGGGATCTGCGCGCACCGTCGCCGGGTTCGCGGTGAGCGCCGTCGTCCTCGGCGCGTTCCTCCATGCCGAGCGGCGACGTCCCCATCCCATGCTCGACCTCGAGCTGTTCCGGAACCCCAGATTCACCGCCGCGAGCGGCGCCGTCACCGTGGCGTTCTTCGCGCTCTCGGGCTTCATCTTCCTGGTGACGCAGTTCTTCCAGTTCCTCAAGGCCTACAGCCCGCTCGCCACGGGGTTCCGTCTGCTCCCCGTCGCGGTATCGGTGGCGATCTCGTCGCTCGTCGGGACGCGTGTCGCCGTCCGCGTCGGGAACAAGATCGTGGTGACCGCTGGGCTTCTTCTTCTCTCGGTCGCCTTCGCGTGGATCTCGACGGCCTCGCCGGGCACGTCGTATCTGGAGATCGCTTCGCAGATGCTGGTGTTGGGGACGGGGATGGGTCTCACGAGCGCCCCCGCGACCGAGGCGATCATGGGGGCGGTGCCGGCGGCGAAGGCGGGTGTCGGCTCGGCCGTCAACGACGCCACCCGGCTGCTCGGCGGAACGCTCGGCGTTGCAGTGATCGGGAGCATCTCGGCCTCGATCTACGCGACACGTCTGAGCTCGGCTCTTCCCGCCCTTCCCCGAGATGCCGTCGAGGCGGCGAGGGGATCGGTCGGAGGCGCCATCGTGGTTGCGCAGGCCCTGGATCAGGGGGGATTCGGCCTCGCCGCCGATCGGGTTCGGCTCGCGGCCGTCCACGCGTTCGAGGGCAGCTTCGCGGCCGGATCCCTCGTCGCGTTCGGGGTGGCGGTCGTGGGCGCGGCGCTCGTGTGGTTCCTGCTCCCGGCCCGCCCCTCGACGTCGCCCGAGACCGTGCTCCCGATCGCGGGTTCCCCCGTGAGCGTGTCCGCGCGCGGTGGGAGCCGATGAGCCGGTTCTGGGCCTCCGAGTCCATATCCCCTCGGGTCGTCCTGGTCACCGGGGCGAGCGGGGGAATCGGCCGGGCGACCGCTGCCCGCCTCGTCGACGCCGGGTACGTCGTCTTCGCTGCGGCTCGTCGACCGGACACGCTCGAAGCCCTGGCCGGGGAGCTCCCCGCTGCCCACCCGATCGCCCTCGACGTGACCGATGCGTCGTCCATCGACCGTGCGGTCGACCAGGTACGAACGGCGACGGACGGGTACGGGCTGGACGTGCTCGTGAACGTCGCCGGGACGATGCTGCTCGGCCCGGTAGAGGCGGTCCCCGACGACCTCATGCTGACACAGTTCCAGGTGAACGTATTCGGGCTCCTGGCCGTGACGCGTGCCTTCCTGCCGCAGATGCGCGCTCGAGGGTCCGGACGCATCGTCAATGTCTCCAGCGTGCTCGGACGATTCTCGCTCCCGGGTTCGGGCGTCTACTCCGCATCGAAGTTCGCGCTCGAGGCGCTCTCCGACGCGTTGCGGATGGAGGTAGCTCCCTTTGGGGTTCGCGTCGTGCTGGTGGAGCCGGGGGTCGTCGGCACCTCGTTGTACGAGAAGGCGGCGTCGTCTCTGCCCTTGTACGACGACGTACTCGATGCCTACCGCGGCACCTGGCCGGCGGGGTTTGGCTTCCCCGAGCGCTTGTTGAAGGCGGCGGCGTCCGCCGACAGCGCCGGCATGGTTGTGGCCGACGCCGCGATTGCACGCAATCCCCGCCGCCGATACCGGCCAGGCCTGCGAAATCGGGTGAACGCGCGGCTTCTGACCGCGCTGCCTGCCCGCGTCACGGATCGGATCAAGACACGGATCGTCGGAGTTGCGCGTTTCCCCGGTTCACTGTCCGGACTCGCGAACCCTGTCGCCGACCCTCGTGCGCCTGATCGGAGGTCAACAGGGTTTGAATCCTGAGGAACTCGCGAAGGAGGATCCATGCGAGAGCTTCGCGGGGTCCGGCCTTCCGAGACCGGCGCCTTGTCCGCCGATACGTAGCCGATCCGTCGCGACGAGCCGAGGGAGGTTCGATGGGCAAGCTCAGGTTCCAACTTGCGGTTTCGCTGGATGGGTACGTCGCGGGCCCCGACCAGAGCGAGGAGGACCCCATCGGCGTTGGGGGCATGGATCTCCACCGGTGGGTGATCGAGCTCGAGGCCTGGCGCGCCCAACAGGGCGAGGAGGGTGGTGTGATCAATGCCAGCACCCCGGTCGTCGAAGAGGCGCAGTCCAACGTCGGCGCCGTGGTGATGGGCCGGAACATGTTCGGAGGCGGCCCCGGTCCGTGGCGCGACGACCCCCCGTGGAACGGCTGGTGGGGCGACGATCCTCCCTTCCACACGCCGGTCTTCGTCCTCACCCACCACCCTCGTGAACCTCTGGAGATGCTGGGCGGCACCACCTTCGTCTTCGTGACCGAAGGGATCGACTCGGCGCTCGATCAGGCGAAGGAGGCCGCGGGCGCGCGGGATGTGTCGCTCGGTGGAGGCGCTAATGTCGTCCAGCAGTACCTCGCGGCCGGGTTGGTCGACGAGTTCGAGCTCCACATCGTTCCGATCCTGCTCGGCGCCGGAGAGCGGCTTCTCGAGAACGTCGGCATCCCAAAGGTGGAGCAGGTCCGCGCGATCGAGGCACCCGGCGTCACCCACATCCGTTACCGCGTCGTGAAGGACCATGAGGGAGCCGACCTGCCGGCCGCGAGACGACGTCGACCACTGAGCCCCGACACGACCGTCGGTTCGGCGTGGCCGTGAGGGGAGGAGGCTTCATCGTCGCCGCCTGGGGGAAGGTGTTGCGAGCTCTCGTCGCCCTGCCCCGCCAGCTCCTCGTCGTCGTTCGCGCCGCAACGCGCCGTCCGGACGAGGTGTCGTATCCCTCCTCGAGGCAGGAACCGCAGCGCGGCCGCGGCACGCCGTTGGGTCGAGCGCTGGTCGGCCTGCCGATCGCGCTAGTGGCAACCCTCGCGGCCGCCGTGCTCCTGTTCGCGTTGGCCCGGGCGATCTGGTACCCGTTCTGGGCGGCCGGCGCGTCCGAGGACGCGCTGGCGAGATCCTGGGGTGGCCCGAGCCCTGTGGGCGCCACGCTCGTTCACTGGCTCGTGGCGGCCGCGACCGTCGCGGTGATGTACGGCGTCATCCTCCTCATGGAGCGCCTCGCCGGCGAGCCTCGGTAGTCGCCTCTCAGCGACCGGCTCACCGCAGCGCATCAAGCACATGGCCCACGAGCGGCTCGGCCACGAACGTTGCGTGGTGCCGACACCGTGCCGCGGATCCCGGGTCAGAGGGAGAGCCGGATCCACGTCGGCCGCGTGCCGGTGGCGTGCGAGCAATCGTCGTGGACCACCGTCCCTCGGAGGGAGCGGCCAATCTCATCGATCCGCACGCTGCGCAGGACGAGGCGATCCCCCTCGGCACAGCGGTTGGAGCCGGCCCCGCTCACCAAGGTGAGGGTCGTCCCCGCCACCTCGATGGCGCCAGCGTCGTAGGGATCGCTCCCCAGGAGCCCCATGTCGTCGATCGCGTACGTCCCGTATGGCCTGAGCCGGAGCAGATGACCGCCCGATTCGAGGAGCCACAGTCCATCCAAGACCTCGAGGGCCTCGTCGGAGTTCGCCGGGAACGGGGCGAATCCTCCGACCGGATCGGCCGTGATGTCGGCACCGGCCGACGACCTGGGTGACAGCCGAATGAACAACCATTCCGTTCCGATCGGGATGGCGCATTGGCCCCGGCCGGTTTCGGTGAATACCAGCTGGAGTCGACCGTCCTCCGGGACCCCCGTCCGCCAGGTCCACGTGTCACCAACGTCGCACGGCCCGCCGACCTGGGTCACCGTGACGACGATGTCCCTGCCATCCAGCTCATACGTCCCGACCAGCGCCGGGGACGAATCGATCGATCCGTGAGTGTCCACGGCGAACGCCTGGTCCGGGCCGAATCGAATCATCCGTGAGGGCTGGGTGGCGTGCTGCCAGATGCCTCGGATGTTGTTCGTGGTGGGCGGTTGACCTTCGACCGAAACGCTCGGCGACGCTGGTCCCGAGGGGGTCTCTATCGGTTCGGACGTCGGCTCCGCCCCTCCTCCGCAGGCGGCCGGCACCACGAGCGTCAGCGCGACCAGGATCTGCCTGATCCTTCCGGTGCTCGCCAAAGCCCCCAGCCTCCATCACGCGGGAACACGACCGATCCTCAGTGCCCCCGGGAGGAATCGAACCTCCGACTCGCGGTTTAGGAAACGGCCTCTATCCGATGCGCCGATGCGCCGCTTGCGCCGCGTTCCAAGCATCCTGCCGCCGGCGCTCAGCGGCGCAACCGTGGGCTCATCAAGAGTAGCTACGCCAAGCCTTGACCGAGATAACCGATGCAGCAACCGCCCCTCGCGGCCGCGTGAGCAATCTGTTGGACAGATGACCTTGCTGTTGACCCGACTTCCGCGTCGTCGTCTCTTCACAGACTTGGCAACTTCGGCAAATTGTTTCTGCAACTGTCCCATTGCCATCGTCACGACGCACGGCCTGCCATCCAAGTTGCGTAGCTCTTCCGGCCGATTGTGACGTCACGGGGGAGGGTGTAGCCGTACATAAGCACCCCGGGCGGGGGTCATGAAGCTTAGGTCGGACGAGGCGGAGTCCTGAAGGATGGACGTTCGAACCGACTCTCTCGATTTTTCGTCTCCACTCAGCGGAGACGGACCCAGAGTAGCGTCAAAGACGTTGGTGTTTCCACGTGCGGTCACTTCCGCGGTGGCCGGCCTTTCGGGCTACTTGGCTGAGTACGGTAGTCAAGACGATCATCACGTCGGGCGCCTCGATGTCCGTCTTGCAACGAGCACTAACGCCAATACTGTGACGGTCGAAGGTACATTCGGCGTTCGCGACTGGTCTGGGAATTGGGATGACACGTACGATGGAGTCATCGAGTTCGTCGTACTTGCCGAACTACAGTCGGCGACGGAGCCGCCCCCACGGGCAGACTTGGCTATCACTGGCTTGGAGCTCAATCAGGCCACGCAGTTCTTCAGGGCATCCTCATACCTGGATTCGGCGAACGCGCACCCGGACAACTCCGTCTTCCTCATCGCCGGAAAGAACACCGGTGTGCGCGTCTACGTGGACTGGGACGCAGGAGCCGGACTGCCGCCCATTTCACAGCTGAGTGGCGAACTCATAGTCAACAACGGCGTCTCGAGCACCACATTGGCGCCGATCAATCCAGGCGGTTCTATTACCCCGAAGCGTGATTCGGCGATCAATCAGGCACTGAGCAATGACACCCTGAACTTCATGATTCCTGGCGCGCTGGCTTCTGGCACCGTCAGTGTCACGTGCAAAGTCTTCGATCAGGCTTCGTCCTCTGCGGGGAGTACCGCGTTGACACGGACACTGGTCTTCGTGGTCGTGGAGCCACTGAACATCTATACCGTAGGGGTTGCGACTCTACTGCCTGCTGCGCCTGCCCCAACTCAGAGCGACGTCGCGGGAGCCCTCTCATTGCTGAAGCAAACCTATCCGCGCGGGTTCGTGCAGGCGACCGGCTTCACCACAACGACACTCGCGTCCCAGATTGCCGGCCTCATGCCGAGTAGCGGTTGTGGGACGGGGTGGAGTGACCTCTTGGACATCCTCCGCGACCTCAAGGGAGACTCGGACGACATCTACTTTGGGGGGTTGCCCGCGGGAATCTCAGCCGCAGGCGTAATAGGCTGCTCGCCTACCGGCGATAGGATTGCCGCGTCCTTCATCGACTTGCTGCCTACCGTGCCGCACGAGGTGGGTCACTCCCTGGGTCGTCATCACGCACCTTGTGTAGGTTGCAGCCCCGCAGCGCAGAACCCAGACGAGGACTTTCCTCAATACAACTCATTCAACTCCGACAGCATAGGGGTGTTTGGTTTCGATCCAACGACCAACACTGTCTTCAATCCAGCGAACACGCTAGATTTCATGACTGCCTTCTTGCCAGGCTCCGCGTGGATCAGCCCCTACACCTATCGAGCGCTTCTGGGATCTATCCAGGGTGGCCCGTCTCCAGCGTCAGCGCTCACCTATCGGGGTGGTCTGCGAATGACCCTGTTCCTCAGGCTTTCAATCAGCCGGAAGAGGGAGGTCATTCGGGACTGCTCCTTCACCTACCCTGCACCCCTGCAGGGGAGCGGTTGTGAGACAGAGTTTGAGTACGACCTTCTCGATGGGGATGGGGAAGTGCTCGATTGCGGACCCCTACGATGCCCGTGCAATGAAACAGGATGTGGTTGCTGGCCAAAGCGCATTCGCAATGCCATCCCGATGCCTGAGGGGGTTCGATCGATACGTATCAGGGAGGCGGACGAGGAAATCTACCGAGAGGAGATTCCGGAACCACCCGATGTCCGCATCACAAACGAAGAGAGCAAGCAGGATGGTGTCCATCTCGAGTGGAAAAGCAACCCCCGCCGACGGGGCACCAAGGGGGAAGTCTGCTATCTCGTCCAGGTGCAAGACTCTCGAGGCGAGACCTATCGAGGCCTGGCCGCGCGATCGTCAGACACGACCGCCGTCATTCCCCGAAGGCTGTTCACTCGAGGGCCCGAACTCAATGTCAGGGTGTTGGCCTCATCCGGCATTGCAACGGGCATGGCTGAGTCTACTGTGGAACTCCAAGATTACGAAGCGCCAGAAGTCGAACTCCATTTGGGTGTGACGGAAACCCAAGGCGAGGATCAGTTGCCTGCCGTCGTGTCTGTCCTCGCGGTGGATTCGGCGGGACGCGAGGTTTCGCCCGATCAGGTCGCTTGGTATGAGAGCGGTGGGAATCAGATCGGGCGAGGTATCCAGCTGGATCTGAGGTCACTACCGATGGGAACCAGTCGGGTTCGGGCTGTCGTTCGTGGCCATGGGGGACGAACAGGCGGAAAGTCATGGCTCGTCGAGCGCACCGGCACGGGCTTCGCGCTTCGGGCGAGTGTGACGGAACCAGCCCGCACGAGCCGTGTCGAGCGACACAAGCATCCCAATCCTCGACCAAGGATGCGCGGGGACCAGTCGGGAGGTGAATAGTGCAGGTCGTACAAGCGTCTCAAGCATTCGGGCCGCTCTCCGGCACAGGACCGCAGGTCATGACGCAAACTGTCTCATTCCCTGCTCCTGTATCGATTGCAACTGCCATCTTGACCGGATTCATCGTCGAGTTCAGTCACGGCAATGATCACCATCTGGGACAGCTCGACGTGCAAGTTGCGGTGCCTTCTCAGGGCGTAAGCGGTCAGAACGTTCAAGTGCAGATCACCTTTGGCCTTCGGGACTGGTCAGGGAATTGGGACGACGACTATGACGGCTCCATACTCTTTGCGGTGGTGGGGGAGTAAGGACTCGATCCCCGATGCGTTGGCGCGAACTGATTGCGCGTCAATGCCGTCATGTCGACGCAAGGAAGCACGACACACAGTGAGCGGGATGAACCTCGGATTGGCCTGGCTCGTCTGCGGCGCTAGTCCGTCGCATGATCAGATAGTTGGTGGGTTGCCCAAACAGCCCTGATGCCTGCGACGGGGCGGGAGTCCGGTACGGATCGCGCACCACATGGTTGTGAAGACACGACTCCAGCGAGGAGGGGTGTGTGCGAGTCCAGCCACCTGTGACGCCTTGGGAGGAACCGCCCAACTCGGCCGTCTTTCAAGCGCCGCACCAGTTCCTAGAAGCGGCGAACGAAGGCCGGCTGATTCCCATGTTGCGAGGCGCTGCCAAGATTGCTGCCAAGACTGACGACCCAAGCGGCGGGCCTGATCTGATCCTGGCCTGGTCGGCGACCGAGTTCGTGAAAGCGAATCGAGCGCGAACGCTGAGTGAGGAGCGAGCCGCCAGGGCCCTCGGCGCCGCGCTTGCCGATCTCGTCGTGACGGGGCGCAAGAGCTATGAGTCCTTCAGGGTGGGCGTGAACATGCTGAAGTTCGAGGGCAATGCTCGGCTTCGACTCGACGCTCAAGTGCCCGCTCCTCGCCCAAGCGACACCGAGGTGGCAGATGCCATGAACGAGGCCTTGAATAGGGCCTACGAGGTTGCGTGGGCACTTCGAGGACCGGTTGCCCAGCGCGCCGCGCTCCGGGCGCGCCTGGGATGGATCGCGGTCTCGGCGGAAGATGACACGCCGCACCGTCCAGTCAACATGCCGGCACCACCCTACGAGCAGTACGAGGTTGCGGTAGCGACCCCCGTGGCGGGAGGTCTCAGTGTAAGGCTGGCGACCCGATACCTCGTCGCTTGTGCCGAGGAGCCACCGCGTCTGGCCGCAACGAGGTCGCCCCGATCCGCGCCGAACGATCTGATCCCGAATATCCCTGCGGACCACGAGCTGTTGCTGTTCCTCCATGGCCACAGTTCGGGGGCCGAGGAGGCTCTCGACATCATTCCGCACCTGCTCGAACAGGGGCTGAGGCGAGGAAGAAACTACGCCGTGATCTCATTCGATCTCCCGAACAATGGCTACTCGCAGACCTTCGATCACACCCAGGTAGGGCGTGCGACAACATTTCCGTTCCTACCATCGGACAACGATCCAATCACCACGCCGTGCCTGGACTTCGTCGAGGACTTTGTCGTCGCCTTCGTGGACGCAATCGAGAACGTTACGATCCTGAACGGGACGCCACGGATTCAGCATCGGATCTCCGCTGTGTTCGGGGGGAGCCTCGGCGGCAATCTTGGCTTGCGTTTGGGGAGACGCAAGAACCCGCCTGAGTGGCTGACACGAGCGGCCATCGTTGCATGGAGTCCGGCTTCAGTCTGGTTTGCGAAGGTGAAACACAATCCCCAACGCGAGGGTCCGAGATACGCCCGCGACATGTACAACGAAGTGGAGACCGCGAGTTCACGATCGCGTTACTTCAATGAAGTCTATGACAAGGACCCGTGGTGGCCAATCATTAAGCGTCAATCGGTATACTGGTATCGAAAGGGATTCGAGCCGACGGACCTGATCCTTGCCATGTCGCGGTTGGCGAGACGCGAGATCTACAATTCCTTCTATCGACAATGGCATTGGAGGCTTGCCTGTGAACAACTGATCTACAGCCACCTTGAGAATGAGGTGTACGGGGACAGTTCGACCCCAGTTCGCTATACACTCAACACCGTTCGCACCCTCCTTGCCACGGGTGACGTGGACGACTACACGGGCACCGGCATCTACACAGGCACCAAGGCGCTCGGCGAGGCTATGACGAAGACCCCGGGGCGCCTTCTGCTGGTCGGCGACACAGGTCACTCGATCCACATCGAGCGACCCCAGTTCTTCGCAGGCGAGATCCTGCGATTCGTGACGAGGGGCCGGACGGACTTTGCGATCTGGCGCCCCAGTGACGGCATGTGGTGGATGCGCGATAGCGCGACCGGCGCCGTTCGGACGCAGCAGTGGGGCCAGGCCGGGGACATCCCCGTCCCCGGCGACTACTCCGGTGACGGGTGGACGGACTTTGCGATCTGGCGCCCCTCTGACCCCATGCAGCAAGGCATGTGGTGGATCCTCGACCGCTCGACGGGCGCCGTCCGCACGCAGCAGTGGGGTCAGCTAGGCGACATCCCCGTCCCCGGCGACTACTCCGGTGACGGCCGGACGGACTTTGCGATCTGGCGCCCCAGTGACGGCATGTGGTGGGTCCGCGACAGCTCGACTGCCGGCGTCCGAACGCTGCCGTGGGGTCAGGTCGGCGACATCCCCGTCCCCGGGGACTATTCGGGTGACGGCCGGACAGACTTTGCGATCTGGCGCCCCAGCGACGGCATGTGGTGGGTCCGTGACGACTCGACCGGCGCCGTCCGCACGCAGCAGTGGGGTCAGGCGGGCGACATCCCCGTCCCCGGCGACTATTCGGGTGACGGCCGGACGGACTTTGCGATCTGGCGCCCCAGTGACGGCATGTGGTGGGTCCGCGATAACTCGACTGGCGCCATCCGCTCGCAGCAGTGGGGTCAGGTCGGCGACATCCCCGTCCCCGGCGACTATTCCGGCGACGGACGGACGGACTTTGCGGTCTGGCGCCTCGTTTACGAAGGCGAGCTGTCCGGGGGGCTTCCCGAGCATGAGAGCTTTGGTCCGGCGATAGGCACCGTCGACGGCGAGAACGAACTCGCCCTCCAAGTCGGCATGTGGTTGGTCCGCGACACCTCGACTGGCGCCACCCGCACGCAGCAGTGGGGCGAGACCGGCGACATACCCGTACCCCGCGACTACACCGGCGACATCCCAGGATTGCCTACCTTGTTGTAACATTTTCGCGTGGTGTAACGGTGCGGCTGCGCCGTGCCGTCGGATCTGCGATCCGGCCCTGCGGGTACACCCGACTCCCAGCAACAGGAAGAGACACGCACGTCCTGTGGAGTTGGAGGAGGGAACCAGATGGGCCCATCACCGGATGCTAGCGCTAAGCGCGAGGGCGACGGAAAGCAAAGCGACGCAAGGGCTGCTGGACGCAAGCCACTGCTTTCCGACGAACAGAAACGAATCATCCTCGCCGCTATTGAAGCCGGCGCGACCGACCACGTCGCTGCACGAGTCGCCGGCATCTCGTCGCGTAAGTTGCGAGAGCTCCGACAGCGCGCAGAGGACCGTCACTCGAAGCGACCGTCGACGCCGGAGCTGCGCGAGTTCATCGACCAAGTTGACGAGGCGATTGCCCGCGCACGAATGAAGAGAGAAATCGAGGTAGCCGAGCGCGATGCGAAGTTCTGGTTGAGCCACCAAGCACGATCCAAGCCCGGTCTCGATGGCTGGTCCGAACCGATCCCTGAGCCAAAGGACGAATCGAAGATCCACCGGCCTCCCAGCCTGGAGGAGCTACGCGAGGTCGTTGCAACGCTTGTCTCAAGCGGCGCCGTGCGTCTTGCCTCCTGCGGCGATGAGACCTGTGGGTGTTCGTACCACACGACGCCAGAGGTGCTGGCATGAGCACATCCGGTGTCCGTGATCGGGTCGTGGAGCTCCGCCGGGTTCGCAGTGCAAGCCTCCGGGAGAGCCGTACGCCAGCGGTGTTGTGCGGTGTCTTGCTCGTGCATTCGTGACCGGTTCGTCGGGGCCGCGTTTTCGCTGGTCAGAGTGCCCCCGGGAGGAATCGAACCTCCGACTCGCGGTTTAGGAAACCGCTGCTCTCTCCACTGAGCTACGAGGGCCGAGGGCGGGACATGTCGAAAATTCGGTCGAAAACCTACTACCTGGGCGCGGCCAGCGCACCCGATTCGAGCACCCTCGCCCCTGCGGCGTTGCGCTCGCGATAGGTTCCGGAAGGCTAGGGTGCCGAGGGCGAGCGTGAGGAGGATCGATGGCTGGACTGCTCCTCGTGGGCGCGGTGTTCCTCGTCTACGCCCTCACGTCGGACGTGCTCGAGAGGGCTTCGATCAGCGCGCCGATGGTGTTCGTCGCCGCCGGCTTCCTGCTGGGTCCATCGGTCCTCAATCTGCTGCACGTCGCCTTGAACGAGCACGCGGTCCGTCTGCTGACGGAGCTGACCCTCGGCGTCCTGCTCTTCGCCGACGCGGCGACCTTGCGGGTGCAGGACGTACGGGCCGATCCCACGCTGGCGCGGAGACTGCTCACGGTCGGGTTGCCGCTCACGATCGTTGCCGGTGCGGCGGCGGCCTATGCCTTCGAACCGTCCATGGGATGGGCGGGCGCCGCGATGGTGGCCTCGATGCTCGCCGCCACAGACACCGCCCTCGTCATCGCCGTCGTCTCCCTCCCGGTGGTGCCCGTTCGGATCCGCCGCGCGATCAACATCGAGAGCGGACTCAACGACGGAATCTGCGCGCCGTTCTTCACGGTGTTCCTGGCTGCGACGCTCAGCGAGGAGGGCGTCAAGGGGGGCTCGTGGGTGGCGCATGCAGTGGGGGAGCTGGGGCTGGCCGTGGTGGCCGGCGTGGTGGTGGGCGCCCTCGGAGGGATCGCGCTCACGGCCGCGCGTCGCCGAGGGTGGTCCTCGGGGCTGTCGGAGGAGCTCGCGGCCCTGACACTTGCGCTTCTCGCGTACGGCGTTTCGGTCGCGATCGGAGGGAGCGGCTTCGTCGCGGCCTTCGTCGGGGGGTTCGCGTTCGGTGCGACGACTCCCGAGGGAGAGCGGCGCGCGGTCCGGTTCGTCGAGGACTTCGCGCTCCTCAGTTCGTACGCGGTGTGGACGATCTTCGGCGCGCTGTTCGTCGGCCCGGTCCTCACCGGATCCATCAGGGGTGCCCCGATCGCGTACGCCTTGGTCAGCCTCACGTTCGTCCGGATGATCCCGGTGGCGATCGCGATGCTCCGGACGCGTCTGCACGTAGCCACGATCGCCTTCATCGGATGGTTCGGACCGCGCGGCCTTGCCTCGGTTGTGTTCGCGCTCATCGCGCTCGAGTCGCTCCACCAGGCGCCGCTCGAGCGGAACCTCGTCCTCCAGGTGGCGACGTGGACGATCCTGATGTCGGTCGTCCTGCAGGGACTGACGTCGCGACCTCTGTCGAAGCGCTACGGGCGGCTGATGGCGACATGGGGTCCCGGCGCGCCGGAGGCGCAGGAGGTGGGGGAAGCTCCCATGCGCCGGCGAACCCTGTGACCGCGGCGCCCGGGCTCCGCGAGCTCGCCCAGCGCACAGCGCGCGCCGCCTACGAGCGGTGAGCCGCGTTGGAGGCTAGTCGCGTCGGTCCTGACGGCGCTCCTTGCGGCGCCGATGACGACGCACCACGCCGATGCCGAACAACACGATCGCCCCGAGGACCGCGGACGCGAGCGTGAGGAGCCAGACGGGCCACGTGAAGCTCCAGAAGAGGAAGTCCAGTCGAACGCTCTCGGTGTTCTGCAGCATGAAGACGCCCAGGAGCCCGACCCCGATGAGCGAGGCGATCGCCCCGCCGCCGAGTTGCCGTTGCTCCTTGCCGGCGCTCGGTCCTCCGCCCGAACCCTGCTGAACCATGGCCCCCTCCTCTTCCGGCTACAGGTCGCGAACGGCGAGCTCCGCGATCCACGGTAGTTGTCTCACAACCCCGAACCCGCCGGATAGCCCGGCTCGGCGCCCGGCTCGGGCGCGCGACCGGCGGGCTCGATCCCTGCGTCTCTAGCAGGCCCCCTCCATCGCGGTGAACAGCGCCTGGGTCGAGGTCTTGAGCGCGCTGAGCCCGGACGCCAACTGGCTCGCGGTCGCCGCGACGCCGGCCGTGGCGGCGTCGTCCACGACGGTCTTCAACTGATCGACCGACGCCTGGACGGCATCCATTTCGCTCGAGAACTGCGATCCCGCGCTCGACTTCAGGCTCGCCAGCTCGCTCGTGAACGCATCGAACCGCGTCTTGAGCGCGTCCGTCCCCTCGGCGATCACGTTCGTGCCGGCGAGCGCGTCGAACGACTCGCGGACCGCTTGCACCTGGCCACAGAACGCGTCCGCGGACGGCGAGGGCGACGGCGAGGACGACGGCGACGAGGAGGAGCACGCTCCACCAACCAGGCCCAGGAACACCAGGCTCACGACGAGCACCTTTCGATCTCGCATTTCCTGCTCCATTCTCCGAAACGCCAACACTCCAAACCTAGTCGCTGTCGGCCCATCCGACCCGCCCGATGCCGTGAACGACGTCGAACCCGAGGACGAGGGATGGCTCTCGAGCCACACAGCGTGCGTGCCGTCCCGATCTCGGGGATCGGGCGTCCGCTCTCACTCGAAGGGGGCGATCGGATCGCGAGGGCCCGCCCCGTGGGACGCGGTGGTCAGTCGGGCCAACGAGCGTGGCATCTCATCGCGACGGAGCGGCTCAGGTTGGAGCCGACCAACGACGGTGCGCGGGAAGCGGCACGTCCCCGTAGCCGTTGCACCGTGCCTCGTCGACGAGCAGCTCGAACAGAACGTACCGGTCGGCCGGTGAGTAGCTCGCCGACCGGACGACGTTGGCGCGCGTCGTCGGGTCCTCCACGATCACGCCGCGCCCGCTCACCTGGAACTCGCCGCCGGAGCCCTCGGTGTCCGGCACGCCGTTGTGCAGCGAGTACCGGCCGCGCTCGCGCAGGTCCCGGCCCTTCGGCGACGTCGGCTCCATGAACACGTAGAGCCCGTCGGCCGTGAGGACCGGCGTCACGGGGTGGACCCGAGGGGTTCCGTCTCGCCGAACGGTCGCGAGGTACGGGACGGCCGCCCCGAGCCGATCCGCCCCGAAGGCGGCGAGCTCGGGCTCGGCCTCGGCGAAGGCTCCCCAGCTGATCGCGGACATGGGGTGCTGGGTCACTCGGTCATGACGATCTCGAGCCCGCCGAGGCCCTCGGGGTCGGCGATCAGCTCGATCTCGACGATCCTGCCGTTTGCGATCGTGAAGCCGAAGACGACCTTGGGCGTTCCCTGCACGGCCCACACGAGCGCCGGCTCGCCGTTCACGAGCGCCGGCCGCGCCGCGCGAGCTCGTCCCGCGAAGGTCTCGGCGACCGCCGCGGCCCCCTCGACCTCGCCGGACGCGCCCATTCCCACGGCCGCGCCGTCGGCCAGCGCCACGACGTCGGGATCGAGGACGGCGAGGAGGGCTTCGAACTCGCCGCTTCGCGAGGCGGCGAGGAAGGCGTCGACGACGGCACGCTTCCGCGCCGGATCCCCCTCGGGCGCCTCGGCGCCTTGCACCCGGCGGCGGGCGCGGCTCGCGAGCTGCCGCGCGGCCTCGGGGGAGCGCCCGACGATGGAGGCGATCTCCTCGAAGGGGACGGCGAACAGGTCGTGGAGCACGAACGCCACGCGTTCGGCGGGCGTGAGCGTCTCGAGCACGACGAGGAGCGCGATGCCGACGGAGTCGGCCAGCAGCGCCTCCTGTTCGGGGTTGGCCGACTCGTCGACCTCGCCGACCGGTCGAGCGCCCAGCGGCTCCTCGCGGCGCGACGAGCGGGACCGCAGCATGTCGAGGCAGACGCGGGCGAGGACAGTGGTCAGCCAGCCGCTCAGGTTCTCGACCGCGCTCGTGTCGGAGCGGCTGAGGCGCAGCCAGGTCTCCTGGACGGCGTCGTCGGCCTCGGTCCTGGAGCCGAGCATCCGGTAGGCGACCGCGCGCAGGTGCGGCCGGTCGTCCTCGAATCGCTCCGCCGGCCAGTTGCGCTCGTCCATCCGTGTCCGCTCCACCGGGCTCGTCATGGTATCGACGGACCCGGCCCGCCCGATGTGACTCAGGAGGCGAGGGGCTCCTCGAGCGGCTCGGGGCTCGAGAGCAGGATCCCGAGGTAGGAGAGGAGGATCGTCGCGCCCGCGACGTTCGTCGCGACCGGCACGCCGTAGACGTCGCAGACCTTGAGCAGCGCCTGGATGTCGGGCTCGTGCGGATGGGCGGTGAGCGGGTCCCGCAGGAACACGACGGCGTCCACCTCGCCGTTCGCGATCCTCGCGGCGATCTGGAGGTCGCCGCCCTGCGGGCCGCTCGCGGAGCGCTCCACCGGCAGGTCGAGCTCGCGGGCGATCAGTCCGCCCGTCGTGCCGGTCCCGAGCAGGCGTAGCCGGCCGAGGAGCCCCCGGTGCTCGCGGGCGAGCTCGAGCATGTCGGCCTTCTTCTCGTCGTGCGCGACGAGCGCGACGACGAAGCCGTCTCCGCGTGGCTCGAGCCGTGGGATCTCGCTCACGCATCGACGCTACCAACCGACCCCGCGAGCGCGGCCTCGGCGGGATGAACATCGTGTTACGACTGGATGTGGCCGGTCGTGCCGCCGATACACTCCGCAGGATGAAGGTCGTCGAGCACCTCGCGAACGCGACGAAGCCACTCATCAGCGTCGAGATCATCCCGCCGCGCCGCGGCGGTGACGTCCGACGGATCGAGCAGGCGGTGGCCTCGATCATGCCCTTCGACCCGCCGTTCATCGACATCACGAGTCACGCCGCCGAAGCCGTCTGGGACGAGCGGCCGGACGGGACCTGGCGCCGCCGGGTGACGAGGAAGGCGCCCGGCACGTTCGGCCTGTGCGCCGCCATCAAGCACCGCTTCCACGTCGACCCGGTGCCGCACGTGCTGGCGAACGGCTTCACGCGCGAGGAGACCGAGGACGCGCTGATCGAGCTCAACTACCTCGGCATCGAGAACGTGCTCGCCATCCGTGGCGACGGGGAGCCGCGCGAGCCGGACGGTGGGCGCACGGTCAACGCGAGCGGCCTCGACCTGGTTCGGCAGGTGAGCGCGATGAATCGCGGCGAGTACCTCGAGGAGCTCGTCGAGTCCACGCCGACGAACTTCTGCCTCGGCGTCGCCGCCTATCCGGAGAAGCACGTGGAGGCGCCCAACCTCGAGTGGGACATCGGCGTCCTGCTCGAGAAGCAGCGCGCGGGAGCCGACTACGCCGTGACGCAGATCTTCTACGACAACGACGCGTACTTCCGGTTCCTCAAGGCGTGTCGCGACCGGGGGGTGACGATCCCGATCATCCCGGGGATCAAGATCGTGACGCGCGCCGAGCAGGTCGGGCTCATCCCCAAGCACTTCGGCGCGACGGTGCCCGAGGCGCTGGTGCAGGAGGTGTTGGCAACCCCGGCCGACCGCGTCGTCGACGTCGGGGTCCGCTGGGCGCTCGAGCAAACGCGCGGGCTCTTCGAGCACGGCGCGCCCTCGGTGCACTTCTACATCATGCAGAACACGGGCCCGCTCGTGGCCCTGATGGAGCTCCTGCGCCGCGAGGCGTGATCTCGCCGGAGAGCCGGCCGATCGCGAGAACCCCGAGATCCCTGCGGTGCTAGCCTGCAGCCGAGACCCTCGCGAGAACGGAGATGGCATGGAACTCGGTCCCGTAGAGTACGTCGTCATCGGTTTCGACGGACCCAAGTTCAAAGGGGAGGTCCTCGGGGAGCTGGCGAAGCTCACGGAGGCGGGCATCGTGCGGGTCCTCGACCTCATGGCGGTTTACAAGGACGCCGAGGGCAACGTCGCGTGGCTCGACGTCGACCAGCTCGACGAGGACGATCAGGCCTCGATCGGGTTCGTGGGAGCCGACACGATCGAGCTGCTGAACGAGGAGGACGGCCGCCTCGTCATCGACGACCTGCCGAACGACACCGCGGTGGCGTTGCTGGTCGTCGAGGACCTGTGGGCGAAGGATCTCGCGCAGGCCATCCGGGGCGCGGGCGGGATGCTCCTGGACTCGAACCGGGTTCCGGCGGAGATCGTCCAGGCGGCGCTGGACTTCGCGGAGAGCTCCTGACATCGGAAGCACACCGAACCAAGGAGGTCAATCGAGATGAGGGGCAGAAGGCGTGGACCCGGACTCGTTGGGACGATGGCCAGGACGGCGGTGATCGCCGGCACCGCCTCGGCGACCGTGGGAGCGGTACACGGTCATCAGGCGAAGAAGCAGGCCGCCGCCCAGCAGGAGTCGGCGGAGCAGCAGCAGATGGCCGAGATGCAGGCGCAGATGGACCAGATGCAGGCCGCCCAGGCGCCGCCGCCGCCGCCGCCCGCCGCTCCCGCCGCGCCGGCCGGAGGCACCGACCTCGTGGCCGAGCTGCAGAAGCTCGCCGACCTGAAGGCCCAGGGCATGCTGAACGACCAGCAGTTCGAGGCCGCGAAGGCGAAGCTGCTCGGCGCCTGACCGACCCGCTCAGCAGGAGATCAGCTCGCGGCGCCTCGCAGGTACTGCGCGATCGCGCTCAGGTCGTTCGGCCCGAAGCCGGCGTCGACGGCGGCGCCGACCTCGTTGCGGTTCGTCTCGGCCTGGGGCATCGTCGCGCCGACCTCGGCGGCGAGCGCCAGGATCAGGTCGAGGTCCTTGGCGACCAGGTCGAGGCTGAAGGCGACGGGGGTCTCGTCGGGTCGTTCGTAGGCGGTGCGCTTGTATAGGACGAACGGCGCTGCCACGGCCCCCGAGGCGAAGACCTCGTACGCGGTGCTCCGCTCGATGCCGGCGCGCTCCGCGAGCACGAGGGACTCCGCGAGCGCCGCGTTCAGGCCGTGCACGAGCGCGTTCACGGCGAGCTTCATCGTGGCGCCGGCGCCGAGCTCGCCGACGTGCAGGATCTTCGCGGCGAGTGCTTCGAGCACGGGGCGGGCGCGTTCGAGGTCGGCGGCGTCTCCGCCCACCATGATCGTGAGCGTTCCGCTCTCGACGGTGGAGACGCTGCCGGAGACCGGGGCATCGAGGAACGCGGCACCCGTGGCCGTGACCCACGGCGCGATCGCCCGGATCGTGCTCGGCGCGATCGTGCTCATCTCCAGGACCACCGCATCGCGACGAACGGCGCCGCCCACGTCTGCGTAGACGTCACGAACGGCCGCGTCGTCGGCGAGGCTGCTGATGACCACGTCCGCCGCGGCGACGGCCTCGGCGGCCGTCCCCGCTGCCGACGCGCCCGTCGCGGCCGCGACGGCATCGGCCTTGGCCGGCTCCCGGTTCCACGCCACGACGTCGAACCCCGCCCGGCGAAGCGTGCCGACCATCGCTCCGCCCATCCGGCCGGTGCCGAGCACCGCCACGCTCGGGCCGGGATCGGCCGTCATGGCAGCGACCAGCCGCCGTCGACCGGCAGGTCGACCCCGTTCATCGACGGGTTCTCCAGGAGGAACACGGACGCGTCGGTGACGTCGGCCATCAGCACGCTCCGGCCCGTCGGCGTTCGGGCGCGCGCCGCCTCGACACCTTCCGTCTTCGGTGCCCAGTAGGGGCTGTCCGCGACGATGCCGGGGTGGATCGCGTTCACGCGAATCGGCGCGAGCTCGGCCACGAGGGTACGGACCATCCCCGTCACGCCGGCGTTCACGCTCGTCACCGTCGTGGAGCCCGGATACGGCCGTTCCTTCGCGAGCCCCCCGAACAGCAGGACCGACGCGTCGTCGGACAGTCGGGCGGCGAGCGCGTGGACGACCTCCATGTACCCGACCAGCTTCATCGTCACGAGCCGAACGGCGAGATCGACGTCGTACTCGCGCACCCTGTTCTGGTCGCGATCGATCCCGGCGACCACGAGCCGGTCGACGCCGCCGACGTCCGCGAGCGCCGCGCCGATGCCGTGCGGATCGGCGAGGTCGAGCGCCGACCCCCGAGACCGACGGCCCGATCTCCGCCGCGGCCGCAGCCGCGCGGCCGGCGTCGCGCCCGGTGATCAGCACCCGCCTCCCGCGCTCTGCGTAGTGGCGCGCGACGCCGTTGCCGAGCCCGTAGGTCGCCCCGATGACGACGACCGTTCGTTCGTCCACGCGTGCTCCTTCCTCGGTTCGAGCCGTCAGCTCAGCGCGTCCTGCAGGTAGATCCAGTCGCGCGCGAATCGGTACGAATGGCGCGCGGGGGGTTGCGGCGCCTGCGTCTCGAGCCAGCGGACGATCCCGGGGCCCGGGTTCGAGAAGGAGTGGACGCAGCCGACGCCGGCCCAGGCGACGTCCCCGGGTTCGAGCCGGTACCGCTCGCCGTCGAACGTTCCGTCGACCACGCCCTCCAGGATCATGTAGGTCTCCTCGAAGGGGTGATCGTGCGGGCCCGCCCCGCCGCCCTCGTCGTTCTGCACCATGAACATCGTGGTCAGCTGCGCGCCGAGCTCGGAGTCGATCATCATCTTCAGCGTGATGCCGCTGTAGACCAGGAGCGCCGTGCGCATGCTCGCCGAGACGGCGAGCAGGTCCTGCGTCTGCTTGGCGGGGTCCATGTTCTCGGGCGCGACGTGCCCGAACGAACGCGTCCGCGGATCGCGAACGTCCACCGGGACCGGCTCGAGCTCCGGCAGCGGCGGCACGAAGTAGGTGTCGCCGCCGTGGGCGGGCCGGGGTTGCGGCGCCGACATCGCGGCCCACCGCGCCTGGGCCGCGCCCTCGTTCGCGAGCGCGTGGGGTTGCCCGAGCGGGATGAAGGCGTAGTCGCCGGGGACGAGCCGGACGGCCGCCTCCGAGGTGCGAAGCACCACCTCGCCGTCCAGGACGTAGAGGGTCTCCTCGTACGAGTGGACGTGCCAGTCGATCCGGCCGCCCGGGTCCATCTCGCCGACGCCGAACCCCGTGTGGACGGCGCCGGCCGCCTCGTCCACGACCGTCCAGCGGCGGAAGCCGGTCGCGTGTCCCTCGAGAGCAGACGGGACGCCCCACGAGGCGTCCCGCTCCGACCGAACCGCGTGGCTCGGGCTCACCCGTCCGCCTTCGCGGCGTCGGCCTTGCGCTTGGCGAGGGCGTCCTGCAGGTACTCGCTCGAGGCCTGCACTCCCTTGCGCGCGCTCTCCCAGTCGGCCAGGAGCTTGCCGCCGCGCTTTCGAACCTTCCCGGCGACGATGACGGTGTCGACGTTCGACACGTCCGCGGAGAGCACGACCGCGCCCACCGGGTCGATGACCGGGGCGACGCCCGGGCCGTGACCGTCGATCATCACGACGTCCGCCTGCTTGCCCGGCGTGAGCGAGCCCGTCCGCTCCTCGAGGCCCACGACGTGCGCGCCGTCGAGCGTGGCCATCGTGAGCATGTCGCGCGCGGTGAGCGCCGTGTCCGGAAGCGGATCCTCGCTCTCCCAGACCGAGTCGTTGCTGCGCCAGCGCTCGGCGGCGAACGCGCACCGCATCTCGGTGAACATGTCGCCGGGGACGGTGGTGACGACGTCGATCGAAAGGCTCGGCCGGAGCCCGTAGGAGCGCGCCTTCGCCACGGGCGGCCAGCCGTGCCCCATCTGCATCTCGACCTGCGGGGCGATCGAGATCGTGCCCCTGCTCGAGGCCACGAGTCCCCACTCCTCGTCGGTGAAGTAACAGGAGTGGATGTAGGTGATGTCGGAGCCGAGAAGGCCGAGCGCCTCGAGCTGCTTGACCATGCTCCACTTCCCGGCGAGCTTGCCCATCGCGAAGTGGGTGGTGATCGGGATCCCGAGGTCGCGGGCCATCGCCCACTCGGCGCGGACCACGTCGTCCTGGCAGAACCCCGGGCCGCGGGTCGCGAGCGCCATCGTGAGCAGCCCGTCGTCCGAGGAGAAGTAGGTGCTCCGCACGCGCTCCACGTCGTCGCGGGGGATCGTGATCGAGCTGCTGAACCAGTAGTCCGCGAGCGACGTGTTCGCGCTGCCGTACGCGTAGACGGATCGGATCCCGGACTCCTGCAACCCGCGGATCGCCGCGTCGGGGTGATCCGGCGTGTTGTTGATGTGCGACCAATCGAGCAGGGTCGTGATGCGCGCGTTCAGGCACTCGAGGGAGCCGGCGAGGTTGCTCGCGTACACGTCCTCGGGCCGGTACAGCGGTGCGTAGCTGTCGAGCACCTCCACGAAGTAGTCGTCGAGCGTGGCGTTCGGGGCGCAGTTGCGGATCGCGGCCTCCCACGTGTGGCGATGGGAGTCGACGAACCCCGGGATCACGATGTTCCCGGTGGCGTCGATCACCTCGGCGTCGGCGCTCAGCCCCGTGCCGACCTGGGCGATCGTGTCGCCCTCGATGAGGACGTCGCCGCCCGGGATGTCGCCGAGGTTCGGGTCGACCGTGAGGACGTGACCGCCCTTCACAAGGATCCGATCTGCCATGACCTCCCCTTTCCGTGCACGCCGCCGTCGAGCGCCGCCGTCTCGGCGGTCAGCCCATCGTGGCCTGCACCCGTTCCACCATCGCGTCCACGGACGGGATCGCCAGGTCCTCGAGCACGTCGGTCGCCGGCAACGGGATGTGCGGCGTCGTGATCCGGACGATCGGGCCGTCGAGGTCGAAGAACCGCTCCTCGGCCACGATCGAGGCCAGCTCGGCGCCCCAGCCGCACAGGCGGGGGCTCTCCTCGACGGTCACGAACCGGCCGGTGCGGCCGACGGACTCGAGGATCGTCGTCACGTCGAGCGGCACGAGCGAGCGCACGTCGACCACCTCGGCGTCCACGCCCGTCTCGGCCAGCCGCTCGGCGGCCTCGAGGGATCGGGGGACCATCGCGCCGAGCGCGCAGATCGTGACGTCGCTTCCCGAGCGCACGACCTTGGCCACGCCGAGCCGGTCCACGACCTCGCCGTCGGGCACCTCGCCCTTGCTCGAGTACAGGACCTTCGGCTCCACGACGATCACCGGGTCGGGGTCGCGAACGGCGGCCGCGAACAGGCCGATCATGTCCACCGGCGTCGACGGGACGACCACCTTGAGGCCCGGGATCGCCATCGCCCACCCCTCTACGCTCTGCGAGTGCTGGGCGCCGAACCGCACGCCGCCGCCGTTCGCCGTGCGGATCACGAGCGGGAGCGCCACCTGCCCGTTCGTCATGTAGCGTGCCTTCGCGATCTGGTTCGCGATGAGGTCCCAGCACACCGCGAAGAAGTCGCTGAACATCAGCTCGGCGATCGGGCGGAGCCCGTTCATCGCCGCGCCCATGGCGGCGCCGATGATCGCCTGCTCCGAGATCGGGGTGTCTCGCACTCGATCCGGCCCGAACCGCTCGAGCAACCCCTCGGTCGTCTTGAACACGCCGCCCGCCGCGGCGATGTCCTCGCCGAGGAAGTAGACGGTCGGGTCGCGCTCCATCTCCTGCGCGATGGCGCGCGTGACGGCCTCGCGGTAGGTCAGCTCCGCCACGACGAGCTCCCGTCGGCCCACAGCTCCGTCTCGAGCACGCTCGGGTCGGGCGCCGGCGCGGCGCTCGCCTCGGCCGTCGCGCGCTCGACGAGGTCCTCGGCCCCCCGGTCGATCTCGTCGAGCGCCGCCTCCTCGACGCCGGACGCGAGCAGCCGGTCCCGCAGCATCGGGATCGGGTCGCGGGCAAGCCAGGCCTCGACCTCATCGTCCGGCCGGTACTTGCCGGGGTCGGCCCGAGAGTGCCCCGTGTGGCGGTACGTCTTGGCCTCCACGAGCGAGGGGCCGCCTCCCGAGCGCGCCCGCTCGACGACCCGGAGCGCGAGCTCGTGCATCGCGTCGGCGTCGTTGCCGTCGGCGAGGATGCTCTCGAGCGCATACGCCGCCGCGCGGTCGGCCGCCGGGTTCTCGACGGCCGTCACCGAGCCGATCGGCGTGTACTCCATGTACAGGTTGTTCTCGCAGACGTAGACGACCGGCAGGTTCCACACGACCGCGAGGTTCAGGGCCTCGTGGAACGCCCCGATGTTCGTCGTCCCGTCGCCGAAGAAGCACACGACCACCTGGCCGGTGCCCCGCTCCTTCGCGGCCCAGGCCGCGCCCGCCGCAATCGGCATGTGCGCCCCGACGATGGCGTAGGAGCCCATCGCGCCGTGCTCGACGTCGGTCAGGTGCATCGAGCCGCCCTTGCCGCCGCAGATCCCGGTCGCCCGGCCGAGCAGCTCGGCCATGAGGGCGGACATTGGCGCTCCGCGAAGCAGGGTGTGCACGTGCCCCCGGTACGTGCAGTAGACGAGATCGTCGGGCCGCAGCGCGGCGGCGAACCCCGCCGCGATCGCCTCCTGGCCGAGCGCGAGATGCGAGGTCCCCTTCACGAGGCCCTGCAGGAACAGGTCGTGCACCCGCCGCTCGAACAGCCGCGCCTCGACCATCATCCGGTAGATCTCGAGGCGGGTGGCCTCGTCCGTCGTCTCGCGAACCGCCTCGCTCACGCGCTTCGTCGCCCCCACGGCCGGTTGGTCAGTACTCGTTCGCGACCATGAGCTCTTCACACGGGAACAGCGTGATGATCTTCGGCCCCGCCGCGGTGACGATCACCTCTTCCTCGATCCGCGCCGCCGAGCGCCCGTCGGTCGCCGGACAGTAGGTCTCGAGGGCGAAGAGCATCCCCTCCTTGAGCTCGATCGGCTCGTCGAAGGAGTTCAGCCGCGTGATGATCGGGCGCTCGTGCAGGCCGACGCCCACGCCGTGGCCGAACTGCAGGCCGAAGGCGTCGAACTCGTCCTTGAACCCGAACTCCTCCGCCTTGGGCCACACGGCCGCGATCTGGTCCGTCGTGTTGCCGGGCTTGACGAGGTCGATCGCGGCGTCCATCCACTCCCGCGATTGGGCGAACGCGTCGCGCTGGGCCCTGGTCGCGCGCCCGACCACGAACGTCCGGTAGTAGCAGGTCCGGTAGCCGTTGTTCACGTGGATGATGTCGAAGTACGCCTGGTCGCCGGGTCGGATCAGCCGGTCCGAGAAGACGTGCGGGTGCGGGCTGCACCGTTCTCCGGCGATCGAGTTGACGGCCTCGACGAACTCCGAGCCCATCTCGAAGAGCCGGGCGTGCGCGAGCCCGACGATGTCGCTCTCGCGGACGCCGGGCTTCAGCGCCTCGAAGATGTCGTGGTAGACCCCGTCCACCATCGCGCAGGCCTGCGTCAGCAACGTGAGCTCGTCGGGGCTCTTGATCTCGCGGGCGAGCATCATCACCTGCTGGCCGTCGCGGACGTCGATCCCGGCACGCTGCAGCTCGAGGAAGACCGAGGTCTCGGCGAGGTCGACGCCCAGCGGCATGTCGCCGACGCCGTCCTCCTTCAGGACGGAGCGGATCTCCTCGGCCGCGCGCCGTTGGAGCCCGACGATCGGCGAGATCGCTCCCTGCAGGCCCGTGTTGCCGCCGACCGAGTTCGTCTCGTCGTAGATCTGTGGCAGCTGGAGCCGGTGCGCCTTGGCCGCCGAGCCGAAGTCCCAGATCCGCGGGGGTCCGGTGCGCGTGATGAGCGCGTAGCGCTCGCCCTTGTTGAAGGCCCAGTACCCGATGTGGGTGCTCGTCGCGTAGCGGATGTTGCTGGTCTCGAAGAGCAGGACGCCCCCGAGCTCGGTGGCCTCGAGCTGCTGCCGCACCCGGGCCAGCCGGTACGTCCGGAGACGGTCGAAGTCGACCCGGTTCTCCCAGTCCACCCCGTGAAGGCCGGGAGCCGGCGACGTCGCGACGGGGAACTCGTCGGTCATCCTGATCCCTCCTCGGGGTCGTCGTGCACGACGAACACTACCCGAAGCCGTGGGGGTGTGCAGTCTCGCTGTTCGCGGTAGCCGCTCGCCACTGTCCGCGACGGCAGGCCCCGGCAGGCAGGAGCCTCGCGGACGCTCGCTGGCAAAGCCGAGGCAAGATGTGTAGTGTCGCTGAACGGTGAGGGGGCACTCGTCGGCGATGGTCAGCGTCGGTCGGACGGGTGGCGGGATGGCGGCCACCCGCAGCAGGAGCGACGCGTGACGACCAGGATCCTGCTCCGCGGTGGATGCATCCTCACGCTCGGCGCGAAGACTCCGAACTTTCTCCAGGCCGATCTCCTCGTCGACGACGGCCGCGTGGCCGAGGTCGGCCCCGGGCTCCGTGCGCGCGACGCCGAGGTGGTGGACGCGACCGACACGGTCGTCATGCCGGGCTTCGTCGACACGCACCGTCACGCCTCGACGTCGTTGTTCAAGAACGTCGGTGAATGGGAGCCCGGCGGAGCGGCCCGGCCGCGTGCGCCGATCCTCGACGAGCGCGCTCGGCCCGACGACGTCTACGCCGCCACGCTGATCGGGCTGTTGGGCGCGGCCGAGGCGGGGATCACCACGGTCGTCGACTGGTCGGACCTGCCCGGGGGCGACGGGTTCGCGGAGGCCGCGCTCCAGGCCCACGCCGACTCCGGGCTCCGAACCGTCTTCGTCCACGTCGCCCCACCGCGCGGGACAGGGGAGGAGGCCGACGCGGGGGCGGCTCGGCAGCTCGTCGCTCGACTCACGGGGGCGGCAGGGCCGTCGACGACCGTCGCCATGGGGTACGAGGAGCCCGGGCCCGCCGAGCTCGAGTGGGTCGGCGACGACTGGGCGCTGCCTCGTGAGCTCGGCATGCCGATCCACGTCCACGCCGGGTTCTCGCGGTCGGGCACCGGCGTCGTCTCCCGTCTGGCGGAGCGAGGTCTGCTCGCTGCCGACGTCACGCTCGTCCATCACTCGGCGCTCGACGAAGCGGATCTCGACGCCATCGCGGCGTCGGGCGCCGGGGTGTCGTTCGCGCCCTGCAGCGAGATGGCGGGCGGTCTCGGATCGCCCCCGATCCAGCAGCTGATCGACCACGGCATCCGGCCGGGCCTCGGGGTCGACGATCAACGCGTTTCCCCGGGCGACATGTTCGCCCAGATGCGAGCGGCGATCTCGTTGCAGCACGCCACGGTCTTCGACCGAAAGCTGGCCGGCAGGGCCGGCGTGCCCCGGCTCATGAGCACGCGAGACGTGATCCGTTCCGCCACGACCGATGGCGTCAGCGTCGCGGGCCTGGGTCGCGTCACCGGCTCCCTCGAGCCGGGCATGCAGGCCGACCTCATCGTCCTTCGGACCGATCGACCGAACGTCTTCCCGATCAACGATCCGATCGGTGCGGTGGTGTGGGGCATGGACACGTCGAACGTCGATTGGGTGTTCGTCGGGGGACGCATCGTGATGCGCCACGGTGCTCTCGAGGCGGACGTGGACCGCGCGCGCGAGCTGGCTGCGGCGGCCCGGCGGCGGGTCGCCGAGGCCTCCGGACTCGCGGCCGCCGCACCGAGGGGACGTGGATGAGCGTTCGGCGGGCACCATCGTCGGCGCTCACGTCGCTCGTCGTGGCGTCGCGGTACCTGCCGGTGTACATCGCGATGCTCCTCCTGGTCATCGTGGCGTCCATCTGGGCGCCGGCGACGCTGAGCAGTGTCGCCCTGCGCGCCATCGCCCCGTACGGGGCGGTGCTGGGGATCGCCGCCCTCGGCCAGATGTTGGTGATCATGACCGGCGGGATCGACCTCAGCGTCCCGGGGACCATGAGCCTGGCAGCGGTGATCATGGTCGGCGTCGGAGACGCGTCGAACGAGCACATCTGGATCGCCGTCGCCACCGCGATCGGCGCCGCCGCGCTCGTCGGACTCGTGAACGGGATCCTGATCGGCGGGCTCAAGCTGAACGCGCTCATCGTCACGCTCGCGGTCGGGTTGATCGTGGTCGGTGTGGTGAATCGGTACGGAAGCACGTTCCCCGTCCAGAGCCCGGTGCCGACCGGGCTGTCCGATTGGGCCTCGACCCCCTTCCTCGGCGTCAGTCCCATCTTCTGGATCGGTGTCGGGCTCACCGTCGTCCTCATGGTCGGCCTTCGCTACACGACGGTCGGTCGCAGATTCCAGGGAGTGGGCGCCAACCCGGTCGCCTCGCACGTCGTCGGCGTCCGCGTAAACCTGAACCAGATCCTCGTCTACGTGGTGGCCGCGGTCTCCTACGCCATCGCTGGGGTGGCGCTTGCGGGGCTTCTTCGCACGCCGGGGGTCGCCGTCGGCACGCAGTACCTCCTGGGACCGATCGCGGCGGTCGTGATCGGTGGCGCCGCCCTGACCGGAGGCCTGGCCAGCCCGCTGTCCACGTTCGTCGCTGCCCTCTTCCTCACGGGTCTCAACCAAATGCTGCGAACGATGGGCCTGCCCACCTCGCTCCAGTTCGTGGTGTTCGGTCTCGTGATCATCGGCGGCATGCTCGTTTCGGGCGATCGGATCATCCGCGGCGTCGAACACGTGCTTCGGGAGCGGAGACGCTCCGATGGCTCGCAGACGCAGATCGCCCCGGGTTCCGGGTGACGCAAAGGTAAGAGGGAGGCGCGTATGTGAAGGACCGACCGATCCGGCACAGGAGGATCTCGACCGAGAGGGGAGGAACATGCAGCGGATCAGGGTCATGATCGCCGTCGCGGCCGTGTCGGCTCTCGTCGCCGTCGCGTGCAGCAGCAACGGGGACGACGGCGGCGAGACGACGACCGGCACCACGGGGACCGAGACCGGCACCACCACGGGGACCACGGCGAGCACGGGCAGCACCGGTGACCTCTCCCAGTACGGGGAGAGCACGGATGCGGACCCCGCGTTGATCGCGAAGGCCCTCGGCCCCGTCGAGCCGTCGGACGAGGCGAGCTGGAACATCATCCTGGCCTCCGTCGCACGGGCAACGCAGGACCCCGATCAGGCCATGATCGACAAGGCGATGGAGTGTTGGAGCAGCAAGGAGTGCGACACCGGCACCGGCGGCGACGTGGTGATGGGCTACGCCGACGGCGGCGGAGATACGGTGAACGTCTGGCGTGCCGTGAGCCACATGGAGGCCATCCTCCAGGCGCTCACTTACCCGGAGATCGGCACCATCGTCTCCACCGCGGCCGATTTCAACCCCGATCCCGCCGTCCACGCCAACGACATCCGGTTCCTGATCCAGCGCGGGGTCGACTTCATCGTCGGCTATCCCGACATGGGCGTGGCCATCGCCGACGCCATCAAGGAAGCCGACGACGCGGGCATCCCGTACGTCTCCTTCTCGGCGGGCTGGGTTGGTCTTCCCGATCAGGAAGGCGCCCTCGTCCCCGGTGAGGATTACCTGACGGTGGTCGGCGAGGACCTGTGTGCGCTCGGCAACAGCTTCGCGCAGGTCCTGAACGACGGCGTGGGAACCGGCGAGGTGGCGATCCTCGGCGGGACCCCGGGCAACGCCCTTTCCCTCGGCTGGCAACGGTGCACCATCTCGTCCCTCGCAAGTGGGATCGACCTGGTCAACCCACCCGCCGACGAGAACAGCACGACCGGTGACACCAGCTGGTACCCCCCGGCGATCCCCGGCGTGTATCAGGGGTTGCTGACGACCAACCCCGGAATCAAGGGCTGGGCGTACGAGTACGCCGACGGGATGTACATCGGCCTGCAGACGTACAAGGACCTCGGTATCCCGGTGAAGAACCTCACCGTCGCGTTGCGCACCGACGAGCAGAGCCTCTTCTGCGACTGGGCGGAGCGAAACGAGCCGACCTACAACATCTGGTACTCGGCCGGCGGCAACTTCCAGTCACGGGTGGGCGTCACGGCGGCGATGATGTCGCTCCAGGGAGCCGAGATTCCTCCTGAGGTCATCGTGCCGCATGTGATGCGGCAGGTGACGGCCGCGGACTGCAATCCCGACCGCGTCGCCCCCGCCGTTTCCGGTACCTCGCTGGTGCCGGATTCGGTCCTGCAGCTGATGTTCAGCCAGTAATGAGAGAGGGCGATCCTGGAGGAGCGTCGGCCCCCGGCGGCCTGGTCCTCGAGCTGAGGGGCGTCTCCCGGCAGTTCGGGGCGGTTCGAGCGCTGACCGATGTCAGCTTCGACTGCCGTGCCGGTGAGGTCCACGCCGTCGTCGGCGAGAACGGGTCGGGGAAGTCGACGCTCCTCGGGATCGCCAGCGGGTTCGTCGACCCCGATCTGGGCACGGTCCAGATCGGGGGCGAACCCCTTCGCCGGGATTCCCCGGCGCTGGCCAGGAAGCTGGGCCTGGCGATGGCCTACCAGGACACCTCGCTGATCCTGCCCGAACCCGTGAAGAACAACCTCTTCCTCGCGGCGCCGGAAGACCGGCGACCGCCGTTCTGGCAGAGGAAGCGGTGGGCGAGGAAGCTGCTCGCCGAGTTCGATCTCGACCTCGAGCTGTTCCCGGACGCCCCGGCGGGCGTGCTGAGCCTGGCCGACCGCCAACTCTTCGAGGTGGCCAAGGCGCTCGTCACCGACCCGAAGGTGCTGCTGCTCGACGAGCCGACCACGGCCCTGGGACCGGACGAGGTGGAAGCACTGCACCGAACCGTCGCCGCCTGCAGGAGCCGAGGCGTCGGCGTCGTGTACGTGAGCCATCGTCTACCCGAGGTTCTCGAGATCGCCGACCGCATCACGGTCCTTCGCGACGGCAGGAACCAGGGCACGTTCGACGCGAAGACGACGTCCGAGTCGGAGCTCGTCGAGCTCATCGTCGGCCGCCCCTTCGAGGCCGCCTTTCCACCACCCGCCCCCCAGGCGGGCGAGCTTCGCGAGGTGCTCATCGTCGACGGCCTCCAGGGGCAGTCGTTCGGGCCGGTCAGCTTCACGCTAGAGAGTGGCGAGATCGTGGGGATCGCCGGCGCCGAGGGCAACGGCCAGCCCCAGCTCTTCGATTGTCTGGCCGGCCGCCAGCCGCCGAAGGCGGGACGCGTCGTCTGCGACGGCAAAGAGCTGTCGCTGATCTCCACCCACGAGGCGGTGGGGGCGGGGATCATGCTGCTGCCGGGTGACCGCAAGCACGAGGCGCTGATGCCCGTGCTCGGCGTCAAGGTGAACGCCACGATTCAATCGTTGCGCCGGTTCTCCGTGCTCGGCCTTCTGCGGAGACGGGCGGAGCGGCGCGCCGTCGCCGACCTCATCGAACGGCTGGAGATCCGGACACCGTCCCTCGAGC
This sequence comes from uncultured Actinomycetes bacterium, assembly GCA_963716935.1. Classification (GTDB taxonomy): domain Bacteria; phylum Actinomycetota; class UBA4738; order UBA4738; family HRBIN12; genus CALGFI01. Next base: position 629,281 of record CAVQUN010000008.1, on the reverse strand, counting down.
AACCCGTCGAGTTTCTCTCCGGAGGCAACCAGCAGAAGGTCTCGGTCTCCCGCACCTTCCTCAAGGAGCCGTCGGTGATCCTCGCCTACGAGCCGACGCAGGGCGTCGATGTCGGCTCCCGCTTCGACATCTACAAGGCCCTGCGCACCCGCACCAACAGCGGGACGGCGATCCTCGTCAAGTCGAGCGACCCCCTCGAGCTCTCCGGGATGTGCGATCGGGTGCTCGTCATGTCCCGGGGCCAGATCATCGAGGAGATCCCCGGCGACGAGCTCGACGAGCTGCGCATCGTGGAGGCCATGGTGCGGGGGCCCGGTCTGTCCCGGGCGGGGCGCTCGCCGCTCGGCGTTGCGATGCCGAAGGCGCCCTCGCCGAACGGGGGCCGATGAGCGAGCGCATCGCCACCGCGCGACTCGCCGTCCGCAAGGTCATCCGCGACGCTCGCGACAAGAACAAGTGGCGCAAGATCATCCGGTTCCGCCTGTGGATGCCGGTGGCGCTGCAGATCCTGCTGGTCGCAACCTTGCTGTGGTACACCAACTCGCGGTTCCCTGGCTTCGTCAACGCCACCAACGTCTCGCAGATCCTCATCCTCGCGCTCCCGCTGATCGTCGCCGCGATCGCGCAGACCCACGCGCTCCTCGTCGGGTATCTCGATCTCTCCGTCGGTGGCATGATCGGTCTCGGGGTCGTCATCGCCTCCTTCCTCATCGGCGCCGAGGCGTCCGTCTCCGAGATCCTGATCGGGATCTGCGTCATCCTCCTGTGCGGCGTCGCCCTCGGCCTCGTCAACGCCGGCCTGATCCGCGGACTCAAGATCCCCTCGATCATCGCCACCCTGGCCACGCTGAGCATCCTGGACGGGATCTCGCTGACCCTGCGACCGACGGCCCAGGGGGTGATCAGCCCCGACCTGGTTTCGGTGCTCACCACGAGCATCGGACCGATCCCCGTCGCGTTCATCGTCATCGTCGTCGGGGCAGGTCTCGCAGATGTGTGGCTCCATGCCTCCGGATCGGGTCTCGAGCTGAGAGCGGTGGGCTTCGACGAGCGGTCGGCCAAACGCGGCGGGGTCAGGACCAACTGGGTCCGGGTCCGGGCCCTGCTCCTGTCGGCGGTGCTCGCGGCCGTCGCCGCGTTCTTCGTCATGGCGCGGTCCCCGATCGGCAACGCATCGATCGGCTCGACCTTCGCGCTGAACAGCATCACCGCCGCCGTCCTGGGAGGCGCGTCCCTCGCCGGTGGCCGGGCGACGTTCCTCGGGAGCACGGTGGCGGCGATGCTCCTCGCGCTCATCATCACCGTCCTGCCCTACCTGGGCCTGTCACCCAATGACGGCCCGATGATCATCGGCTTCCTGGTCCTGATCGGGATCGTCCTGTTCCAGCTCGGCGACATCAAGGAGCTGGTGAAGAGGAACTACAAGCGGGCCCGGCGGTTGGTGGTCGGGAGCCGCCCGCCGAAGACGGCCGACCTTCCGGCCTTCTATCCCGCCGGCACCGACTTCCGCGTCGCGCCGACGAACCGGTTGTTGATCCGGGGTGGGACCGTGCTCAGCCTCGACCCCGAGCTCGGCGACTTCGCCTCCGGAGACGTGCTCATCGAGGGGGACCGGATCGTCGCGGTCGGCCCCGGCCTGGCCAACGGCGAGGTCGACGTGATCGACGCCTCGGGGATGATCGTCATGCCGGGGTTCGTCGACTCGCATCGGCACATCTGGGAGGGCCTGCTCCGCAACATCGGAACCGACGTTCCGCTGGAGGGCCGAACCAGCTACATCTCGTTCGTGCTGCACAAGCTGGCGCCCGCGTTTCGGCCCGAGGACGCGTACGTCGGAAACCTGGTCTCGGCCCTCGGCGCCATCGACGCGGGGATCACCACGCTGCTCGACTGGTCGCACATCCAGGCTTCGCCCGCCCACACCGACGCGGTGATCCAGGCGCTCGACGACTCGGGGCTTCGGGCGGTGTTCGCCTACGGGTTCCCGTGGTGGGGGAAGTGGGAGGAGCGACAGCCGAGCTGGTTCGTTCGCGCCGCCACCGAGCACTTCTCCACGAAGGACCAGAAGCTCACGCTGGCGCTCGCCGCGCCGGGTCCGGAGTTCACCGACTTCGAGGTGACGCGCGACCATTGGAAGCTGGCGCGCGAGACCGATGCGCGGATCACGACACACGTCGGCGTGGGGAGCTACGGCCAGGACGCCAAGGTCCAGGAGTTCGGGGAGGCGGGGCTCCTCGGCCCCGACACCACGTACATCCACTGCACCACGCTGAATGACGTCGAGATCCAGATGATCGTCGACACCGGCGGAACGGTCTCGCTCGCCTCGCCGGTGGAGATGATGATGGGGCACGGGATGCCCCCCATCCAGAAGTTCCTCGATCGAGGGCTGCGGCCCAGCCTCAGCGTGGACGTCGAAACCAACGTGCCGGGCGACATGTTCAACCAGATGCGGACGGTGCTTGCGCTGCAACGGACGATGGCCTCCGCGGAAGGCAAGCAGCCCGTGTCGACGCGCGAGGTCCTCGCCTACGCCACGGTGGAGGGGGCCAGGGCGAACGGGCTCGACGCGAAGGTGGGGACCCTGACGCCGGGCAAGCAGGCCGATCTCATCCTCCTGCGTACCGACCGGATCAACGTGACGCCGCTCAACGACCCCGCGACCGCGGTGGTCGCGGGGATGGACACCGGCAACGTCGACACGGTCCTCATCGGGGGGCGGGTGATGAAGCGAAAGGGCGAGCTGCTCCACGTCGACTGGCCGGCGGTGAGACGGATGGCCGCGGAGTCCCGGGACTTCGTGGTCGCCAAGTCGGGCTTCAAGCTCCCGGGGATCTGAACGATGGAACGCTCCCTCCGCATGCGGACGCGCCGCCCGCGGGTCGCCGCGGCGGGGCACGTTCCGCGGGCGACTATCCTGGCGCACAGCGAGGTGACACGTGGTCGGTGAGCTCGGGGACATCGGCGTCCGGCTCCGCGAAGAGCGCGAGCGCGCGAGCATCAGCCAGCGAGAGCTGGCCCGCCGGCTCGGCGTCTCGGCGAGCCTGATCTCCCAGGTGGAGTCCGGACAGTCCAAACCCTCCGTCAGCACGCTGTACGCGATCGTCACGGAGCTCGGCGTGTCCCTCGACGACGTCTTCCAGGTCCATCGTCACGAGCACGTGGCGATCGCGGCGTCGGCCGGATCGACGACGACGGCGACGGCCGAGCCCGAGTCGGGGCCGGTCGTTCGCCCGACCGAACGCCACGTCATCGAGCTGGACTCCGGCGTCACGTGGGAGCGCCTCACGAGCCACGAGCACGAGGACGTCGACTTCCTGCACGTCATCTACGAGGTCGGCGGCTCGTCGGCGCCCGACGACCGGCTCATGCGTCACTCCGGTCGGGAGTACGGGTTCGTGATCTCCGGGTCCCTGGGCGTCCAGCTCGGCTTCGAGCTCCACGAGCTCGAGCCGGGGGACTCGATCGCCTTCGACTCCACCGTTCCGCACCGCCTGTGGAACACCGGCCAGGTGCCGGTGCACGGCGTCTGGTTCGTCGTCGGCCGGGACGGCTAGCGCGGGCCGTCGAGTCGCAGGACGACCTCCTCGACGTCGTCGATCGGCGGTTGGGGCTCGACGTCCTCCTCCTCGACGACGACGAAGCCGCACTTCTCCAGGACCCGGATCGATGCGACGTTCTGAACGGCCACGCGGGCGGAGAGAGGCCGAACCGGGTCGATCTCGACGAACGCGGACAGCGCCCGCGTGGCGACGCCCTTTCCCCAGTGGTCACGACCGATCCAGTAGCCGACCTCACGGTGGCCGTGCCGCTCGAAGCTCATCACGTTGCCCGCCGCACGACCGTCGACGACCACGGTCCGGATTACGCTCGTCGGGTCGGCCAGGATCGAGGCCCAGTGCGCGAAGAAGGCGTCCCGGTCTCGCGCGGGAAACGCCGCCACGCGGTTCGCGACCGGGTCCGCCTGATGCTCGTAGAAGATCGCCAGGTCGTCCTCGGCGACCTCGCGGAGCTCGACGTGCACGTCGTCAGGTCCTCGCGCCGCCAGGCTTATCGAGCGGGTAGGTCGTCGATCGAGGCCACCAGGTCGAACACCTTGTCCAGGCCGGTCAGCGTGAGCACCTTCATCGGCGAGCCGGAGACGCCGACGAGCACCATCTCGCCGTCCTGCTCGCGAACGCGCTTCAGGCAGGTGATCAGCATGCCCAGGCTGCTCGAGTCCATGAAGTCGACGCCGGACAGGTCGAGCGCGAGGTGTGTCGGCGAGGACCCGACCATCGCGAGCACGTGGTCTCGCAGCTGCGGTGAGGTGTGCAGGTCGAGCTCGCCGGCGACGCGGACCACGGTCCAGGAGCCGGACGATCCGTTCTCGATCACGAGATCCACCGGACTGCCTCCCTCGGCGTGCCGGCGCGTCCGGCACCGAGCTGCATCGTCGAGGTCGGCAGTATAGGGGACCCCCCGGTGCCCACGAGGGCGAGCGCAACCAAGGGTCGCATCGCCGTTTCGGTACCCCGCGTCGGGCTCGCCCAACCTCGAAGTTAGGTTCCGCGCTTCCCGGGTACTCACCTCACGTCGTTCCACGAAAGGAGGTCCAGATGCGATCGGCTTCGACGACGATCGCAGGGCCGGCCGTGGTCGGCGCGGCGAGCCCGCAACGGATTCGCTGGGGTGCGGTCTTCGGCGGCGCCATCCTCGGGATCGCGCTGCTCGCGGCGCTGACGTCGCTGTGGTACGCGCTCGCGTACGCCTCGGGCGTCGACGAGATCCGGGCGGATCTCGAGTGGTATCTCGGCGGCTCGGCGATCGCGAGCGTGTTCGTGGCCGGGCTGCTCGCCGGGTGGCTCTCGGGCGTGCGCGGCGCCGGGTCCGGCTTCTTCCACGGCGTCACGATCTGGGCGTTGATGGTCACGCTCATCGTGTCGATCGGGATCCCGGCCACGTTCAACGTCTTCAACCTCGGAAGAATGGTCGAGCTCGGCACGAACGGCGGGCTGCTCAATCCCAACGCCGACACGGTGTTGTGGGCGACCTTCATCGCCATCGTGGGCGGGCTCGTGGCGTCGGGACTCGGCGGCGCGATCGGCGGCGCGATGACGCGCCCGGCCAACTCCCACCAGGTCGAGGACCTGGTGCACCGCGTGCCGGACCTCGACGACCGCCCGGCGAGGCCCGACGTCGAGGCTCCGACCGTGGTGGTCGTCCCGGATGCGCGAACCGCCAACGAGCGAGCCGTGGACGAGGAGGAGACGGCCCTGCCGACCACGCGGGTCACGCCCTAGCGCCCGCGGCGGGGCAACCGAGGCCCGGCTCTGCGCGGCGAGCCGGGCCTCGTTCCTACGCGGCCACGAGCGCGGAGGCCATCGCGGCGATGTCGGCGGGCGTGGTCCCGCAGCAGCCGCCGATCAGGCGCGCCCCCGCGTCCCGCCATTCGAGCGGACGCAGGGCCGGCCTCGCGTCCTGTCGCGGCGGGTCGACCCAAACCTTGCGCACGGGGTCCCAGAAGGCGCCCCGATTCGGGTAGCAGACCACGAGCCGATCGGTCGTCGCGGTCGCGAGCTCGACGAGCGCGGTCACGTGCAACGGCGAGGTGCAGTTCACCCCCACGGCGACGACGGACGGCGAGGCGCTCGCGATCTCGACCGCGCGCGGGAACGACTCGCCGTCGCACAGGTGGGCGCCGTCGCGGCAGCTGAAGCTAATCCATGCCGGGATCTCCGGCACGCGCTCGAGCGCCGCGGCGAGCGCCGCCGCCTCGACGATCGAGGGGATCGTCTCCACCGCGAACACGTCCGGCTCGGCCTGCGCGAGCGCCTCCAGGCGCGGTTCGTGGAACGCCCGCAGGCCCGCCTCGTCCCGGTCGTAGTCGCCCGTATACTCGGCGCCGTTGCCGAGGAACGCCCCGTACGGCCCGACGGAGGCCGCGACGATGCCGCCGCTGGCCGCGGCCGCTTCGCGCGCGAGTTCCACGCTGCGCCGGAACACGGCGGCGGCGTGTTCCCGATCCATCCCGCGCGCCGCGAGTCCCTCGAAGCTGGCCTGATAGCTCGACGAAGTGGCCACGTCGGCTCCCGCCGCGAAGTAGGAGGCGTGCACGTCGCGAACGACGTCCGGGGAATCGACGAGCGCGCGCGCGGACCAGAGCGGGTCGCGGAGGTCGACGCCGCGGCGATCGAGCTCCGTGCCGAGCCCGCCGTCGAGCACGACGACGCCGCGATCGGCGAGGATCGTCGCGAACGGATCGACGGCCACGGCCCCGAGCCTACGTCGTTGACGCGGGCCGGCGCCCGGCGCAGCATGCGGCCGGAGGAAGGAGCGGCATGCTCGGAACCGGCGTCTACGTGCTCACGTTCCGGGTCCTGCACGTGATGGGGGCCATCGCGTGGGGCGGATCGGTGTTCCTCTTGGTGCTGTTCCTCCAGCCGGCCGCTGCCGCGCTCGGCCCCGCCGGCGCGCCGTTCATGCGCGAGCTGCTCGGCAAGCGACGGCTCACGAACCGGATCCTGGCGATCGCCACGGTGACGATCGTCGCCGGGGCGTTCCTGTACTGGCACGACTGGGAGGTGGTCGGGGACCTCGGCGACTGGCTCGGCAACTCGATGGGGCAATGGCTCACCTTCGGCGCGATCTCGGCGCTCCTCGCCTTCGGCGTCGGGTTGTTCGGCACCCGGCCGACCGTCGACCGCCTGCTCGCGGTGGGCGGCCAGATCGCGCAGGCGGGCGACGCCCCGCCGCAGAACCTGGTCCGCGAGCAGCAGCGACTCCAGGTGCAGGCGCGTCGGCTCGCCCGGACGAACCTCGTGCTCGTGGCGATCGCCGCGTTCGCGATGTCGACGGCGCGGTTCTGGTAGCGAGTCCCGGTCGGGCGGGTACGCTCGGCGCGTGCCGAACGTCTACGACCTCGACCTCGCCGAGCTGACCGAGCGCCTCGAGTCCTGGGGTGAGCCGGCCTTTCGGGCTCGCCAGGTCTACCGGCAGCTCTGGCGCCGCGCCGCCACCTACGACGGGATGCCGGACGTGCCGCGGGCGCTCCGCGAGCGCCTCGCGGCCGAGCTGCCGGCCGAGGTCGAGGTGCTCGACGAGCGGACGGCCGATCGCGGGGCGACCCGCAAGGCGCTGCTCCGCCTCGGGGGCACGCACGTGATCGAGACGGTCCTCATGGGCTATCGCGACCGGGTCACCGTCTGCGTGTCGACGCAGGCCGGGTGCGCGATGGGATGCGGCTTCTGCGCCACCGGCCAGATGGGCCTGCGGAACAACCTCACCGCCGGCGAGATCGCCGCGCAGGTCGTCTGGGGGCGGCGCGCGGCGGCCGAGCTCCCGAGCTCGACGCCGCGGCGGTTGTCGAACGTGGTCTTCATGGGGATGGGGGAGCCGCTCGCGAACGAGCGACACACGTTCGGCGCGCTCGCGCGGCTCACCGATCCCGACGCGATGGGCGTCGGCGACCGGCACGTCACGGTCTCGACCGTCGGCCTGGTCCCGGGCATCCGGCGACTCGGGGAGCGGTTCCCGCAGGTCGGGCTCGCGGTGAGCCTGCACGCGGCCACCGACGAGCTCCGCAACGACCTCGTGCCGGTCAACCGCCTCTGGCCGCTCGGGGCGCTCGAGGACGCGGTGGCGGAATGGCGCGAGCGCACGCACCGCCGCCCGTCGATCGAGTGGGCGATGATCGAGCGGACCAACGACGCGGATGAGCAGGCCGAGCGGCTCGTGCCGATCGCGCTCCGCCTGCACGCGCACGTCAACCTCATCCCGCTGAACCCGACGCCGGGCTGGCCCTCGCGACCGAGCTCTTCCCAACGGATCCGCGGGTTCGCTCGCGTCCTCGAGGACGGCGGGGTCTCGGTCACGGTGCGCGACACGCGAGGTCGCGAGATCGAGGCGGCGTGCGGGCAGCTCCACGCCGAGTTCGCGGCGAGCGAGCGCGGTTCGGCCAGGTAGCCCGGGCTCGCCCGACGCGGCTGCTACGGTGATCGCGCGATGGGCTTCCTCGAGCTCACCGATCTCTCGTACGCCCTTCCCGGCGGCTGGACGCTCTTCGAGGGCGTCAGCTTCCGCGTGCCCGAGGGGGACCATGCCGGGCTGGTCGGCGCCAACGGCATCGGCAAGTCCACGCTGCTGCGCGTGATCGCGGGCCTCGAGCCCGCGGCCTCGGGGGTCGTCCGGGTCGACGGCCGCCTCGGCCTGATGCGCCAGTTCATCGGCTCGGATTCGCGACCGACCACGGTCCGGGACTTCCTGCTCGCCTACGCGGATCCCCGCGTCGAGGAGGCGGCCGCGCGGGTGGCGAAGGCGGAGCGATGGATGCGCGATCACCCAGGCGAGCAGGCACAGCTCCGGTACGCGGACGCGCTCACGCATTGGGGCGACGTCGGCGGCTACGACGCCGAGGTGGTGTTCGATCGGTGCACGCACGCGGCATTCGGACAGGGGTACCCCGAGTGCGCGGAACGGCGGATCGAGACGCTCTCGGGGGGCGAGCGCAAGCGGCTCGCGCTGGAAGTGATCTTTCGGTCCGCGTTCGACGTGATCCTGCTCGACGAGCCGGACAACACCCTGGACATCGAGGGCAAGCGGTGGCTGGAGGAGACGATCGACGCCTCCGCGAGGACCATCCTGATGGTCAGCCACGACCGGACGGTTCTCGACCGGACGTGCCACCGGATCGTGACGCTCGAGGGCAAGGACGCCTGGACGCACGTCGGTCCCTTCTCGACCTACGCCGAGGCTCGCGACGAGCGGGTCGAGCGACTCGACGAGTCACACCGCCGCTACGCGGAGGAGCGGGATCGGCTCGCCGACATGGTGAAGGAGATGAAGCGAAAGGCCGCGTACAACGACAAGTGGGCGGCGAGGGCCCGCAACGCGGAGCACCGCCTGGATCGGTTCGAGGAGCGCAACGCCCCGCCGGCCAAGCCGGAGGTGCAGAACGTGCGGATGCGCATCGAGGGCGGCCGGACCGGGAAGGTCGCGCTGCGCCTGCGCGGGCTCGAGATCGCGGGCATCGCGCGGCCCTTCGACGCGGAGGTGTGGTTCGGCGAGCGCCTCGGCGTCATCGGTCCGAACGGGAGCGGCAAGACGCACTTCCTGCGGCTGCTTGCCGGCGAGGCCGTGGATCACGCGGGAGAGTGGAAGCTCGGGGCCCGCGTCGAGCCCGCCCTGTTCGCCCAGCTCCATGAGCGACCGGACATCGCCGACCTGCCCATCGTGGAGGTCCTGCGCAACAAGGGGCTCTCGATGACCGAGTCGATGGCGGCGCTGCGCCGCTACGAGCTCGACCGCTCGGGGACCCACCCGTTCGAGCTGCTGTCGGGCGGGCAGCAGGCGAGGTTCCAGCTCCTGCTCATGGAGATCGACTCGCCGACGATGCTGCTGCTGGACGAGCCGACGGACAACCTCGACGTCGCCTCGGCCGACGCCCTCGAGGAGGCGGTGCGCGCCTATCGCGGCACGGTGATCGCCGTGACGCACGACCGCTGGTTCATGCGGCAGATGGATCGGTTCCTGTTCTTCGACGCCGACGGAACGGTGCGCGAGCTGCTCGAGTCCCCGTACGACGTCGGGACGGGGGCCGCCGAGAGCGGTGCGCCCGAAGGCGTCCGCGCATGACGCGGACGGCCGTTGGGCTCGTGCTGACCGTCGCGCTGACGGCGGCATGCGTGTCCTCCGGGGCTGTGTCTCGCGCGACCGGGACCACGGGGGCGACCGGCGCAACCGGCGCGACGGGCGTCTCGGGATCCGAATCGCCGCCGCCCGACGACGGCCTTCCGGATCCCGAGCAGGAGGTTCCGATGCAGGGGAGCGTGCTCGCCCGCGAGCTCGAGGCCACGTTCGCGGCGAACCGGGCCGCGATCGCTTCGTGGACGTCCGAGGGTGACCCGTCCGCGTGGCCGCCACCCTTGGAGGTCGTCCTGCTCACGCTGTACGAGCAACGGATCGACCGGGTGCTGGCCGCGCATCCGAAGCTCGCGGGGCGCGTGCTCGCGCGGGTCTCCCACCGCACGGCCGTCGAGACCGCGTCCAACGTGCGCGCCGGCGCCGCGCTCCTCGAGCACTCGACGCCGCTTCCCGAAGTACCGGACTTCCGGATCCGCAAGCCCGAGCCGGCCGATGTGCTGCTCGGGTACTTCCGCGAGGCGGAGGAGCGGTTCGGCGTCCGGTGGGAGCTGCTCGCGGCGGTGATGCTGGTGGAGACGCGCATGGGCCGCGTCCAGTCGCGGAGCTCGGCCGGGGCGCAGGGACCGATGCAGTTCCTGCCGGCGACGTGGGAGGCCTACGGGCTCGGCGGCGACGTGCACGACCCACACGACGCGATCCTGGGAGCCGCCAACTACCTGCACGAATCCGGCGCGCCGAGCGACGAGCGGGCCGCCCTGTACGCGTACAACCCGGTGCGGGCATACGTGACGGCGGTCTCGCAGTACGCGAAGACCATCCGGCGGTTCCCCGAGTCGTACTACGCGTACTACGACTGGCAGGTGTTCGTCCGCACGGTGGACGGGGACGTCCGGCTGTCGGGACCGGGGACGTAGCGCAGCGGTGCGTCCCCTGACGCGAGGCGGCGCGATCGCGGTCGGCGCGTCGGCGGCGTCGTTCGTGATCGTCGCGACCGTCGGCGCGGCGCAAGGCTCGCCCTTCACGCCGATCCTGCCGCCGGGGGCGGAGGCCGGCGGGCCGTTTCGCGCGCTGGCCGAGCTCGCCGGGCTCGACGGCTTGAGCGGGAGCGCGCTCGCGACGGTCGGGGTGATCGCGGTCGCGTTCGCAGGCGTCTCCTTCCTCCTCGTGCTCCGCGAGTGCTGGCGCGGGTCGATCCCCCCGCGGACGGTCCTGTGGCTCGCCGTCGCCTTCCACGTCGGGCTGCTGTTCCTGCCGCTGCTGTTCTCGCGCGACGTCTACTCGTACGCGGCGCAGGGCCGGATCGCCGCGATCTACCACGCGAACCCGTACGTGGCCACGCCGGCCGATTTCCCCCGCGACGCGCTCGCGCCGTTCGTGGGGCCGAAGTGGTTCGACACCCCTTCGGTCTACGGGCCGCTGTGGATGCAGGCGTCCGCGCTCGTCGCGCGCGGCGTCGAAAGCGTGACCGCGCTCGTCACCGCGTTTCGCCTGATCGCGATCGCCGCGAGCCTCGCCACGCTCGCGATCGTGGCGATTCTCGTGCGGCGGGTTCGGCCGGACCGCGAGGCCTTCGCCCTCGCGATTCTCGGGCTGAACCCCGTGGTGCTGTTCCAGAGCGTCGCGAGCGGGCACAACGACCTGCTGGTGGCGCTCGCGATCGCGGCGGCGATCTCCCTTGCGTTCGCGCGGCGCGAGCTGCTCGCGACGGCGGCGCTCGCGATCGGTGCGCTCATCAAGGCGACGGCGGCGGTGCCGCTGGTGCTGTTCGTCGTCGCCGTCACGGCCGGCCGGCCGAGGGGCGAGCGCGGCCGGACGCTGCTCGGTCACCTCGCGGTCGCCGGCGGCCTCGCGGTGCTCGCCGCGGGTCCGTTCCTGAACACCAAGGACCCCTCGCTCGGGATGCTCGAGCTCTCGACGCACGAGGGGTGGCTCGCTCCCTCGCGGTTCTTCCATCGCCTGTTCGACGCGATCTCCGCGCACACGCTCGGGTTCGTCCCGCGGATCGCCTTCACGATCCTGCTCGTCGGCGCGCTCGTCCTCGTCGGGCGCGAGCTCGTCCGCCGCGCGCCGGCGACGCCGTGGCTGCACGGGGGGGCCTGGGGCTGGGCCTTGCTCTGCCTGATGCTGCTCGGCCCCGTGCTTCTTCCCTGGTACGTCACGTGGGCGCTGCCGCTCGCGTGGCTGCTGCCGCGGGTCCCGCGGGCCGTCCTGATCGGGACGTGCCTCGCGCTCGGCGTCTCGCAGTGGACGACGGAGCCGGCCGGCTTCCCGGGCGCGTACGACGCGAACGTCTGGTTCGGGCACTACGTCCTGACGCCCGTCGTGATCGGGCTACTCGGATGGCTCCTCGTCGATCTCTGGCGACGCTGCCGGTCGGGGGCGCCGCTCGAGGACGCCCCACGCGAGGTATCCGCCGCCGCCGGCGAGCGCTGAGACCATCCAGGCCCCCGCCGCAGCATCGATCCGCAACCCGACCCGCTCGAGCGCGATCGCGGCGAGCACCAGCGCCGCCGCCCCGAGCGCCGGCGCGAGCGCCGCCGCCGTGATCCCGTCGGCGACGGCGACGCGCGCCCACCCGTAGCCCACCACGCCGAAGAACGCGAGGAGCAGCAAGCTCGAGATCGCGATGCCCGCGGGCGCGGATGGCTCGAGCGGGTCGACGGCCGCGTCGAGGTTCGCGAGCGCGGCCGGGTCGACGATCGTCGCGCCGAGGGGGCGGTCGATCGCGTCGAACGGTGTGAGGACGAGGATCGTCGCCGGGCGCCCGGAGTTCCGCTCGGCCTCGCGCACGTCGGCGGCCGTGCGGCGCTCGAGCGCCCGCCGTTCGGCGCCCGCCGCGGCGTTCGAGGGCGGCACCACGACAAACACGTCGCGGATGCGGTCGGGCGGAAGGGACGCCCGGAGCACGTTGGCCGCCCGGGTTGCGAGGAACGACACGCTCGCGTCGGCCTCGTTCACGAGGAAGGCGAGCGGCACCCCGGCGTCGAGGCCGGCGATCTCGGCGTTCGCGATCGTCGCGGCGCGGACCTCGTCCTCGGACAGGAACGGTCGCTGACGGTCCCACGCGATGAACGCGCCCGCGATCATCGCGGCCGCGAGCGCGACGGCGAGCGTCATCCCGAGCGCGCGGCGACGCTCGAGCAGCCGCAGCAGGCGCACGAGACCGAGCGACGCGAGGAGCGGGACGACGAAGCCGAAGGTGACGAACCGGTCGGGGGGAAGCCACCCGGTCGCGAGCCCGACGACGATGCCGGCGACCGTGACGACGGCCCACGCGCGAAGGAGGCGGCCGACGAAGCCGTCGTCCTCGCCCCAGCCGAGCGCCGCGAGCGGCAGCGACGCCCACTGCACGTAGCGGGTCCACCGATGCACGAAGCGGTCGCGATACGACGCGCGAAGATCTCCGAGCATGCCCGCGCGCCGGAGGAACGCATCGCGCGACGTATCGACGGCGGGGGGCGGGGGCCCGGCCAGCAGCGCGAGCAGGGACGCGCCGAGGATCGCGCCGGCTCCGAGCACGCTCGCCCCGACCCGGACCGCTTCGGCGCGGTCGCGCCGCCAGGCCGTCGCCGCCGCGAGGAGCAGGATGGCGCCGCCGACGAGGAAGAAGAGTGGGTGCGCGATCCCGCCGGCCGCGAGGGCGCCGGCGGCGACCCAGGTCGCTCGCCGCGATCCCGACGCGAGCGCGACCGCAGCCGCGAGGAACGCCGCCACCTGGAGCAGGTTCGCGACGTAGCCGGCCGCCAGGTGGCTCGCGAACGTTCCGCACAGGATCCCGCCGAGCACCCACCCCGCTCGGGTCGTGCGACCGCGAAGGAGCGCGGCCCCGGACAGGCCGACCGCGATCCCGAGCGCTACCTCGAGCGCCGCGGTCGCCTCGACGACCGTGCGGCCGAGTGCGCCCTCGACCACGAGCGCAACGGCGGGCGCGCCGGCGCGCGACCCGACCGTCGACAGCCCTTCCAGCCCCGCGAGCCGGGTCCACCATAGATAGACGGGGGCGTCCGGGCCGAGCGGGAACCGCAGGTCGTGCACGACGAACGGCCACAGGAACCAGACGAGGAGCCCGGCCGACAGCGCGACCAGGATCGCCCACTCGCCTCGAGCCGTGCCGCGCCGCAGCGGCTACGCCTCGGCCTGGAAGGACCCCTCCGCGTGCACAACCTCGCCGGTGCCGGAGGAGAGGTCTGGGCAGCGGTAGGAGCCGGCGATCCGAGTCTCGGTCGCCTCGTCGATGGTGATCTGGCACTCGCCGTTCGTGGACGAGAAGGTGGCGATCTCGCCGGACGTCTGGACGACGGCGTTGAACGTGAGGCTCGCCGACGTCGGCCGCGTGCCGGTGAAGCTCGCGCCGCCGATGCCGAGCGTGGTGGCGTTGGTCCCGCCGGCGGTCCACACGAGGACCAGGGCGCCCGGCGGCGGCTGGTAGACCGTGCTGACGAGCTGGTCGAGCGTGCGCTCGAACGCGAGGTCACCGCTCAGGCGCAGGGAGACGCTGCCGCTCGTCACGTGGCCGGTGGCCTCGCCCGGCGACGTCGTCGGCAGTCCGGCGGTACCGCCCGTCGCGTCGGTGATCCCCGTCGTCCCGGCGGTGGCACCGGATGCTGACGGAAAGACCGATGAGGGCGACGCGATCGGTTCCTCCTGGCCCTTCGAGCAGCCGGGCACCAGCGCAGCGAACACCAGCAGGGCGAACGTGATCAGGGTCGAGTTCGTCGTGAGGGTCCTCCGGCCGGCCGAACCTATCACGGCCTTCGTGCCGGGTCGGGTCACGGATCAGCGTTCTCCGCACCGCTGTTAGCATCCCGCGAATGCTCGACCGCGATCTCGCCGCGGAGATCTTGCGCGCCGCCCGTGCCCGGGGCGGCGCGTTCGCGGAGCTGTTCGTCGAGGAGCGGGCCGGGATCTCGGTTCGCCTCGACGACGGCAAGGTCGAGGAGCTCACCACCGGGATGGACCGCGGCGCCGGCGTGCGCGTGGGCCACGGGACCTCGTACGGCTACGCCTACTCGAACCGCCTCGATCGCGCGTCGTTGCTGCAGGCCGCGGAGGCCGCCGCGGCGTCGGTCCGCAACGAGGGCCCGGGCGACGTCGTCGACCTCCGAGCGCTCGAGCCGCCGGTCGCGCACGAGGCGCGCCGCGCGGCCTCGTCGGCGAGCTCGGCGGACAAGGTCGGCTGGGTGCGCGAGGCCGACGAGGCCGCGCGCGCCGTGAGTCCGGAGGTTCGTCAGGTGACCGCCGTGTACTCGGACTCGCTGCAACGCGTGCTGATCGCCACGTCCGACGGCCGCTGGGTCGAGGAGACGCGGCCGCGAGTCCGGCTCTTCGTGAGCGTGGTCGCGGCGCGCGACGGCGTGATCCAGACGGGACACCACGGCCCGGCCGGCCTCGCGGGCCTCGAGTTCCTCGACGCGAACCCGCCGGCCGAAACGGCGAGGGTCGCGGCGCGGCGCGCGGTCACGATGCTGGACTCCGTCCCCGCGCCGGCCGGCGAGATGGCCGCGGTGCTCGCGCCGGGCATGGGCGGCGTGCTCTTCCACGAGGCGGTCGGCCACCCGCTCGAGGCGGACATCGTCGACAAGGAGGCCAGCGTGTATCGCGGCCGGATCGGGGAGCGACTCGCCTCCGAGATCCTGAACGGCGTGGACGACGCGACGGTGCCGAACGCCTGGGGATCGTTCTCCTTCGACGACGAGGGAACGCCCGCGCAGCGCACGGTGCTGTTCGAGGACGGCGTGCTTCGCGGCTGGCTCTACGACCGCCTGCGGGCCGAGAAGGACGGCGCGCCCTCGAGCGGGAACGGCCGGCGGCAGTCGTACGCGCACCCGCCGATCCCGCGCATGACGAACACGTACATCCTGAACGGCGGCGATCGCCCAGAGGACCTGATCGCCGGCACGGAGCGCGGGGTCTTCGTGACGTCCCTCGCCGGCGGGCAGACGAACCCGGCCACGGGCGACTTCGTGTTCGGCTGCTCGGAGGCCTTCCTGATCGAGGGCGGGCGCGTCACCATCCCCGTTCGCGGCGCGAACCTCATCGGGCGGGCGATCGAGGTGATGTCGAGCGTCGACGGGATCGCCGACGACTTCGACATCTGGCCCGGCGTCTGCGGCAAGGACGGCCAGGGAGTGCCGGTCGGCAGCGGCTCGCCGACGGTACGGATCTCGCGGATCACGATCGGGGGCACCGGTGCCTGACCTCGACGACCTCGTCGCCGCGGCGGTGGACGCCGCGGCCGACGGCGAGTCCGTCGAGGCCTTCGCCGAGGAGTCGCGCCGCACGGAGGTCGAGGCGCGCAAGGGCGAGGTCGAGGGGCTCACCTCGGCCGAGAGTCGCGGCCTCGGCGTCCGCGTCATCGCCGATGGCCGCCTCGGCTTCGCCTATGCGGCCGACCCGTCGATCGACGAGGTGCGGCAGGCCGTCGAGCAGGCCCGAGAGAACGCCGCGCTCGCGACCGCGGACGAGCATCTCGCGCTCCCGGGCGCCGCCGCCACCGAGCCGATCGAGGGCCTGTACTTCGAGGAGCAGGCGACGATGGCGCCCGAGCGCAAGGTCGCGTTTGCCCTCGACCTCGAGCGGGTGGCGACGACGACCGACCCCCGCGTCACGAAGGTCGAGGCCTGCTCGTTCGGCGACGCCGTTGGCCGCGTCCGCATCGGGTCGACCTCGGGGGTCGACGCGGCCTTCGAGCGCACCGGCTGCTGGTGCGTGGCGGTGACGCTCGCCGAGCAGGACGGGGACACCCAGACCGGGTTCTCGTTCCAGGTGGCGCATCGCGCCGGCGACCTGGATCCGGACGGCGTCGCCCGCGAGGCCGTCGAGCGCGCCGCGCGCATGCTCGGCGCGGTCAAGCCTTCGACGAGCCGCGTCCCCGTGCTGCTGGATCCGTTCGCGGCCTCGTCGTTCCTCGGTGTGCTGGCCGGTGCGCTCTCTGCCGACGCGGTCCAGAAGGGCCGGTCGCTGTTCGCGGAGCTCGTCGGCGAGCAGGTGGGGGCCGAGGCCTTCACCCTCGTCGACGACGGCCGGCTTCTCGAGGGGCCGGCGGCCGCGCCCTTCGACGACGAAGGGGTGCCGACCGGCCGCACCGAGCTCTTCACGGCCGGGCGGCTGAACGGGTTCCTGCACAACACCTACACGGCGCGTCGCGGCGGCACGCGATCCACGGGCAACGCGAGCCGCGCCGGCTACCGGTCGACGCCCGGCGTCGGCACCTCGAACTTCTACGTCGAGGCCGGCACGGACCCCCTCGACGAGCTCCTTCGTCGCGCCGAGGGCGGGATCCTCATCCAGGACGTCTCCGGCGTGCACTCGGGCGCGAACCCGATCAGCGGCGAGTTCTCGGTCGGCGCGACCGGTTTGCGGATCGCGGGCGGCGCGCTCGGCGAGCCCGTGCGAGAGATGACCGTCGCGAGCACGGTCCCCGAGATGCTTCGCTCGATCGCGGCCGTCGGTGCCGACCTGCGCTTCTTCTCGTCGGTCGGGACGCCCTCGATCCTGATCGGCGAGATGACGGTCGCCGGGATCTAGCGCGGCCGCCGGTCAGATCGTCGCCGGCCGTGCTCCCGTCGCGATGAGGACGAAGCAGAGCGCCGCGACGCCCAGGCGGTACCACATGAACAGGGCGAAGTCGTGGCGCCGCAGGTAGCTGAGCAGGAACGCAATCACGAGGAACCCCGAGACGCCGGCCGCGATCATGCCGGCCAGGAAGGGGCCGCCCATGCCCGGCGGGATGCCCTCGCGCAGGACGTCGACGCCCTTGAAGAGCCCGGCGCCCGCGATGATCGGTAGCGCGAGCAGAAACGAGAACCGCGCGGCCGTCGTCCGGTCGAACGTCATCAGTCGTGCGGCGGTGATCGTGACTCCGGATCGCGACACCCCCGGCTGGAGTGCGAGGGCTTGCGCGACGCCGAGCCACCAGCCGTTCGCCACCGTCAGGTCTTCGAGGGTGCGCCGCGACGCGGCGACCCGGTCGACCGCGTACAGCACGACGCCGAACACCGCGAGCATCGTCGCGATGAGCCAGGGCTGTCCGAGCCGGTCCTGGATCACGCTCTCGAACATCGCTCCCAGGATCACGCCGGGGATCGTCCCGATCACGAGGGCCCACGCAAGCCGCTCGTCGGTGCCGTCGATCCGCCGGTTGCGGATCGACCGGACCCAGGCGACCACGTAGCGCACGAGGTCGTGGCGGAAGTAGACGACGGCCCCGACGAGCGTGCCCATGTGCAGGGCCACGTCGAAGGTCTTGTTGAGGTTCGGATCCGACAGGATCGGCCACTCGAAGAGCCACGGCACGAGGATCAGGTGGCCTGAGCTGGAGATCGGCGCGAACTCGGTCACGCCCTGCGTGATGCCGAGCACGATCGCCTGGAGGATGCTCAGGAACGCTCCTTCTTCTCGAGGGGCTACCGCTTCGCTGCTTGAGCCCCACGGACGCGGCCGGGCGCAATCCTAGCGGCCGGTTCGCGAAGGATCGCCGAGGTCAGGACTCGGCAGGCGGCGCGACCGCGACCGCGAGGTCGGCGAACGCGGTGGCGTACGCGAGTTTCTCGGCGACCTCGGGGCCGACGAGCAGCACCAGCGAGGGCCCGCTCGCGCCGCCGGCCTGGAACGCGCCCGCCGACGGCTCGACGACCGCGAGCACCTCGAGGCCGCTCGCGACCGTGTCCGCGTAGGGGTGCGGGCCGCCGAAGGTCGCGATCACGTCCACGCGGTCGCCGGCGCGCACCGACGACGCCGACGAGCCCACCTGGATCGGGAAGGCACGGAGGCCGTCGGGGACGAGCGAGGCCACCGGGCCGCCGCCGACGTCGACCCGCGTCCGGGTGATCGCCTCGCCCTCGGCGACGTCGGTGACGAGCGTCCGGCCCGTGAGCTCCGTCGCCGACGCTGCTCGTCCGGGCGGGGCGAACGCCTCGGGCACGAGCGCGACCCGAAGCTCGTCCTGCGCGAGGACCGTCCCGCGCTCGAGCGCGCGCGACGCGACGACGACGGGGACCGGCTCGCCGGCGACCGGCTGCAGCGCCTCGAGCCGCGCGGCGTAGCCGTCGACGAGCAGGAAGGCCGACGCTCCGCAGGCGACGGCGAGCACGGCGAACGCCTTCGAGCGGCGGGACCACTTGCGTGCGAAGAGCCCGCGTCCGAACACGGGGCGACGCTAGCGGCGCGCTGGCCGCGCCGCCGTGAGCGATGTCACACGGAGCGAGGCTTCTTCGGCGGCGCGAGCGGCAGGACCCGCACCCGGAAGTCCTCGAGGCGCTCGCGCCCCACGACCAGCGAGACCGACTCGCGCACCCGCTCGGCGAGCTGCTGCGGGTCGTCCTCGGCGGTGAAGCGCAGCTCGACGGTGACGAGGACCGGCTCGCGCGGCTCCTCAGGCATCGAACGACGCACCCTGCAACGCCGTCGGACAGGGACAGTCGCGGGCCTCCGGGAGCGCGGGGATGATCGCGAACAGCAGCTCGCGCAGCCGGTCGTTGTTCTCGTTGAACACGCGGATCACCTCGTCGTTGGTGACCGGGGCAACGCCCTCCACGCCGACGTCGTAGTCGGTGATGAGCGAGATGTTCGCGTAGCAGAGCTCGAGCTCCCGCGCGAGCAGGGCCTCCGGGTACTGGGTCATGTTGATGACCTCCCATCCGGCGGCGGCGAACCAGGCCGACTCGGCCCGCGTCGAGAATCGCGGTCCCTCCACCACAACCACGGTCCCGCCGTCGTGGATCGGGATGTCGAGCGCGCGCCCGCGCTCGACCGCCACGGTGCGGACCGTCGGGCAGTAGGGATCGGCGAACGTGATGTGGGTGGTGACGGGCCCGTCGTAGAAGGTGTGCGGCCGCGTGCGTGTCCGGTCGACGAGCTGGTCGCAGACGACGAAGTCGCCCGGCTTCACGTTCGGCTGCAGCGATCCGCAGGCGTTCGGCCCGATCACGCGGGTGACGCCGAGCTCCTTCATCGCCCAGGCGTTCGCTAGGTAGGGGATCTTGTGGGGCGGGTACTCGTGCTTCGTCCCGTGGCGGGGGATGAACGCCACCCGCCGGCCGCCGACGTCCCCGATCACCGGCGGCGCCGAGGGTTTGCCGTACGGCGTGTCGAGGTCGACCGTCTCGATGTCCTCGAGAAAGGACGTGAAGCCCGACCCGCCGAAGACCCCGAGCTCCGCCGTCGTCACGAGGGCGTCGACTCTTTCGAGGACGAGCTCTTCGACCCGGCGTCCTTCGTCGGGGTCGAGGACGACGATCCTTCCTTGCTCCCGCCCTCCTTCTTGGGCTCCTTCTTCGCGTCGGTCTTGGGGCTCGAGCGGTTGTCGGTCGCGTAGAACCCCGACCCCTTGAAGACGATCCCGGCCGGGTGGAAGACCTTGCGCAGGGTGCCGCCGCAGGCGCCGCAGGTCGTCAGCGAGTCCTCGCTGAAGCGCTGGAAGACCTCGATGTGCTGCCCGCAGGAGGTGCACTCGTACTCGTACGTCGGCATCGTCCCGAGTCTAGCGGAGGCGCTGTCGGCCACCGGGGGGATTGCTCGGCGGCGCGACCTCGAGGGTATGCTCCCGTCCCCACGCCTCGAGCAGCGAAGCGATAGGCGGGAGGAGACGCCTCAAGCAGCGAAGCGATAGGCGGGAGGAGACGCCTCAAGCAGCGAAGCGATAGGCGGGAGGAGACGCCTCAAGCAGCGAAGCGATAGGCGGGAGGAGAGATGTCGAAGGTCTCCAAGGTGCGCAAGGCGGTGATCCCGGCCGCGGGTCTCGGCACGCGCTTCCTGCCGGCGACCAAGGCCCAGCCGAAGGAGATGCTCCCGCTCCTGGACAAGCCCGCGATCCAGTACGTCGTGGAGGAGGCCGTGCGCGCGGGGCTCACGGACATCCTCATCATCACCGGACGGGGCAAGCGCTCGATCGAGGACCACTTCGACCGCTCGATCGAGCTCGAGCACTTCCTCGAGTCCAAGGGCAAGTTCGACGAGCTGAAGCAGGTTCGCGAGATCACGGATATGGCGACGATCCACTACATCCGCCAGCGCGATCCGCTCGGCCTCGGACACGCGGTCTCCGTCGCGGAGGAGCACGTCGGCGACGAGCCGTTCGCGGTGCTGCTCGGCGACGACATCATGGCCGAGTCGAATCCGCTGCTGTCCGAGATGCTCCGGGTCCACGATCGGTACGGCCGCAGCGTGCTCGCCGCGATGCGGGTCCCCCGCGACGACATCGGGCTCTACGGCTGCATCGAACCCGAGTTCGTCGAGGAGGACCGGCTCGCGCGCGTGCTCTCGATCGTCGAGAAGCCCGAGCCCGATCTCGCGCCGTCGAACCTCGCCGCGATCGGCCGCTACGTGCTCACGCCGGAGGTCTTCGGTGCGCTTCGGAACCTCGAGCCGGGCGTCGGCGGCGAGATCCAGCTCACCGACGCGATCAACGTCCTCGCGCAGGAGCAGGCGGTCTACGCCTACGTGTTCGAGGGGGGCCGCTTCGACGTCGGCAACAAGCTCGACTACGTGAAGGCGACGATCGAGCTCGCGATCGACCGCGACGACGTCGGCAAGGACCTGCGGGACTGGCTCGCCGACCTGGTGCAGCGCAAGAAGCTGATCTAGGGCACGTCTCGGCGGCTCGAGCGCACGGCCGGGCCATCCGCTCCGCGTCGATAGACTGGCCCTTCATGGCCGAGGCGCATCGCGTGCACGATCACGACAGCGGCGAGGGCCTGCTCCCCGTGGAGGAGGCTCGGCAGCGCGTGCTCGAGCGGATCACGCCGCTCCAGCCGCTGGAGCTGCCGCTCACCGAGGCCTACGGGTGCGTCCTCGCGCGCGACGTCGTCGCCGAGGTCGACATCCCGGCGTTCGCGAGCTCGGCGATGGACGGGTTCGCCGTGCGCTCCTCCGAGGTCGCCGACGCGACCCCGAGCTCACCCGTCGAGCTCCGGATCGCGGGCCGGGCGATGATCGGCCGGCGCCCCGAGGGGACGGTCGGCGGCGGCGAGGCGATGCGGATCGCGACCGGCGCCCCGATTCCCGCCGGCGCCGACACGGTCGTGCCGATCGAGGCCGTCGAGCTCGACGGCGAGGTGGTGCGCGTCCTCGAGGGTTCGCCCGAGGGGCGGCACGTCCGACCGGCCGGCGAGGACGCGAAGGCGGGGGAGCCGCTCGTGCCCGCGGGCCGCCGGCTCCAGGCCCCCGAGCTCGGCCTGCTCGCGACGACGGGGATCTCGCACCCGCTCGTTCGGCCGCGCGCGAGGGTGGTGGTGCTCTCGACGGGCGACGAGCTCATCCCGCCGACACAGGCGCCCGACTTCGGCCAGATCCGGGACTCGAACGCCTACACGCTGTTCGCCGCGCTGCGCGAGGCGGGCGCCGTCCCGACGCTCGCGGGGATCGTGCACGATGACGTGGACGTCCTGAAGGAGACCGTCCTCTCGCACCTCACTCAGGCGGATGCGTTCGTCTCCTCGGGCGGCGTTTCGGTCGGCGAGCGCGACGTCGTGAAGGCCGCCTTCTTCCGCCGGGGCGAGCTCGACTTCTACAAGGTGGCGATGCAGCCCGGCATGCCGCAGGGGTTCGGGCACATCGAGGGCAAGCCCTACTTCGGCCTGCCGGGCAACCCCGTGAGCGTGTTCGTGAGCTTCGAGGTGCTCATTCGGCCGGCGCTCATGAAGATGATGGGCCGGCGCAACCTGTACCGCCCGGAGGTGTCGGCGCGGCTCGAGGAGCGCGTGTCGGGCCCGCGGGGCAAGACCCAGTTCGCCCGCGTGCGGGTTCGTCGCACGGACGAGGGCTGGCGTGCGACCCCCACCGGGGGTCGCGGCTCGAACCTGATCGCCACCGTGGCCAGGGCGAACGGCCTCGCGCTGATCCCGCCCGGCGTCGAGACCGCCGAGGCCGGCACCGAGGTCCGCGTGATGCTGTTCCGGTCGATGGAGGAATGATGGCGATGGCCGACGGGTCGGGGGAGGCGGCGCGGATCGTCGAGGTCGGGGCGAAGGAGGTCACCGATCGCGAGGCCGTCGCCGAGTGCCTCGTGACGATGACCCCCGAGGCGTGCGCGCGGCTCGTCGCGGGCACGCCGAAGGGCAACCCGCTCGAGGCCGCCCGGATCGCAGGCGTCATGGGCGTCAAGCGCACCCCCGACCTGCTGCCCTTCTGCCACCCGATCGCGGTGACCGGTGCCGAGGTGGTCGTGTCCCCGGAGCCCGAGTCCGGCCGCATCCACGTCCGCTCGACGGTGCGTGCCCGCGACCGCACCGGCGTCGAGATGGAGGCGCTCACCGCCGCGGCCGTGGCGGCGCTCTCGCTCTACGACACCGCCAAGGCGTACGACCGGGCGGCCCGGATCGACGGCCTCCGCCTGCTCAGCAAACGTGGCGGCAAGTCCGGCCACTACGTCGCCGAGGCCTGATCGCGACGGGTCGGGCGACCCCCCGATGCTCATAAACCGCTCATTAGACTCGCCTGGCCGAGCCCGTCCTCAGGCTGCTGTGCTCGGGGAATGGGTGCGGGGGGCCCGATGGGAACTTCGGCGTTGGTATTTGTAGCCACACAGAGGGGCTGCTAGGTTGCTGCCCCAGCCCAGCAGGTTGGTGGGGACCGGGGTTCCGATCACGGGGGCTGGCGCATGGGTTGGCTGTTGTTCGTGGCCTTGGGCATGATCTGGGTCGCGTTCCTGCTTCCGGCCCGCAGGCGCTCCCCGGACCGGAGCGTGGAGGATTTCGAACGACACATGGAGATCCTGGCGGACACGGACGGCAACGAGCGGGGGCGGTGGATCGTCACCCCCCGCAAGGGCATGGCGTTCGTCGGACGGAAGGAGCGGGCTCGCGAGCGGGCGCGCCTGCGCCGGCGCCGCGTCTTCGTGTTCATGCTCGAGAGCCTGGCCCTCACGTTCCTGATCGGCCTCGTCCCACCGCTCCGGGCGATGTGGTACGCGACGGCCGTGCTCCTGACGCTCCTCGGCGTGTACGTCTGGCTGCTCGTTTCGATGAAGGCGAGGAACGAGCGGACGGAGCCCGCGGCCCGCACGCGTGAGGCCGCCGAGCCCGACCGGCCGCGACCCGTTCGCCACCGCTACGCGGCCGACGCCGCGAGCCGCACGCCGCGCCCCGCGTTCAACGGCCTGTCGACGCTCGGGGCCGACGACCTCGTGAGCATCGTGGTCAAGCCCGCGCGGCAGGTCGGCGTCGCCCGCGTCTAGCCGGCGCGTGGACCTCGACGAGACCTCCGAACGGATCCGCCTCCGGTTCGACGCGCTCATGGCCGCGCGCGAGAGCGCGCTCCCGGCCTCGCGCGCGGCGATCCGCTCGTGCGCCAACGCGATCCGCGCGCTGCACCGCGGCGAGATGGACCTCGCGCACCGGCTCATGGACGAGGCGAAGGCGTCGATCGACGCGGCGCTGGACGCCGTGGCCGAGCAGCCCGAGATCCGCTTCGCCGGCTACCTCCAGGACGCCCAGAAGGAGTACGCGGAGGCGAGGGTGACCGAGGCCGTCATCGCAGGCTCGGATCACCTCCCTACCCCCGAGGAGCTCGGCGTCGAGGACGCGCCGTACCTGAACGGGATCGCCGAGGCGATCGGGGAGGCCCGGCGTCACGCGCTCGACCTGCTGCGCCACCGACGCGTGGACGAGGCCGAGTCGATCCTCGCCGCGATGGACGACCTGTACGCGGTGCTCGTGACGATCGACTATCCCGACGCGATCACCGGCAACCTGCGGCGCAGCACCGACGTCGCTCGGAGCCTGATCGAGAAGACGCGCGGGGACCTGACGGTCGCACGGGTGTCGCAGGACCTGCACGACGCGCTCGAGCGGCACGCGCGCGAGGTGCTGGGCGAGTAACACCTCGATCGCTCAGGCGATCGGGTCGCCGCAGTCCGTGAACCAGCGCAGCTCCCCGTCGACGGGCGCGACGTGGGCGTCCTGGCGGCCGGCGTCGCCCGCGGTTGTGAAGGTCACCGCCACGGTGAGCGTGTCGTCCACCGTCGCGCTCTCCCCGTCCGAGGTGAACTCGTAGGCCCCGGCCTCGCTCGTGCTCCGGACCTTCGCGTCGAACGTCGGATCGGTCGCGAGCGCGGCGACCGCTGCCCGGCACTGCTGACGACCGTACCGCTCGAGGACGACGGGGTGGAGGCGCGCGAGCAGGAACTCGACGTCGCCGGTGCGGATCGCCTCGGCGAAGAGGGCGAAGAACTCCTCCGGCGTCTCGACGGCGATCGTCTCGGTAGGCTCGGGCGACGGGCTCTCGCTCGCCGAGGGCTCGGCCGACTCGGTCGGCTCGGAGCTCGGCGGCGTCGTCGGGCTCGAGGAAAGCTGCGGCGGGGACGGGCTCGGTGCGGCGGTCTCACCCCCGCCGTCGAATCCAAGCCTCCCGACGAGCCCGACGAGCAGGAGCGAGGCCCCCGCGATCAGCAGCGCCCGCGTGAGGCGGGCCGCCGTCAATGCAGCTCCCACGGCTCGTTGGAGCCGAGCTTCTTGACCGGCGGGAACAGGCCGACGAGCCGGTCCTCGACGAACAGCGCCGCGTCGATCGGGTCGAAGCGCAGCGTGAACGCCGGGGAACAGCGGCACTCGCCCATGCCGCAGCAGCCGCCGGTGACGCAGTCGACACGCCGCATCTCGGCCTGGATCTGCAGGCTGGTGTGGATCGTCGTGCTCGCGCGCGCCGTGACCCGCTCGGTCGTCGGCCACACGGCTCTCGGCACGATGATCCCCGCGTCGACCGAGAGCGACTCGCGTAGCGTGAGCGCGAGCGCGTCGCCCTCCTGCGTGGCGTGGTCGCTGTCCGTGTCCCCGCCGGCGTAGTCGCCGCGATCGCGCTCGCGGTGGTCGTGCAGGTCGGTGAGCGTGTGGACCAACACGCCCGGCACGAGCAGGTCCTCGGCCTCGTCGGGGTCCGAGCCCATCTTGTGCTCGGCCTTGAACGTAAGGAAGCCCTCGGCCGAGACCTCGGCGGCTCCCGAGGCCGTGAGCTCGACGGGGCACTCGGGCGGGCCGCCGTTCGAGCACTCCATGCTCGCGGCGGCGGCGATCTCGGTGCCGCCGGACGCCGTGTACGTGTTGAGGTGGCCCGGGCAGTCGGACTCGAGCGTGATCCGGACGGTGTGCCGCTGCTCGAGCTGGAAGTGCGACGCCACCTCGGGCGGGTCCTCGCCGGGTGGCGTCTGCCGGTTCTCGCCGCTCGGCTCGACCGCCGAGCCCTCGCCGAGTCCCTGCATCCACCCGAGGTCGCCGGCGCGGCCGCTGCGCGACGTCACCTCGGCGGACACGTTCAGTGCGAGTTCCTCGGAGGTGATCGAGCGCATCTGCAGTCGGTCGAGCGGATCCTGCTTCGCGTCCGGCTCCTGGCGGCCCTGGGCCTTCTTCTCCTCGCTCACGAGCTCGGTGCCGACGCGCAGGGTGTAGGCGCAGCACTCGTGGCCCGTCGCAGGACGCACGGCGACCTTGCCCTGCGGCGTCTCGACGTAGAGCGCCCAGTCGCAGAAGGCCCGATCGTCCGGCCGGTCGACGGTCGCCGCGACGGGGGGCGGAATCGGGGGCGGCGTCTCGCGGACGCGGGTGTGGCCGACGGGTCCGTGCTCGTCCTCTTGCTTTCGGGACCGCCACCAGAGGGAGAGGCCGACGAGGAGCGCGATGATCCCGAGCGCCATCACGACGTCGAAGAAGATCGGCCAGAACGAACCCTCGTCGGCCGTGGGGGACGGGCTCTGCGTCGCCGGAGAGGGCGAGACCGACGGCGATTCGGATGGTGACCCGGACGGTGAAGGCGCCGTCACGACGAGCTGAAACGTCGGCAGGGACCCCGCGTCGAACGCGACGTGCCCGGTCTGGTCCGATCCCGAGTTGGCGGCCGAGGCGTCGGTGCCCTCCGCGAGACAGAACGCCCAGCCGTTCACCTCGGTGACGCCGTCCGCTTGTTCGGTCGGGACCCAGAAGTCGACCCCGTCGCCGGAGATCGCCACGAACGGCCCGTCGTCGAGCGTGCTCTGGTAGCCGGTCGAGGTCGGATCGGTGAACCGGAACGGCACCCATCCGGCCCCGGGCTGGAAGAAGACCGCCCACGCGCCGTTGAAGCCGTTGCCGGCGTCGGCGTCGCCCTCGGGCGCCGCGAACGGGGCCGGGCCGTTCGGGTCGAGCGTCCAGATCGCGTAGCCGCAGCCCGCCTGCGGACCGGACGGGATCGGTCCCGCCGTCGTGAGCTGCAGGATCGTCGCGCCGTTCGAGAAGGAGGTCGCCGCCTGTCCCTGGGGGCAGACGATCGTCACACCTCGCGGCGGGGCCGGACCGTTCTCCGTGCACCAGGCCGGACCGGCGTCGCGCGGGAACACGCTCGAGAACTCCCGGCCGGGACCGATCGTGCCGGGACTGGCGAGCCGGACGATGTCGAAGTGCGGCGCCGTGTACTGGGGCGGGTGGCCGCTCACGTGCTCGAAGTCGTCCGTTGGGTCCTCGACCACGAAGGGGTCACCATCCGCCTCCGGCCGGAGCGAGAGCGTTCCCTTCCGCGCATCGATCGAGGCGAGGAGGTCGGACAGGCTCTCGTTCGGGGCGTCCTGTGCGCCGGCAGGCTGCGCGAGGAGCGCGATCCAGGTCGCGGCTGCGACCATCGCCATCGCGCCACGCAGCGTTCGACGATCCGGCCGCACCGACCCCTCCCCCCCGGCGACGGCCAACTCTCGTGCGAGGACCGCGAGACGGTCAAGCGGGAGGGCTCTGCTAGGCTCGGTCCCGCTTCGGGGGTGTAGCTCAGACTGGTAGAGCACTGCCTTCGCACGGCAGGGGTCAGGGGTTCAAATCCCCTCACCTCCACGCAGAAGATGCGGGTGAGCGAACAGGTACCGGCGGGGTGCGTGCCTCCGCGATCGCGATCCGGTGAGAACGGACGGAGGCGACCCGCCTCCCTCGAGCTACGTGTTTGAGGACGCACCGGTCGCGTCCCGCGAAGGGCCGTCCCCGGCGACGGGGAGTCCCAACCTGCGGAGCTCGTCCGGCGGGCGCCGGGAGAAGAGCCAATCCCTGAACCGGCCGTCGGGGATGATTCGGTCGCGCTCGAGAAGTGCGGTGTCGGTGACGAGGTAGCGACGAAGGTTCGCGGGCTGAAGCAGAAGCTCCAGACGCTCCCCGTGGGCCTGGGGGAGCACCTCGCAGAGCATGTCGGGTCGGAAGGTCTGCAGGAACCGTTGACCGGACTCGAAGACCGCGTCCTCGGTCCCCTCGACATCGACCTTCATCACGACGCGCGCTCCTTCGGGAACGAGCTCGGCAACGGATTCGAGCGAGCGGAGTAGCACGAGCTCGCCCTCTTCGAACGTCATGCGCGTCGAGTAGAAGGATGGGAGCGCCGAGCCCCCTTCTCCCGAAGGCATCCTGATCGTCGATCCGGCCCCGCCGATGCCCTCTCGGTGGACGACCACCCGTGCCTCGACCCCGTTCCGGCGGACGTTCGCGTCCAGTGCATCCGCGACGCCGGGGACGATCTCGAACGAATGGGCCCTGACGTCCGGGTCGAACGCCGTCACGGCCAGCGTGAACATCCCGGTGTACGCGCCGACGTCCAGGAACACATCCGCCTCTCGCGCGAGGACCGCGACCGTGTCGAGCGCCAAGCGGTCGTGCGCCGTCGGGCGCCGACCCTTTCCCCAGAAGAGCTCCTTGGCGTTCTCAATCGAGCGGGGTCTAGCATCACGAACGTGGCTCCCCCCACGCGACCCGTGACCTCCCTGAGTCGAGCGGGAGCCGGCCAGCGGCCGGATCGGAGCGAGGGGACGAATCGAGCGGCGAAGCGCAGGGCCGCGTGCGGCAGAGCCAGGCTGAGGAACCACTTGACGTACCGCTTCAGCCCAAACCAGCTCTGGCGTCTGAGGTGGTCGTCCACGTGCCCATCCTGTCATTGCGGCGCTGGTTGCGGATCCTCGCCCGCATACCCGCGGGGCTTCAACCTGCACTTCGTACCGTGCAGCTGTTCCTTGGGCAGGCGCGCGAGCGGCTCGCGCCAGAACGCCTCCCACTGCTCGGCGTTCGCGTGGGGTCGGCGACGAACGTGAAGAGCGGGACGAAGTAGGTCGTCTCCGGGTCTTCGTCGGCCCACGACTTCAGGGAGAGGAAGTACTTCCTTCCCGCGTGGTCGGTCAGGTAGCCCTCGTCGCCGCCGATGACCTCGCGAAACTCTGCAAGCGTCTGGCGGTTCGGGTCCGCCTCGATCCAGGGCGCGTCGCGCAGCTCCGCCGGGATGTGAAAGATGTCGAACCGGAGCTCGTAGGTCCCGCCGGGGACCTCCGGTGCGCCTCCTCGACGGCCTCGCCGAGGTCGAACGTCTCGTCGTCGCTCATCGTTCCCGTCGCGAGCGGCCATCGTCTCACCCCGGTCGCGAGATGACCGTGGTTCGAGCGCCGGTCGGCGCTGTGGGCCCCGAGCGCTTCCGCTAGGTTGACGCCGATGGGCGTCGCACGCAGCGCGATCCTGTGGGCCGCGGACAACCGATGGCTTCGCGAGCACCTGCCGCGCTACCGGTTCGTCCGCCGCAGCGTCGCCCGCTTCATGCCGGGGGAGCGCCTGGACGACGCGCTCGCCGCGGCCTCCCGGCTCGCCGTCGACGGCCTCCCGACGACGATCACCGCCCTCGGCGAGAACGTCGCGACCAGGGATGAGGCCGAGCGGGTCCTCGCCGACTACCTCGAGGCCTACGCGGCGATCGCCGCTCGCGGGCTCGATACGGAGATCTCGGTCAAGCCGACGCACCTCGGGCTCGACGTCGACGGCGACCTCGCGGCCGAGAACCTCGCTCGTCTCGCCGAACGTGCCGAGGAGCTCGGAGGGCGTTTGTGGCTGGACATGGAGTCCCACCGGTACGCCGAGCCGACCGTCGAGCTGTATCGCGAGCTCCGCTCGGCGCATCCGAACACCGGGATCTGCCTCCAGGCCTACCTGCTGCGGACCGCGGGCGACGTCGAATCGCTGCTCCCGCTCGACCCGTCGATCCGGCTCGTGAAGGGGGCCTACAAGGAGCCCGACGAGGTTCTGGTCGGCGACAGGGGCATCATCGACGAGTCCTTTCGAGTCCTCGCGCTCCGGCTCCTGGAGGGCCTCGGGGCGAAGGGCAGGCTCGTGCTCGGGACGCACGACGTCGATCTGATCGGCCGCATCGAGTCCGACGCCAAGGTTCGCGGCATCGGCCGGGACGGGTACGAGGTCGCGATGCTGTACGGGATCCGTTCCGCCGACCAGCTCCGGCTCGCGCGCGAGGGGTTCTCGGTCCGAACGCTGATCTCCTACGGGAGCTACTGGTACCCGTGGTTCATGCGCCGGATCGCAGAGAAACCGGTCGAGAACACGCTCCTCGCGCTCCGGAACCTGCTCGGGGGCTAGCCCACCACCCGTTGCGGCAACCCGCCGGTCGCAACCGTATAGAGTCGCCGAAGCGCATACGAGGGAGGGTGGATGGGCTGTCTGCTGGCACTCATGGCGGCGTTCGCGCCGCGCCTGGTCTTCTTGTTCATCTGGATCGCGCGACCCGTGTACGTCGACGCGGTGTTCAACACGTTCATCATCCCCCTGCTCGGGCTCATCTTCCTTCCGTTCACGACGCTGATGTGGGTGCTCCTCGACCAGCCCCCCGTCGGGGTCCACGGTTGGGATTGGCTCTGGATCGTCCTCGCCGTGTTCCTCGACCTGAGCCAGGGCGCCGGCGTCTACTCGCAGCGTCGCCAGATGCCGGGGAGCGCTTCGACGGCCTGAACCCGTGGCCCGCATCGCGGGCGCTCCCGGGGATTGGGAGGGCTATCCCGTCGGGCCGGGTATGAGCTTGGCGTGCCGGAAGCAGGACGCGACGTGATCCTGCGTTGACTACTCCACCCGGAGCATCTGGGCTCGAACGGCGACCGGGTAGAGCTATCAAGTCCGGCGGCGACCGCCTCGTCGACGAACGAACCGGCGATCACGGTCTATGGCTTCGAAGTCTCCTGGTTTGACCCGAATACGAGCGGAGTGCTAGACCATCGCCCAAGCACGCATCCGAGGGGGGCTCCATGTCTTCTCGCAAGTCTTCGCGTTGGGCGGTCGTCATCTCCGCCGTGGTCTTGACAGTGGCCGTACTCGCACCATCCGCATCGGCTGTGCCCGCCTACGACTTCGCGACGCCGGTCTTCGGCCTCGCGGCGCGTGGAGACGTCTTGCTCGTGGCGGACGCAGGCGCCGGAGTGGTGCGCCTCAATGCCGACGAGGGGAAGCTCGTCGTCGATCTCCCGGGCGTCACCGACGTGGCGCCCCTGTCGAACGGCCGAATGTGGGCGGTGACCAGCGCCAACCACAATCGAAAGCTGTACCGGATCGCGAACAAGACTCCGAAGGTCATTGCAAACCTCGGCGCGTTCGAGCGGAAGGTCAATCCCGACGAGGGGGCCGTCGACTCGAACCCGTTCGACCTGGCGAATCTCGGCGGGGGGCAGGTCCTCGTCGCCGATGCCGCGGCCAACGCCTTGTTGATCGCAAACGGCGACGGCGAGGTCGATTGGGTTGCCACGCTGCCCGACGAGGTCGTGTCGACGGACAACGCCAAGGATCTGGCGGGATGTCCCGATCCACCTCCCGATCTGGCTGACATCTGCGACCTGCCGGCAGAGATCCCCGCTCAGGCCGTCACGACAAGCGTCGCCGTTGGTCCAGACGGCGCGTACTACCTCACCGAGCTGAAGGGCTTCCCCGCGCCCCTCGGCCAGTCTCGGATCTGGCGGATTGAGCCGGATGCACGGCACGTCCATTGCGATGCTGCCGCCGTGAACTCACCCTGTTCGGTCGTCGCCGACGGCTTCACGTCGATCGTCGACCTCAGCTTCGGACCCGACGGTACCGCTCACGTGGTCGAGATCGACGAGGCGAGCTGGGCCGCGGTCGAAATCGTTCCCGCGGCGATGGTCGGAGGCACGGTCAACGCTTGTGACTCGACGACCTGGTCGTGCACTGAGGAGGCTACCGACCTGCAGATCCCCATCGCCGTCGCTCTCAACGAGTCCGGGGTCGCGTTCGTCGCGGTCTCGGCGCTTGTACCCGGTGAGGCGGAGGTGATCGAGCTCTCCTGAAGTCGCCAAGTACAACGGCGCCCGTCGTACTCCGGACCGGTCGTGGGTATCCGGCAAAGACGTACACTCCAGTTAGACGCGGTCCCCGTACCTGTTGGGAGAAGAGGGACGCACAGGGATCGTCTCCACGACTCGGTCCCATCGCTGGTCCCAGCGAAGGCTTGATATCCCGAAGCTGCGTACCATTTCGGATCTGGCTCACGTTGGCCCCGGTTGATCGAGGGCCACGACGAGCAAAGGAGACCACGCATGAAGTGTGTTCGCATCGCCACGTACGAGATCAAGAGGGGCTCTTTCCAGGAGCTCGCTGACATTGCAGAGGACAAGATGCTTCGCGAGTTCCGGGACCAGCCCGGGTTCATCCGGTACGGCTTGGCCGACACTGGCGACAAGACCTGCGTCTCGCTCAGCTTGTGGGAGACACGCAAGGACGCCGACGCAGCAGTCGCCGTGTCCGCAGGCTGGGTCCGTGACAACATCGCCGACAGGGTCGAGTTGCGCACGAACCAGGTTGGTGACCTCGCATTCTACGAAGGCGTTCCCGCGAAGGTCTGATCGACCGTCCGGGGTCGTTGAACCGGCCGGCCCGTGCAATGCACGAGCGCGGTTGTGAAGAAGGAAGGGATCCCACCTCGGTGGGTTCCCTTCTTTCGTCCTGAGGGATAGTTCGGACCCGGGACTCGCTGGAAGCTCTTCGCCTCTCGAGATTGCCGAGACTCGAACCGCAGCATTCGCGTTGACGGTGATTGGGTGGGAGACGGCCTTGGGATCCCGGGGACGGCCCCGCTCTCTGCCGATGGTCCCGACTGGGAAGAGACGCACAGCCCAACAGAAGACGAGACCTCCTGAGGGACGATGGTCGCTGGACGACGAGGAGGTCGGACATCATGCCCTCTGCGGATCCTTCGTTCGCGTGGCAGGAGGCCGCCGGTGCCTTCGCGATCATCGCCGTCACGGCGTTCCTGGTGACCTGGGTCGTCACGGATCTCGGCCAGGTGTCGCGGACGCCCTACGTGGCGATCCTCGGGTTGACGACGCTAGCCCTCTCGGGCGGCTATCTCGCGTGGTCGGGCACGTCCGTGACCGACCTCGTGACGGACGGTTGGGGCATCGGGATCCTTGCGGGCGTCATCGCGAGCGCCGTGGTCACGCCTGGCGTGCGGCGTCTCCCAACGGCGCCCCGCGCTGCCCGGTCGCCGTCTGTCGGACGGTTCATCTGGGAAGGGGTCGTCTACGGATCCGCCGAGGCCGTGCTGCTCGCGACCTTGCCGGTCCTCGCGGTCTGGCAGGCGGCCGAGGCGCTCGGCTGGACGGACACCGTCATGGGAACGGCCGCCTCGGGCGCGCTCGCGGTCGTGGGAGCCCTGCTGGTGATCGCGGTCCACCATCTCGGATATCGGGAGTTCCGGGGGCGGGCCGCCGAGAGAAGGCTCAGGGGGGCGCTCGTCGCGTGCGGCCTTCAGGCGCTCGCGTTTCTGATCACCGGGAGCGTCCTCGCCCCGATCGTTGCCCACATCGTGCTGCACACGCAGATGATCGTCCGCGGGATCGAGCTCCCGCCCGCGGCGGTCGGTGTGGTGAAGCCTACCCACGCGGCTTCGGTGCCGATGTCCGCTGCCTTCTCGACGTCCGACAAGGCCGTCACCTAGGGTCGAGATTCCCGGCGCTCCGGGTGCCCGTTCGGTCGCGGGCTCGTCCTGCGACGCCCTTCCGATTCGCGAGACCGCCCCTACTTCTCCCACCCATTCACCGGCGAGAACATCCCCGACCTCCGTCACAGCAGCGTGTCCGCTTGCGGTTCATGGCTCACCCAAATACGATGCGGGCGGGAGTGGCTCCAGAGAACGGACGGTCACTCTCGACAAGGCTCCCAACCCTCGGGCCGAATCGCGTGTGTGGTGCGCTGCCGAGTCGTTGATCTCATCAACTGGAAGGGAGTCCAGGTGAACCCACTCAGAAGAACTGCGTCGCTTGCAGGTTGGCTCTTCATCGTCACCTTCGTCGCCTCCATCCCGGCGTACTTCATCCTCTACGCGCCGCTGCTGGATCACCCCAACTACATCGTCGGCGCCGGCGCCGACAACCGGATCGCCTTCGGAGCGCTCCTCGAGATGATCGTCATCGTCGCCAACATCGGTACGGCCGTCGTATTGTTCCCGATCCTCAAGCGGCAGAACGAAAGCCTCGCCCTCGGCTACGTCACCGCCCGCGTTGTGGAATCCGTGTTCATCGGCGTCGGCATCCTCAGCCTTATGGCGGTCGTGACGTTGCGGCAGGACGTCGGGGCCGCCGGCGGGGACTCGCTCGTCATCGTCGGCCGGTCGCTCGTCGCGATCCACGACTGGACGTTCCTGCTCGGCCCCGGCTGGGTCGTCGGCGTCGGGAACGGGTTGATCCTCGGCTACCTGATGTACCGATCCGAGTTGGTGCCGCGCCGCATGACCTGGCTGGGGCTGATCGGAGGTCCGCTGATCATCCTGTCGGGGACCCTCGTGCTGTTCGACGTCATCGAGCCAGGCTCCTCAGCGCAGGCCATCGCGACGATCCCGGAGTTCTTCTGGGAGCTGTCGCTCGGCATCTACCTCATCGTCAAGGGATTCAGGCCGTCTCCCATCACCGCCGGACTGGAGTCACCGGCCGCCGCGGCGACGGTGTAGTCCTCGCCGACACCGGCAGAGTTCGGAGCCCCGACCTCGGCCGGGGCTCCCTGCACACAACGTGGAAGGGGCAACGACGTGTCGCCCAAGGTCAGCGCCTCGCCTGGTCGGTATCGCGCTCGGAGGATCGGGCTCCTTGTCCGTCTGTCAGCTCGGCGTACCGGAAACAGGACGAAACGTGATCGTTCGCGAGCCCGCACGCCTGCATGAAGGCGTCCGTGTACGGTCGGGTGACCGGCGTCACGCGGCCATGCGCGGCCAGCCCGCTCTACGCGGAGTCGCGCTTGACCGGCACCAGACTTCCCGTCACGCCGTCGAGGAGTTGACGATCACCGAGAGGCTGGTCCAGGTGCACCATGACCCCATCCAGGCAGTCGTCGCTTGTGTTGTTCCGTGCCGTCACGGTGACGACTACCTGCGATCGCGATTCGTCGAC
Organism: uncultured Actinomycetes bacterium; assembly: GCA_963716935.1. GTDB lineage: Bacteria > Actinomycetota > UBA4738 > UBA4738 > HRBIN12 > CALGFI01. The sequence goes on along the minus strand of CAVQUN010000008.1, from coordinate 594,519 downwards.
CTCTGTCGTCAGATCGGCGTTGCAGGTCCCGACAATCAAGTTGAGCGTGCGCTCATCTCCCTGCGTTGACGCCTCCAAGATGTGTGCGCTCGCAGAGCATCCGGCGAGAAGCATCCCCAAGAGCGCAACACCTGCCCACCTCGTAGCCCTCGAACGGGACATGACCTAACGATTGCACACAGCCCCATGTACGTTCTCGTCGAGTGACCGGGGTGACGCGCCCATCCCCCCGCTGACTCGGGCGAAGGCCAGGCTCGCGCGCACGGCGACGCCCACGAGCTCGTTGAGCGTACCGGTGCCGGGCGTAGGGTGTTCTCGGTCGATCGGAGGCTCTCATGGGTGCATGGCCGGTGAAGCCCAGGTTCTTGAGGCTCGGCGCCGTCGCCATCGTCCTCGTTGTGGCCGCTGTCGGGGGCCTCGCCGTTTGGCGAGTGATCCACGGCGATCTGCCGTCGGAGGCCGAGAAGGCCGAACAGATCGGGCGCCTCAAGGCCACGGTCCTGCCCGTCCTCGAGGACCTGAAGGTCGAGTACTTCATGGACGCGGCCGGGTGCGCCATCCTCACCTATCCGCGCGGCGATTTCTTCGACGGAGACCCCGAGGACTGCGGTGGTTTCACTGACCGCGCGGTCCAGTTCGACGACGTTGCGCGCGCCGACCACCAGCTGATCAAGGCCGCCCTGGCGGCGTCCGGGACCCCCATCGAGCGGGTCGGTGGCACGTTCTTGAGTGATGGCCGCGTCAGGTGGGCCTTTTTCATGTCCACCCACGGCGCTCCCTTCGCGACGTCGTGGTCGCTGGAGTACGACCCCGAGGGCACGCGCTCGCCGGGGCCTGCGGGAATCGTGACGCTCACGCCGGTCGAGGGCGAGCAGGACTGGTGGTTCGCCTGCTGCGCCGACTGACAATAGGAGCCGTCACTGACGACCCGAACTCCAAGGAGTTCATCAGGACGCGTGGCTACGCCGTCGGACTGTCGGCGGCTATGTACGTTCTATGAAACGTCACCGGCGTCACGAGTCCATTCACTTACGTCCCGCCCAGCTCCCGGTACCTGAAACAACCTGCTACGTGCCCATTGACTAGGCCGCAGGCCTGCATGAACGCGTAGCAGACGGTTGGGCCGACGAAGCGGAAGCCGCGCCGCTTGAGGTCCTTGCTCATCGCCTTGGACTGGGCGGTCTCTGCCGGGATCTGACCCATGCGCTTCCAGCGGCCGACGATCGGTCGGCCGTCGACGAACGACCACAGGTACGCGTCGAGCGACCCGTGCTCCTCGGTCACCGCGAGCACGGCCTTGGCGTTCGCGACCGCCGACTCGACCTTGAGCCAGTTCCGCACTATCCCCGGGTCGAGCAGCAACCGTTCGACCTTCGCCGGCGTGAAGCGAGCGACCTTCGCGGCGTCGAACTCCGCGAACGCCCGCCGGTAGCCCTCGCGCTTGTTCAGGATCGTCCACCACGAGAGGCCGGCCTGGGCGCCCTCGAGCACGAGCATCTCGAACAGGTGCCGGTCGTCGTGCGACGGCACCCCCCACTCCTCGTCGTGGTACGCGAGGTACGCGGGCCGGTCGAGGGGCACCCACTCGCAGCGCTTCGGCATCGCGCGAACGCTAGCATCGGCGCCCGACATGCCATGGTGGGAGCGGCCCGGGCTGGAGCTTCGCGACGATCGGCTGCACGTGGCCGGCCGCGACGCGGAGGCGCTCGCCCGCGAGCACGGCACCCCGCTCTTCGCGTACGACCTCGCCCGGATCGCGGAGCAGGCCCGCGGGCTCGAGGGCGCATTCGCGCGCGCCGGGGTGCCGTTTCGCCTGCGCCTAGCGATCAAAGCGCAGCGCGATCCCGCGGTCCTCGCGTTCGTGCGGTCCCTCGGGTCCGTCGGGATCGACGCCTGCTCGCCGGGCGAGGCTCGCCTGGCCCTCGAGCACGGCTGGGCCCCGGGCGAGATCAGCTTCACCGGCACCAACCTGTCCGAGCGTGACCTCGACGTCCTGCTCGAGACCGGCGTCCACGTGAACCTCGACCTTCTCTCGCAGCTCGAGCGGTGGGGGCGGCGAGCCCCCGGCACGAGCGTCGGCCTCCGGGTGAACCCGCGCGCCGGCGCGACGCGGAGCGCGGAGGCGAACGCCGCGCCGCACGAGTCGCTCTACGCGGGCGCGAGGCCGACGAAGTTCGGCGTGTTCCCCGAGCAGCTCGACGACGCCATCGCGATCGCCTCGCAGCACCGCCTGCGGATCGACACGATCCACCAGCACACCGGCGACGGGTTCCTCACCGAGGACCTGCCGCGGTTCGAGGTGGCCGTCGAGCGCGCGGCCGACATGGCGCGGCGCGTGATCGACGCGGGCCATCCGGTCGGCGAGGTGAACGCCGGCGGCGGCCTCGGGGTCCCGCAGCTCGAGGGCGAGGCGCCGCTCGAGCCGGACGCGCTCGCCGCCGTCCTCGTCCGGCATCTCGGTCCGCTCGGCGTCGCGATCGGCCTCGAGCCCGGCGACTACCTCTGCAAGGAGATGGGGGTGCTGCTCGCCGAGGTGGTGACGGTCGAGGACCGCGACGGGACGTGGTTCGCGGGCGTGGACGCCGGGTACAACGTCGCGCCCGAGCGATTCATCTACGGCTCGTCGTTCCCGCTCGTGCGATGCGCCGGATCGACCGGAGGCTCGAGGTCGTACACGATCGCCGGCAACATCAACGAGGGCCCCGACCATTGGGCCGAGGGCGCCGAGCTCCCGACGCTTTCCGAGGGCGACGTGCTCGCGGTGCTGAACGTCGGCTCGTACAACCAGTCGATGCACCTCGACCACTGCCTGCGGCCGCCCGCCGACGTGGTCGCGTTCGCCGACCGGATCTGAGCTACCGCGTGCGCGGGAAGCCGAGGTCGACCGTGCTCGTCGTCGGGTCGGGCCAGCGCTGCGTGACGACCTTGCCGCGCGTGTAGAACTGCACGCCCTCCGGCCCGTACATGTGGTGGTCGCCGAACAGCGACGACTTCCACCCGCCGAACGAGTAGTAGGCCACCGGCACTGGGATCGGGACGTTCACGCCCACCATGCCGGCGGGCGCGTCGAAGATGAACTGGCGCGCCGCCCCGCCGTCGCGCGTGAAGATCGCGATGCCGTTGCCCCACGGGTTGTCGTGCACGAGGCGGAGCGCCTCCTCGTACGACTGCGCGCGAACGACCGAGAGCACCGGCCCGAAGATCTCGTCGCGATACGCGTCCATCTCCGGCGTGACGTGATCGAGCAGCGAGGCGCCGAGGAAGAACCCGGCGCTCTCCTTGTAGAGCTCGTGGTCGCGGCCGTCGGCGATCGTCCGGGCGCCCTGCGCGGGCCCGCTGTCCAGGTAGGAGGCGACCTTGTCGCGGTGCTCGCGAGTGATGAGCGGCCCCATCTCGGACTCGGGGTCGAGCCCGGGTCCGACCTTGACCTTCGGGAGCCGGTCGGCGATGGCATCCACGACCGAGTCCGAAACCTTCCCCACGCCGAGTAGCACCGAGATCGCCATGCAGCGCTCGCCCGCCGATCCGTAGCCCGCCGAGACCGCCGCGTCCGCCACCATGTCCACGTCGGCGTCGGGCAGGACGATCATGTGGTTCTTCGCGCCGCCGAGCGCCTGCACGCGCTTCCCGTTCGCCGTGCCGGTCGTGTAGATGTACCGGGCGATCGGGGTCGAGCCGACGAAGCTCACCGCCTCGATGTCCGGGTGCTCGAGCACCGCGTCCACTGCGACCTTGTCGCCCTGCACGACGTTGAACACGCCGTCGGGCAGCCCGGCGTCGGCGAACAGGTCGGCGAGCGCCATCGCGGCACCCGGGTCCTTCTCCGACGGCTTCAGCACGAACGTGTTGCCGCAGGCGATCGCGTTCGCGCACATCCAGATGGGCACCATCGCCGGGAAGTTGAACGGCGTGATGCCGGCAACGACGCCGAGCGGCTGGCGGATCGAGTAGACGTCGATCCCCGTCGAGACCTGCTCGGAGAACTCGCCCTTCAGCAGGTTCGGGATGCCGGTCGCGTACTCGACGTTCTCCAGGCCGCGCTGGACCTCGCCCATCGCGTCGGAGAGCACCTTGCCGTGCTGGGAGGTGAGGACCTTGGCGACCTCGGGCTTGCGGGCCTCGAGGAGCTCGCGAATGTGGAACATGATCTCGGCGCGCTTGGACAGCGACGTCGCCCTCCACATCGGGAAGGCGTCGCGGGCGGCCTGGACGGCCGCGTTCACCTCGCGCGGGTCGGCGAAGTCGACCTCGTGTGTCTGCTCGCCGGTCGAAGGGTCGTACACGGGGCCCCGTCGTCCCGATTCGCCGGGCACGTGCTTGCCGCCGATGTAGTGGCCGATCCGCTCCATCGCCTCCGCTCCTTGGTGGAATCCCTCCGCGGATAGTAGCGGCGGGGGCTCGGCTCGCGCCCCGGGGCTAGACTGCCGATCTCGGCACGGAAGGGGACCCGATGAGCGAGCTCACCGCCGACGAGATCGTCGATCTCTGCCTCCGGCACACGCTGTACGACTGGCAGCAGCAGGGGAGCACCAGGCCGATCGCCGTCGCCTCGGCGCGGGGATCCGAGTTCTTCACGGTCGACGGGAAGCGCTACCTCGACTTCAACAGCCAGCTGATGGGCGTGAACATCGGCCACGCCGACCCGCGGGTCGCGGAGGCGATCGCGGAGCAGGCGAAGGTGCTGCCCTACATCAGCCCGTTCATGGCGACGGCGGTCCGCGCGGAGCTCGGCCGCAAGCTCGCCGAGCTCATGCCGGGCGACCTCGACAAGGTCTTCTTCACGCTCGGCGGCGCCGAGGCCAACGAGAACGCCATCCGCATCGCGAAGGCCGTGACCGGGCGGCAGAAGATCCTCGCGCGCTATCGGAGCTACCACGGCGCGACGTACGCGACGATCACGCTCACGGGCGACCCGCGGCGGTGGGGGAACGAGCCGGGCATGCCGGGCGTCGTCCACGTCCTCGATCCCTACCACGGGACGCGGCGGGGGACCGACGACGCCGAGACCGCGCTCGCCTACCTCGAGGAGACGATCATGCTCGAGGGGCCCGCCACGATCGCGGCGTTCATCCTGGAGCCGGTGACCGGCACGAACGGCATCCTGATCCCGCCCGACGGCTACCTCCAGGGCGTGCGCGAGCTCTGCGACCGTCACGGCATCCTGCTGATCGCGGACGAGGTCATGTCCGGGTTCGGCCGGACCGGCGAGTGGTTCGCCGTGAACCACTGGGGCGTGGTGCCGGACATCATCACGATGGCGAAGGGCCTCACCTCGAGCGCGGTGCCGCTCGGCGCCGTCGGGCTGCGTCCCCGCGTGTACGAGTTCTTCGACGAGCACGTCTACTGGGGCGGCCTCACGTACAACTCGCACCCGCTCGGCCTCGCGGCCGCGCTCGCGACGATCCGCGTGTACGAGGAGGACGGGCTGATCGAGCACTCGCGCAAGATGGGCGACGTCATGGCGCGCCATCACGCGGACCTGTACGACAAGCACCCGAGCGTCGGGCTCGTGCGGAACATGGGGCTGTTCGGCATCCTCGAGCTCGTCCGCAGCCGCGAGACGATGGAGCCGATGGCGCCGTTCAACGGCGCGAGCGACGAGATGAAGGCGATCGGCAAGACGTTGGACGAGCGCGGTCTCTTCACGATGGTGCGGTGGAACGGCATCATGACCAACCCGCCACTCTGCATCACCGAGGAGCAGCTCGCCGAGGGCTTCGGCATCATCGACGAGGCCCTCGCGATCGCCGACGCCGCCGTCTCCTAGCGCAGGATGCTGCGCGAGCTCCCCGGTGGGTACGCGCTCGACGACGACCGGGAGCGCGTGGATCTCGACGCGGTGCACGCGTTCATCACGGGCTCCTACTGGGCAAAGGGCCGGCCCCGGGACACGATGGCGCGCCTGATCGACCGCGCCGCCCGCGTCGTGGGGCTGTATCACGAGGGCGCGCAGATCGGGTTCTGCCGCGTCGAGTCCGACGGCGAGAAGTTCGCGTTCCTGTTCGACGTCTACGTGCTGCCGGAGCACCGTGGCCGGGGGCTCGGCGTCGAGCTCGTGCGCGAGGCCGTCGAGCGGGGCCCGCACGCCGAGCTCGCCTGGTACCTGAAGACCGCCGACGCGCACGGGTTGTACGAGAAGTTCGGGTTCGGGCCGCCGGACCCCGAGCGGACGATGGAGCGCCCGCCGCGTGCCGGCTGACGCTCAGGCGGGCGCGGACCTGGCGAAGCGCTCCGCCCAGGTGGCAAGCTCGCCGATCACGTCGCCGAGGCCCGTGCCGGCGCGCGTGAGGGCGTACTCGACCCGGACCGGGCTCCCGCCGTCAACGGTCCGGCTCACGATGCCCGCCGCCTCGAGCTCCCGCAGGCGTTGGGACAGGAGGTGGTCCGAGATCGCGGGTATCGCGGCCTTCAGGTCGCGATACCGGGCCGGCCCGGTCAGGAGCACTCGCACGAGCTGCGGGTTCCAGCGCCGGCCGATGATCTCGGCCGCCCGCTGGAAGTGCTCGCAGACCGGGTCCTCGTCTCGGCTCGTCACGGGCCCGGATGCTACCGTCCGCGGAGTTCGGGTTCTTTCCATAGTCTCGGAATACCCAACGCTCTCGAATAGTTCGTTACTCCCGAAAGGGTAGCGCCCCGCGGGAGGAGCGGGGCCCCGAGCGAGGAGGACGGGCATGTCGCAGACCCAGACCGACCGTACGATCGATGGCGTGCAGCTGCCGCCGGCGGGCACGTGGACCTTCGACAAGAACCACACCACGATCGAGTTCGTGGCCCGGCACATGCTGACCAAAGTCCGCGGCCGTTTCAACGAGTACGACGGCACCGTCGTGATTGCCGAGCGTCCGGAGGACTCCCACGTCGAGGTGGAGATCGACGCGGCGAGCATCGAGACGAGGACCGACAAGCGCGACGACCACCTGCGGAGCTCCGACTTCCTGGAGGTCGAGAAGTACCCGAAGCTCAGCTTCACGAGCACCGAGATCCGCCCGACCGGGGGGACGAGGTTCGAGCTCGTCGGCGACCTCACGATCAAGGACGTCACGCGGCGGGTCGTGCTCGACGCGGAGTTCGTCGGTACGGGCCCGGGCCCGATGGAGGGCTCGCCGCAGAAGGCCGCGTTCTCGGCGTGGACGGAGATCGACCGCGAGGACTGGGACATGACGTGGAACGTGGCGGTCGAGATGGGCGGCTGGCTCGTGTCCAAGACCGTTCGGATCGAGATCGAGACCGAGCTCGAGCTCCAGTCGTAGCCCCCGGCGCGGCGGGTAGCATCGCCGCCGTGAGAGTGGCGCTCTGCCAGACCAACTGCGGCGAGGACGTCGCGGCGAACGAGCGGCAGGTCCTCGGCATGCTCGACGAGGCGATCGCGGCCGGCGTCGACCTCGTCGCCCTGCCCGAGGTCTGGCCGTGTCAGGGCTCGTCGCCGCAGGTGCGCGCCGCCGCGGAGCCGCTGGACGGTCCGCGGGTCGCGCGCCTGGCCGAGGCCGCCCGCTCCTCGGGGGTCTGGGTGCACGGGGGCAGCGTCCTCGAGCTCGACGGCGAGCGCGTGTTCAACACGAGCGTGCTGTTCGATCGCGACGGCGAGCTCGTCGCGACCTACCGGAAGATCCACCTGTTCGACGCCGACCCGCCGGGTGCGGTCCCGAGCCGCGAGTCGCACCTGTTCGCCGCCGGCGACCAGGTGGTCACCGCCGAGACCGAGTTCGGCCGGGTGGGTCTGTCGATCTGCTACGACGTCCGCTTCCCCGAGCTCTACCGCGAGCTCGCGGTGCTCGGCTGCACCCTGCTCTTCGTCCCGGCCGCCTTTCGCCACGAGACCGGGAAGGATCACTGGGACGTGCTCCTGCGCGCCCGGGCGATCGAGGATCAGGCCTTCGTGATCGCGGCCGCCCAGTGGGGGACGTGGGGTCCCCCGGACCGGGAGCGGCGCAACCACGGCAACAGCCTGGTGGCCGACCCGTGGGGGCGCGTCGTCGCGAGGGCGCCCGACGGCGTCGGGGTCACGATCGCCGAGCTCGATCTCGAGGAGGTCGCCCGGGTGCGGGAGGCCCTTCCCGCCCTGCGCCACCGCCGGCTGAGCCCGATCTGCTAGTCACGAGTGCCCATCCGGCGTAGCCGATTCCGGGGTTTCGCGTTCAGTTCTCGGGGTATCCCTGCCGATAACCCCCCCGAAGGGTTGGTCCCGAAAGGGCAAACCGCCGGAGACGGCGGGGCGCAAAGCCGCGGACCCTACCGCTCGAAGGAGCGCGGGTGGCCGAGCTGCCGAAGGATCGGGCCTCCACCTGGAGCCCGGCCTGCCGGGACCCTGAAAGCGGGAGTCAGGGATGACGCGGGTGATCAACCGGAGCCGGACGCGGATCGCGGCCGTGCTCCTCCTGTGTTGCTCCCTCCTGCTCTCGGGGGTCGCGACCGACCACGCCCGAGCTGGCGAGACCGCGAGCGACCGTGCGCAGTTGCTCCGGCTCACGAACCGGGCGCGCGAGCACAACGATCGCGCCGCCCTGAACCTGAACCGGACGCTCTCCAAGTACGCCCTCCGGCATTCGCGCCGGATGGCCGAGGAGGGCGAGCTGTTCCACACGGCGGACCTCGCGGACAAGCTGAAGGGACTGAACTGGTCGATGGGGGGCGAGAACGTGGGCGTCGGCTCATCCCTCGACGACGTTCAGGCCGCCTTCATGGGGTCGAAGGTTCACCGGGACAACATCCTGTGTGACGTCTACGACCACACGGCAATCGGGGTCGTGCAGTCAGACGGGAGCTTCTGGGTGACCGTCATCTTCTACGGCTAGCCCCTCCCGACCTAGCTGTAGATCAGGAAGCGCCCCGGCCGAAGGGCCGGGGCGCTTCGCCGTCCGGGGTCGGTCAGGCCCGTGCGAGGTCGTCGGGGACGTCGACGTCGGCCGGCGCGTCGCCGCCGACGTCGACGACCTCCACGAGCTCGGGACGGCGCGCGATGAGCTCGCGCGCTCCGACGTCGCCCTCGAGCGCGACGACCTCGGGCCAGAGCTCGCGGGCGATCAGCGACGGTCCGGGGCCCGTGCGGAACGCGAGCCGCACGATCGGTCGCCGCCGCGCGCCGAACGCCTCGAGGAGGGCGCGGACGTGGTGCGCGGACACGCCCGGTTGGTCTGCCATGAGGACGACCGCCGCCTCGCTGGAGGGGTCCGCGTGCTCGATCCCGACGGCCAGGGAGGAGGCCAGCCCGGTCGAGTACGCCAGGTTGACCACCCACCGCCCGATGCCGGGCAGCCGCAGGGCGTCCCGGACGCGCTCGGCGTCGTGACCGAGCACGAGGACGATCTCGTCGACGCCCCCCTCGGTCGCCGCGTCGATCGCGTGCTGCGCGAGCGGCTTGCCGCGGACGACGGAGATCTGCTTCGTCCCGCCGAATCGCGTCCCCGCACCGGCGGCGAGGACGATGGCGGTGATCACGCCTTCTTCTTGCCGAACAGCCGCGCGAAGAATCCCTTGATCGCCGCCCACGTGGCCGCGAGGCCGAGGCTGATCCCGGAGATCGGCTTCGCCTTGATCGGCTCGGCCGCGGCGGGCGGCGCCTCCGTCTCGGAGCCGGACGCCGCGGCGGCCTCCACGGCCGCGGGCGCGCTCTCCGCTCGCAGGGTCGCCTCGAGGCATTGGGCGAACTGCCCGGTCAGCTTCTTGCTGACCTCGGGAAGGAGCCCTCGCGAGAGCTGCGCGACGGCGCCGGTGAGCTGGATGTCGGCGATCATCTTCACGGTGGTCTGGCCATCGCCCGGCTCGAGCCAGCTCGTCACGCTCGCGTTCGCGGCGCCCTTGCCCTTCTGCTCCATACCCTTGGCGCTCAGCACGGCGCGATATGCGGCGTCGTCGCGCTCGGTCATGGCGACCGTGCCCGCGAACGAGAGCGACACCGGGCCGAGCTTCATGTTGACCTTGCCCTTCCACGTGTGGTCGTCGACGGTCTCGGTGAGCTCGGCGCCGGGCATGCACGGCGCGATGCGCTCGACGTCCAGCAGATAGGCCCAGACCTGCTCCACGGGCGCCGGCACGGTGAACTCGTTCTCGATCTGCACGCGCCCCCCTTTGGTCTCGAGCGGCTTCGCGGAGCCTACCGTGAGCGCGCTCGGACGGGACGAGGTGCGGCGAGCCCCGTCCCAACGTCCCGGCGAGCGCGAGTCCTCCGGCCCCCTCCGGCCGCGGCACGCGCTTCAACCTTGAGGCGACGAGCCAATCGAAGGAGGTCGCCGATGGTTGCAACCGAGGCTCCGATGAAGCTGCACGAGACCCGGGTCCCCGGCGCCACGTCGTCCACGAGCCGGCACCGGGCGATCGCGCTCTCCGTCGCCGCCGTGTGGGTGTCGGTCGGCGCGCTCAGCCTGTTCGCGCCCGATCTCGTTTCCGGGACGAATCAGGAGCACCTGCCGATCGCCGCGATGGGCACCTGGTTCTGGGGCGGCCTCGCCACCGGGCTGATCCTGCTTGCGGGCGCCGTCGGAGGCGATGAGGCTGGGGCGCCGTGGCCAACGTTCGCCGGCATCGTCGCCGTGATGTGGGCGGTCGTCGCGATCGCCGGGGTGTGGTCGCCCGGGATGGTCGTCGGAACGGATCCGACGCAGCTGCCGCTTGCGGCGATGATCGCGCCGATCGCGGGAGCGATCGGGACGGCGTTCGTCTGCGTCTACGCGGCCGGAGCGTCCCGCCAGTCTCGTTCCTTCTGAGGGAGGCGGAGCTCCTTCGAGCGACATATCGGCCGGGGCGAACGCCCCTTTCCCTGTCTGCACGCATAGCGCATGAAGTGTCGCTCCCCCCGCTCGGAAGCCCTATCCATGCCGGGCACCCTCGCCGGTCTCAGTAGGACGCCCACACCTTCCAGCCATCCGCCCGGCGGACCAGATAGAGGTTGAAGTCCGCGCTGGCGCTCCTGGTCCCATCGTCCAGGACAACAGCAACGGACCCCTTCCGCACGGTCTTGCCGCAGCCGTACCGGACGAGACCGCTCGCAAGCCCCGAAGCGCCGACCTTGACGCGGGCCGGCTTGCCCGCCACGGACCAGTGAAGCTTGCGAAGGGGAGAGGCCGCTGGATCGAGCAGGCTCCGAACCGTCCGCCAGTCACCGGATAGGAAGGCTCGGGCGAACTGCTCCGCTACTCGCTCGGCTTCCGCGAAAAGCATTCCCGCTCTTACGGGAAGCGTCCCTGCTAAGTCTGGGCACCACTCGAACGCTCCCCGCGGGTACCGCTCGGACGGAGCAGAAGAGATGGGCGGCGATGGCGAGGGGGTTACGGACGGCCGGGTCGGCTTCGACAAAACCGCTCCTCGATCGGTCGTGCAGCCGCCAACCAAGATGGCGGCGACCAGCGCGAAGACGAGAGGTCTTCTCATGCAGCCTGTCCCAGGACAACGCCGCGTAATGAACCGCTTCAGCCGTGACTCTTCGCGCGCAGGGCTCCCGCGAGACGTTGAGTGTCGCCTTGTGACGGAACTGACATCCAGACCAGATTTCTTTGCGCCCTCCTTGTCAAAACTACTCTCGGACCCGGTAGAGGTGCCAGCGATCTGGGACACCCTTCAGTTCGTGCTCCCCAACGTCCTCGAAGACGAGGCCTGAACCAGCGGTCAGGTCCTTGACCGTCTGGGACGCCAGCACCTCAGATCCCTGGGCTTTCGCCCCAATCCGGGACCCGATGACCACGCCCATCCCACCGATCTTCCCCGCGATTGTCTCGACCTCACCCGTGTGCACGCCGGCGCGTATCTCGACGCCGAGCGGCTTCACCCCTTCGATGATCGCCCTGGCGCACTTCGCGGCGCGGGCTGGCCCGTCGAACGTGGCAAAGAACCCGTCGCCCGCGGTGTCCACCTCGCTGCCCCGGTAGCGTCCGATCATCGCGCGGACGACCGCATGGTGGTCCTCGATGAGCTGGTGCCACGCTCGATCGCCCATCGTGGCGATCCGCTCGGTCGACCCGACGATATCGGTGAACAGGACCGTCGCGAGCATCCGGTCGAACTCCGCCTCCTCCTCGCGGAGCGACGCGATGAAGCGATCGAAGTGGGCGAAGAACTCCGACCAGTCGAGGTCGGGCCGTTCGAGCTCCACGAAGCTCGCGCCGGGGATACGCCCGGCGATGTAGCGGGACTCCTCGGGTTCGACGCTGTAGATGTGCGCATGATCTGTGACGAGCGAGGGCGCCTGGATCAGCGGCAAGACGTGGCGCACATCGGTTTCCCTCCACATGCGGTTGGCCGCGACGGCATCGGCCTTCCCCAGGGCGTGCCGAATGAGCCGTCCATACACGCGCACGAACTCGGTGTCGTCCGAACGCGTGGGCATGATCCACGAGATGAGGTTCTGGACGTACTCTGGCGTGCCCCAACCGCGCTCGATCCCCTCGATCTCATTCCTCCACTGCTCCTCGGTCCACGCCCACGGGGCGTCGGGAGCCCAGAGCCCCCTGACGGTGGCGTTGAACGTGACGAGGGCTCTCGTGCGCTCGGGGTAGGTCGCGGCGAACAGGAAGCACTGCGCCGCCCCGTCCTCCATCGCGACCAGGATCGGTCGCTCGGACCCGACGGCGTCCATCACCGCGCGGAGGTCGTCGATCCTCGCCTCGATCGTCGGGAGGCGCTCGCCGCTCACGGCATCGGACAATCCGGCTCCCCGCCGATCGAACCAGATCAATCGCCCGCGGGAAGCAAGGCCACGAAGCAGCGAGGCAAGGAACGGCAACTCCCTTCCGAGCTCGATGTCCGACAGGTACGGGGAGTTGACGTAGACGATGTCGAGATCGCCCTCGCCCACGACCTGATAGGCGATGGACACGCCGTCGGCCGTCTTCGTGTAGCGGGGCTCAGGGACGTCCACACGCGTATCCTCGGCCGCGGAAAGCGGCCGGGCAAACCGTACTCCGGGCGAGGGGACCCTGCGCAGCCTCGGCGCCTGGCCGTGGTCCCCCGAAGCTCACCTGACGACTTCAGGGGGTGCAGACCGACCGACCGGCTACTTCCGGTCGTGGATGGGGGCGGGAGGTCTCGCAGGAACCCGGCTCCCCGCTCGCGCTTGACCGCGACACTCTCCACGCAGATGGCGGGTCAACGCCTGGCGGGAGAGCAGGGAGCGGCGAGAACGTCGCAATCCTGTCAGCCGGCTCGCCCGAGCACCTCGGCGACCTCACGCGCCGCGAGGTACCCGGCCGCCCGTTCCGGCGCGAGCGAGCCGGTGATCCCGTGGATGATGGTGACCGCCTCCTGGAGGTGGCGGTCCGCAGATACCGCCTCGTCGTGGACGCCCCGCACGGCGTCCGCCAGCGCGGCGCGTGCCTGCCATCGGTACAGGGGTGAGCCGAGCGCGTCGGCGAACGAAACGGACTCCTTGAGCTCCGCCGCAGCCTCGGTGAACAGACCCTTCGCGGTGAGCGCTCGACCGAGCGTGATCATCGACACCACCTCGTACTTCCTCCTGCCGACCGGTCGGGCCAGCTCGAGCGCACGGTCCGACCACGTCACGGACTCGTCGAGATGTCCGAGCGCGAGCTCCAGCTGTGCGCGGACGACCGCCAGCCGCCCGGTGATCAGCCAGTGCTCCCACGCGGGACTCGCGACCGCGTCGTCCCACGCCGCCGGCCAGTCCCGCTCGACCGCGCCCACGTCGTCGGCCAGGATTTGGGTGCAGATCAGGTCGGCCCGAGCGTTCATCCACGGCATGTTGAAGGTGCTCGGTCCGAGCCGCTCGACCATGCGCTCGCTGCGCCGCCGCGCCTCGTCCAGCGCATACACGTCGCGGAGCGGGCTCGTGGAGTCGTTCGTCACGCGGATGTCCCACGCCCCCAGGCGCTGGGCGGTCGCGATCGCCTCCTCGCCGCGAGCGATCGCCTCCTCGTAGCGGCCGAGCCCCGCCAGGTTGAGCCCGATCTGGCCGAAGCTTCCGATCACGTACTCCGCGCTCTGCGGCCCCAGGCCGTGGATCTCCGATCCCTCGCGCGCGAGCTCGAGCCCCCGCTCGTAGCTCCCCATCCAGTAGTTGACGGCGATCTGCATGTGATACTGCCCCGACAGCTCGTACGGACGGACGCCCGGCTGCCAACCGGCGAAGGCCCGATTCCCGATCTCGGCCGACCGGGCCAGGTCCCCGGCGTCTCCGCGCATCGAGTGCGCGGTGGCCAGCACGGCGAGCGCGCGCCCCTCGAGCTCTGGTGCCTCGGCCGATGCCAGCTCCACGGCCTGCCTGGCCCACGCGAACATCTCCTCCGTCTTCTCGGTTCCCGCCATCGCATGTCCGCACGCGATGAGCGCCTCGACCTTCTGCGCGCCATGAAGCTCGGGCAACAGCGCGGTGAGCTCCGCCACACCTCGGTCCGACTCCCACAGGTCCACAAGCGCGACGCCCCGCTCGAGGCGGATCGCGCGCCGCTGCTCGTCGGAGCCCACGAGCTCGAGCGCGCTCGCGTAGAGGCTTACCGTCTCGTCGGTCGCCATCGCGTCGCGTGCCCGCTCGGCCGCCAGCAGGTAGTACCTCACCGCTCGCTCGGCCTCACCCGCCTCGCGGCAGTGATACGCCAGGATCCACGCGACCTCGTTCGGATCGTCCACGCTGCGCTCGATCTCGGCCGCCACCGCGGCATGCAGCGTGCGCCTGGTGGCCCGGGGGAGCATCTCGTACGCGGCGTCGCGCACGAGCACGTGCTTGAAGGCGTACTCGACGTCTCCGCGCACCCTGCTCCGGGCCTGTCGTCGCACGAGCCCGGTCGCCCTCAGGGTGTCGAGCGCGACGTCCACGTCCTCGATGCCGTCCAGGGAGGCAACGACTCCGCGCCAGAACGTCTGGCCCATGACGGAGGCGTGCAGCAAGGTGGCACGCGCCTCGGAAGGCAGCGCGTCGATCCTGGCGACGGTCGCCGCGCGGATCGTCGGTGGAAGCACCTCGGGGTCGGAATCGATCGCCGCGACGAGCTCCTCGAGGAACAGCGGGTTGCCCTCGGCGGTCTGTACCACCCGGTCGATCGCCGTCCGGCCGTCGGCCGCGATCATGCCGGAGACCATCTCGGTGGCCTCGTCGACGGTCAGCGGATCGAGCGACAGGGTCGTCTGCTCCGTCACGTTCGCTCCCCACGGACTCCGCCGCTGGAGGAGCTCGGGGCGCGCGAGCCCGACGAACATGACCGGTCGCGCCTGCACCTGGGTAACCAGGTACTCGATCAGATCCAGCAATGGGTCATCGGCCCAGTAGACATCCTCGAACACGAGCACGAGCGGGTCGCGGGCGGCCAGCTCCTCGACGAGGCGGCGCGTCGCGTATTGCAGGTGGACCGGATCGTCGGTCGGCTCGTCCAGGCCGAGACCCATCAGCAGGGAGAGGTACCGCGTCCCTTCGGCCGCCTCACCTCCGGACATCAGACCGGCGACCAGATCCTCGAGCTTGCTCCTGGCGTCGGCGGGAGGATCGTCCTCGAAGATGCCGGCCGCCCGTCCCACGATCTCGGAGATGGCACGGTACGGCGTCTGCTCTGCGTACGGAAGGCTGCGGCCCCACAGGACCCGCGCCCCTCCACGCTCGAGCTCGTCGGTCGCCTCGCGGGCGAAGCGCGTCTTCCCGATGCCCGGCGGACCGAGCACCGTGATCAGGTGCGGCCGATTCGTGGCCACGATCCGCTCCCACGATTCGCGGATCGTCTGCAGCTCATTTCTCCGGCCGACCAACGGCGTTGATGACGGCCGGCGGGACGCCGGCTGCAGCACGGCTTCACCCACCAACCACGGGCTGACCGGGTCCCGCTTGCCCTTCACCTCGATGGGATCCATCGGCTCGAACGTGAAGACGTCCTTGGTGAACCGACGGGTCTCATCGCCGACGATCACCCGCCCGGGCGGCGCGGCCGACTGCAAGCGGGCCGCCGTGTTCACGATGTCGCCGGTCGCGAGCGGCTCGACCGGCCCCGCGTCGAGAGTGACGAGCGCCTCACCGGTGCAGACCGCCGCGCGGATCCGGAGGTCCAGGCCGGGGTGCTTCCGGTTCAGCTCCTCGACCCCCTCGAGCGAGCCGAGCGCCGCGCGGACGGCGCGCTCGGCATCGTCATCCCGCGCCAGCGGCGCGCCGAACACCGCCATCACGGCATCGCCGATGAACTTCTCCACGACCCCGCCGAACCGCTCGATCCGGTCGCGGAGCTCGTGGAGGTAGAGGCGGTTCAGCGCGCGAACGTCTTCGGGATCGGCGCGGTCGGCTCGTGCCGTCGACCCGACCATGTCGATGAACAGCACCGAGACGAGCTTGCGCTCCTCACGGCCACCGCGGCCGCCGAGCTCACCACCACACGACGGACAGAATCGCGCTCCCGGCGGTGTCTCCGACCCGCAGCGGGGACAGATCACGCCGGGCATCTTGGCACCCGCCTCATATGCACGCCAGCCGTGCGGCCCCGGGATTCGGAAACGCGACGTCAGCGATCGCGGGCGGGAACGTGCCGGTCGTGGATCGGGCCCGGCCGATCCTTCAGGAACCCGGCGCCGCGCCCGCGCTTGACAGCGACGATCTCGGCGCAGATGGCGGCGGCGATCTCGTCGGGCCCCTCGGCCCCGAGGTCCAGGCCGGCCGGGGTGCGGAAGCGGGACATCGTCGCCCCGGAGAGATCGACCCCCTCCTCGCGCAGCTCGGCGAACAGGCGCTCCGTGCGGACGCGGGGGCCGAGCATCTCGATGAACCGTGCCGGAGAGCCGACGAGCGATCGGACGTACTCCTTGTCGCGCAGGAAGTTGTGGGTCATCACGACGACGTATGTGCGCTCGTCGACCGGCCCGACCTCGGCCATCTTGTCGGGCCGCTCGACGAGGACGAAGTCGGCGGCGTCGCGGAAGCGGTCGCGGTTCAAGAACTCCGGCCGGTCGTCCACGACGATGGGGCTCCACCCGAGCGCCGCCGCCTGCGTGACGAGGGGGGCGGCGTCGTGCCCGGCGCCGCAGACGAGCAACCGCAGCGGCGGCTCGAGGACCTCGACGAACGCCCGCACGCCGGGCGCGAGCTCGCGAATCTCGCTTCGCTCGCGCGCGAGCAGCTCCAGGCCCGCCTCGCGTGCCGCGGCGTCGACCGCGTCGTCGCCGAGGGAGCGCTCGGTGTCGCCGTCCGGCTTCACGAGCATCCGGTCGCCCTGCTCGACGCCGTCGACGGTCGAGTCCAGCACGGTGACCATGCAGATCGGCCGCTCCTCCTCGAGCGCCATCCGCAGCGCCCCGGCGACCTCCGCGGCCTTGTCCGCGGGCTCGACGAACAGCTCGAACGCGCCGTTGCAGCCGAGGCCCCATCCCCACACCGCGTCGTCGTCGGCGGTGAGGTCGAACGAGACGATGCGGGCCATGCCCTCGCGCATCACGATCCTCGCGACGTCGGCCACGTCGTTCTCCAGGCACCCGCCCGAGATGTTCCCGACGAGCTCCCCCTCCTCGGGGACGAGCAACCGGGCGCCGGGACGCCGGTAGGTCGAGCCGCGGACGGCGACGATCGTGGCCAGCGCGAGCTTTTCTCCGCGGGCCGAGAGCGATTCGATCGCCGTGAGGACGTCGGTGAGCTCACTCATGACACGGATGGTACGTCTGGCGCACCTCGCCGGGCTCCTCGGCTCGCCCTCGACGGGAAACCCTGCCAGCATCGGCGTCAGCGTTCGGGGGTCCTCGTGCATCCATGGACCATGCGAGCAGAGGGTGAGGTCGTGCCGTTCCCCTCGGAGCGCGTCGAGGCATGGGCCCGCTTCGACACGTTCTTCGAGGAGGAGCACGAGCGCCTCTACAAGGCCCTCTACTTCGTGACCGGGAACCGCCACGACGCGGAGGAGCTCATGCAGGACGCGTTCCTGCGCCTCTGGGAACGGTGGGGCGAGATCGGCCAGATCGACGACCCGACCGGCTACCTGTTCCGCGTCGCCCTGAACGGGTTCCGGATGCGCCGGCGCCGAGCGGCGATGGCGGTCCGGAAGGTGATCCCGGTCCCGGAGCGGCGGGATGCGTTCCTCGACGCGGAGATGCGCGCGGACGTGCGACGGCTCCTGCTCGAGGTCACGCCGCGTCAGCGGGCCGCCCTCCTGCTCGTGGACCTGCTCGGGTATCCGGCCGAGCAGGCGGCGCGCATCCTGCGCGTGCGTCCATCCACGGTACGGGCCCTGGCAAGCAAGGGTCGCGGGGCCCTTCGAGCCCTGGAAGGAGCGCGGGATGCCTGAAGTGCAGGAGGTGTTCCGAATGGCCACGCAGAAGGTCCAGCCGGACCCGGGAGCGCTCGAACGCCAGCATCGAGACCAGCGCCGGCGCGTTGCGAGGAAGAAGACCGCCGTGTACGCACTGGTCGCCGCACTCGTGGTCGCAGGGGTCGTGATCGGGATCAACGCCCTGCCGAGCGACGACTCCCAGCCGGCAACCGGGTCCACTCCGACGCCGGTTCCGACCCCGACGCCCATCCCCTCGCTGCCCGAGGGCGCTCTGGATGCCGGTACGTATGTCCTCAGCGCGGTCGATCCCGACTTCGACGCGTCGCACCGGATCACGATCAGCGTTCCGGGCGGTTACGAGGGCCTGTTTGGATGGATGGTCAGCGGACCCAACACGAACCTGAACTCTGGGGTCGTGTACAACGTCTTCACCGATCCGTGCCATTGGAGCGGCACGCTCCTCGACCCACCGGTGGGACCGCGGGTGGATGATCTCGTCACCGCCATGGCAAACCAGCCGGGTCACGCGACCGCGCCGACCGATGTGACCCTCGACGGGTACGCCGGGAAGCAGATGGAGCTCACGACACCCGCCGATTTCGCCGACTGCAACCAGGGCCAGATCCGAAGCTGGACCTACGCCCCCGGTGAGTCGGACTACAGGAGCCACGAGCCCGGTGACCGCAGCGTGCTGTGGATCCTGGACGTCGACGGCGTTCGGCTCGTGCTCGAAGCTACGTACGCCCCCGGGGCATCGGCGCAGGACCGAGCCGAGATCCTCCAGATGGTGGAGTCGGTCCAGATCGATCCTCGGTGAAAGGTCGAAGGAGGAGGGCGCGCGTCTAGAGCGCCCTCCTCCTCAGGTCGCCGGACGATCTCGCGGGCGGGTGATCGGTCAGGCGTCGGCGCCGACAAAACGGGACGGCTCGTCCTCAAAGCGCTGAAGGCACCCCGCCGAGCAGAAGTAGTAGGTGACGCCTTCGTGGACCGACCGAAAGCGCGCCGACGCCACGTCAACCGTCATCCCGCAGACGGGGTCGATCTCCTCGTGGCTCGGGAGCTCGGCCGGCGGCGCGGCCTCGAGGTTCCCGGCAGCCCGCTCGCGAACGAGCTCGGCCAGGATCGCGACGGCGATCTCCTCGTGGGCGATCCGTCCGAGGTCGATGCCGGCCGGCGCGTGGACGCGCGCGAGCTGATCGTTCGGGACGCCGCGGTCGCGGAGATACCCGAGGACGGCCTCGGCGCGCTTGCGCGAGGCGACGAGCCCGACGTAGCCGGCCGTGGTGGCGAGGGCGCGCTCGAGCGCGTCCTCGTCGTAGTGACCCTGGGTGGCGACGACGACGAACGAGCGATCGTCGACGCCGGCCGGGCCGAGGTCGAGCGTTGTGAGCACGCGCCCGGCGGCGGGGTAGTCGCCCTCGGAGCCTCCGTCGTCCACGACGACGGTCCGCCACCCGAGCGCTCCCGCCATCGCGGCCAGGGTGGCCACGGCGGGGGAGCGGCCGATCACGACGAGCTGCGGCTGCGGCAGAACGGGTTCCACGTACACCTCCAGCGCTCCCTCACTCTGGCACGCGATCGGGACGGTCACGACGCCCTCGTGGCCGCGGGCGGCGAGCTCCTCCGGTGAGCCGAGGAACAGGAGCCGCGGCGAGCCCTCCTCGAGCGCCCGGAGCGCCTCGCGGATGACCGTCGGTTCCGCGCAGGCGCCGCCGAGCCACCCGCGCACGCGACGGTCCCGCGTGATCAGGGCGGTCGAGCCCTCCTTGCCCGAGGACGGGGATCGCCGCCAGACGACCGTGGCGAGCACGAACGCCTCCCCGCGCTCGGACAGCTCGTTCGCGAGCCCGAGGACGTCGCGCTTCATGCGTTCGCTTTGGCGGCCTGGATCGCCTCCCACACCTTCGCCGACGTGAGCGGCATGTCGATGTTCCGCACGCCAAGGTGCCAGAGCGCGTCGATGACGGCGTTCACGAAGGCGGCCGGCGAGCCCACCGTGGCCGACTCGCCGACGCCCTTGGCGCCGATCGGGTGGTGCGGCGACGGCGTCACCGTCGTGCCGAGCTCGAACTTCGGCGTCTCCCACGCCGTCGGCAACAGGTAGTCGGTGAAGTTGGAGCCGATGCAGTTGCCGTCTTCGTCGAAGGTGATCTGTTCCATCTTCGCGATGGCGAACCCCTCGCAGAGACCGCCGTGGATCTGTCCCTCGACGATCATCGGGTTGATCCGCACGCCGCAGTCGTCGACGGCCACCATGCGGTCGACCTTCCACTCGCCGGTGTCCGCGTCGACCTCCACGACGACCGCGTAGGTCCCGAACGGGAACGTGAGGTTCGGCGGGTCGTAGTACGTGACGCCTTCCAGGCCCGCCTCCATGCCGTCGGGGAAGTTCGTGTACGCGGCGAACGCGCAGTCCTGGATCGTCTTCACCTGGTCGGGTGCGCCCTTCACGAAGAACTTGCCGCTCTCGTACTCGATGTCGTCCTCGGAGACCTCGAGCATGTGCGCGGCGAGCTTCTTCGCCTTGTCTCGGATCTTCCTGGCCACGAGCGCCGTGGCGGCGCCCACCGTCGGCGTCGAACGCGACGCGTACGTCCCCAGCCCGTACGGGGTGTTGTCGGTGTCGCCGTGCATGACCTTGATGTCTTCGGGCTGGATCCCGATCTCCCCGGCGACGATCTGGGCGAACGTGGTCTCGTGTCCCTGCCCCTGCGTCTTCGAGCTGATCTTCAGGATCGCCTTGCCGGTCGGGTGGACCCGGAGCTCGGCGCCGTCGTTCATCTTCAGCCCGAGGATGTCGTAGTCCTTGTGCGGTCCGGCGCCGACCACCTCGGTGAAGCTCGCGAGCCCGATGCCGAGCAGCCGTCCCTGCGCTCGCGCCTCGGCCTGCTCCTTGCGGAGCGCCTCGTAGCCGACGGTCTCGAGCGCGAGGTCCATCGCCCCGTGGTAGTCGCCCGAGTCGTACTCGAACCCGGTCACGCTCGTGTAGGGGAACTGCTCCTTGCGGATGAAGTTCTTCCTGCGGATCTCGGCCGGGTCCATGCCGAGCTCGTACGCCGCGTTCTGGACCAGGCGCTCGATCATGTACGAGGCCTCGGTGACGCGGAACGAGCATCGGTAGGCGACACCGCCCGGCGCCTTGTTCGTGTACGCGCCGGTCGCCGAGACGTGCGCCGCGGGCAGGTCGTACGAGCCCGTGACGATGTGGAACAGCCCGACCTTGAACTTGGTCGGCTGGGCGTCGGCGTGGAAGGCGCCCTCGTCGGCGAGCAGCGAGACCCGAAGGCCCTTCATCGTGCCGTCGCGCGAGAGCGCCATCTCGCCGTGCATGTGGAAGTCGCGCGCGAACCCGGTCGAGATGAGGTTCTCGGTCCGCTCCTCGATCCACTTCACGGGATGGCCGAGCAGCAGCGACGCCGCCGTCGCGACCACGTAGCCCGGATACACGGGCACCTTGTTGCCGAAGCCGCCCCCGAGGTCGGGCGAGATGATCCGGATGTTCTCCTCGGGCAGGCCGGCGACGAGGGCGAAGACGGTCCGGATCGCGTGGGGCGCCTGCGAGGTCATGTAGATCGTCGCCTGGCCGGTCGCGGGGTTGATGTCGGCGATGCACCCGCAGGTCTCGACCGGGGCGGGGTGCGATCGCGGGTAGAACGTGTCGAGGCTCACGACGACGTCGGCCGCGCCGAAGGCGGCGTCGGTCGCCTCCTTGTCGCCGCTCTCCCAGTCGTAGATGTGGTTGGTGGTCTGGCCCTCCTTGTCGGTGCGGATCACCGGCGCGTCGGCCTCGAGCGCGCGCTGCGGCGTGACGATCGGCTCGAGCGGCTCGTACTCGACGTCGATCAGCTCCAGGGCGTCCTTGGCGATGTACGGATCGGTGGCGATGACCGCCGCCACCTCCTGGCCCTGGAATCGCACCTTGTCGGTCGCGAGCACGGCCTGGGTGTCGTAGGACATCGTGGGCATCCAGGCGAGGTTGTGTTGTGCCATCAGCTCGCCCGTGACGACGGCGATCACGCCCGGAAGTGCGCCGGCCCGCGACGTGTCGATCCCCTTGAGCGTCGCGTGCGCGAACGGGCTCCGCAGGATCGCCATGTGCAGCATCCCGGGCAGCTTGATGTCGTCGATGAAGTTGCCCTTCCCGCGGATCAGCCGGTCGTCCTCCTTGCGCTTGACGCTGTGCCCGACCCCGCGGATCTCCTCGGCTTCGGTCGCCATGTCGTCCCCCCGTCCTGTTGGCCTACGCTTCGCTCCTTGGAGGCCTAGCTCGCGTCGGACGCGGCCATGGTCTGGCCGGCGGCCTGGATCGCCTTGACGATGTTCATGTAGCCGGTGCAACGGCACAGGTTTCCCGAGATCGCCCACCGGACCTCGTCGTCGGTGGGGCTTGCGTTCTGCTCCAGCAGGGCCTTGCCGGTGAGCATCATCCCGGGCGTGCAGAAGCCGCACTGGAGCCCGTGCTCCTCCTTGAAGGCGGCCTGGATCGGATGGAGGGTCCCGTTGCTCATCAGCCCTTCCACCGTGGTGATCTCGCGCCCGTCCGCCTGAACGGCGAACAGCGTGCACGATTTCACCGGCGTCCCGTCCAGCAGCACCGTGCAGGCGCCGCAGCTCGTGGTGTCGCACCCGACGTGCGTGCCGGTGAGCTCGAGTGTCTCTCGGATGAAGTGGACGAGGAGCGTGCGGTCCTCCACGTCGGCGCTGTGGGCCGCGCCGTTGACCGTGACGGTGATCTGCATCGTCGTCTCCCCTCGGCTCAGGCGGCTCGTGCCGTCTCGACGGCGCGGGCGAGCCCGCGGCGGACGTAGACCTCGACGATGTGCCGCTTGTACTCGGCGGAGCCGCGGACGTCGCCGACCGGGTCGGCGGCGGCCGCGGCGAGACGGCCGGCGTTCGCGTACGCCTCCTCGTTCGGCTCGGCACCGGCGAGCGATTGCTCCGCCTCGGTCGCGTGGATGTTCTTGGAGCCGACGCCGGTCAGGCCGATCCCGGCGCGGCGGATCGTGCCGCCGTCCATCTCGACCTGGACGGCGACCCCGACCGTCGCGAAATCGCCGATCTTCCGCTCGAGCTTCAGGTAGGTCCCCCCGAGCGAGCCGGACGGGAGCGGGACGCGGACCTCGGTGAGGATCTCGTCGGGCTCCATCGTGGTGGTGAAGATGTCGACGAGGAAGTCCGAGACCGGCACCTCGCGCTCCCCTTTGGCGCCGCGAAGCGCCACGCTTGCCCCGGCTGCGAGCATCGCCGAGCCCCAATCGCCGGCCGGATCGGCGTGCGCGAGCGATCCGCCGACGCTGCCGAGGTTGCGCACCAGCGGGTCGGCGATCTGCGGGGCCGTCGAGGCGAGGAGCGGGTGCCGCGCGCTCACGACGTCGGACCCCGCGACCTGGTTGTGGCGGACGAGCGCGCCGAGCCGAAGGGTCCCGTTGGCGGCGTCGATGCCGTCGAGACCCGGCACCCGGTTGATGTCGATCAGGTGCGCGGGCGCGGCGAACCGGAGCTTCATGACGGGGATCAGGCTCTGGCCCCCGGCGAGGACCTTCGCGTCCTCGAGGGAGCCGAGCAGCCCGAGCGCCTCCTCGAGCGATCCCGGCCGGTGGTACTCGAACCGTGCAGGAAGCATGCGGAACCTCCCGTCAGGAATCCGAGGCCGCAGGACGCGGCAGGACGACACGGATGGCAGCGACAGGCGGTCGGGAGCCGCCGGCGAGCGCGCGATGGTTCGACGGTTGCGTCACGGTCATTGACGACTACGCGCGAGACGCAGTCGCGGATGGAAGATCACACAGCGTCTGCGGATAGGTCAAGTGCCGTAGGACCCTTCCCGGAGTCACGGCGGTATCGTCGTGGCAGTGACCTCCAACCGGGGCTTCTGGAAGGTTCTCCTCGCGCTCGGCATCGGCAGCGTCGCCCTCGTGGTGCTGATCCTCGCCTTCCGGCCGGTGGCGCGCACCGGCGCGGTGGCGTTCGCCGAGCAGAACCTGCGCGACGCGGCCGCGGCTGCGTCCCGGGTCGCCCGACAGGAGGGCTCGCTCGGCGCCGCCACCGCGCTGCGCCTGAAGGCCGAGACCGACGTCTCAAACCTCCTGTTCATCGACCCGGACACGAGCTCGAACGACTCGGAGATCGTGAGCGTTCGGGCGACTGACGAGGCCTGGACGGGCGCCGCCCGGGCCGACACGGGGGACTGCTTCTGGGTCCGGATCGAGGGGACGGGGGAGACGGTGTACGGGACGGGGACCGACTGCTCGGCCGACGAGGCGAGCGAGGCGGAACCCGGCACCTGGCCCGAGCCCTAAGCACGACCGAATTCGCGCAAAGCCGGCGATCGCACTACCATCACCAGATTCTTGCCCGTTGCGAAAGGGGGATCCGTGACGCAGGTCTCGGTCACCGTCAACGGGGTCGCGCGCGATGCCGACGTCGAACCGCGCACGCTCCTCGTCTACTTCCTCCGGGAGACCCTCGGGCTCACCGGGACCAACGTCGGCTGCGACACCTCGTCCTGCGGCTCCTGCACGGTGCTGCTCGACGGCGAGTCCGTGAAGTCGTGCACGCTGCTCGCCGCGCAGGCCGACGGCCGCGAGATCACCACGATCGAGGGGATGGCCTCGGACGGCGAGCTGCACCCCATCCAGGAGGCCTTCCATCGCAACCACGGCCTGCAATGCGGGTACTGCACGCCCGGCATGGTCATGGCCGCGGCGAGCTACCTGCAGGAGAACCCGAGCCCCACCGAGGAGGACGTGCGGATGGCGCTCGAGGGCAACCTGTGTCGCTGCACCGGGTATCACAACATCGTGAAGTCCATCCTCGACGCCGCCTCTCAGATGAGCGGCGCGAAGGCGTAGGGGGACGGCGATGGCGGTCACCGAGAAGTACGTCGGACAGTCGGTCCTGCGCAAGGAGGACCCCGAGCTGCTCACGGGTCAGGCCCGGTACACGGAGAACCTGACCGCGCCGGGGATGGTGTGGATGGCGGTCGTGCGGAGCCCGTTCGCGCACGCGCGCCTCGGCGGCGTCGAGACGTCGAAGGCCGCCGCGATGCCGGGCGTGGTCGCCGTCCTGACCGCCGCGGACCTCGAGGGCGAATGGGGAGGGCCGCTCCCGTTCGTCTGGCCGATCACCGAGGACATCAAGATCCCCACCCACTGGCCGCTCACGAACGACAAGGCCCGGTTTCAGGGCGACGGCGTCGCCGTCGTCGTTGCGGAATCCCGCGCGCAGGCCGAGGACGCCGCCGAGGCCGTCGAGGTTCGGTGGGAGGAGCTCGAGCCGGTGCTCGACCTCGAGGAGGCCGCGAAGGACCGCGTGGTCGTCCACGAGGACCTCGGGACCAACGTCGTCGTCCACTGGAGCCATGGCGGCGGGGGCGACCAGTCGATCTTCGACACCGCCGAGGTGATCGTGAAGGAGCGGTACCTCGGTCCGCGCCTCATCCCGAACGCCATCGAGACGCGCGGGTGCCTCGCGCAGCCCGTGCCGGCGATGGGCGAGTTCACGCTGTTCAGCACCACGCAGATCCCGCATATCGCGCGGGTGACGCTCGGCGGCACGTGCAACATCCCCGAGACGAAGCTGCGGGTGGTCGCCCCCGACGTCGGGGGCGGCTTCGGCTCGAAGCTGAACGTCTACGCCGAGGAGGCGCTCTGCCTCGTGCTCTCGCGCCGGCTGAAGAGGCCGGTGAAGTGGATCGAGGGACGGTCGGAGAACTACCTGGCGACCATCCACGGTCGCGGCGTCATCCACGACGTCGAGCTCGCGGCCACGAGTGAGGGCAAGATCCTCGGGATCCGCGTCAAGGAGCTCGCCGACATGGGCAGCTACTACCAGCTGCTCACGCCCGGGATTCCCGAGCTCGGCGGCTGGGTCTATATGGGGCCCTACGACATGCAGGCGTACTGGTACGAGTTCACGGGCGTCATGACCAACGCGACGCCGACCGATGCCTATCGGGGAGCGGGCCGCCCCGAGGCCACGTACGTGGTCGAACGAGCGGTCGACGCGCTCGCCCGCAAGCTCGGGAAGGATCCGGCGGAGGTTCGCCGGATCTCGTTCGTGCCGAAGTTCCTCGAGGCACGGACCGCGATCAGCGGCCTGAACGTCGACTCGGGCAACTACGAGGAGACCTTCGACAAGGCTCTCGACCTCGCCGGGTACGGGGGGCTGCGCAAGGAGCAGCAGGATCGACGAAGCAGCGGCGACCCGAAGCAGCTCGGCCTGGGCCTGTCGAGCTACATCGAGATGTGCGGGCTCGCGCCGTCCAACATCCTCGGGGCCTTGCGCTACGCCGCCGGGGGCTGGGACGCGTGCACCGTGCAGTGCCTGCCCGACGGCAAGGTCGTGCTCAAGATCGGCACGTCGCCGCACGGGCAGGGGCACGTCACGACGTGGGCCCAGATCGCCGCCGACACGCTCGGCGTGACGCCCGACGACGTGGAGGTGTTCCACGGCGACACGTCGGTGGCCCCGCTCGGGATGGACACGTACGGCTCGCGGAGCGTCTCGGTGGGAGCGACGGCGCTGCACTTCGCGCTCGAGAAGATCAAGGAGAAGGCGCGGACGCTGGCGGCGCACGAGCTCGAGGTGGCCGAGGAGGACCTCGACTTCGAGAACGGCACCTTCACGGTCAAGGGCGCGCCGGACAAGGCGCGGACGATCACCGATCTGGCCGTCTCGGCCTGGCACGCGCACGCCCTCCCGCCCGGGTTCGAGCCGAACCTGGAGGCAACGGCCGTCTGGGACCCGCCGAACTTCACCTGGCCCGGCGGGACGCACGTCTGCATCGTCGAGGTCGACACGGAGACCGGCGCCACCGAGATCCTTCGGTACGTCGCCGTCGACGACTGCGGCGTCGTCATCAACCCGATGATCGTCGAGGGTCAGGTGCACGGTGGCGTGGCTCAGGGCATCGCCGAGGCCCTTTACGAGGAGGCGATGTACGACGAGCACGGCAACTTGATGACCAGCTCGATGACGCAGTACCTCATCCCGGCGGCGTCGGAGATGCCGTCGTTCGTCGTGGAGCGGACGGAGACGCCCTCGACGACGAACCCGCTCGGGGTGAAGGGGATCGGGGAGGCGGGGACCATCGCCGCCCCGCCCGCGGTGGTGAATGCCGTGATCGACGCGGTCAGCCACCTGGGGGTCACGCACATCGAGAAGCCGGCGTCTCCGGAGCGCGTGTGGAGGGCCATCCAGGCGGCGAAGGGAGGTGCGGCATGATCCCCGCGCCGTTCGAGTACCAGCGGGTCGACTTCGTCGACCACGCGATCCAGGTCCTGTCGGACCACCCCGACGCGAAGATCATCGCCGGCGGACACTCGCTCCTGCCGCTCATGCGGCTCCGCCTGGCGAGGCCGTCGCTGCTCGTCGACATCGGCCGCATCCAGGATCTGAAGTACGTCAAGGAGGACGGCGATCACGTGGCGATCGGCGCCCTGACGCGGCACCACGACGTCGCGAACAGCGGGGCGCTCCACGAGCTGTGCCCGATCGTCGCGTTCGCGGCCGGGCAGATCGGCGACCCGCAGGTCCGGCACGTGGGAACGATCGGCGGCTCGGTCGCGCACGCCGACCCGGCCGGCGACATGCCGACGGTGCTCACCGCGCTCGGCGCCGAGATCGTCGTGCGCGGGCCCGGCGGATCGACGCGCACCGTCCCCGCCGCCGCGTTCTTCAAGGGTCTGTTCGAGCCGGACCTCGCCGCGAACGAGGTCCTGACCGAGATCCGGGTGCCGAAGACCGAGGACCACGGGTGGAGCTACCTGAAGTTCAACCGCCGCGCGCAGGACTGGGCGCTCGTCGGGGTGGCCGCCATCGCGGGCAACGGATCGGGCACGGCCGTCGCCCTGACGAACATGGGGGACCGTCCGGTCCGGGCGGCGGGCGTTGAGGAGGCGCTCGCCGGCGGCGCGGATCCCGCCGCCGCGGCCGAGCGTGCCGCCGAGGGGACGAGCCCGCCGAGCGACGCGTTCGCGAGCGCCGAGTACCGCCAGGAGCTGGCGAAGGTGCTCGTGCGGCGCGCGCTCGAGGAGGCGATGTCGAGGTAGCGCCGCCGGGTCTTTGACGCCCGGCATCGCGTCTGCCTAGATGGAGGTCATGCTCGCCCAGGCGGGTGCCGCGAACGACAACTGGTTCGAACGATGGGGGCTCTCCGTCCTCATCGCGGTCGTGATCGCGATCGTCCTGACGATCGCCCTCGAGATCCTCGTCCGCCGCTTCCGCAAGAAGCTCGAGGGCAGCCCGAGCGCGACCCAGGCGCTGAACCTCCAGCGGATCGCGACGCTCACGACCGCGCTCTCCACGACCGGCATCGCCATCGTGTGGTCGGTCACGCTCCTGATCATCCTGGACCAGCTTGGCGTGCCGCTCGGTCCCCTGTTCGCGAGCGCCGGCATCGCGGGCATCGCGCTCGGCTTCGGCGCCCAGAGCATCGTCCGCGACGGGCTGTCCGGCTTCTTCATCCTGCTCGAGAACCAGTTCGGGGTCGGCGACACCGTCGAGCTGCAGACCTCCGCGAACCCCGTCGGCGGACGGGTGGAGGCGCTCACGCTGCGCGTCACCAGCCTTCGGGCGTTCGACGGAACGCTGCACACGGTCCCGAACGGAAACATCCTGATCGTCAGCAACCGCTCGCGCGGGTGGGCGCGCGCGATCGTGGACGTTCGTATCGGCTACGGCGAGGACGTCGAGCGCATTCGGGCGATCCTGGACGACCTGTTCGAGGAGGTGCGAGCCGATCCCTCGCTCGCGGACTGGATCCGCGAGGGGCCGAGCCTTCTCGGGGTCGAGCGGATGTCGGACTACGCGATGGTCGTGCGGGTCGTGGCCGACACGAGGCCGTCGAAACGCTGGGACACCGAGCGGGCGCTCCGCGAGCGCATCGCCCGGCGCCTCGACGCCGAGGGTATCCGGGTTCCGACGCCCCCGCCGGTCGCCCCCGGCCCCGACGCCGCGTCGAGCTAGCTTGCCCTTTCATCCTTCCCCTGCAAGGTCGCAGCACGTCGCCGAAGCTTCACCTCGTGTTGGTCACCTTGACGCATCGACGACGGGAGGAATACCGTAACCTGGCCGCAATGGCCTCGCCTCCCGTTCGGGACCGCGACTCCACCGACCGAGGACCCGAGAGACTGTTCCGAGTGCGGGGACCGCGAATCCGTTCGACGCGATTTCTGCGAGGTTTGCTACGCGGAGCTCGATGAGGTGGGCTGGCCGCCGGTCGACCTGGACCTCGGCGCGTTGCGGTTCGCGCACGAGGGTGTCTGACCCCCGGAAGGTCATCTCGCGCGCCGCATCGTGCGGGGCGAGCGATGGTGCTCTTGCTGACGCCGCCAGATCGCGCTCACCACGAGCAAGCAAGAAGACGGACGCCGCGATCCCACTCGGGCGGATGGCGCAACCGGAGGAGATCGGGCACGTGGTCGCCTTCTTCGCGAGCGACGGTGCCAGCTCCTTGACCGCGACGACGTTCTTCGCCGACGGGGGCATCATGCACGGCAGCCCAGGCCTCTGAGTGGCGAGGCTCAACGGAAGGAGCAGCGACATGGCGACGGGCACAGCCAGCAGGAAGGCGAAGGGCAACGCGACCGAGACGTTCTTCGACGAGCTGGCGACGCGGGGGCATGAACCGCTCCTGCAGAACGCGTCGGGAACCCTGCGATTCGACCTCGTGGACGGCAAGGCCGTCGAGCACTGGTCCGTCGCCATCAAGAAGGGCGACGTCTCGATTTCCCACAAGGAATCGAGGGCCGACGCCATTGTTCGCCTCGAGCGGGACATCTTCGATCGCATCGTGACCGGCCGCGAGAACGCCACGGCGGCTGCGCTGCGGGGCGTGCTCGTGCCCGAGGGCGATCTGGGACTGGTCCTGTCGTTCCAGCGCCTCTTCCCGGGACCGCCCCGTGCTCGAGATGCGACACCCACGACGACACGCGGAAGGAAGACGTCATGACCGGCGAGCTCGTGCAGATCCTGGAGGGGAACACGTTCGTCGTCAGCGACAACCGCGGTGATATCGAGGCGTCGCCGACCGACCCGACCGGGCTCTTCTCGTTCGACACGCGGTTCCTCTCGACGTGGATCCTCACGATCGACGGGCAGCGACTGAACGCCCTGTCCACCGACGACCTCAACTACTTCGAGACCCGATTCTTCCTGGTTCCGGGGACGGGGACGGTGTACGTCGACGCGAAGCTCTCGGTGATCCGCGAACGAAGTGTCGGCAACGGCTTCCACGAGGTCCTGACCATCCTCAATCACGACGACAAGCCGGTCGACCTCGACCTGCACCTCGCCGCCGGCAGCGACTTCGCGGATCTGTTCGAGGTCAAGGACGCGCTGAAGAAGAAGGGCGACTACGACACTCGGGTCGAGCGAGGAAGCCTCGTGCTCGGGTATCGGCGCGAGACCTACGAGCGCGAGACGTGGGTCACGTCCACCGAGCCGGCCTCGATCGACGAGAACGGCCTGTTGTTCGCCGTGCACGTCGCGCCGCACGGTGAGTGGAAGACCGAGGTCGATGTCGCCCTCGGCTTCGGCGCGTTGAACCAGGCGATGAGCCCGAGCGTGGAGGGCCGGACCCAGCGGCCCCGCCCCAGCCTTGCGCGCGGATTGGACAAGTGGGTGAAGGCGGCGCCCCGCCTGGACAGCGATTGGGACCCGCTCGAGACGACCTACCGGCGAAGCCTCGTCGACCTGGCCGCCCTCCGGTTCGAGACCCGCACCATGCCGGGCCACGCGCTCCCGGCGGCGGGACTGCCGTGGTTCATGACGATGTTCGGCCGGGACAGCATCTTCACCAGCCTGCAGGCGCTTCCGTTCGCCCCGGAGCTGGCGGCCACCACGCTGCGAGCGCTGGGGGAGCGACAGGGAACGCGGATCGACGACTTCCGCGACGAGGACCCGGGCAGGATCCTCCATGAGATGCGGTTCGGCGAGATGACGGCCTTCGAGGAGCGGCCCCACTCTCCTTACTTTGGCTGCGCCGACGCGACCCCCCTGTACGTCGTGCTGCTGGACGAGTACGAACGCTGGACCGGCGACACGAAGCTCGTCCGCGACCTCGAGTTCGAGGCGCGCGCGGCGCTGAACTGGATCGACGAGTACGCCGACCTCCAGGGCAACGGGTACATCTCTTACAAGCGTCGGAACGAGGAGACGGGGCTCGAGAACCAGTGCTGGAAGGACTCGTGGGACTCGATCTCCTACCGCGACGGCACGCTGCCCGGCTTCCCGAGAGCGACCTGCGAGCTCCAGGGCTACGCCTACGACGCGAAGGTGCGCGGCGCGCGTCTGGCCCGGCACATCTGGCGCGACGCGGCCGCCGCCGACCGGCTGGAGAAGGAGGCCGCCGACCTCAAGCGCCGCTTCAATCGCGACTTCTGGGTCTCCGACGGCGAGTACTTCGCCGTCGCCCTGGACGTCGACGGACGCCAGGTGGACTCGCTGACGTCGAACAACGGCCACCTTCTTTGGAGCGGCATCGTGGACAAGTCCAAGGCCAAGGCCGTCGCCCGGCACCTCATGAGCAAGCGGATGTTCTCGGGTTGGGGGGTGCGCACGCTCGCGGAGGGCGAAGGCCGATACAACCCGATCGGATACCACGTGGGAACCGTGTGGCCATTCGACAACTCCTTCGTCGCCTGGGGCCTTCGCCGCTACGGATTCAAGGACGAAGCCGCGCGCGTCGCGATGGGCATCCTCGAGGCGGCGGAGCTCTTCGGCGGTCGCCTCCCCGAGGCGTTCGGTGGATACCCGCGCACGATGACCAAGTACCCGGTCCAGTACCCGACGGCCTGCAGCCCGCAGGCCTGGTCCACGGGGGCGCCTCTCCTGTTCCTGCGCACGATGCTCGGGCTCGAGCCGATTGGGGAACACCTGGTCGTGGACCCGGCGCTGCCTCTCGGCATCGGGCACCTCGAGCTGCTCGACATCCCCGGGCGCTGGGGCCGGATCGATGCCTTCGGGCGCGGACGCGTCGACACCGCGCGACCG
Organism: uncultured Actinomycetes bacterium; assembly: GCA_963716935.1. Lineage (GTDB taxonomy): Bacteria > Actinomycetota > UBA4738 > UBA4738 > HRBIN12 > CALGFI01. The sequence goes on along the minus strand of CAVQUN010000008.1, from coordinate 562,354 downwards.
TCGCGAGGCCGAGGCTAGCAATGCGACCGAGGTGACGCCCGATCGATTTGCAGGGATTACGGGCCTCGCGCATGCTGCGAGGGCTCGATCAACGAGACACGCCGCTCAGTTGGGTGTGATCGAGGTGCGTAACGAGCAACTGGGCGCCGAAGGTTCGGTCTTCGACGCATTGCGACGAAAGGGGAAAGCATGGACGACGAGATGATGGACGCTGCGGTCGAGGCGGGCGCCGACGCCGTCGAGGAGGCGGTCGCCGCCGAGGCGCTGCACGAGGACGCGATGGAGAAGGCGGCGGAGGCCGTTGCCCTCGAGGAGGCGGCCGAGGAGCTGGCGACCGAAGCGGTGGTCGAGGAAGCGGCCGCCGAGGAGTTGGCATCGATCGCGGAGACCGACGCCGAGGCCGCCGTGATGCTCGCCGAGGCGGCCGAAGAAGACGACGGCTAGCCCAAGCGGCCCGCAGAACAATTGACCGCGGCGCTCGCGCCGGAAGAGGGGATCACCGACCCGTCGCGGTGCGGCGCTACTCCCGCGCCAGCATCGCGACGGCCTGGCGCTCGAGGTCGAGGTACGGCTCGCCGCTCACGTCGATTGCGAGCCGCTTGATCGTGCCTCCGGCGAACGCGTACGGGGCGCTTCCCGGGTAGTCGTCGGTGACGGCTTCACCGCTGTCGCGGCCCACGCACAGGCCCTCGCCCGCGAGCGAGAAGAAGCCCGCCTGCGTCTGGATCTTGCCCTCGCCGACCTTCTTGTCGCCGTGGTACAGAGAAAGGATCCCGGTGGCCACACCCGGCGGGTCCTCACCGTCCTTGTCGAAGGAGGCCGAAAGGATCAGGTTCTCGCCGGTCGGAATGTCCTCGGTCCCGTCGACCTTCTGCTCCATCACGCCGACGAAGTTGTAGACGTAGTGCAGCCGGTTGTCCTTGACGTAGAGCGCGTGCCCGCCGAACCGCGCTCCGTGTGCGAACAGGACGCCCTCGGCGCCGCGGGCCGGAATGTCCACGAGCGCTCCTATCGAGTAGGAGCGGTTGCGGATGTTGGCGGCCTGCTGCTCGGGGACGTCGGCGGTGTCCGGGAAGTACACGTACCGGTCGCGGGGCGGGGAGAGCAGCGGCCTCGGCGTCAGGATGATCTCGAGCGCCGAACGGTCGTCGAGCGGGAACGCGTCGTTGCGGCCCGCCTCGGCGAACCACAGGTTGACCAGCTCGCGGAGCCTGTCGGGCTCCTCCTTTGCCAGGTCGTGGAGCTCGGAGCGATCGGCGTCGGTGTGATAGAGCTCCCACTCGTCATCGTTGAAGTGGCTCCAGCCGCTGATGGTCGGGTGGGTCGTGACCGCCTTCCAACCCTCGTGCCAGATGCCTCGCGAACCCAGCATCGAGTAGAACTGCGTGCTCCGCTTCGAGACGGCGGAGGGATCGTCCAGGCTGTACCGCATGCTCACGCCGTCGAACCGGCTCTGGACGTGGCCCTTGATCCGCTCCGGACCCTCCACGCCGAGGCAGTCGAGGATCGTCGGAACCAGGTCGACGGCGTGGTGGTACTGGTGCCGGATCTCGCCCCTGGCCCTCATGCCGGCCGGCCACGAGATGATGCACGGGTCGGAGGTTCCGCCGTTGAACTCGTAGCGCTTCCACATCTTGAACGGCGTGTTGAAGGCCATCGCCCAGCCGTTGCTGTAGTGGTTGTACGTCTTGGGACCGCCGAGCTCGTCGAGCATGTCGAGGTTCGTCTGCAGGTCGTCGGGGACACCGTTGAACAACCGGTTCTCGTTCACCGACCCGTCGGGACCGCCCTCGCCGCTCGCCCCGTTGTCCGACACGAGGATCACGAGCGTGTTCTCCCGTTCGCCCGAGAACTCCAGGTAGTCCAGGATCCGCCCGATGTGGTGATCCGCGTGCGCGAGGAAGCCCGCGTAGACCTCGGCCATCCGGGAGAACAGCCGCTTCTCGCCGTCGGAAAGCGACTCCCACGGCTTCGTCGTGTCCATGATCGGGAAGGGCTTGCCGTCGGGGCCCGTGCGGGTCTGCGGCGTCCCGATCGGGTTGATCGGCGGCAGCTCGGTGTCGGCCGGGACGATGCCCATCTGCTTCTGGCGAGCGAGCGTCTGCTTGCGCATCGCCTCATAGCCCTCGTCGAAGCGCCCGGTGAACTTGTCAATCCACTCCTTCGGCGCATGGTGCGGCGCGTGACACGCGCCCGGCGCGTAGTAAAGGAGGAACGGCTTGTCGGGCGCGACCGCCTTCGCGTCCTTGATGAACTCCAGCGCCTTGTCGGTTATGTCGTCGGTGAAGTGGTAGCCCTCCTCGGGTGTCTTCGGCGGATCGACGGGGTGGTTGTCGTAGACGAGCTCCGGATACCACTGGTTGGTCTCGGCGCCGAGGAAGCCGTACCAGCGCTCGAACCCGCGGCCGCTCGGCCAGTTGCGACGGGTCGAGGCCAGGTTCATCTCGTCGGTCGGGCACAGGTGCCACTTGCCGACCATGTAGGTGTTCCACCCGAGCTCACCGAGGATCTCCGGGAGCATTCCGTTCTCCGGCGGGATCGTGCCGCTCGCGTTCGGGAACCCCACCGCGGCCTCCGTGATGCACGCCATCGAGTTGCGGGTGTGGTTCCGGCCGGTCAGCAGACACGACCGCGTCGGCGAGCAGAGCGCCGTGGTGTGGAACTGCGTGTAGCGAACGCCATCGTTCACGATCCGGTCGATGTTCGGGGTCTCGATCGGTCCGCCGTAGCCGCTCATAGCCGAGAAGCCGACGTCGTCGAGCACGATGTAGACGACGTTGGGGGCCCGATCCGGCGCCTTCGGCGGCTCGAACGGCGACCAGTCGGGCTCGGAGTCCCGGATGTCCGTGTTGATCGTTCCCTTGAACGGCGTCGCCATGACGAACCCCTTCCGCGCGTGCCGGACTGCCTCCCAGCGTGGACTCTTGCTCGGGACGTAACCCTACGTCACGGGCGCGGATCGCCGCCGGCCGCTACCCTGAGCGTGTGGGACGGCTGCCGTTTCCGTCGGTCGAGGACCTTCGCAATGCGCTCGGCGGCGAGCGCTACCTCGCCGACCGAGGCCTCGCGACGGCGATCTACCTCGCGGTCTCGCTCGACCGGCCGCTGCTGCTGGAGGGCGAGGCCGGCGTCGGCAAGACCGAGGTCGCGAAGGTGCTCGCGTCGCTGCTCGGCCGCGAGCTGATCCGCCTCCAGTGCTACGAGGGCATCGACGCCAGCCAAGCGCTGTACGAGTGGAACTACTCGAAGCAGCTGATCGCCGTTCGCGCGATGCAGGACGTCACGGCAGAGGCCCACGTCCAGGATCTGTTCGGCCCCGAGTTCCTGGTGGAGCGCCCGTTGCTCGCCGCGATCCGCGCCGGGTCGCGAGCGGTGCTCCTCGTCGACGAGCTCGACCGCGCCGACGACGAGTTCGAGGCCTTCCTCCTGGAGATCCTGTCCGAGTTCGCCGTCACCATTCCCGAGATCGGCCGCATCGCGGCGGAGGAGCCGCCGGCGGTCGTTGTGACGTCCAACCGCACGCGCGAGCTGCACGACGCGCTGAAGCGGCGGTGTCTCTACCACTGGATCGACCACCCGGCGCTCGATCGCGAGATCGAGATCGTCCGGGCGCGAGCCCCCGAGGTGCCGGAGGCCCTCGCGCGCGACGTCGCCACCGCCGTCATGCGCCTGCGCGGGCTCGACATCGCCAAGCGCCCGGGGGTGGCCGAGACGATCGACTGGGCCAACGCGGTCGCGTTCCTCGGCGTCGATCGCCTGGACGAGGACACGGCCGGGGCGACGCTCGGCTCCGTGCTGAAGGACCACGACGACCAGCAGCTCGCTGCGGGCCGCCTGGCCGAGGTCGTCGCGGACGGCACCGTCCCGTCCGAGGTCGGAGCCGAGGGTGGCGGCGCCTGAGGCCGAGGCCCTCGAGCGGCTGATCGGGTTCGGCCGCGAGCTCCGCCGCCGTGGCCTCGCGGTGGGCACCGGCAGGATAGTCACGTTCTGCCGCTCGGCCGCCGCGCTCGGCGCTCTGGACCGTACCGACCTGTACTGGGCGGGCCGCGCCGCGCTCATCTCTCGGCCCGAGGACGCCGATGCGTTCGACGCCACGTTCGAGGCGTGGTTCCGCGAGGGGATCCGGATCGAGCTCGACCTGCCGACGGCCGCGCCGGACCCCGATGCCCGGCCCCGCGGCAACGAGGACCTTCTCGGCGACCTCGTCGTGGAGGAAGACCGGATCGTCGCCAAGGAATGGCACGCGCTCGAGGGCGAGGAGGAGACGGAGGGGGAGGCGGCGATCCGCATCGTCGCGAGCGCCGTCGAGGTCCTGCGCGAGAAGTCGTTCGCGGATCTGTCCGAGGAGGAGCGCCAGCGGGTCGCGCTCCTCATCCGGCGGCTCGCCGTTCGCGCCCCGATGCGCCACACGCGTCGCTATCGGGCGGCGCCCACGGGCCCCCGGTTCGACGTCCGGCGCACGCTCCGGCGATCGCTGCGGACGCAGGGGGAACCGTTCGATCGCGCCTGGCGCGACCGCCGCCGTCGCGCGCGTCCGCTCGTGCTCATCCTCGACATCAGCGGCTCGATGGCGCCGTACTCGCGCGCGTTGCTGCAGTTCGCGTTCGCGGCGATGGCCGCCGGGCGGCGGGTCGAGGTGTTCTGCTTCGGCACGCGGCTCACGCGCGTCACGCGCACGCTCCGGACGAAGGACCCCGACCGCGCGATGCACGAGGTCGGCCGCCTCGTCGCCGACTGGGAAGGGGGGACGCGGATCGGCGAGTCGCTGAAGTCGCTGCTCGACGAGTGGAGCCAGCGCGCCGCGGTCCGCGGCGCGGTCGCCGTGATCTGCTCCGATGGGCTGGAGCGGGGCGAGCCCGACCTGATGCGCGACCAGATGGCGCGGTTGCGACGGCTCGTCCACAAGATCGTCTGGGTGAACCCGCTGAAGGGGAGCCCCCGGTACGAGCCGCTCGCGCGCGGCATGGCGGCGGCCCTCCCGTCCGTGGACGTCTTCCTGCCCGGCCACAACCTCGAGAGCCTCGAGGAGCTCTCGCGCGCGATCGCCGACTAGCATGCCGACCGTGGACGAGCCCGAGGAGGCGGCCGCGCGCGTCCGGCGGATGGGCCGGCTCACCGAGGCGGACGAGACCGCGCTCCTCACCTACGGCGGCTACCTCGCGGTTCCCGAGCTCCTGTCGCTCCAGCGGCTCCGCTCGGATCCGCCCGTGCACGACGAGCTTCTGTTCATCGTGGTGCACCAGGCGTACGAGCTCTGGTTCAAGCAGCTCCTGTTCGAGCTCGAGACCGTGCGCGACCGGATGATCGCCGGCGACGCCGAGCGCGCCCGCCACTACCTGACGCGCGTGGCGGCCATCGAGCGCGTGCTCATCGAGCACATTCAGGTCCTGCAGACGATGAGCCCGCAGGACTTCCTCGAGTTCCGATCGCTCCTCACGCCCGCCTCGGGCTTCCAGTCGGCGCAGTTTCGCGAGGTCGAGTTCCTGTGCGGCCTGAAGGACCGCCGCTACCTACGCGACCTGGCGGCCTCGCCCGAGGAGCTGGCCCGGCTGGCCCGGCGCCTCGACGAGCCGACGGTGTGGGACGGGTTCGTGCAGCTGCTCGAGGGCGGCGGCCTCGAGATGCCAGAGGACGACGAGGAGGCGCGGATGGCGAGCTTGCTGACGATGGCCCGGGAGCCGACCCACGCCGCCGCGTTCGCCGTCTCCGAGGGACTGCTCGACCACGACGAGGCGTTCGCGACCTGGCGGTACCACCACGTGTTGATGGTCGAGCGGGAGATCGGGGCCAAGCCGGGGACCGGGGGCTCCGCCGGCGTCGAATACCTCCGGTCGACGCTCGGCAAGCGGTTCTTCCCGGAGCTTTGGGGCCTCCGCAGTCACCTCTGAGCTCGGCCGTCGTTGAATCAGGGGACCGCCCAAGGAACAATCCGCGAGACCTCGAGGGAGGAACCATGACCAGATCACGACGTGCCTGGGTGTGCGCTCTGGTGGCCGGCCTGCTCGCGATCGGGACGGCGGCCGTCCCGGCGAGCGCCCTGATGCGATCGAACCGCGGCGGCGGGGCCGCGAACGGCGGATCCGCCTCGAGTTCCGCCCGCGCGCACGCCCGGCTCGTTCCCCTGCCGACCGATGGGCTCACGCGCGCGCTCGCAAGCGGAACGCTGTCCGAGGCGCAGTACGCGCTCGCGCGGGCAAGCAGCCTGTTCGATCTCGCGGCCGTTCGCGCGCAGTTCTCGGGGACGCATCGCGTCGATCCGCACGTCGCATCGCTCGTCCTTCGAGACCTCGTCGTCCACGTGAGCGACCTGCGGGGCGCCGAGCGCAGGGCCGCCCTCGCGATCCTCGCGCGCCCGACCGACGGCGCGGCGAACGATCCCGACGGCTACACCGTCCCCGCCCTGTCGACCTGCTCGACGAACTTCTGCTTCTTCTGGGTGGCCTCGACGGCCGACGCGCCCGACCTCACCGACGCCGACACCGACGGCGTCCCGGACTGGGTCGAGACCACCGCCGACGTGGCCGAGCAGTCCTGGACGACCGAGGTCACGGACTACGGGTACCGCGCGCCGAAGTCCGACCTCACGTCGACGAACCACGGTCCCGACGGCCGGGTGGACGTCTACCTGGCGAACATCGGCGACGACGGGCTCTTCGGGTACTGCACGACCGACGACCCCGACCTCCTCGACGGCGACTACCCGCCGTACGACGGCTCCGCCTACTGCGTCCTCGACAACGACTTCAGCCCGGCCGAGTTCGGCAGCGCCTCGGGCGAGCTCGGGCTCGACGTCACGATGCCCCACGAGTTCTTCCACGCCGTCCAGTTCGCCTACGACGCGCTCGAGGACGCCTGGTTCATGGAGTCCACCGCGACGTGGATGGAGGACGAGGTCTTCGACGACGCGAACCAGAACCAGGACTACCTGTCGGCGAGCTCGCTCCGCAACGGCTTCGTCCCGGTGGACGACGGCGATCGCAACGGGTTCGCGCTGTACGGGAACTGGGTCTTCATCCGTTTCCTCTCCGAGTACTTCGGATCGAACGGCGATCCCGACCCGACGATCGTGCGCGACGCGTGGGAGCTCGCGGACGGCGCGCCGGGTGGGCCGGACGCCTACTCGATCCAGGCGATCTCGCAGGCAATCGCGGCGCGGAACTCGCAGTTCCGCTTCGTCTTCGCGGACTTCGGGGCCGCGAACGTCGATCCGTCGCTCTTCTATGAGGAGGGCGACGCGTACCCCACCCCCAAGATCAACAAGACCTTCAAGATGAAAGCGAGCAAGCCCGACACCGACTGGTGGTACATCGAGCCGCTGCACCTGACGAACTCGTACCTTGTCTATACGCCCTCGACCGGCATCGGCCCCAAGGACAAGTTGCTGCTGTCGCTCGACGGCCCGAAGTACGTGACGGGACCCGAGGGCACGGCGGTGGTGTTCTACGCGAACGGGAAGGTGAAGGACTTCTTCTTCCAGCTGAGCTCGAAGGGCGACGACTCGGTCAAGGTCCCGTTCGGCAAGGGGGTCGTGGACCGGGTGGTCCTCGTGATCACGAATGCGAGCGCGAGGTACCAGTGCTGGGTCGGGAGCGACTTCGCGTGCGCCGGGAAGCCCCGAGACGACGGTCTGCGCTACTTCTTCAGGGCGCAGGTGGTGTGAGCGGGTCCCGCGCGGCGAGATAGGCCTCGATCAGCTCGAGCAGGCGGTCGCGACCGAAGGAGTCGTCGTGGCCGCCGTGCACCACGCGCGCCGGAACGTCGCGGAGCCGCCGCATGCTTTGCACGTAGTCGGGGAGGTTCGACTCGGGGAGCTCGTCGAGCAGGAGCCCGCTCTCGTACACGCAGTCGCCCGAGAACAGCGTGGCGGTCTCCTCCTCCCACAGGCCGATCTCGCCGGGCGTGTGTCCCGGCAGGTGCAGGACCACCAGGCGCCGGTCGCCGAGCTCGACGACGTCGCCCTCCTCGACGATCCGGGTCGGCGACACCGGCCGGACCCGGTACGCGGCCGGGTCGTAGCCGGCGTGGGGCAGGGCGGTGAGCAGGGACTCGGGCGGCTCGTACCCCGAAAGCTCCTCGGGCGGGTACTCCTCGATCCGCAGGCTCGCGAACCCGTCCGCGGTCGCAACGGCCTCGGCGTCCGCCCGATGCACGAGCACCTCGTCGAACTCGTGCAGCCCGCCGACGTGATCGAAGTGCCGGTGCGTCGCGATCGCCACCACCGGCCGCTCGAACAGGTCCGCGAGCTCTGCCCGCAGTGACGCGATCCCGTTCCCGCCGTCGACGAGCGCGTCCCGGTCGCGGCCGCGAACGAGATACAGGTTCGCGCGGAGGAACGGGTCGAGGTGGGGCTCCGTGATCCGGATCACGCCGTCGCCGATCTCCTGGTGCTCGAACCATCGCTCGGCGACGCGCACGCGCGGAGAGTAGCGGCTTGACGCCCCCGCCCCGATCGGGATAGGACCCTCGGCGGGAGAAGGGAGGGCGAGATGGCGACGGACCTGTCGATCCTGGTGACCGACGAGCCGGGCGGGCTCGCGCGCGCGGCCGAGGCGCTCGGCGCGGCCGGCGTCAACGTGGAAGGGCTGGCCGGCCTCGGTGGAGGCGGGACGGGGCACATCCACCTGTTGGTCGAGGACGCAGCGGGCGCGAGCTCCGCGCTGCGGGCCGCGGGGTTCTCGGTCGACGCGGAGCGCGAGGCCGTGGTGCTCACGGTCGGCGGCGAGGACCGGCCGGGCATCCTCGGGAGGCTCGCGCGTGCGGCCGCCGACGCGGGCATCAACCTCGTGGCCAGCTACGTGGCGACGGGATCGCGGCTGGTGTTCGTGGCCGACGACGCCGACGCGCTTCGCGCGGCGCTCGACGCCGCGTCCGGCTAGGCGTCCGTCGCAGGATCGGGCTCGAGGCCGGAGGAGCGGTAGGCCCGGTCGAGCAGCTCGACCGGGTGGACGACCTCGATCGTCGAGCCGAGCTCGCGAAGACCGGCCGCGAGCTGCATCGTGCAGCCGGGGTTCGCGCTCGCGACCACCGACGGCGCGACCGACTCGATCGCCTCGGCCTTGCGCCGCCGGAGCTCCGCGGACGGCTCGGGCTGCAGGACGTTGTAGAGACCGGCCGCGCCGCAGCAGACGTCGCCGTTCGGGACGTCGACGACCTCGAGGCCCGGGATCCGGCGAAGGAGGGCGCGCGGCTGCTCGCGGATCTTCTGCGCGCGGAGCGCGTGGCAGGCATCGTGATACGCCACGCGAGCGAGCCCGATCTCCCCCTCCGGCGACTCGACATCGTGCTCGGCGAGGAACTCCACGACGTCGCGGACCTTCGCCGAGAACGCGCGCGCGGCCTCCGAGTCGAGGAGGTCGCCGACCTCCTTCAGGTGCGCGCCACACCCGGCGGCGTTGACGATCACGACGTAGGCTTCCTCGAACGCGCGGAGGTTGCGCTCGGCGAGCCGGCGCGCGGTCGAGAGGTGCCCGTAGTGCGCGGCGAGCGCGCCGCAGCACGCCTGCGCGCGCGGAACGACGACGCGCCAGCCGTTGCGGACGAGAACGCGGATCGTCGCCCGGTTCACGGGCCGGAACCATCGATCCTGCACGCACCCGGACAGCAGCGCCACGGTTCCCTTCGCGTCGCCGGCCGGTTCGCTCGCCCGCGGGAGGCGGTGGAACAGCTCGGACCGCTTGGGGACCAGCGAGCGAACGCGCCGCGGGACGAGCAGGAGCCCGAGCGGCTGGAGCGCGGCCGCGAGCCAGAGCAGCTTCTTCCTCGGGAGCGTGACGTCGAGGCCGAGCCACCGCATCGCCCGCGCGCGACGGGAGTGCAGCGGCTCGGTCTGCACGCGGGCGTGCTCCATCATCCGGCCGAACGGCACGTGGCTCGGGCAGACGTCCTCGCACGCCCGGCAGGACAGACACAGGTCCATGAACCGCGAGAACGTCGCGTCCACCTCGGCGACGCCCTCGTGCACGGCGCGCATCGCCGCGATGCGCCCGCGCGGCGAGGCCGACTCCTCGCCCGTCAGCCGGTACGTCGGGCAGTGGGGGAGACAGAGGCCGCACGCGACGCAGCTCGCCAGGTCGGCGTCGGCGGGCGCGTCGGCCGGAAACGGCCACGCGGGCTCGAGCCCGGGCAGCGGGCCGACGAATCGGGCCCCCTCGGGCAACCGTGTCCCGAGCGGTGGTTCGGCGTCGCCCGGCGGGCGTTCGAGGAGCACGACGCGAATCCTCTCACGGCGGTGCAGTGACTCGAAACGGAGCACTCAGACGAGCGCGGCGTCCCGCTCGACGGGGTAGAGCCGCCACTGCCCGGGGACGCCCTTCAGCTCCACGACCCGTTCGTCGCCGAACGACAGGCCGGAGCCGGCCACGATGTCGCGGACGGTGCTCGACACAAGCACCTCCCCGGCGGCGGCCTCGGCCGCGACGCGAGCGCCGATGTGCACGGCGATCCCGCTCATCTTGCCGTCGACGATCTCGCATTCGCCCGTGTGGAGACCGGCCCGGACCTCGAGCCCGAGCTCGCGCACGCCGTCGGCGATCGCCTCGGCGCAGCGGATCGCCCGGGCCGGCCCGTCGAAGCTCGCGAAGAACCCGTCGCCGGCCGTGTCGATCTCGCGGCCGGAGAAGCGCGCGAGCTGCCGTCGGACCAACGTGTGGTGGCGCTCGAGCACGTCCCGCCATCCGCGATCGCCGAGCTCGGCCAGCTTCTCCGTCGAGCCGACGATGTCGGTGAACAGGACGGTGGCGAGCACGCGGTGGGACTCGATCACATCCCACTCGCCTCGATCCCGGAGGCCGCCGATGAAGCGCTGGATCTCGTCGGCGATCTGCACCGAGTTCACCCACCAGCCGTGGTCGATGCCCGACAGCTCGACCATCTCGGCTCCGGGGATCCGGCGCGCGAGGTAGCGGCCCTCGTCGATGAGGGTGTCCTCGTCGCCCACGCGGTGGAGCACGAGCGTGGGCACCCGGATCGCGGGCAAGACGTGCCGGACGTCGATCTCGCTGTTCATCCCCCGGAGCGCCTGGATCGCACCCGGGCTCGCGCTGGTCTGCACCCAGCGTCGCCACCACCGCTTCACGGACTCGTCCTGTGCCGTGGTTGGGGCGAGCCCCCGAAGGGCTTCGTCGATCCACTCCTGCGTCCCGATGTGGGCATCCTCTCGCCGGATGAATGCCTCCCGCTCGTCTCGCGAGAACCCCCAGGGGTAGTCCTCGCCCCTGACCCACGATGCCCCGCTGCCGTAGACGACGGCGGCCGCCGTCCGCTCCGGATGCATGGCCGCGAACACCATGGCCATGGGTCCCCCCTCGGAGAAGCCCATGACCGCCGCCCGAGGGGACCCGATCGCGTCCATCACCGCACGGATGTCGTCCGCCCGGGTCTGGAGGTCGGGGATCCCCGCGGCGCGATCGGACATGCCGGTGCCGCGCTTGTCGAACAGGATGAGCCGTGAGAAGGAGCCGACCTTCTCGTAGAAGTTCGCCGCCGAGCCCTCCCACGCGACCCCGAGGTTCGACAGCACCCATCCGCTCACGAACACGAGATCGCACGGTCCGTCGCCGACGACCGCGTAGGCGATGCTCACGTCGCCGGACTTCGCGTACCGGACCTCCGGCTGCTCCACGCCGGGCAGTCTAGGGCCTCGGCGTGAACGCTCAGTGGGCGGCCCGAGGAGCCGAAGGTCGGCTCTCGCGCGGCTATCATCGCGCGAGCGTGACCGACCTCCGGATCTCGACGAAGGCCGCCTCCTTCGCCGAGTCTGCGATCCGGGAGATGACCAGGCTCGCGAATCTGCACGGCGCGATCAACCTCGGGCAGGGCTTCCCCGACTTCCCTGCGCCCGACGAGGTGAAGGAGGCGGCCCGCCGCGCGATCGCCGAGGACCACAACCAGTACTCGATCACCTGGGGAGCTCCGGCGTTCCGGACCGCAATCGCCGAGGCGTACGAGCGGTGGTACGGCTTTCGCCCCGATCCCGAGACCGAGATCTGCGTCACGTGCGGGTCGACCGAGGCGATGATGGCGGCGATGCTCGGGACGCTCGATCCGGGCGACGAGGTCGTCCTGTTCGAGCCGTTCTACGAGAGCTACCACCCCGACGCGATCCTCGCCGGGGTGACGCGGCGTCACGTGGCGTTGCGACCGCCGGAGTGGACGTTCGACGAGGCGGGGCTCCGTGCCGCATTCACCGATCGAACCCGTGCCATCGTCATCAACTCGCCGCACAACCCCACGGGTAAGGTCTTCTCCCGGCCGGAGTTGGAGGCGATCGGCGCCCTCTGCGACCGATTCGACGCCGTCGCGATCACGGACGAGATCTACGAGCACATCACCTACGACGGCAATCGCCATGTCCCGATGGCGACGATCCCCGGGATGGAGGACCGGACCATCACGATCAGCGCCCTGTCGAAGACGTATGCGGTCACCGGGTGGCGCGTGGGGTGGGCCGTGGCGCCGGCGGCGCTCATGGCGGGGATCCGACCGGTGCACGACTTCATGACGGTCGCGCCGGCGACCCCCATGCAGCTTGCGGGCGTCGAGGCGCTCGCGCTTCCGGACGCGTACTACGAGCGGACCCGGCGCGAGTACGAAGAGCGACGGTCGGTGATGCTCGAGACGCTCGAGGCGGCGGGGTTCCGGGCGGATCCGCCGCAGGGCGCGTACTACGTCATGGCCGACGTCTCGCACCTCGGGCTCGGGAGCGATGTAGAGACCGCGCGCCACCTCGTCGAGCGGATCGGCGTGGCGGTCGTGCCCGGCTCGTCCTTCTTCTCCCATCCCGGGCTCGGGAGCCATCTCGTGCGATTCGCGTTCTGCAAGCGACCCGAGACGCTCGAGGCGGCCGGTGAGCGCCTGCGGGCGCTGACCGGCTAGCGCGGCGCGCTCGTCGGCGAACGCTCTCCCCAGCCGCGGCCCGGCGCGAGCACGCCGTTCGGGTCGAACGCCGCCTTGAGCCGTCGCTGCACGTCCGGCGCCGGGAGCGGGTCGTCGCCGAGGCCGCCCGGGCCTTTGATCACCGGCGCGATGCCGCCGGCCGCCCGGGCCCGGGCGCGCAGGTCCTCGAGCGCCCCGCCGGCGTCGTCGAGCCCGACCCAGGCGATCCCGACCCCGATGAGGGCTCCCCACGCCGAACCCCCGACGACATCGGGCAGACGCGACGGCGGGACCGCGACCTCCACGATCACCGGCGCGTCCTCCCACGGGCGTCGCGATGGGAACTCGGACCGATCGAGCGCGTCCGACGGATCGGCGATCGCCGCGGCGGCCCGGGCCTGGTGCTCGACCTCCTCGGCCCATCCCTCCAGAGGAAGCTCGACGCCGTCGGAGGTCGCGAGCACGGACGCCGCCGCCGGCACGGCGTCGAGCAGGGCGGAGCCGAGCTCGAGCCCGCCCGCGAAGAGCAAGGTGCGTCGCGCCTGGGGGATCGGGCGCACCTTGAGCGCCACCTGCACGATCACGCCCAGCGTGCCGAGCGAACCCACGAGCACCTTGTGGAGGTCGTACCCGGTGACGTTCTTCACCGTGCGCGCGCCGCTGCGGACCAGCCGGCCGTCGCCGGTCACGACCTCGGCCTCGAGCACGGTGTCGCGCAGGGCGCCGACCTTCAGCCGTCGCGCGCTCGTCGCGCCGCTCGCGAGGACGCCGCCGACGGTCGCGTCGTCGGGCGCATCGGCCGGCCACTCCTGTCCGCCCTCGCCCAGGCGAGCGCGCAGGTCGCCGAGGCGCATCCCGGCCTCGACGACCGCGATCATCTCGGCCGGCTCGTGCGCGACGAGGGCGTCGAGCTGCGTGGTCCACAGCTCGGCGTCGACCTCGCACGGGTTCCCCTTGTCGACGTGCCGGCGGCCGCCGATCACGAGCACGCGGCGAGCGTCCGCGTTCGCGGCGCGGATCGCCTCGAGGACGTCCCCCTTCGTCCGCGGGTGGATCAGATCCACGCGCCCTCCGGCAGCGCGGCCGCAGCCTCGGCGGCGTCGGCCCCGCGCGCCACGGCGAAGTCGCCGCACCGAGCGCCGTCGGGCAGGACCTTGTGCGGGTTCATGCGTCCCTCGGGGTCGAAGGCCGAGCGGAGGCAGGCCTGGGCCGAGAGGTCGTCGTCGGTGAACACGAGCGCCATGAAGTCGCGCTTCTCGAGCCCGATCCCGTGCTCACCCGAGAGCGCGCCGCCGGCCTCGACGCACAGCCGCACGATCTCCTCGCTCGCCTTCAGCACGCGCTCGAGCGTCCCGGGGACGCGGCGATCGAACGACAGGAGCGGGTGCAGGTTGCCGTCGCCGGCGTGGAACACGTTCGTCACGATCAGGTCGTGCCGAGCCGCGATGGCGTACACGCCATCGAGGACCTCGACGAGCTTCGACCGCGGGACGACGCAGTCGTGGAGATGGTAGTGCGGGGCGATCTGCGCGACCGCGCCGAACGCCGACTTCCGCCCCTTCCAGATGAGCGCGCGCTCGGCGTCGTCGGCCGCGACGCGGATCGCTCGCACCCGGTTCGCGCGACCCGCGCGCTCGACCGCGCCCGCCTGGGCGGCGACGGCTTCGGGCGTCCCCTCGACCTCGACGATCAAGATCGCGGCCGCGTCCGTCGGGTAGCCGGCGTGGGCGAAGCTCTCGGCGGCGACCACGATGCCGTGGTCCATCATCTCGATCGCCGCGGGGACCACACCGCCGGCGATGATCTCCGAGACGGTTGCGGCGCAGTCCGAGACGGCCAAGAAGTCGAGCAGCATCGTGCGGACGTCGGGCGGAAGCGGCGTCAGGCGGACGCACACGGCGGCCACGATCCCGAGGGTTCCCTCGCTCCCGACCATCGCGGCGCGCAGGTCGTAGCCCGCCGCCTCCGGCCCTTCGGACCCCAGGCGCTCGATCGCTCCGTCGGGAAGAACCACGTCCAGCGCCAGGACGTGGTTGGACGTGACGCCGTGGGCGAGGCAGTGTGGCCCGCCCGCGTTCGTGCTCACGTTCCCGCCGATCGACGAGGTCTGCTGCGACGACGGGTCGGGTGCGTAGGTGAAGCCGTGCGGCCCGAGCGCGTTCGCGAGATCGAGGTTCGGCATCCCGGGCTCCACCCAGGCGAGCCGATCGTGCGGCCGGACCTCGAGGAGCTCGGTCATCTTCGAGGTGACGACGACGAGGGCGTCCCCGATCGGCGTGGCCCCGCCGGCGAGGCCCGTCCCCGATCCCCGGGGGACGACCGGCAACCCGTGCTCGGCGGCGATGCGCGCGCACGCGACGATGTCGTCGAGCCGGCGGGGGAAGGCGACGAGCGCGCACCCGCCCTCGACGAGCGAGGCGTCGCGCGCGTACAGGCGAAGCGCGAGCGGATCGGCGAGCACCTCGGCGGGACCGAGGGCGTTCTCGAGCGCGCGGCGTGCGGCCTCGACGTCGGCCATGGGTGCGCCTCAGGCTAGCGCGGACTCGCTCGCGAGGGCGAGCGTCAGACGACCCGCCCCGGCTCGCCGCCGGGGGTCCGGAGCGGAAGCCCCTCGGCCTCCCACTCCTCGAGGCCGTTGACGAGGTTGTGCGCGGTGAACCCGCGGGCCTGCAGCATCAGCGTGGCGAGCTCGCTGCGGCTCCCCGAGCGGCACACGACGACGGTCGTCTTGCCCGGGTCGAGCTCGCCCGTCGCGCCGGCAAGGATCGTGTTCAGCGGCAGGTGGATCGATCCCTCGATCCGTCCGGCCGCCCACTCGTAGGGCTCGCGACAGTCGACCACCTGCACCTCGTCCAGGTGCTCGGCAAGGCCGGTCGAGCTGGTCAGGTCGGTTGCGGTCTCGCTCATTGCAGGTGCAAATCCTAGCAGCCGGGTGCAGTTTCCTCGTCCGGTCCGAGGGCGAGACGGAAGGCATCGAGGGCCTCCCGGCCGAAGAGCACGAAGGTCACCTCGCGCACGAGGGCCGCGCTCGCGCGGACGGCGGCGATCGCGACCGGGGCGGCGAGGTGCAGCGGGTAGCCGTACACGCCGGTGGAGATCGCCGGGAAGGCGACCGTTTCCGCCCCGAGCTCGTCGGCGACGCGCAGCGACGACGTGTGACACGACGCGAGCAGCGCCGATCGGTCCTCGGAGGCGGCGTAGACGGGCCCGACGGTGTGGATCACCCACCGGGCCGCCAGGTTCCCGCCGGACGTGGCCACCGCCTCGCCGGTCGGAAGGCCGTCGGGGAACCGGGTCCGCCGGAGCTGTCGGCATTCGGCGAGGATCGAGGGTCCGCCGGCGCGATGGATCGCGCCGTCGACCCCGCCACCGCCGAGGAGGCCGGAGTTAGCGGCGTTCACGATCGCGTCCACGTGCTGCCGCGTGAGGTCGCCCTCGAGGAGCCGGATCCGAGGGGCCATGGCGGCATCCTAGGCGCTCACCCGTGGAGCTCAGGCCCGGCATGGTCGTCCGCTCCAGAGTCAGGACCGCCCTGGCCCGGCCCATGGGGACATGGACGAGCTGGGCCATCGCGATGCCGGGCTCCGACTGGGAGGAGCACGACGAGCAATCGGTGTGGGAAGAGATCGATGACTGAGCGAATCTGGAGCCCGCGGCGGGCTCCTCGCAGCCCACGCTCCCGTCGCCCACAGGCCGTCCCGGCGTGTCGACCCCGGCACGATTCGACCGGCGTGCGCTCGTGCGGTTCAATTGCGGACGGATCCGTCGAGGGGAGAGCGACATGGCCGAGATCGTGCTCGACGATGTCTCGAAGGTGTACGGGGACGGGATCACCGCCGTCTCGGATCTGAACCTCGACATCCAGGACGGGGAGTTCATCGTGCTCGTCGGCCCGTCGGGGTGCGGGAAGACCACGGCCCTGCGGATGGTGGCCGGCCTCGAGAGCATCTCCGGGGGCACCATCCGGATCGGCGACCGCGTGGTGAACACGGTCCCGCCGAAGGAACGGGACATCGCGATGGTGTTCCAGAACTACGCCCTGTACCCGCACATGACCGTGTACGACAACATGGCCTTCGGCCTGAAGCTGCGCAAGCTCCCGAAGGAGGAGATCGACCGTCGCGTGCGCGACGCGGCGGGGATCCTCGGACTGGAGGACTACCTCGAGCGAAAGCCGAAGGCGCTCTCCGGCGGGCAGCGGCAGCGGGTGGCGATGGGTCGGGCGATCGTGCGCGAACCGAAGGCGTTCCTCATGGACGAGCCGCTGTCCAACCTCGACGCGAAGCTGCGGGTGCAGATGCGATCGGAGATCGCGAGGATCCAGCACGAGCTCCGCGTGACGACGA
Source organism: uncultured Actinomycetes bacterium (assembly GCA_963716935.1). Lineage (GTDB taxonomy): Bacteria > Actinomycetota > UBA4738 > UBA4738 > HRBIN12 > CALGFI01. The sequence continues at coordinate 545,135 of CAVQUN010000008.1, read as the reverse complement.
TCTACGTCACGCACGACCAGGTCGAGGCGATGACGATGGGCGATCGCGTGGCCGTCATTCGCAAGGGCGTGCTCCAGCAGGTCGACACGCCGCAGTTCCTGTACGACCACCCGAGCAACCTGTTCGTCGCCGGCTTCATCGGCTCGCCGGCGATGAACCTGGTGGAGGCAACGCTCGCGGGCGCCGACGGCTCGGCATCCGTGGAGTTCGCCGGCTTCAAGCTGGGGATCCCGGAGCCGGTCCTCGCCGCCCGTCCGGCCCTGAAGGGGTACGAGGGCAGGTCGGTGATCGTGGGGATCCGGCCCGAGGACATGGAGGACGCCTCGCTCGTGGCCGATGCCCCGGCGGATCATCGGATGCGATCGGAGGTCATCCTGCGCGAGGCGCTCGGGGCGGACGTGGTGGCGCACATGAAGGTGCGGGCGCCCGCGGTCATGACCGAGGACGTTCGTGAGCTCGCGCACGACGTCGGCCAGGAGGCCGTCGCGGACGTGGAGCAGAAGGCGCGCGCCGGCGAGTCGACGTTCCTCGCGCGTCTGAACCCGCGAACCTCGGCCAAAGAAGGGGAGACCATCGAGATCGTTGTCGACGTGAACCGGCTGCACTTCTTCGATCCGGGGACGGGCCTCGGCATCTACAGGGACGCCGCCTGAGCTCACCGTCGTCCTCGACGGGCTCCTTCCCATCCGGCTTTCTGTGGGGCGCGGCCACCTCCGCCTACCAGGTCGAGGGGGCGGTCGCCGAGGACGGCCGGGGGGCGTCGATCTGGGACACCTTCAGCCACACGCCGGGCCGGACCCGGGACGGGCACACGGGAGACGTGGCCTGCGATCAGTACCACCGGTACGAGGAGGACGCCGCGCTCATGGCCGAGCTCGGCATCGGGGCGTACCGGTTCTCCGTCGCCTGGCCCCGCGTCCAGCCGACGGGCCGGGGGACGGTCAACGAGCGCGGACTGGACTACTACCACCGGCTCGTCGACGCGCTGAACCGGCGGGGCATCACGCCGGTCGCGACCCTGTACCACTGGGACCTCCCGCAGGCGCTCGAGGACGCCGGCGGATGGGGGAACCGGGACACGGCGTCGCGGTTCGCCGAGTACGCGGCCGCGGTGCACGACGGGCTCGCCGGCGAGGTGCACACCTGGATCACGCTCAACGAGCCGTGGGTGGCCGCGTGGTACGGATACGGCTCGGGCGTCCACGCGCCCGGCCGTCGCGACGACGCGGTGGCCCTCGCCGCCACGCACCATCTGCTGCTGGCCCACGCCTTCGCCCTGGACGCGATGGGATCCGGCGGCGAGGTCGGCATCACGCTGAACCTGCAGCCCGTGCATGCGGTCTCCGACGACCCGGAGGATGAGCGGGTCGCCCGCCTCGCGAACCTGCACACGAACGCGCTGTTCCTGGATCCGCTGCACGGCCGTGGCTACCCGGCCGAGCTCCTGGGCCGCTACGGGGAGATGATCGACCTGGCGTTCGTTCGCGAAGGCGACCTCGACGCGATCGCGCGGCCGATCGACTTCCTGGGCGTCAACTACTACCGCCCCCACACGGTCGCCGCCTCCCCCAACGGGCACGAGGGGGCGAACCAGCTCCCCGGATCGCTCGGCGCGTGGGCGGTTCGCTCCCCGGGGATCGCGCTCACGTCGATGGGATGGTCGATTGAGCCGGAGGCGCTGACCGAGCTCCTGGTCGGCCTACACCGCGACTACGCGCCCGAGCGGATCCTGATCACCGAGAACGGGGCGGCGTTCGACGACGAGCCGAACGCGGGCGGGTCGGTGCACGACGGCGGCCGCGTCGCGTACCTCCGCGACCACCTCGACGCGGCGCGACGTGCGATCGAGGCGGGTGTCCCGCTCGGCGGGTACTTCGTGTGGTCGTTGTTGGACAACTTCGAGTGGGCGGAGGGGTACACGAAGCGGTTCGGGATCGTCTACGTGGACTTCGCGACGCAGCGGCGGACGCCGAAGGACAGCGCCCGATGGTATGCCGACGTGGCGACCCAGCACGGCGGGCCCGTCTCGGACGGGGCCGCCGCGCTCGCTCGGATGGGGGCGCGAGGCGGGATGAGCGGAGCGACCGGCCCCGACACGATCGACGGCGTCGCCGCGCCGGCGCCGAGGCGCGGGCGGACCCTGTGGATCTCGCTGCTTCGGATCGCCGCGGCCGTTGCGATCCCCATCGGAACGTTCTTCCTGCTCTTCTGGACGTTCGACTTCCTGCGGGACGAGAACGCGAATCGGATCTTGGTGGTGCTGGTCGCTATCGTCGTCGGCGTCGCGGGCGTCTTCTTCCTGTACTGGGGCATGGACAAGGTCGTGGACTTCCTTCCCGTGCGCTATCGCGAGGGCGTGCGACCCTATGTCTTCGTCGGGCCGTGCCTCGTGATCCTGGCCGTCTTCCTCGTCTACCCCGTCATCAACACGCTCCTCATCTCGTTCAAGGACGCCCGCTCCCAGAGCTTCGTCGGCCTGGAGAACTACAAGTTCGTGTTCACCGACGAGAGCATGCTGCGTGCGATCCGCAACACGCTCGGATGGATCATCTTCGTGCCGCTCTTCGGCGTGAGCATCGGGTTGGTGTTCGCCACGCTCGCCGACCGGCTGCGCCGAGGTGAGGCGCTGGCCAAGTCGTTGATCTTCCTGCCGCTCGCCATCTCGTTCGCCGGCGCGTCGGTCACGTGGCTCCTTATCTACGGGTTCCGTCCGGCGGCGTTCGGGACGAACATCGGCCTGCTGAACGGCATCAGGATCGGGCTGGGTCAGGACCCCGTGGCCTGGCTCCAGCTACGCCCGTGGAACAACCTGTTCCTCATGGTGATCATGGTGTGGATGCAGACCGGGTTCGCCATGGTGGTGCTGTCCTCGGCGATCAAGGCGATCCCCGACGAGATCATCGAGGCCGCCCGGATCGATGGCGCGTCGGAGATGCAGGTGTTCCGGCGGATCATCGTCCCCACCATCCTTCCGACCGTCGTCGTGGTGACCACCTACATGGTCATCAACGCGCTGAAGGTCTTCGACATCGTCTTCGTCATCGGCAGCGCGGAGACCAACCAAACCGAGGTGATCGCCGAACGCATGATCGACTGGTTCTTCATCAGCAACAACGACGGCCGGGCGGCGGCGATCGCCGTCGTCCTGTTCGTGGCGATCGTTCCGGTGATGGTCTGGAACATCCGCCGATTCCGCGAGCAGGAGGAGCTCCGGTGAGCGCGGACGTCCAGACCGCGCCCGCCCCCCCGCTTCGCGGCCGCCGCCCGCCGAAGGAGGAGCCGATCGGCACCCGAAAGGGTGGCTGGTTCGTCCGGATCACCGTCCTGGTCATCGTCGTGATCTGGCTGATCCCGACGATCGGCGTCCTCGTCACCTCGTTTCGCCCGGAGGCGGCCGTCGACAGCTCGGGATGGTGGACGGCCCTGGCGCACCCCTTCCGCGCGGGCCAGTGGACGCTCGAGAACTACCAGTCCGCGCTCGACACGGGCGGGTTCGGCAACGCGTTCCTGAACAGCCTCGCGGTGACGATCCCGTCCACCGTCATCCCGATCACGATCGCCGCCTTCGCGGCCTACGCCTTCTCGTGGATGGAGTTCCGGGGGCGCTACGTGCTGTTCGTGACGGTGGTGGGCCTGCTGGTCGTCCCGCTCCAGATGTCCTTGATCCCGATCCTGCGCCTCTACACGCAGGGCGCGACGCTGTTCGGCGTGCAAGTGTTCCCCCAGCTCGACCTCGCCGGGACCTTCCTGGGCGTCTGGCTCGCACACACGGGGTTCGGGCTCCCGTTGGCCGTGTACCTGCTCCGCAACTACATCGGGTCGCTGCCATCGTCCATCATCGAGTCGGCCAAGATCGACGGGGCCGACCATTTCACGATCTTCTGGCGTCTGGTCATTCCGCTCTCGGTCCCGGCGCTCGCCGCCTTCGCGATCTTCCAGTTCCTCTGGGTGTGGAACGACCTCCTCGTCGCCTACGTGTTCCTCGGAGGGGCGGGACAGAACCGCGTCCTCACGATGGCGCTCCGGGATCTGGTCGGCGACCGCGGGGAGGATTGGCACCTGCTCACGGCCGCGGCGTTCATCTCCATGACCTTGCCGCTCGCCGTGTTCTTCTCGCTGCAGAAGTACTTCGTGCGAGGGCTCACGGCGGGCGCGGTCAAGGGCTGAGGTCGTCAGTGGTCCGCGCGAGACACTCGAGCCCACCGGGGCCGGAGCCCCTCTCGCCGCGGCGGAAGTGGCGCGCGATCCTGCTCGCGACGCTGCTGCTCGTCCCCGCATACTGGTCGCTGCTTGCGGGGCTCGTGTCCGCGGCCTCGGAGGACCGGGCCGGCGCCCCCGCCGCCGGCCCGTTCATCGCGTTCGGGCTCGCGCTCGTGCCGTTCGTGTTCGTCGCGCTCGCGTTCCTGTCGGAGCACCCCAAAGCCCCGATGGCCGTCGTGAAGGCGATGACGCTCTCGCTCCTGATCGGGATCCCCGTCTCCGCCCTGGCCGCCGACGCCGTGACGGGCTTCGTCGCCGGCGTCGGGGCCGGCGGCATCCTGGCACTGCGCACCGACCTCGTTCACCGGTGGAAGGCGAGAGCGCTGGCGATCGTCGTCGTGGCCCTGTGGACGTTCGTGACCGTGCGGACGGTCTCCGTGGCCGCCGTGCTCCTCGCTCCCGCGCTGCCGTTCACGAGCCTCGGGGTCGCCGACCACCTCGCGGAGATCCGAGCGGAACGAGCGTCCTCACGGACCGCCTGAGGCCCCTCGCGGCATCGTGATCCTCTGCGTCGCGGCCAACCCCTCGATCGACAAGCTGTTCGAGGTCGAGCGGATCGTGCCGGGCGCGATCCACCGGCCCGACGGCTTCGTGCAGGTTCCGGGCGGCAAGGGCCTGAACGTCGCGCGGGCGGCGCACTCCCTGGGGGCCGACGTCCACGCGACGGGGATCCTCGCCGGCCACGCGGGCCGCTGGCTCGCCGAGGCGCTTGCGGCGGAGGGCGTCGCGGGCTCGTTCGCCTGGGTGGAGGGCGAGACGCGCGCGTCGCTGTCGGTCGCCGATCGCGAGACCGAAGGGCTCACCGAGTTCTACGAACGTGGCGACGACATCGGCCCCGACGGGTGGGACCTCCTCGAGGAGGTGGTGCGCTCGGCGCTCCCCGGGCGGTCGTGGATGACCATGAGCGGCAACCTGCCGCCCGGAGCGCCCGACGACGGGTACGCGCGTCTCATCGTGATCGCGCGCGAGGCCGGGGTGCGCACGGCGCTCGACGCCCGGGAGCGGGCGCTCGCGGAGGGGATGGACGCGCGCCCCGAGGTCGTGAAGGTGAACGACGAGGAGGCCGCGTGGCTCCTCGGAGAGCCCATCGCGTCGGTGCGCGACGCGATGAGGGCGGCCGACGCGCTGCGCGAGCGACTGGGCGGGAGCGGCGCGGGCATCGTGACGTGCGGCGCGGACGGCGCGCTCGTCGCGGGGGCGGACGGCTCTTCGCTGCGCGGGCGTCTGTACGCAAAGGGCCCGTACCCGGTCGGGAGCGGCGACGCCTTCCTCGGCGGGTTGGTGCACGCGCTCGAGCGGGGGGACGCGTGGCGAGAGGCCGTCGCGCTCGCCCTCGGGGCGGCCGCGGCCAACGCCGAGATGCCGGGTGCAGGTCGGCTGGGCGCGGCTCGAGCGGTCGAGCTCGCCGGGCGCGCCGAGCTGGGCCCCGCATGAGCGTCGAGGTTCGGGCCGCTCGTCCGCGGGACTGGCGCCGAGTTCGCGACCTCCGGCTGCGCGCGCTGGCCGACTCGCCCGACGCCTTCGGCTCGACCGTCGAGCGCGAGCGCGCACACGGCCGATCCGGGTGGCTCGAGTGGATCTCCGGATGGGAGGGGACGGTGAACGCCCTCTTCGCCGCGACCGAGGGCGACGCGTGGCTCGGCCTGGCGGTCGGGTGTCACGAGACCGGTCGCGACCACACCCACCTGTTCGCGATGTGGATCGAGCCCACCTCCCGGCGCCGGTCGCTCGGCGCGCACCTCGTCCGGGCCGTCATCGCCTGGTCGGCGGCCCGCGGCGTGGGCTCCGTGCGCCTCGGGGTCACGGAGTCGAACGCGGGCGCGCGCGCCTTCTACGAGCGCCTGGGCTTCGTCGACACGGGTGAGCGCAACGCGCTTCGCGAGGGCTCGACGCTCGACGTTGTCGTGATGCGGCTCGCCCTCGAAGGCCCGTAGCGGCTCGCTGCTACCGTCTCCGCGTGCTCGTCCCCCGTCCCGGCGTGCGGCCGTCCGTTGCCGTGCAGGTCCTGTTCGTCCTGTTCGGCATCTCGATCGCGGCCTTCTTCCCGTTCCTCACGCTGTTCCTGTCCGATCGGGGGCTCTCGCCCGCCCGGATCGGGTTCGTCATCGCGGTGATGGCGTTCGCCCGCATCTGCTCGGGACCCGTGTGGGGACACGTGGCCGACACGTCGCTCGGCCGGCGGACCACGCTGCAGATCGGCTCGGTCGGCGCGGCCGCGGCCGCCTACGCGCTCTTCCTGGCGGAGGACTGGCCGGCCATCGTCGGGCTCGCCTTCGTGTTCGCCGTCTTCAGCACCATCACCGGGCCCAACCTGGACGCGATCGCGCTCGAGCACCTCGGCCCGGAGCGAATGAGCGACTACGGTCGGATCCGTGGCTGGGAGAGTCTCAGCTACGCGGTCTCCTGCCTGGTGATCGGCTTCACGCTCGAGCGCACCGGCCCTTCGTGGTCGATGCCGATCTACGCCGCCGGCAGCCTCGCGGTGTTCGCCTGGACGTTCACGTTGCGCCGGGACCGGCCCACCCACCTCGAGCGGCACGGCCGGCTCGGCGCGGTCGGGGCCGTCTTCCGCCAGGCGCCGAGGTTCGCCCAGTTCCTGTGCTCGGTCCTGCTCGTGTGGACCGGGTTCAACGCGGCCTGGAACTTCATCGCCCTGAAGATCGAGCGGGCCGGTGGCGGTCCGCTGCTCATCGGGATCGGCGCCGCCCTCGGCGGCCTCGTGGAGGTCCCCGTGATGCGTGCGTCCTCGCGTCTGGGGCGCACCCGGGGACTCCGGCCGGTGTTCGTCGCGGGATGCTCGGCGTACGCGCTCGGGTTCCTGCTCTGGGGCCTGATCGAGGATCCGGTCATCGTGTCGTTGCTCACCGTCCTGGAGGGCGTCGCCTTCGGCCTGCTGTTCACGACGAGCGTCGTCGCGATCGGCAAGATGCTGCCGTCGACGCTGTACTCCACGGGGCAGTCGATGTTCGCGACGGCGAGCTTCGGCGTGGCGCCCATCATCGGCGCGGGGATCGGCGGATGGGCGTTCGAGCGCGTCGGCACCGTGGCGCTCTACGTCGGCGCGTCGTGTCTGGCCCTGGCCGGGGCGGTCGTCGCCTGGTTCGCGCTGTCCGAGCCGGCGGTCGCGGACCCCGAGCCCGCCGAGGTCGCGGCGCTGCCCTGACGCCGGTTCGCCTCGGACGAGGCGCTCGCGTACGATAGGTTCCTCGGCTCGAACGCACGGGCTCGACGGCACGAGGAGGGGCTGCACGTGGTCAGCGCGTACATCCTGATCCAGACCGAGGTCGGCAGGGCGAGTCACGTGACCCGTGAGATCTCGGGCATCAGCGGCATCAACCAAGTGGACGGCGTCACCGGTCCCTATGACGTGATCGCGCGGGGAGAGGCGGCCGATCTCGACGAGCTGGCGAAGGCGATCGTCATGCCGATCCAGTCGGTCGAGGGGGTCACGCGCACCCTGACCTGTCCCGTCTTGCAGTTCTAGGAGGCCCGGCCTCCGCGGTTCTCATCCCCTCGGGCGCGGCCCGAGCGCGCCGTCGTCCCGCGTCGGGCCGGGGTCGATCTTCAAGTCTGGCCGGGCCCGTCCGATACCAACCCCGTGAGGCCCACCGGCCCTGGGAGGGGTTGGAGCGGTGTTCATCGACGACGAACGGGGCGAGCTCGGCCTGCGGGCCGTTCTCGTGATGGCGGTGGTCGCCGCGCTCGCGTGGACGATCCCGATGGTGTTCTTCGGGCAGAAGGAGACGGAGCAGGCCGCGATCCTGACCGGGGCCGGCGACCAGTCGGGCGCCGGGACCTCGGGGGGACAGGCGCCGGTCGACCCGATCGGCAAGGCCAACGACGTCCAGGCGCAGGCCAACCTCCAGAGCGCGATGACCGCCGCGCAGGTCTACTTCGCCGAGAACGGGACCTACGATGGCTTCGGCGCGCAGGTCGCGGGCCAGTACGACCCGGCGATCACCTATACGAGCGGCGCGGCGTCGCCCGGCGTCGTGAGCGTCCGCGGCGTCACCCCGACCACCGTGGTGATGGTGACCGCGACGAAGGACGGCGGCTATCTCTGCGCCGCCGAACAGGGCGACGTGGTCAGCTACGGCCGCGCGGACGCGCCGTCGCCTGCGCAGTGCTCCGGCGGCTGGTGAGCTCCGGCACCTCCTCGGACAGGTCGACGGGGAACGGCAGCGCCATCGGATCGTAGACGCGCGACACGCCGTCCGCGTCGAAACGGTCGAGCCCGAGATCGGTGACGTCGACGACCTTCGTCCTTGTCTTCGTGGCGAGGTCGGCGGCGGCCTTCGCGACCGCGGGCCCCCACATCATGCCGTGGCCGCCGGCCGAGGCGACGGTGGTGCCGCGGATCACGTCTCCCGCGCGCGTGATCGCGGGGCCGAGGATCGGGAGGTGGTCGGGCGTGTAGTCGATGGTCGCCGCCCACGCCGCCCGGATCCCGAGCCCGCGGGTCGCGGGGACGAGTCGGTTGAGGCGGCGCTGCATCTTCCGCAGGTACGGCCAATCGATCGCGCGGGCCGGTCCGGGCGTCTCGGTGGGGTTGCTCATGCCCCAGAGCAACCCGCCCTCCTCCAGGCGCCAGTACAGCCCCACCGCCAGGTCGAACACCATCGGCAGCCGCTCGACGTCGAAGGACTCGTGGGGCTCGCTCACCACCACCTGGTGGCGGGCGCCGCCCGCGGGGATCCGCACGCCGGCGAGCCGCCCGACGCCGCGCAGCGTCGGTCCGCCGGTCAGGATCACGCGTTCGGTCGCGATCGTCCCGGCGTCGCTTCGCACCCCGACGACCCGGCCCTTCGCGAGCTCGAGGCCCGTGAACGCCGTCCGCTCGCGGAGGTCGACCTTCCCGCGCTGCATCGCAAGGGAGTAAGCGCGCACGTTGCGCTGAGCGTCGATGCATCCGTCCGTTTCCACGTACGAGCCGCCGAGATGCCCCTCGGGCGACAGGGTCGGGTTCAGCGCGGCGGCCTCCGAGGCGCTCACCCATCGCGCCTCGAGGCCCGCCGCCCGCTGCATCGCGACCCGCTCGCGCCCCTCGCGCTCGTCCTTCTTGGTGTCGGCGAGGATGAGGTACCCGAGCTCGCGAAACCCGGAGTCGGTGCCGAGGAGATCCTGCTGCGCCCGGTAGAACGCGATCGACCAACGTCCGAGCGCCACCGTCTGCGCGGTCCCGCCTTGAGCGCGCACGATGCCCGCCGCCCGCCCGCTCGCCCCCCGTCCCGCGAGCCCGCGCTCGAGGACGACGACCCGCTTCGCGCCGTTGCGCCTCGCGAACCACGATGCCCAGCCGCCGACCGTGCCCGCCCCGACGACGACGACGTCGGCGACGTCCTTTGCCATCAGCGCTCGCCTCCTTCGGCTCGCGCACACAGATCGACGACGCTGCGCGCCGGCAGCTCGAGGGTGACGGGGAGGTCGAGGGAGAGCTCGGCGATTCGCGCGAGCAGGCCGGCGCGCGCGCCGGCGTCGAGCGAGGCAACGTCGCTCGAGGTGGCGTAGAGATCGGCGAGCCGCGCCGACGGCAGCACGTGGACGGTGATGAACGAGCGCCGCTCGAACGGCGTGAACCCCTCGGCGCGCTCCGGCGGCTCGAACCATCGTCGGTACGCCGCGACGATCGGCGAGGGGTCGCGCGCGCGCTCGACGGCCTCGTCGATCGCGCGCATCGCCGGGTACCGGTCGTACTCGCCGTCGCCCGGCCGCGCCCAGAACAGCGCGAGGGATCCGCCGGGTCGGAGGACCCGGCGGATCTCGCCGAGCGCCCGCTCCTCATCGAAGTGGTGGAAGGCGTTCCCGACGACGATGGCGTCGGCCGCGCCGTTCTCGAGGGGGACGGACTCGGCGGTCCCGTCGAGCACCCGCACGTCCGGCAGGCGGTCCCCGAAGACCGCCCGCATGTTCGCGGCCGGCTCCACGGCCACGAGCGCGAGGCCGCGCCCGTCGAAGGCGCTCGAGAGCTGCCCGGTCCCGGCGGCGAGGTCCACGACGAGCGATCCGGCACCGAGGTCGCCGCGCTCCGCGACCCACGCGACCGCCTCGGCGGCGTAGCGGGGCCGGAGCGCGTCGTAGTCGGCGGCGTTCACGACGTCGAAGCAGAAGCCGGTCCCCATCGCCCACGCATCCTACGGACGGGCCGTACGCTTGCGCCATGCGAGCCGACGAGCGGGTCCGGACGCCGCTGCCGCAGCGGACGCTCCTCGAGGAGATCTTCGTCGTCCTGTCGCTCTCGCTGCTCGCGAGCGCCGCCTTCGCCATCCTCAGCCTGCTCGAGGCGCCGCTGCGAGGCCGGACCGTCTTCTCCGCCGATCAGAGCGTCCTGCTCGCACGGCAGCTTCTCGGCCTGGCGTTCGGGCTCGCCCCCGTCTGGCTCGTCCTGTACCTGGTGCGCCGCGACGGCGGGGGTCCGGCGGAGATCGGCCTGGTCTGGGATCGACCCCGCGAGGACGTCCTGCGCGGGCTCGCGCTGTTCGTCGTCGTGGCGCTCGGGGGCATCGGCATCTACCTCGCCGCGGTGGCGCTCGGCGTGAACCGCTTCGTGGTGCCCGTGCCGCCGCTCGGCCACTGGTGGACCGTCCCCGTCCTGATCATTACCGCGGCGGAGGCGGCGCTGCTCGAGGAGATCGTGGCCGTCGGGTATCTCATCACGCGATTGCGACAGGTCGGGCTCACCGCCGTCGCCGCGATCGGCGCGAGCGCGCTGCTGCGCGGGTCCTACCACCTGTATCAGGGCTGGGGTGGGTTCCTCGGCAACCTCGCGATGGGGGCGCTGTTCGGCGTGATCTTCGTTCGGACCCGCCGGCTCTGGCCGATCGTCATCGCGCACTTCCTCCTCGACGTCGGCGCGGGCGTCGGGTACCTCTTGTTCCGAGAGCACCTCCCCGGGTTCGGGTGATCGGCCTCCTCGCCGAGGGGGTGGACCTGGCATCCGCGCTCCGCGCGACGGCGGAGCTCGGGCACGCCCACCTCGACGACGCGCTCGATGGGTCGATGCGTCGGGCGCTCTGGCAGGAGATCCGGTCGGGTCCGCTGCGCGCGATGACGGGAACGTTCGGCCGCGCCGGCGTGCGGATGGAGATCGACGGATTCGACGTGCCGGCGCCGTTCGAGGGCTTCCCGCGGGTGGCCGAGCTCGCGGAGGCGTTCGGCGACCGCGTCCGGCGCGAGGGCCGCGAGGTCCGCGGGCTCGCCACGTGGCGGCCGAACGAGGCGGGCGTCGGCGTCTACCGGCCGGGCTCGGTCGGCATCACGGCCCACCGGGACGGTCGACGGTATCGGCGGCTGGTGGCGGTCTTCACGATCGTCGGATCCGCGCGCTTCGAGGTCCGCGACGCCCGCGAGGGCGAGATCGTCGAGCGCTGGCGGGCGGGACCCGGCAGCCTCACCCTCCTGCGCGGCCCGGGCCTCGGCGGGGCGCGGGACGGGCGGCCGTTCCACGCCGTCCACGGCCCGAGCCGGGGCGTTCGCTGCTCGCTCGCGCTTCGCTTCGGCCTGCGCCCTTCGGCGGAGATCTAGTGCTTTCGGTCGATGCGAAAGCATCGGCTGCCGTGCCTACACTTGCCCCCATCGGCGGGAGGACGTACGGCATGTCGGTACTCGAGTACCTGCAGGGTCGCGGCCAGGTCTTCACCGTGATCCCGCACCCACGAACCCCGGTCGCCCATGGCACGGCCCGGGCTTCGCACGTTCCCGCCGAGCTCCTCGTGAAGACCGTCGTCGCGATCTCCCAGGACGGGCCGGCGGTGCTCGTGATCCCGGCATCTCGCCGGCTCGACCTGGAGCTGCTTCCCGAGGCGCTCGGCGACCCCAAGGCGCGCCTCGCGACCGAGCACGAGCTCGAGCGGCAGTTCCCCGACTACGAGCTCGGCGCGCTGCCGCCGCTTCCGATGCTCCTGCTCACGCCGATGTACGTCGACCCGGCGGTCCTCCAGCGGCACGAGATCGTCTTTTCCGCCGGGCGTCGTGACGTCTCCATCAAGATGGCGACGAGCGACCTGTTCGACCACGATCCCGTCGTCCTGGCCCCGCTCACCCCCGAGAGCCGCGTCGATGTTGGCGCCTCGTAGGAGTTGCCGCCGGCGCGCCGCGCCGGGGCCGCAATCGCGCGCTCACTGCAGGTTCCGGGCGACGCGCCGCTCCCACCGCCGCGACCAAACGAGCTCGTCCTCCTCGCGCGCTTCGAGGTCGATGCGCACCTGGTACGCGTCGGCGTCGCTGTCGATGCGCAGCCGCGAGGCGGTCTGTACGCGCGCCTCGGGGAAGCGCAGCTCGTAGGTCGCGCTCGCGTCCACGAACGCGCGTCCCGGATCCTCCGTCGAGACCCCGACGATCCCGCCGTAGCACTGCACGATGGCCGGGGCGACGTCGTCGGCCTCGCTCGCGCCGCCGTAGCGGACGACCGCCCGCGTCTCGCGCCCCGGCACGTCGTGCTCGATCCTCCAGACGACGGCCTCGCCCGCGCTCGCCGGTGAGCCCGCGTCCCGCGCCGGCCTCGGCGGCGGGAGCTCGGGCCGGCGCTCGTACGGTGCGGGCCCGGGCAGCGTGGGCAGCACGAGCCGCGAGCCCGCGCGATCGACGAGCAACGTGCCCGGCAGCGGGGGCGCCCACGCGTTCGGCCAGTCCGACCCCGCGAGGTCCAGCCGGATTCGATGCCCCTGCTCGAACACCCACGACGCGACCTCGAGCTCGATCTCCACGTCGACCGGCTCGCCGGGCACGAGCGCCGACGGCGACTCGCGCGACTCCCGGTGCGCGAGGTTGAGCAGGCCGCGGGTGACGAGCTGCGAGGTCCCGTCGGGATGGACGTCGCAGAGCTTCGCGGACAGGTACGCGACGCGCGCCGAGCTCGCGACGCGCACGATCACCCGCGGATGGCCGAGGATCTCGAGCTCGTCGGCGAGCGGCTCCCCGTCGTACACGAGGCTCGCCGCCTCGTCCGGTCGCTGATCCTGCGGCTGTCCCCACGGCAGCTCGCCCGCGCAGCTGATCCACGCGGTCCACCCGACGTCGCCGCGGATGGCGAGCTCGTCCGGCCCATCACCGAGGCGATTCGCGGAGGACTCGGCCAGCTCGAGCGTCGCATCGCGGCTCCGCTCGAGCGGCCAGCCGGGCTCGAACCGCCACGCGCCACGGTGCTCGGCGAGCTCCGCGTCGGGCGGCGTGGGCCGGCGGACGAACACGACGATCGGCGGGTCGTCGTCGACGCCGTTGGTGATGCCGCGAAGCCAGCGGTCCCACCACCGCGCCATCTCCGGCACGAGGTCGACGTTCGGCCCGAGTCGCGACGTCTCCGGCGACGTGTGGGTCCACGGACCCGCGAGCAGCCGCTTCGGGCACTCGAGCGCCGCGAACCCGCGGAGCGCGATGTTCGTGTAGCCGTCGGCCCAGCCGGTCACGAGCATCGTGGCCGCCTCGACGGACCCGTAGTCCTCTCGCAGCGAGCCGTGCTTCCAGTAGTCGTCGTAGGTCTGGTGCTCGAGCCACGTGAGAGTCCACGGCTCCAGGCCCTCGAGCCGCTCGCGCCAGCGCTCGCGCCACCCGTCGCCGGCCAGACGGGGGATCGGCGGCAGCGCGTTGGCGGCTCCCATGTAGGTCGGGAAGTCGACGAGGTCGAGCTGCTTCAGCGCTCCGCCGAAGTAATGCACGTCGTCGGCATAACGGTCGTCGGAGGCGAAGATCGAGCAGATCGCCTTCAGCGGTGGCGGCCGGCGCATCGCCACCTGCAGCGAGTTGAAGCCCGACCACGACGTGCCGTACATGCCGACGTTGCCCGTGCACCGCTCGAGCGATGCGAGCCAGGCGATCACGTTCACGAGGTCCTCGAGCTCCTGTCGCGTGTACTCGTCGGGCGCGAGCCCCTCCGACGAGCCCGTGCCGCGGACGTCCAGCCGGCAGACGAGGTAGCCGAACTCGTCGGCGAGCCGGTGGTACTCCTCCCGGTAGTAGGTGGTGAGGTCGTCCTTGCGGTAGGGGAGCGCCTCCAGGAGCGCGGGCGCGGGCTCCTCGCCGTCCGGATGGAACAGCGTGGCCGCGAGGCGGACGCCGTCGGGCATCGAGACGACGAGATCCTCCGTGCGCGCCATGGCGCCGGATCCTATCGGCGGGTCAGGTCCAGGAAGCGAACCAGGCGCGGCGGGCCCAGTCCGCGTCCGAGAGCGGGCCGCCGGTGAGCGCGGGCCAGAACCACACGAACAGGCCGACCGCGAGCACCACGAAGCCGATCGCGACGGGCAGGTACGGGCGGACCGAGCGGGCGTGGTGCGCGGTCGATCGCAGGGCCTCGTACCGAACCTCGGAGAGCCGCCGGATTGCGTAGACGCACGCGAGGACGAAGAACGGCGTGATCGGGGTCGCGTAGAACAGGAACTGCGGGCGTGGGACGAGAAACCAGGGCAGATACAGCCCCGCCACCGCGATCACGACGAAGCCGGCTCGCCAGTCGCGATCGCGCCACCACGCATACGCGGTGTACGGGATCGCGAGGATGCTGCCCCAGAAGATCGCGGGGTTCCCGTTCGCGTAGATGACCTGCCGGAACCCCTCACCGTAGTTGGCGTAGTACAGGACCGGCCGTGCGAGCAGGATCCACTTCCATGCGTCGGACAGGTACGGATGCACGGGCTTGCCGGCGGCGTCGACGGTTCGCAGGTTGCGGTGGTACTCATAGATCGCCGACTGGAGTCGCGCCCACTCGCCGAGGCTCCAGCCGAAGTGCGCGAACCATCCCACGTACGAGGCGAGGTAGACGATCGCCGGCACGACGACGAAGGCGAGGACCACGCCGAAGCCCTCGGCGGGCAACGCGTCGAGGACCGGTCGCTCGACCCCGAAGTCCCGGCGCCGGGACACCTCCCACAGCAACGACAGGACCACGGCGACCGCGATGGCGGTGAGCGCGGACCACTTCGTCGCGAGGCCGGCGCCGAGGGCCGCCCCGGCCGCGAACCGCCACGGGCGCCACAGCGGCGCGGGGATCCGGACGGCCCGCGACGTGTCGGATCGCGGCGGGGCCGCGACCAGCGTGGCCAGCGTCACCACGCCGGCCCCCTCGACCATCTCCGGCTCCGCCGCGCTCGGCGGCGCGGCTCCGGCCGCGCGCTCCTGCGCCCGGGCCTGCGTCCGGCGCCCGATCCACCGGCGGTCGAGGAGGAGGAACACGAGCCCGAGCAGGATCCAGAACGTGACGAAGATGTCCAGCATCGCCGTTCGCGACTGGACGAAGTTCAGGTTCTCCACGGCGAGCAGCAACCCCCCGGTGAACGTCCAGATGGGGCTCGCGAACAGGAGCTGCACGATGACCGCGAGCAGCATCACGGTCGCGGTTCCGACCGCCGCGCTCGAGACGCGCCACCCCAACGAGTCCGTTCCGAACCCGAGCTCGCCCGCCGCGATCATCCACTTGCCGATCGGCGGGTGGACCCACGCGCCGGTGTCGTCGCGATGCTCGCGCCAGTACCGCTCGTCGGAGCTGTCGATCGCGCATCGAGCGTTCGAGTAGCCGAGGAAGATGCACGCCGATTTCGAGTAGTAGAACTCGTCGAAGATCCGCTTCTCGGGATAGCCGAGGTGCGTGAAGCGTAGCACGCCCGCGATGGCGCCGACGGCCAGGATCGCCACGATGGGTCGATTGAGCTTGGCGAGCAGGGGGAACATCGCGCCGATGGTACGGCAGCGGTCGCGGTTCGTCGGGGAAGGACGTTCGGCTACCGGGCGGCCCGGTCACGCAGCCGCACGACGAACTGCAGCCCCTGGAACACGCCGTCGATCGACGCCGACTTGTTGTCGACCAGCCCCGCGTCGAGCCCCGTGCGCTGCACGATCTCGAACGTGAGGTCGGTCGGCACGCCGGCCGCCTTCTTCGGCCACGCCACCCACAGCCGCCCCGCCGGATCGAGCGCCCCGGCGAGCGGCCCGAACCTCCGCTCGAGCTCGGAGCGCCGCGTGGCGAACAGGAGGGCGACGTCGAGACGGGCGCGGACGCGGGCGAGCGTCTGGACGCCCGTCGGGAGCGGTTCCAGCGAGAACCCTTGCGGCGCACCGACGACGAGCACTCGGGAGCCCTCGCGGACGCCGAGCTTCTTCGCGAGCCGCGTTCCCGAGTAGTCCGTGTGCCCCGCCCCGGCCATGGCGGCTCACTGTAGCGGTGCGGGCTACGTCGTTCGGCCGTGTCCGGGTTCCCCGAACCGTGCGAGCATCGGCGCATGCCGGGCCGCCTCTTCCTCGTCGGGACGCCGATCGGGAATCTCGCCGACCTCACCGATCGCGCAAAGGAGACCCTTCGAACCGTCGACATCCTTGCGGCGGAAGACACTCGGAGAACCGGTCGCCTCCTGTCGCACCTCGGCATCTCGCGGCGGATGGTCTCGCTCTTCGAGGGCAACGAGCGCGAGCGCACCGACGAGCTCCTGCAACGGCTCCGCGAGGGGTCGGACGTCGCCGTGGTCACCGACGCCGGCATGCCGACGATCTCGGATCCGGGGTTCCGGCTCGTGCGGGCCTGCGCGGACGAGGGCATCGAGGTGCGGGTCGTTCCCGGGCCGTCGGCGGTGACCGCCGCCCTCGTCGTGTCGGGCCTCGCGGTCGACCGGTTCGTCTTCGAAGGGTTCCTGCCGCGGCGCGAGAAGGAGCGCCGGGACCGGCTCAGCTCGCTCGCTCGCGATCCCCGAACCCTCGTCCTGTTCGAGTCGCCGGTTCGGTTGGTGGCCCTGCTGCGCGACGTGCTCGAAGAGCTCGGCGACCGGCGGATCGCCGTCGCGCGAGAGCTGACGAAGGTCCACGAGGAGGTGATCCGCGGCCGCGTGGCCGAGGTGCTCGGCCGCCTCTCGGTCGCCGAGCCCAAGGGCGAGGTCGTCGTCGTGATCGAAGGTCACGAGCGCGACGTCGTCGAGCTTCCCGAGCTCGTGGCGGAGGCGCGGCTCCTCGTGGAGTCCGGGATGCGAAAGCGGGAGGCCGCTAGCACGGTCGCCCGCCGGCACGAGGCGAGCTCCAACGCGATCTACCAGGCGTTGATCCCACCGGACTGATCCCGTGCCCGAGCTCGCCTTCCCCCCTCCGCCCCTGCCGCCACCGCCGCCCCCGGCGGCCGCCCCCGTTCGGCGCCGCGGCGGGCGCATCAAGTGGGCCATGCGGCTCGCGCTGCTCGTCTCGCTCGCGCTCGTCGCCGGTCACGTGCTGGTGGTGGAGCCCTCACCGACCGCCGCGGGTCCCGCGGCCTCGGGTCCCGCGACCGACGCGAACGCCTACTCGTTCATCGGCGTCACCCCCGAGGGAACGCCGTTTCGCTGGAACCCGTGCGCGCCGATTCGCTATCAGGTCGACCTCGGGACGATGCCGGAGTCCGTCCTGGACGACGTCCAGGAGGCCGTGCGGCTCACGTCGGAGGCGTCGGGGCTCCGGTTCGAGTTCGCGGGCCTCGTGCGGGGCACCTCGCCGGTGAGCGTGATCGAGCTGATGGACTTCGTCAGCTACGGGCAGGACGGGACGCCGGCCTGGAACCCCGTGCTGATCACCTTCGCGCACCGGGAGGTGTTCCACGAGTTCCGAGCCGGGCGCGCCCTCGGCATCGCGTTTCCGGTGACGAGCCGCGACGACTACGACCAACTCGTGACCGGGCTCATCGTCGTCAACGCCGACGCGGGACTCGCTCCCGGGTTCGAGAGCGTCGCCTCCTTCGGCCCGGTAGTGGAGCACGAGCTCGGGCACATCGTCGGGCTCGGGCACGTGGCGCAGCCGTTCCAGCTCATGTTCGCCGCCCCCATCGTGCGGCGGTGGAACGACGGAGACCTGACCGGTCTGCGGCGGTTGGGGTCGGGGTCCTGCCTGGCGGTGCCCACGGCGTACGCGCCGGCCGCCTCGGTGGTGCCGACGAGGCGCGGCTAGGATGGCCCGACTATGGGCCGGGACGTCTTCTACATCACGACGCCGATCTACTACCCGAACGACGTCCCGCACATCGGGCACGCCTACAACGCGGTCGCGACGGACTTCGTCGCCCGCTACCACCGCCTCCGCGGCGAGCGCGTCTTCCACCTCACGGGGACCGACGAGCACGGGCTGAAGCTCCAGCGGGCGGCCGAGGCGGCCGGGACCGACCCGAAGACCTGGGTCGACCGGATGGAGCCTCGGTGGCGCGAGGTCTGGTCTCGGCTAGAGATCGCGAACGACGACTACATCCGGACCACCGAGCCCCGGCACGAGCAGGCGGTCGTGAAGCTCCTGCGGGCCGTCCGGGACAACGGTCGCGACGACATCTACCTCGGCACCTACAAGGGCCTGTACTGCGTCTCGTGCGAGGCCTACTACACGGCGGACGACCTCCTCGAGGGCGAGCTGTGCCCCATCCACGAGCGCCCGGTCGAGCACGTGACGGAGGAGAACTACTTCTTCCGGCTCTCCGCGTACGCGAACCGGCTCCTTGAGCGTTACGAGGGCACGCCCTCGGCCGTCGAGCCCGAGACGCGCCGCAACGAGGTACTGAGCCTCATCCGGGGCGGCCTTCAGGACTTCTCGATCAGCCGCACGAACTTCCGGTGGGGGATCCCGCTGCCCTGGGATCCCGCCCACGTCTGCTACGTCTGGTTCGACGCCCTCACGAACTACATCACCGCGGCGGGATACGGCTCGGACCCGGATCGGTTCGCGTCGATGTGGCCGGCCGACGTCCACCTCATCGGCAAGGACATCCTGCGGTTCCACGCCGTGTACTGGCCCGCCATGCTCATGGCCGGCGGGATCGAGCCGCCGACCCAGGTGTGGGCCCACGGCTTCCTCACGGTCGGCGGGAAGAAGATGTCGAAGACCAACGCCACCGGCATCCACCCGTTCGAGCTCATCGACCACTTCGGGGTGGACTCCTATCGCTACTACTTCATGCGCGAGATCGCGTTCGGACAGGACGGCAGCTTCTCGTGGGAGTCGATGGTCGACCGTCACAACGCCGACCTCGCGAACGGCCTGGGGAACCTGGCCAGTCGCGTCCTCGCGATGCTCGGCACCTCCTTCGACGGCGCCGTTCCCAAGCCGGCGGGCGACGGCGAGCAGGCCGACCTCCCGTCGGTGATCGACGACGCGATCGTGCGCTACGACGCCCACATGCGCGACCTCGCGCTCGGGCAGGCACTTGCCGCGGTCTGGGACGTCGTCGGCCGCGCCAACGGGTACCTCGTCGAGAAGGAGCCGTGGAAGATCGCGAAGGACGATGCCCGCCGCGACGAGCTGGCCGGGGTGCTCTACGCCGCCGCGGAGACGCTGCGGATCCTCGCGATCCTCATCGTGCCGATCATGCCGGGGGCGGCCGCTCGCCTGTGGACGCAGCTCGGCGTGAAGGAGCCGCTCGAGCTCCAGCGGCTTCCCGGGGCCGGCCGTTGGGGGCTGCTCGAGCCGGGGACGGTGACCGCGAAGGGCGAGGCGCTGTTCCCCCGCCTCGAGTCCTGAGTGAAGGTTCCGCCGAACGTGTTTCACGTGGGACCCCTGCCCTCGACTTCGGGTGCACGGCGCCGGCGCGCCGGCGCGCCCGCGACGCGCGGGACCGGGAACGTCTTTCGAGTGCAGGTCGAGGAAGGTCCGAACGGATAGCCGGTGAGCGAGCCGAAGGCTGAAGTCGCGGTGCAGAGCCTCGCGGTGGACTCCCACTGCCACCTGTTCCTGCTGGAGGACGGGCTCTCCGAGGCCGTCGGGCGCGCACTGGCCGCGGGGGTGGGGACGATCGTCTGCCCCGGCATCGACGCGGAGTCGAGCCGGCGCTCGCTCGAGCTCGCCGACGCGATCCCCGGTGTGTTCGCGACGGCAGGCATGCACCCGCACGACGCGGCGAGCTTCGACCGCCGCGCGGGCGCGGAGATCGAGGAGCTCCTCGCGAACCCCCGCGTCGTGGCCGTCGGGGAGTGCGGGCTCGACTTCTTCCGGATGCGCTCGCCGTGGGAGGATCAGGAGCGCGCGTTCCGCGCGCAGATCGCGCTCGCCGCCGACGCGGGCCTTCCGATCGTCGTGCACGTCCGGGACGCGTGGGAGCAGATCCTTCGACTGCTCGATGAGGGTTCCCCGGAGTCCGTGATCCTGCATTGCTTCACCGGGGATGTGGAAATCGCGAACGAGTGCGTCGCACGCGGGTGGTTCCTTTCCTTCGCCGGCAATCTCACCTATCCGGCGAACGAGCACATCCGCGCGGCGGCCGCGTCGGTTCCCCTCGATCGCGTGCTCGTCGAGACCGACAGCCCGTTCCTCGCGCCACAGCGGCTCCGCGGACGCGACAACGAACCGGCCAACGTGCTCGACGTCGTCGACGAGATCGCGCGGGTACGTGGACAGCCCGTGGAAAACGTACGGGCGGCGACGGCCGGGAACGCGCGAGCGGCCTTCCCGCGCCTGCCGGAGCCCTCGAACGGTCGTTCGGAATCAAGTTTGCAGTGAGGGTTGAGGGTTTGGTAGGTTCCGGACTCGTGCGTTTGGAGGCTTCGGTCCGGCCCTGCCGCTTCCCCCCGGAGCCTTCTTCCGACAGGAGGAAGGCGTATGGGGGTTCGCCCCACGCGGGTTCGGCGGCTTCGGACCCGCAAGGCCATCGGCAACGTGGCGCTCGCCGCCTCCATGCTCGCGATCGCGGGTGGCTACCTCGCGATCTCCAAGACCGTCACGCTCGTGGTCCAGGGGCAACCCGAGGCCGTTCGCACGATGAGCTCGAGCGTCGGGGAGCTGCTCGTCTCCCAGGGGATCGAGATCGGCGCGAACGACCTCGTCGTGCCGCCGGAGACGGCGCCGATCTCCGATGGGATGACCGTCCTCGTCGAGCTCGGCTCCGTGGGGGCGGCGGCAAGGACTCCTGCGGATGTGGGGGTCTGGGTGATGGAAGGGGTGCCCGGGCCGACGGCGATGCTGTCGGCGCGAAGCACCGAGGACTGGTTCTCCGCGGGAGCGCCGGTCGGGCAGCTGGCGGTGGCGGCGGTGCACGTCGTGGTGATGGGGAAGGACCACGTCGTGTGGACGAACGCCTCCACCGCCAGCGAACTCCTCTCGGCCATGGGGATCCAACCCGACCGTAACGACCGCGTCCTTCCGTCACCCAGCGCCCCCCTCACCACCGCCGACACCGTTCGGTTCGTCTCGATCGACTACCAAACGCGCGAGCTCCAGGTGCCGATCCCGCACGCGACCTTCACGCGGTACACGGACGAGCTCGGTCCGGGACGGATCCGGATGATCCGCGAAGGCGTGGACGGGCTCATGCTCGAGCGCTTTCGGATGAAGGTCCGCGACGGCGTCGTCGTCGGGCGCCAACTGCTGGGGCGCCAGGTGCTGCACCCGGCGGTGTCCGCGGCGCGTCTCGTCGGCCGCGCGAACCCGTCGAGCGGGACCCAGGTCGGCGAGGCGAGCTGGTACTCGTTCGCGCCGGGCAGCGGCCTCACGGCCGCGCACCCGTGGCTCCCCTTCGGTACGGTGGTCACCGTCACGAACCTCACCAACGGCAAGAGCGTCCAGGTGGTGATCAACGATCGGGGACCGTTCGGGGGGCGGATCATCGACCTCAGCGACGAGGCCTTCGCCTGGATCGCCCCGCTCGGCCAAGGCGTCTGCCAGGTCCGACTCAGCTGGTAGCGCGCCGCTCGGGCGCTCGGCGATTCGCGAGCTCGCCAGCCGCTACGAGATCCGGCCCACGAAGTCGCTCGGCCAGAACTTCATCGCGGACCCGAACCTCGCCCGCGCGATCGTCGCCGACGCCGGCGTCGCCGAGGGTGACCGGGTGCTCGAGGTCGGCGCGGGATTCGGCTCGATCACCCTTGCGCTGGCCGAGGCCGGATGCGACGTCCTCGCGCTCGAGTTCGACCGGGCCATCGTCCCCGCGCTTCGCGAGGTGACGGCCGGACATCCGGGCGTTCGGATCGAGCAGGGCGACGCGATGCGCGTCGACTGGGACCGGCTCCTGCCGGGTGCTCCATGGGCGATGGTCTCCAACCTTCCGTACAACGTGTCGGTCCCGGTGGTGGTGGAGCTGCTCGAGCGCGCCCCGCAGGTGACTCGCTACCTCGTGATGGTGCAACGGGAGGTGGGGGAGCGATTCGTGGCCTCGCCCGGCGACGAGAGCTACGGGGTGGTCAGCGTTCGCGTCGCGTATCGGGCGAGGGCCGAGATCGTCCGTCGGGTGCCGGCGGAGGTCTTCTGGCCGAGGCCGAACGTCGACTCGGCGCTCGTGCGGCTCGTCCCGCATCCGCCGCCCGTCGAGGTCGACGTCACCGCGCTGTTCCGCGTCGTCGAGGAGGGGTTCGCAGAGCGCCGCAAGACGATGACGAACGCGCTGCGCCGGCTCGGCCTCGGTCCGGACGACGCGAAGGCGGCACTGGTCGCCGCGGGGATCGAACCCTCCGCGCGCGCCGAGGAGCTGGATCTCGCGGACTTCGCCCGGGTGACGACGGTGCTGCTGTCGACGGGGTGGTCGGCGTGACGCGCCGCCGCGATTCGCCGGGACGCGCCCGCGAAGATCAACGTGTTCCTGCGCGTGCTCGCGGCCCGCGAGGACGGCTACCACGACGTCGAGAGCCTCGTGGTTCCGATCTCGCTCGCGGATCGGATCACCGTGCGGCGCCAGGACCGGCTCGACGTCGAGATTCGGGACGCCGGAGCGCCGGGGGCGCTCCCGTCCGGCGGCCTGAACCTCGCCCTCGTGGCCGCGCTCGCGCTCGCCGATGCCTGTCCCGACGGGGGCGGCGCGCGCATCGAGATCGAAAAGCGGATCCCGGTCGCGGGCGGTCTCGGCGGCGGGAGCGCCGACGCGGCCGCGACGCTGCTCGCGCTGAACGAGCTCTGGGGCTGCGATCTCGACCTCGCCGCGCTGGTCGACGTCGCCGAACGCATCGGTTCCGACGTGCCGGCGATGCTCGCCGGCGGGCCGGTCCTCGTCGCCGGGCGCGGCGAGCTGCTCACGCCGGCCGAGACCGCTCCTCTTTGGTGGGTCCTCGTCTCGCCCGGCTTCGGCGTCCGTTCCCCGGACGCCTATCGATGGTGGGACGAGGACGGTGGAGCCACGGGGCCGGACCCGGCGTCGCTCCTTGCCGCCGCCGCCGCCGGCGACCCCGCGGCGCTCGGCCCCCTCCTGTACAACGACCTCGAGCCCGCGGTGAGCCGGCGCCACCAGGAGATCCCCGAGGCGAAGGCCCGTCTCCTGGACGCGGGAGCGCTCGGCGCCGTGATGACGGGCAGCGGGTCCTCGGTCGTCGGCCTCGCGACGGATCGGTCGGCCGCGGAGGACCTCGCTGCCTCGATCGACGGCGCGATCGTCGCCTCCGGGCCGCCGGTCGCCTGAGGGGTCCGCTGCCGGATCGAGGCGGGATAATCCACGCGTCCGGGGTCGTCTAACGGCAAGACGCGGGCCTTTGGAGCCTTCGATGGAGGTTCGACTCCTCCCCCCGGAACCGGTCCCGAGGCGCTCGAAGGAGGTATCGCTGACCGAGATCGCATGTCCGAGCTGCGGCGCCGCGAACCCCGCGGCCGGACGCTTCTGCGGCTCCTGCGGGACCTCGCTCGCGCGCATCTGTCCCACCTGCGGGGCCGAGAACCCTCCCGGCAACCGCTTCTGCGGAACGTGCGGTACCTCGCTCGCCGGGCCGGCACCGGCCGGCTCACTCGAGGAGCGCAAGGTCGTGACGGTGCTCTTCGCCGATCTCACCGCGTCGACGGAGATGGCCTCGCGACTGGACCCGGAGGACCTCCGCGCCGTCCTGCATCCCTATTTCGACGCGATGGCCGACGAGGTCGATCGCTTCGGCGGGACCGTGGAGAAGTTCATCGGCGACGCGGTGGTCGCCGTGTTCGGCGCGCCGATAGCGCACGAGGACGATCCGGAACGCGCGGTGCGGTGTGCGCTCGCCATGCACGATCGACTCGGCGAGCTGAACGAGGACCTCGCGGATCGAGCGGGCGGCGACCTGGTGATGCGGATCGGCGTGAACACGGGCGACGTCATCGCCCACTCGAACGAAGAGGGCATCGTCACGGGCGAGGCCGTGAACATCGCCGCCCGCTTCCAGGCGCTCGCCGATCCGGGCTCGGTCGTCGTCGGCGAACGCACGCATCGCGACACGCGAGGCGGGTTCGCGTTCACCGACCTGGGCGAGGTGATGGTGAAGGGCATCGACCGGCCGCTGCGCGTGTGGCGCGTCGACGGCGGCACGGCACCGCGCTCGGCGCCCGGCGCGCTCGAGACGCCGTTCGTCGGGCGCGAGTCCGAGACGGAGCTGTTGCGGCTGCTGTTTGAGCGGACCGTTCGCGAGCGGCGCCCGAACCTGATTACGATCGTCGGCCCGCCGGGGATCGGCAAGAGCCGGCTCGCCGACGAGGTGGCGCGATCGTTCGCGGCGGGGGACGCGGCGCGCGTGGTACGGGGGCGATGTCTTCCCTACGGCGACGGCCTGACCTACTGGCCGCTGGCCGAGATCCTCAAGGCCGATGCGGGCATCTTGGACAGCGACCCGCCGCAGGCGATCCTCGAGAAGGCCCGGCTCCGGCTTGATCCGAGGTTCCCGGGGGAGGAGGGGCTCGGCATCACCGGCGTCCTGCTCTCCTCGATCGGGGTCGAGGTGCCCTCGGACCCCCTCGCGGGAACCGATCCCGACGCGGCGCGGCGCGTGATCGCGCGGGCCTGGCAGCGCTACCTCGAGTCGATGGCGGACGGCGGGCCGCTCATCGCGCTGATCGAGGACATCCACTGGGCGGATCCGAACCTGCTCGAGCTGATCGAGTCGGTCGTCGGTCGAGCGAGCGCCCCTGCGCTCGTGCTCTGCATGGCGCGCCCGGACGTGTACGAGCGCCGGCCGTCGTGGGGCGGCGGCCTGTCCAACGCCACGACGATCTCGCTCGCGCCGCTGTCCGCCGGGGACGGCGCGGAGCTCCTGCAGCACCTGCTCGACGACGCCGGGCCGGCGGAGGTGGTCGAGGCGATCCTGAGCCGGTCGGAGGGCAATCCGTTCTTCGCGGGCGAGCTCCTTCGCATGATGATCGAGGACGGCACGCTCTCGCGGCACGACGGGCGATGGGGCCTCGTGCGCGAGCTTCCGAGCGCGCTTCCCGACACCGTGCAGGGCGTGATCGCCTCGCGCCTGGACCTGCTCCCAACGGGCGAGAAGCGCGCGCTCCAGGACGCGTCGGTCGTCGGCCGCGTCTTCTGGAAGGCGGCGCTCGAGCGACTCGGCGTCGGCGACGTGACGGTGGCGCTCGAGGGTCTGATCACGAAAGGGCTCGTGCACGAGCGAGAGGAATCGACGATCGGCGGCGAGTCGGAGCTGATCTTCAACCACATCCTCACGCGCGACGTCGCGTATGCAGGCATCCCGCGGGTGCGACGCACCGAGGCCCACAAGATCGTCGGCGGATGGATCGAGGAGGGGACGCGCGGTCGCGACGAGGAGTTCGCCGAGCTCCTCGCGTATCACTTCGAGCTCGCCGGCGATCCCGGACGCACCGCGCGATACGCGCTGCTCGCCGGCAACCGTCACCTGCGCGTGTTCGCCGCCGAGCAGGCTATCGAGTGGTACGAGCGGGCGCTCGACGCCGCGGCCGAGGACGACGCCGACCTGCGATCGAGGATCGACCTCGCCCGCGGGGGCGCGCTCGAGCTCGTCGGCCGGTTCGCCGAGGCGCTCGCGGCGTACGAACAGGCAGGCGCGGCCGCGGGGGAGGCCGCGAATGCCGAGCTCGAGGCGCGGGCCCTCGCGGCGCAGGCGCACGACCTCTGGCTCCTCGACCGGTACGACGACGGGCAGCGCCTGCTTCCGGCTGCGCTCGACCGGGCGAGGGCAGCCGGGCTGGCGGACGTCGAGGCGCGGCTCCTCTACACGGCCGGAACCATCCGCTTCGGCCGGGGGGAGTTCGCCGAGGCCCTGCCCCTGCATCGGCAGGCGCTCGACGTGGCGGAGGCGAGCGGCGACCTGGAGGGACAGGCGCTCGCGCACCACGGGCTGTGCGAGACCCGCTTCTTCACGTGGCCGATCGAGCGGGCGCTCGAGCACGGGCTCACGGCCGACCGGATGCTGCGCGAGCTCGGACAGCGATCGATGGTCGCGCACAACGCCTACATGGTGTCCTGGGCACTCGGGTTCCTCGGCCGGCGGGACGAGGCCATGGCGACCGTCGAGTCCTCCGTGCAGACGTCCCACGAGATCGGCAACCGGCGCGAGGAGGCGTTCGCGCTCTTCAACCTGGCCGAGCTGTTCCTTTCCGGGGGCCGGCTCGAGGAGGCGTGGCGCGCCGGCGATCGGGGGCGTGAGCTCTGCCGGGAGCTCGGGATCCCCCGCGCCGAGATCATCGGGTGCAGCGTGCTGAACGACGTCGCCGCGGAGGCCCACGATGTGGAACGCATCGTGGGCAACGCCTCCGCGGCCCTCGCGCTCTCGGACGAGCTCGGAAGCGCCTTTCAACGCGGCAATGTGCTCGCCTACGCGGGGTGGGCGGCCCTCGTGGCGGGCGACGATGCGGAGGCCGAGCGGCTGTTCGCCGGGGCGCGATCGAGCGAGGGCGCCTTGGAGGTCGCCTGGTCCAGCGCGATCGAGGTCGCGGCGCGCGAATGGGCGGGGGACGCCGCGGCGCTGTGGTCGATCGCGGGACGAATGGACGAGCTCGTCCTTCCGCGGTCGGAGTTCTGGGGTGCGTGGGGAACCTACGCGCGCGCGCTCGCGGAGCTGCTGGACGGCGGCGCGGAGGCCGCGCTCGCCGCCGCGACGACGACGTTCGAGCTGGCCACCCGCATGTCGGAACGCCGGCTCGTCTGGCGGGCGTCTCGGGTCGCTTGGAAGGCCCTCGAGGCGCTCGGGCGGCACCAGGAGTCGGCGGCGCGGCGCGCCGAGGCCGCGGAGATCGTCGGGGCCATCGCCCAGGCCAGCGGCGAGCTGCGCGGATCCTTCCTCGCCCGGCCGGAGGTCGCCGAACTTCTGGACTGACGGCGCCTTGCCAGCCGTCGCCGGGCGCGGGTACAAAGGGGACCCCGCCGACCGAGAGGAACCCGTGGCTCCGTCCTCGCCCCGCTCGCTGGCCGCCGTCGTCCTCGCGGCGGGCAAGGGCAAGCGCCTGAAGTCGACGACCCCCAAGGTCCTGCACCCCGTGTGCGGCAGGCCGCTGCTCTGGTGGACGCTGCAGAACGTGCGGGCGGCGCGACCCTCCCGCATCGTCATCGTCGTCCATCACGGCGCCGACGAGGTCCGAGAGGCCGTGCCTTCGTGGGGGATCCGTCCCGAACCCGTCTTCGTCGAGCAGGGTGAGGCGCTCGGCACCGGGCACGCCGTCCTCGTCGCCGAGAAGGCAGTCGGCAAGGTCGACGAGGTCCTGGTGACCTCCGGCGACTACGACCCCGCGCTGCCCGAAAACGTGCGCGAGCTCCTCCGGGTCCACCGCCGTACGAAGAGCGCAGGCACGATCCTCACGACCGAGGTCGACGAGCCCCGCGGCTACGCGCGGATCGTCCGCGACGGGACGCGGCTCCTGCAGATCGTCGAGGGCACCGATGCGCCGCGCGAGCTGCTCGGCGTTCGAGAGGTGTCGCTGCTGTACTTCGCGTTCCGCCGCACCGACCTCTTCCGCGCGCTCCCGCTCGTCGGACGCGAGAATCGGCAGCGCGAGTACTACCTGAACGAGGTGTTCCCGATTCTGATCGACAAGGGAGAGCGAGTGTCGGCCGTCAAGGTCGAGGTCGGCGGCATCATGGGCGTCAATTCGCGGAGCGATCTCGCCGCGACGACGCGCCTCCTCCGGAGCCGGATCAACGCGGCCCACATGGACAACGGCGTCACGATCCTCGATCCCGAGACGACGTTCATCGACGCCGGTGTGCGGATCGGCCGCGACACCGTGATCCACCCGCTCACGTTCCTCGAGGGCGAGACGAGGATCGGGGCCGGGTGCGAGATCGGGCCGTCGACTCGGATCGTGGACTCGCGCGTCGACGAGGGGGCGACCGTGCAGTTCTCGGTCGTCTCGGGGGCGCGGATCCGGCGCGACGCGGCCGTGGGCCCGTACGCCCATGTCCGTCCCGGCACCGAGCTGGCCGAGGGCGCGAGGGCCGGCGCGTTCGTCGAGATCAAGGCCTCGCGGATCGGCCGCGGCTCGAAGGTGCCGCATCTCGCGTACGTCGGCGACGCGACCGTCGGCGAGGGCACCAACGTCGGGGCGGCGACGGTGACGGTCAACTACGACGGGTACGCGAAGCACCGGACCGTCATCGGGAACGAGGTCCGGATCGGTTCGGATACCATGCTCGTGGCGCCGGTGCGGATCGGAGACGGCGCCGTCACGGGGGCCGGATCGGTGATCACCAGGGACGTCCCGCCCGGGGCGCTCGGGGTGGAGCGCTCGGAACAGCGCAACATCGAGGGCTACCGAGCGCGCAAGGACGCCGAGGCCAAGGCGCGGAGCGCAGCGAAGGGCAAGGGGGCGCGCTGACGTGGAGATCGTCACCAAGAAGAAGCTGATGCTGTTCGCTGGGACGACGCACCCGGCGCTGTCGCAGGAGATCTCGGACCAGCTCGGCGTCCCGATCAGCCCGTGCAAGATCTCCCGGTTCGCCTCGGGCGAGATCTACGTGCGGGCCGAGGACAGCGTCCGGGGGGCCGACGTCTTCGTGATCCAGACCCACGCCGACCCGATCAACGAGTCGATCATGGAGCAGCTGGTCCTGCTCGACGCCATGAAACGTGCGAGCGCCAAGCGGATCACCGCCGTGGTCCCGTACTACGGCTACTCGCGCCAGGACAAAAAGGGCCTCGCGCGCGAGCCGATCAGCGCCAAGCTGGTGGCCGATCTGATCACCGTTGCGGGCGCGAACCGCGTCGTGTCGGTCGACCTGCACGCGGGGCAGATCCAGGGCTACTTCGACTTCCCCTTCGACCACCTGACGGCGCTGCCAGTGCTCACGAACTACCTGCGCGACGAGCACGGCCTGCACGACGAGGACGTCGTCGTCGTGGCGCCCGACGCCGGCCGCATCAAGACCGCGGAGCGCCTGCGCGAGTACCTGCACGCCGACCTGGCGTTCCTGTACAAGCGCCGGTCACGCCGTGAGGCCCACAAGATCGAGGAGATGGCCGTGGTCGGCGAGGTCGAGGGGCGCCCGTGCATCATCGTCGACGACATGATCGACACGGCCGGGACGGTCGCGAAGGGCGCGACGGCCCTCGCGCAGCACGGCGCCGGTCCGATCTTCGCCGCCGCGACGCACGGCGTGCTCTCCGGCAAGGCCGTGCAGTACCTCGAGGAGTCGCCGATCCAGGAGGTCGTCGTCACGAACACCGTGCCGATCCCCGAGGAGAAGCGCATCGGCAAGCTCAAGGTGCTCTCGATCGCGCCGCTGATCGCCGACGCCCTGCGCGCCGTGTTCGAGGACTCGAGCGTCTCCGAGATCTTCCACGGCGAGAACCAGTAGCGCGCGCTATCGGAGCTCCGGCCACCCGCCGCGGCACTCCTCGTAGCTCGCCGCGTCCTGCGTCCCGTACCGGAAGTTCCCGCCGCCGTTCTCGTCGACGTTCACCCCGATGCAGTAGGTGTGTCCATCCGGCGTCGTGCCCACGATCGCGAGCGTCCAGCCGGACCACCCGGTGAGCTCCGAGCCCCCGGCCCGCGCCAGACCCCGAATGCTGATCTCTCCCGGGACCGTGCCGCCCGGGCCCGAGGTGTTCCACCGGATGTAGGGGATCAGGGTGGCGGCCTCCTCAGGGACGAAGGTCGCCAACGACCTCCCGTGATCGGCCGTCCAAGCTCCGATGGCGTCGCGAGCGTGGCGAAGAAGCGACCAGGCCGCGTCGATCGCCGCGCTCGGCCCCGGCGGCTCGCCCACGTCCATCGAGATCGACTCGCGACCGAGCTCGTTGCCCGCGGCGTCGTAGGCGACCAGGTCACCCTGGAGCGGCACGTCGTGCGGGACGATGACGAGCGCGACCTGGGGGATCCCGAGGCTCTCGTCGGGGATCGGGAAGAGCTGACCCTCGAGGGTCGTGCCGTCGGCGGCCTCGAAGGCCACCCGCGTCACGGAATCGGACGCGAGCGCCGTGATGGGGTTCGGTCCATCGCCGCCGGAGCTGTACCCGTCGAGTCGGAAGTCGCCGCTCAAGGGCTTGAGGCAGCAGCCGCTCCCGCCGCCCCCGTGGTCGAAGGCGAACCCGAGGCCGGTGCCCTCGTTGGTCACGTCGAGGTACAGCGTCCACGCCCCACCTTCGGGGTCGGTGCCGGACGCGATCGTCACGGCCGGCCCCGCGGGGAAGATCGGGCTCCCGATCGGATTCCCGTCCCGGTCGTACCCCACGATGGTGGAGCGATCGCCTCCGCCCGGGACGATCGCCCAGACGAACCGGTCGTCGAGGCCGAGGCTGGCCGGGAGCGGCACCACGTTGACGGGAGCCACCTCGCCGGAGTCCGTCCGCACCTCGACGCGATCGACCTCCGGGGAGATCGTGCCGTAGAGCAGGGCTCCCGCGGGCGCGACCAGGGCGAGCCCGGCGGACATCGGCGGGTTGGGATCGCTCCCCGAATGCGGCGCGGTCGCTCCGCCGGCGTAGGGGCCGCTCGACTCCGCCCCGACCCATAACACCCGTCCGAGCTCGAGGTAGGCCACGAACGTGAGGACGTCGGAGCCGAAGGTCGTGGTCCCGAGCACCACCCGTGGCGTCCCGAGCCCCTGCAGCGCGCTCATCCGGGAGAGCTGCGGCTCGGCGGTCGGGGGGAACAACAGCGTCGAGAACGCCTGCTGGATCGCCACGACGTCCGTCTGCGAAGCGTGCTCGCCGTAGATGGCTTGCGCGGTGTACTCCACACCAGACGGCGCGGTCCACGTCGCCTCCTCGCTCGTTCCGACCTCGCACACCGGCTCCGTGTTGCTCGGCGGTCGGTGGAGCGGCACCGGCCACGAGCCCTCGGACGGCAGGAACTCGGCGTCGGCCGGCGCGACGGCGCTGACGGAGAGCAGGACGCCGTCGTCCGGAACCTGATCGGGCTCGACCATGCACCGGGGTGCATGAAGGACGTCCGGGTCGAAGTTCGACAGCTGCAGGATCGGACCCGTCGGGAGCCCCCGGGGCTGAGACGGGCCGGCGACGAGCGGGGAGGTGTCGAGCAGGTACCAGCCGTCGGGATAGGCGATCGAGGCATAGGGCAGCGCCGCGGCGAGGAAGCCCTCGGGCGCGCGAGGAAGCTCCACCTGCGTGTCGGCGGGTCGGGCGTGGTCGTCTCGTTCGGAGACGATCCGGATCGCCGCGAGCGAGGCGAGGACGAGGACCGTCACGGCGGCGAGGCTCGTTACGACGATCAACACCTGGCGCACGCGGGTTCGGCGGCCGAGCCGCCGCGGCATCGACGGCGGGGGGTCGGCCGCGTCCGCGACGCGGCGAGCGAACATCGCCCGGAGTTCGCGTTCGGTGTCGTTCATCGCTCCTCGTCTCCCATCTCGTGTCTCAGCGTGGTCATGGCTCGCGCGACGAGCGCGTTCAGGGCGCTCGGCGAGCACTCGAGGACTTCGGCGGCTGCGCGCTCGGACAGGTCCTCGTAGAAGCGAAGGACCACGGCGGCGCGTTGGCGGACCGGCAGCCGCTGGAGGGCGCGCCACATCGCGTCCTGCTCCGCGGGGTCTCGATCGCGGTGCTCCCGCGTGGCCTCGGCGCGCTCCCTTCGAAGCTCGGCCCGCTCGAGCCGCAGCCGTCGGAGGTGCGACGTGAACAGGTTGACGATGGTCCGGCGCAGATAGGCATCGAAGGCGTCCGGCATGCGGAGGTGCCGGAACCGCCCCGCCACCTTCACGAACGCGTCCTGAACCAGGTCCTCGGCCAGCTCCCGATCCCCGGTCAGGAAGTACGCGAGCCGGGTGGCCGCCGCCGCGTGGCGCACGTACAGCTCCTCGAGGCGCCGACCACTCGCGCGACCCGCACGAACGGGTTCGGCTTCCACGGTCCGAGTCTCTGCCATCCCCGCTTCCTAGACGAACGGAGGAGGCGGATGACTGCGGTCTCGGCCGATTCTTCCGAAGGCCCGGAGACCGTCGTCGCAGCGTGTTGGTACCATGCCCGGCCGGAGGACAAAGTCGAGGCCATGGAACAGAAGCTCGTCGGCGATAAGCGCGAGGGAACCGGCAAGGGCGTGAACCGCAAGCTGCGGGCCGCCGGCCGCGTCCCCGGTGTCCTGTACGGGCACGGCATGGAGCCGGTGGCCCTTTCGGTCGACTCCCGCGAGCTCGTGCACCTGTTCCACACCGGCGCCGGGACCAACGTGCTCGTCGACCTGGTCGTGGACGGCGCCGATCACCTCGCCATGGCGCGCGAGATCCAGCGCGACCACATCAAGGGCCGCTACGTCCACATCGACTTCGTCGCCGTCCGCCGGGACCAGAAGATCACGATCTCGGTGCCGGTCCGGGTCGTCGGCGACTCGGTGGGCGTGAAGGCCGGCGGCGTCGTCGAGCACCACCTGTGGGATCTCCAGGTCGAGTGCCTCCCGACGAACGTCCCGGAGGCGATCGAGGCCGACATCTCGGCGCTCGAGATCGGCTCGTCGCTGAAGGTGGCGGACCTCGTGGCTCCCGAAGGCGCGACGATCCTGACCAACCCGGACGAGTCGGTCGTCGCGGTCCAGCAGCCGCAGGCCCGCATCGAGCTCGAGGAGGCCGAGGCGGCAGCCGCCGCAGCCGCCGCCGAGGGCGAGGCCGCCGAGGGCGCCGAAGGCGAGGCCGCCGAGGGCGCCGAGGGCGCGACCGAGTCCTCCGAGGGCTAGCTCGGCCCCGCCATGACCTGGCTCGTCGCCGGGCTCGGCAACCCGGGTCCGCGCTACGCGAAGAACCGGCACAACCTCGGGTACCGGGTCGTCGACGAGCTCGCCTCACGCGAGGGCTCGCGGTTTCGCAAGGCGCGCTTCGTGCCGGTCGACGTCTGCGAGATCCGGGGGTCGGGCGAGCGCGTGCTGCTCGCGAAGTCGCACGCGTACATGAACGAGAACGGACCCTCGTTCGCCTCGCTCGCGCGCAAGCATCACGTCGACGCCGATCACCTCATCGCGGTCCACGACGAGATCGACCTTCCGTTCGGCGCGCTCCGAGTCAAGCTCGGCGGATCGACCGCGGGGCACAACGGCCTGAAGTCGCTCTCCGGAGCGCTCCGCACGCCCGAGTTCTTCCGCGTGCGGCTCGGCGTCGGCCGCCCGCCGGGTTCCAAGGACCCGGCCGACTGGGTCCTCGAGGACTTCGGCAAGCGCGAGCAGGCCGACGTCGAGATCCTCGTCGACGACGGCGCGGACGCGGTGCTCTCGCTCGTTCGCGCGGGGCTGCAGGAGACGCAGGACCGCTTCAACCGCGCCGGCCCGCGTTCGTAGCGCGCACCGACGTCCGCACGCCGAGGTACATTTGACGCCGAGAGGCCCCGTCGCGCCGCGACGAGGCCTGTTCGTGTTGCCCGAAGGAGCCTCGCGTGCTGGACCGCCTGCTCGACGCGCTGATCGGGTCGGACGCGTTCGAACGCGTGCTGACCGAGCGCGCCCGGCCGATCCTCGCGCGCGCCGACGCCGGCGAGGACTTCGTCGTGTCGGCGATCGCGCGCGCCCTCGACGCGCCGGTGCTCGTCGTCGCGGCCGGCCCGCACGAGGCGGAGCCGCTCGTCCGCGGCGCGCTGGCGTGGCTCGGCACCGACGCCGCGGCGTTCCTGCCGCCGTGGGAGGCGCTGCCGTACGAAGGGATCGGCCCGTCGCCGGAGGTCGCCGCGCGCCGGGCCGACGCCGCGCATCGCCTGCGCACCGCGAGCGGCGCGTTCGTGCTCGTCACCACCGGCCTCGCCGCGATGCACGGGCTCGTGCCGACGCTCGGCCTCGTCGCGCCGCTCGAGCTGTCGTCCGGGATGGAGCTCGCGCCGGACGCGCTCGCCGAGCGCCTCGTCGCGCTCGGCTACGCGCGCTCGGACGTCGTCGAGCACCGGGGCGAGTTCGCGGTGCGCGGGGGCGTGCTCGACGTCTTCCCCGGGACCGCGCGTCGCCCGGTTCGCCTCGAGTACTGGGGCGACGAGATCGAGTCGCTGCGCGAGTTCTCGGCGTCCTCGCAGCTGTCCTCGGGCGCCGTCGCTCGCGCGCTCGTGCCGCCGGTTCGCGAGCTGATCCCCGACGACGAGGTGCGCGCGCGGGCGGCGAGGCTCGCGCCGGCGCACCTGGATCGCTTTCGCGACGGGCTCGAGCGGATCGCGGAGGGACTGCACGTCGAGGGGGCCGAGTCGTTCGCGCCCCTGCTGTTCGACGAGCTGCCCACGCCGGCCGAGCTGCTGCCGCCCGGCTCGTGGGTGGTCCTCACGCAGGCGCGCCGGACGCTCGATCGGGCGCACCAGGCGTTCGAGGAAGGCGCGGCCCTCGCCGAGGCGATGCGCTGGCCGGGTCCCCCGGCGATGCGTCCGCTCGAGGAGGCGCTCGGGTCGGCGACGCGGCTGCAGCTGTCGGAGTTCACCGAGGGGATCGATCTCGGCCTCGCGTCGTGGGGCTCGGCGCAGGGCAACCCGGCCGAGCTCGCGCAGCGCGCCGCGGGCCTTTCCTCCCACGGCTATCGCGTGGTCGTGACGGCCGGCGGCCACGGGTCGCTCGAGCGCGTCAAGGAGGTCGTCGGCCCGGCGGCCGCGGAGGCGGTGGAGGCGTCGCTCGCCAACGGCTTCGTGTTCGCGGCCGGGCGGGTGGCCGTCGCCACCGAGGAGGACCTGTTCGGCTCGCGCCGGCACACTCGCACGGCGCCGCGCCTCACCAGCCGGCGGCAGGACGCGATCGCCGAGGAGCTCGAGGTCGGCGACTACGCCGTGCATCGCATCCACGGCGTCGCGCGCTACGGCGGCATCCATCATCGCGCGATCGCCGGCGCCGAGCGCGACTACATGGTGCTCGAGTACGCGCAGGGCGACCGGCTGAGCGTGCCGACCGACGCCGTCGGGATGGTCGCCCGCTACATCGGCGGCGACGTGCCGAGGCTCTCGCGCCTGGGCTCGAGCGACTGGGCGCGCGCGACCGGCCGGGTCAAGCGCGCCGTCAAGGACATGGCCGGCGAGCTCGTGCGGCTGTACTCGGTGCGGATGTCCGTCGAGGGCCATGCGTTCGGCGCGGACACGCCGTGGCAGGGCGAGCTCGAGGACGCGTTCCCTCACGCCGAGACCGGCGACCAGGTGACGGCGATCGAGGAGGTCAAGGCCGACATGGAGCGGCCCAAGCCGATGGACCGCCTCATCTGCGGGGACGTGGGCTTCGGCAAGACCGAGATCGCCGTGCGTGCCGCGTTCAAGGCCGTGATGGACGGGATGCAGGTGGCCGTGCTCGTCCCGACGACCCTCCTGGCCGAGCAGCACTTCATCACGTTCTCCGAGCGCTTCGCGCCGTTTCCCGTGAAGGTCGCGATGCTCTCGCGCTTCGTCACCAAGTCGGAGCAGGAGCGGGTCGTGCGGGATCTCACGCGCGGCGCGATCGACGTCGTCATTGGCACCCATCGCCTGCTCTCGCGCGACATCGCGTTCAAGGACCTGGGGCTGCTCGTCGTGGACGAGGAGCAGCGCTTCGGCGTCGCGCACAAGGAGCGCCTGAAGAAGCTGCGCGCCCAGGTGGACGTGCTGACGATGACCGCGACGCCGATTCCCCGGACGCTCGAGATGGCGCTCACCGGCATCCGCGACCTGTCGACGGTGGACACACCGCCCGAGGATCGCCAACCGGTGCTCACGTACGTCGGCCAGTACGACGAGGGGCTCGCGCTCGGCGCCGTGCGCCGCGAGCTCCTGCGCGAGGGGCAGGTGTTCTGGGTCCACAACCGGGTCGCGACGATCGACCGGCAGGCCGCGTGGCTCCAGGACCAGGTCCCGGAGGCGCGCATCGTGATCGCCCACGGCAAGATGGACGAGGACGCGCTCGAGCGCCAGATGATGCGCTTTTGGGATCGCGACGCCGACGTCCTCGTGTGCACGGTGATCATCGAGTCCGGGCTCGACGTGCCGAACGCGAACACGCTCGTTGTCGACTCGGCCCACCTGCTAGGGCTCTCGCAGATGTACCAGCTGCGCGGCCGCGTGGGGCGCTCGAGCGAGCGCGCGTTCTCCTACTTCTTCTTCCCCCCGCAGCGCGAGCTGACCGAGGAGGCGCACGAGCGCCTCACGACGATCAGCCGTCACCAGGCGCTCGGCAGCGGGTTCCACATCGCCCTGCGCGACCTCGAGATCCGCGGCGCCGGCAACGTGCTCGGGGCCGAGCAGCACGGCCACATCGCGGCGGTGGGGTTCGACACGTACGCCCGCCTGCTCCAGGAGTCGGTCGCCGAGATGAAGGGCGAGCCGCTGCCCGAGGAGAAGGAGATCCGCATCGACCTGCCGGTGAAGGCGTTCGTGCCCCCGGGATGGGTCGCGCAGGAGGCGCTCCGCCTGGACCTGTACCGGCGGATCGGCGGCGCCGGCGATCACGCGCGGCTGGCCGAGGTTCGCGCGGAGGTCGTCGACCGCTACGGGCGGCTGCCCGAGGAGGTGGAGACGCTGTTCGCGGTCGCGTCGCTCCGCATCACGTGCCGACGGCTCGGCGTCGAGGAGGTCGCGACGTTCAAGCAGCAGGTGCGGATCAAGCCGCTCGAGCTGCCGCCCGCGCTCGAGGTCGATCTCGGCGATCGCGTCCCGGACGCGACGTATCACGCGACGACGCGAACGCTGAACCTCGAGCCCGATCGCGTCGCCGGCACCGAGCTGCCCGGCTGGATCGAGTCGCGGCTCCTGCTCGCGGCCGGGACGGAGGCCTCAGGAAGCGAAGCGGTAGGCCTCGACGGACCTCCGCGTGCGGTAATACGCCCTCAAGTAGCGAAGCGGTAGGGCCCGATGGACCTCCGCGTGCGGAGGTCCATCGGTAAGAAAGTACGTTGCTAGGATGGCCGGGTGACCCGCGCCCTCCCCCGGTTCGTCGCGTTCGCCGTCGTGCTCGTGGTGCTCTCCGCGTGCTCCCAGGCGAGCAACTCGCCCGCGGCCAGCGTCGGCGACGTCGAGATCTCGAACGAACAGGTCCAGCGCGACGTCGTCGCCTTCACGTTCCTCGGCCAGCTCTCGGGCTCGCCGTGCGGCACGCCGATCCCCGGCGAGACCCAGGAGTCCGCGTGCGCGCGCCTGACGCTCACGAACGACATCCAGGAGGAGGTCGTGAAGGCCTACGCCGGGACGCACGACCTGCGGGTCGAGGACCAGCAGATCCAGGACGCGATCGCGCAGCTGGAGCAGAACCTCGGGGGCCCCGACGCGCTCGACGGCCAGCTCGCGGACGGCGGGATGACGCGCGAGGGCCTGCTGGCGCTCGCGCGGCGACTGCTCCTGTTCAACGTCGTGCAGCAGGCGGTCGTCGCGGAACGGCTGGACGACGCCGCCCTGCGCGACGCCTACGACGGCTCGCTTCCGCAGCTCACCACCGTGCAGGTCGCGCACATCCTCGTGGACACCAAGGCCGAGGCCGAGGCGATCGCAGCCGAGGCGACGCCGGAGAACTTCGCGCGGCTCGCGAAGGCGAACTCGACCGACACGGGCTCGGCGCAGAACGGGGGCGACCTCGGCAGCTTCCCGGAGGCGCAGTTCCGCCAGCAGTTCGACCCGACGTTCGTCGACGCGGCGCTCGCGCTCGATCCGGGCGAGATCTCGGGGGTGGTGGAGACGTCGTTCGGCTTCCACGTGATCGAGCTCGTGCGGCGCGACGTCCCGACCTTCGAGCAGGCGCGCGATCAGCTGGTGACGCAGGAGGCCCCGCAGGTCTTCTTCGCGTGGCTGCAGGAGCAGTACGCGGCCGCGGACATCCAGGTGAACCCGCGGTACGGGCGGCTCGACGACACCGGCCGGGTGGTGCCCGTGCGCAGCACGGCGAACTCGCCGGGTGCCACCGGCGCGTCGGGATCAACCGGCTCGGGCACCGGGTCGGGGTCGACCGGCGTCTCGGGGGCGACCGGCTCGTCGGGTCCGACCGGCGTGACGGCGCCGTGACCGAGGACCCGCTCGAGCACGTCCCCACGGGCCCCGTTCCCTCGTCGCAGCGGGGCGAGCGATTGCTGGATCTCGTCCGCGTGATGGCCCGGCTCCGAGGGCCCGGCGGCTGCCCGTGGGATCGGGAGCAGGATCACCGCTCGCTCGCCCGGCACCTGCTCGAAGAGACGCACGAGGCGCTCGAGGCGATCGACGCCGACGACCGCGACCTGCTCCGCGAGGAGCTCGGGGACGTGCTGCTCCAAGTCGTGTTCCACGCGCAGATGGCCGCCGACGACGGCGCGTGGGACGTCGACGACGTCGCCGAGGGAATCGTGCGCAAGCTGATCCGGCGCCACCCGCACGTGTTCGGCGAGGTGGAGGTGTCGGGGGCGGACGAGGTCCTTGTCAACTGGGAGCGGATCAAGGCGGAGGAGAAGGGCCCGAAGGCGCTCGAGGACGACATCCCCGCGTCGCTGCCGGCGCTCGCCCGCGCGGCGAAGGTCCAGCGCCGGGCGGGGGGATGGGGCTTCGAGTGGCGCTCGGTGGGCTCGGCGCTCGAGGCGCTTCGCGAGGAGGTCGGGGAGCTGGAGGCCCACACCGACGCCGACAACGCCGAGGAGGAGATCGGCGACGTGCTGTTCGCCACGGTCGCCGTCGCGCGCAAGCTCGGCGTCGACGCGGAGAGCGCGCTTCGGCGCACGATCCGCGGCTTCGCGAGTCGCTACGAGCGGTTCAGCGAGCTGCTGCAGCGGGACGACCTCGATCTCGAGACGATGCCCGAGGCCGAGATCCGCGAGCTCTTTCGACGAGCCCGATGACCTCGGCGGGGATCGAGGACCGCATCCCCGCGTTCGAGCGCGAGCTCGAGAGCCGGTGCGCCGCCCGGGTCGAGCCAACGACGTTCGGCACGGCCTACGTGAACCTCGACTTCCCGCTCAGGTACGACTCGAACTTCCTGCGCGTGGAGCGCTCGCTCGAGGGCGTGGACGCCGACGCGCTCGCCGCCGACGCCGACCGCGTGCTCGGCGCGTTCGACCTCGGCCATCGCAAGATCTACGTGCGGGACGACGGGCAGGGTCATCGGCTCGCGCAGCAGTTCCTCGAGCTCGGATGGGCCGCCGAGCGGCTGCTGATCATGGCGCAGACGCGCGAGCCCGAGCGCCGACCCGAGGTCCTCGTCCGCGAGACGGACTTCGCCGGGGCGAGGTCCGTGATCGCGGAGTCGTTCGGGCGCCGGATCGACGTCGACAGCGACGAGGCGGGGGCCCAGGTCGTCGGGTTC
The DNA here is from genome assembly GCA_963716935.1 of uncultured Actinomycetes bacterium. GTDB lineage: Bacteria > Actinomycetota > UBA4738 > UBA4738 > HRBIN12 > CALGFI01. The sequence goes on along the minus strand of CAVQUN010000008.1, from coordinate 505,661 downwards.
CGCGAGGTCCTCGAGCGCGTCGCTGGCGCGCGGTTCTTCGTCGCCGACGTCGACGGACGCCCGGCGAGCGTGTGCGAGTCCTACGCGCTCGACTCGGTCGCGCAGATCGAGAGCGTGAACACGCTCGAGGAATTCCGCGGACGCGGACTCGCGAGCGCGGTCGTGCTCGCCGCGGCTCGCTCGGCGCGCGGGCTCGGATGCGACCTCGTGTTCCTCGTGGCCGACGACGACGACTGGCCGAAGCAGCTGTATGCGCGGCTCGGCTTCGACGCGGTCTCGCGCTTCTGGTCCTTCCTTCGGCCGGCCGCCTAGCGCCGGTAGACGGCGAGGTCCCACGCGACCCGCCGGTGCTCGCGCCGGACGGGCGAGAAGCCGGCCGCGCGCACGCGCTCGTCGATCGGGCCGAGGTCATGCACGAAGACGCGGAAGGAGCCGAACTTGGACGCGCGCATGCGGTACCAGCAGTTCGCCATCCCCGTCTGGAAGCGCGCGATGCGGCCGGCAAACCCCGTCGAGCGCGGGATCGTGAAGGCGTACACGGAGCCGGCGGCCGCGAGGGATCGCGAGAGCAGGTTCTCGACGTCGGGGTAGCAGCAGAAGACCCGGTTGAGCACGACGACGTCGGCGTTCGGCAGGTCGACCTTCGCGCCGTCGCCGACCTCGAACGCCGCGCGATCCGCGACGCCGCGCGACGCGGCGAGCCGGCGAGCGGCCTCGATGGCCTTGGCCGACAGGTCGTACCCGCGGGCGCCGGACGCGCCCGCCCGAACGGCCTCGATGGAAAGGTCGCCGATCCCGCAGCCGAGGTCGAGCACCGTGCGATCCCGCAGGCCGGCCTCCTGCAGGGCGGCGAGTAGCGGCGCAGTCACGCCCGCCACCGTGCGCTTCTTCCGCGAGCGCATCCACCAGGTGTCGACCCAGTCGTCGAAGCAGCAGCGCTCCGGCTCGCCCTCGTCCACGGCGGCAGCCTAGCTCGGACGAGGACCTAGGTCCTTCGGCATCCCCCGGACGACGCGCGCGCGTGGGCCGCGCGCCATGTCGGAAAACCGGCCGCTGGTGGACTTGAGCCGGAACGGCCCATCCGCCGATAACCCGGATGAGCAGGACCCGGTGATCCGATCGTGTCGGTGCGGGGTCCCGAACGGAAGGACGTCATCGGTGCAGCTCGTGAGGGGTTTGTCCGCGCGAGAGGATCCGCTCAGTCGCGAGGCGCTGTTTCGCCAGGTCGTGACGCTCGTCGGCGCCGTGCTGCTCGGCTTCCTCTCGATGGCCCTTCGCGAGCTCGACGGGAAGAACGCGGGCGTCCTCGTGGTCGCCTCGATCGCCACCGCGGTGACGGTGATCGCGACCCTGATCGTTCCCTGGCATCGCCTGCATCACGGCTTCCACACCGCGGTCCCGATCGTGTTCCTGCTCGTCGCGTACCTCGCTCGCCACGCGACGGGCGGGGCAGACTCGGCGTACGCGCAGCTCGCGCTGCTGCCGGTCTTCTGCGTCGCGGTCTACGGGAACCGGTTCGAGCTCGCGGGGATGGTCTTCGCCGCCGGGGCCGTGCTGGTCGTGCCGCTCGTCGGCCACGGCTCGCCGGACCAGGCGTGGGTCCAGGCCCTCGCGATGCTGTTCGGCGGCAGCGCGGTCGCCCTGGTGATCCATCGCTTCCTCGGGCAGCTGCGCCACCAGGCCACCCGCCTCCAGGTGGTCGCCGGGACGGACTCGCTCACGGGGGCCGCGAACCGCCGGGCGTGGGACGAGGAGCTCTCGATGGCGCTGGTGCGCGCGGCCCGCGCCGGGATGCCGCTGTCGATCGCGCTGCTCGACGTCGACCACTTCAAGGAGTTCAACGACCGCCACGGGCACCAGGCCGGCGACCGGCTGCTGAAGGAGGCCGCCGCGGCGTGGCGCGGCATCCTGCGCGCCACCGACGTCTTCGCCCGGATCGGCGGCGACGAGTTCGCGGTGCTGCTGCCCGGCTGCGCGCTCGACATGGCCGCGACGATCGCGGAGCACCTTCGCTCCGCGGTGCCGGCGACCGCCGGGTGCTCGGTCGGCGTCGCGGCGTGGGACGGGCAGGAGAGCTCGCTCGGGCTCGTGGCCCGAGCCGATCGCGCCCTGTACGACGCGAAGGAGCGCGGCCGGGACCGCGTCGTGATCACCTCCGACGACGGCGTGCGCATCGAGCTCGCGAACGGCATCCCCCGCGCCTATCGCGTCCAGCGGGACGAGCGCACGGAACGCGAAACTCCGGCTCCGAGGCATCGCGCGCTCTAGAATCGGCGGGCCATGCCCGCCGTCGAAGCCCTCCAGGCACGCGAGATCCTCGATTCACGCGGCAATCCCACCGTCGAGGTGGACGTGCTGCTCGAGGACGGCGCGTTCGGGCGCGCGGCCGTTCCGTCGGGCGCGTCCACGGGTCGGCACGAGGCCCTCGAGCTCCGCGACGGCGACCTCGCGCGTTTCGGCGGCAAGGGCGTCCTGCAGGCGGTCGCGAACGTGAACGAGGTGCTCGCACCGGCCATCGCGGGGGAGGAGGCGCTGGACCAGCGCGCGATCGACGCGATGCTGCTCGAGCTCGACGGCACGGCCGACAAGTCCAAACTCGGCGCGAACGCGATCCTCGGCGTCTCGCTCGCCGTCGCCCACGCCGCCGCGCAGTCGGTGGGCATGCCGCTGTATCGATACCTCGGCGGGCCGAACGCGCACGCGCTGCCGGTTCCGTTCATGAACGTCATCAACGGCGGCGCGCACGCGGACAACGAGCTCGAGCTCCAGGAGTTCATGCTCGCGCCGGTCGGCGCCGCCTCGTTCTCCGAGGCCGTGCGCTGGTGCGCCGAGACCTACCAGTCGCTGAAGGCCGTGCTGAAGGCCCGCCACCTGTCGACCGGCGTCGGCGACGAGGGCGGGTTCGCGCCAGAGATCGCCACCGCGCACGAGGCCCTCGACCTGCTCACCGAGGCGATCGAGAAGGTCGGGCTCGAGGTCGGCGACGAGGTCGCGCTCGCGATGGATCCCGCGTGCTCGGAGATCTACCGCGACGGCTCGTATCACCTCGAGGGCAAGGACCGGTCCTCCGTCGACATGGTCGAGTTCTGGCGGGGAATCCTCGACGGCTTTCCGGTCGTCTCGCTCGAGGACCCGCTCGCCGAGGACGACTGGGAGGGGTGGGCGTCGCTTACGGCCGAGCTCGGCCCCAGGACGCAGGTCGTCGGCGACGACATCTTCGTCACGAACCCGGAGCGGCTCGCGCGTGGCATCGCGCAGGGCGTCGGGACCGCGATCCTCGTGAAGGTCAACCAGATCGGCTCGCTCACCGAGACGCTCGACACGATCGCGCTCGCCGATCGCAGCGGCTACGGCGCGATGGTCAGCCATCGCTCCGGCGAGACCGAGGACACGACGATCGCCGACCTCGTCGTCGCGACGAACGCGGGCATGATCAAGGCGGGCGCGCCGACCCGGGGCGAGCGGACCGCGAAGTACAACCGGCTGCTGCGCATCGAGGAGGAGCTCGGCGACACCGCCACCTATCCGGGAGCCAGCGCGCTCCGACGAAGGCCCGCGTGAGCGAGACCGCCGCACGGACGACGGGCCGAGCGCTCTCGCGATCGGGGCCGAGGCTCACGGCCCGGGCGGCCGGGCTCCTCATCGCGCTCGCGCTGCTCGGGATGGTCGCGCTCGTGCCCGCTCGGGCGCTGCTCGCTCAGCGCGCGACGATGAACGAGCTCGAGCGGCAGACGGCCCAGCTCGAACGCGAGAACGCGACGCTTCGCGACCAGATCGCGCACCTGAACGACCCCGCGGAGATCGAGCGCCTCGCCCGCGAGTGCCTGGGGATGGTCGGTCCCGGCGAGATCGCGCTCGTCCTGCCCGACTCAGGCCCGAACCGCGCAGACTGCTGACCCGCGCAGGTTGCTGAGGCCGCCCACGATGGACGGATCTACGCGCTTGAAGGCCCGTCCGGTCAGCCTAGATATCGTGCGACTGCGAACGCAGGACCGGCGCCACCGACCACCACTGCTCGACCTTGTTCGTCGACGGCCACGGACTGGGCCACCGCGGGGGCCGGGCCGAAGCTCGTCGTCACCTTTCCGTTGGATCCAAAAGTGAGATCGCGGGAACCATCCTGGCGGTAGCGAACGACCGCGAACATCGCGCGGTTGTGCGGATATGCGACGCCGACTGCCATGATCCTCCCTTCCGTTTGGGTCGTGACTCCCAGTGCGTAGGAAGAACAGGACACGATCGTCCGCGCCACGCCGTCGTGCCCGAACTCGACGTCGAGGGTGCCGTCCGCCCTGAAGTGTCCTACTGCGAACGCGTTGGAGCTGCAATGCGCGTTGTTGAAGCGCTGGAAACCGGTTGCGAAGACCGATCCGTCCGGCGCGAATGTCATACCGGAGGGATCGAGCCGCGCAGGGGTCGCGACGACGCCGTCGTCGCCGAACGAGGGGTCGGGCGAGCCATCTGGTAGGTATCGCAGAAGCTTGAAGACCCACTCACCTGTTTGGGTATCGCAGCAGGACGCCCCCGCCACGAGGATCGCGCCATCCGACTGAACGGAGACGGCCATGGCTTGCCCATCGATCGTCGCAACCATGCCGCCCGTCCCAAACGTACCGTCCAAGGCTCCGTCGGGTTCGTATCGAGCGATAGCGATGTGGATGGGTCCATCGCCGACGTCGTCGAACGAATAGCCGGCGGCAATGATCTTCCCGTCGGGTTGGAGCGTCAGCGCTTGGACGCCGTCGCGGAAGCCGAAATCGGTCGTCACTCTCCCCGCCGAACCAAACCCACCGTCCGGTGAGCCGTCGGATTGGTATCGAACCAGGGCGAAGTCCGAAACCGGCTCCGAGGCCACGGTCCGGCCGCCGACGCCGCCGGCCACGATCATCCCGTCGGGCTGCACCACGACCTGAGAAGCCGCGTCGATCCCGCCGGTGACGTCGGTTCGGGCGACGCCTCCGGTGCCAAACGTGAGATCCAGAGAGCCATCGGGGAGGTACCGGGTCACCGCGATGTCGCGCGTCCCGCCGGCTGGTCCGGTGCGGTAGGTGCCGATCCGACCGACGATCACGATCTTGCCGTCGTCTTGGATGGCGATTGCGCGAGCCACCCCCCTGGACTCAAACGAGGTGAGCACACGCCCAGCGTCTCCGAACGTGGGATCCAGCGACCCCGGCGCCGTGGGCACGGAGGAGGCGCCGAGCACGAGGGAGAGGAGGGGGAGCCAGCACCACCCGAGATTCCCTCGCATCGTCCGCCGACCCGTTTCCCTGGGTGCGCGCGGATCATATCGCGGCGTCCGAAGCTGTTGACGTGGAAATCAGGCCGATGGGACACTGGCCGTCCTTCGGCGGATGCGCCGGAACGGAACCACCAGGAGGAGACGCTGGCGGAGCTCGAGGTCGGGGCGGTCATCGACGGGACCGTCTCGCGAATCACCCCGTACGGGGCCTTCCTCACCCTGGAAGGCGGGAAGGTCGGGCTCGTCCACATCTCCGAGATCGACCGGAACTACGTCAAGGACGTCCACGAGCACCTGCGGGAGAACGACGTCGTCCAGGCGAAGGTCATCGCCATCAAGGAGGACGGCAAGATCGACCTGTCGATCAAGGCGCTCCAGGACCCCGCGCCCCCGCGGCCCCGACGCGGCTCGGACCCGGACTTCGAACAGCGGCTCAAGAAGTTCATGCGCCAGAGCGAGGAGCGCCAGGTCGACTACAAGCGCTCCGTCGAGCACAAGCGCAAGTAGCGCTCGAGGCCCCGAGTGGGCGAGCGCAGGGGCAGCGATCTCCGCATCGTTCGCGAGCAGCTCGGGCGCGAGCCGACGACGCCGTTCACCGTCGTCGCGCGGTGCGTCGGCGAGCACCCGCTCGTGATCCGCAACGCGCCGATCGACGCCGACGGCAGGCCGTTCCCGACGCTGTTCTGGCTCACGTGCCCCGACGCGGTGAAGGCCGTGTCGCGGGTCGAGGCCTCCGGCGCGATCGCCGAGCTCAACGCCCGCGCCGACACCGACGCCGCGTTCGCCTCGTCGGTGTCGCGCGCGCACGAGGCCTACGCTCGCGAGCGCGCCCGCGACGATCACGGCGCCAAGGCCTCGGGCGGCGTCGGCGGGACGCGCGTCGGCGTCAAGTGCCTCCACGCGCATTACGCGAACCACCTCGCCGGCGGGGACGATCCCGTGGGTGCGTGGACCGCCGAGCGCGTCGAGCCGATCCACGACGAGCGGCCCGATCGGCTCGCCGTGATCGATCAGGGAACGAACTCGATCCGTCTCCTCGTCGGCGAGCCCGACGGTCGCGGGAGTTACGGCGAGCTCGCCCGCGACATGGTGATCACGCGGCTCGGGCAGGACGTGGACCGCACGGGACGGCTCGCGCCTGAGGCCCTCGAGCGCACCGAGGCCGTGCTCGGCACGTACGCCCGACGGGCCCGGGCCCTGCACGCGCACCGGTTCCGGTTCGCGGCGACGGCGGCCGTTCGCGACGCGTCGAACCGCGACGAACTCGAGCGGATCGTGCGCGAGCGCACGGGCTCGCCGCTCGAGGTGATCACCGGAGATCACGAGGCGGCGCTCTCGTTCCTCGGCGCGACGAGCGGCCTCGACGCGCCGGCCCCGTTTGCCGTGCTCGACATCGGGGGCGGGTCGACCGAGCTCGTGCTCGGCACCGAGCGGCCCGAGGCGGCGACCTCGGCACAGATGGGGAGCGTGCGACTGACGGAGCGGTTCGTCCGGCACGATCCGCCGGCGGCGGGGGAGCTCGAGGCCATGCGGGCCTTCGTCCTCAACGAGCTGGACGAGGCCACTCGCACCGTTCCCGCCGCCGACGCGAAGACGCTCGCCGCGGTCGGCGGCACGGCCACGACCGTGCAGGCGATCTCGCTCGAGCTGCCCTCGTACGATCCCGAGGCGATCCATCGCACTCGGCTGTCCCTGGCCGAGACGTCCCGCGTGCTCGGCGAGCTCGCGGCGATGACCACGCCCCAGCGCGCGGCGATGCCCGTGATGGCGCCCGGACGGGCCGACGTCATCGTCGCCGGGGTCCTCATCCTCGAGGCCGTGATGCGACGGTTCGGGTTCGACGAGGTGCTCGTCTCGGAGACCGACATCCTGGACGGGCTGGCCCTCGAAACCCTCGCGACCCGGTAACCTTCCTCGCCGTGTCGAAGCGCACCCGCAACCGTCAGCTCGCGAGGCAGGCCAAGGCCCGGCAGGCGGAGAAGCGCCGCCGCCAGCGGAACCGCCAGCTCGTCACGATCGCTGTCGCCCTCGGCGTCATGGTGGTGGGCGGCTACCTCGCGGTCAACGCGTTCACGGGCGACGAGCCGGCGACGGCGACCGGCCCGAGCGGGCCCACCGCGGCGACCGGGCCGACCGGGCCGACGGCCGCCACGGGCCCGACCGGCGAGTCCGGGTCGGTGACCGGCACGGTCGACCCCCAGCCCGGGCCGGAAGAGGTGGCGTGCGGCGGGCAGACGCCCAAGGGCGCATTGAAGCCCAAGCCGCAGTTCAACGCGCCGGCGCAGGTCCTCAAGAAAAACCACACCTACACGGCCACGCTCGAGACCTCGTGCGGCGACATCGTGATCGAGCTCCTCGCCGACACGGCGCCGGCGACCGTGAACAGCTTCGTGTTCCTCGCCGAGCAGGGCTTCTTCGACGCGACCCGGATCCACCGGATCGACAGCTCGATCGCCGTGCTCCAGGGCGGCGACCCCACGGGCACCGGGACCGGCGGCCCCGGCTACACGATCCCCGACGAATACACGGGGACCGACACCTACACACCCGGCACGCTCGCGATGGCCAACACGGGGGCGCCGAACTCGGGCGGGAGCCAGTTCTTCCTGATCACCGGCGACAACGGGCACGGCCTGGACTCGAGCCCCACCTACACTGTCTTCGGGCGCGTGATTGAAGGGCTCGACGTCGCTCAGACGATCCAGGGCCTCGACATCCAGGACCCGAACGGGGGCATCGACGGCCAGCAGCCGGCGCAGGCCGTGTACATCGAGAAGGTCACGATCTCCTCGGAGGCCGCGAAGGGCTGATCCTCCTTCCCGCGACGGTGATATCATCGTGATATCACTCGCCGTGAACGAAGGAGGAGCGGTGGATCGTCATGTTGTCGAGAAGCCCGGGTGGACCGTCTCGGGCGCGGTGGGACTCGTCGGCGTGGTGCTGGTCGGGGCCGTCGCGATCTGGCGCATCTGGAGCGGGCTCTCCGGCGCGACGGAGGTCGCGACGACGGGCGAGGTGGCCTCGGTCATCGGCGGCTTCTTACTGCTGATCATCGCGGCGGGGCTGTGTGCCGGATTCTTCGTGGTCCAGCCGAACCAGGCCTGCGTGCTCATCGCCCTCGGCAAGTACATCGGGACGCAGCGGACGCCGGGCTGGTTCTGGACGAGCCCGTTCACGGTCGGATCGCGCCGGAAGGTGTCGCTGCGGATCCGGAACTTCGACACGCAGAAGGTCAAGGTGAACGACCAACGCGGCAACCCCGTCGAGATCGCGGCGGTCGTGGCGTGGCGGGTCGTCGACACGGCCCGAGCGGTGTTCGACGTCGACGACTTCGAGCAGTTCGTCGCCATCCAGAGCGAGACGGCCGTCCGTCACCTCGCGACGCAGTACCCGTACGACAGCTACGAGGAGGGCTCGCTCTCGCTCTCGGGCAACGTGGACGCCGTCTCGGGCACGCTGCAGGACGAGCTCCGCGACCGGCTCGCACACGCGGGGGTCGAGGTCGTCGAGACCCGCCTGTCGCACCTGTCGTACGCGCCCGAGATCGCCGGGGCGATGCTGCGGCGCCAGCAGGCGACGGCGATCGTCGCCGCGCGCCAGAAGATGGTCGAGGGCGCGGTCGGCATGGTCGACATGGCGCTGCGGATGCTCGCGAGCGAGCACATCGTCGAGCTCGACGAGGAGCGCAAGGCCGCGATGGTCTCGAACCTGCTGGTGGTGCTCACGGGCGAGCAGGGGGCACAGCCCGTGCTCAACACCGGATCGCTCTATCAGTAGGCGCTGAGCGAGTGGCCGAGCGCAAGACCTACCCGCTGCGGATCTCGCCCGAGCTGTACGCCGCGCTGGAGCGCTGGGCGGCCGACGAGCTCCGCAGCGTGAACGCGCAGATCGACTACCTGCTGACCGAGGCCGTCCGTCGCGCCGGGCGCGAGCGGCGCTCGACGATCGGGAGCCCGTCGTCGAGCGCCTAGAATCGAACGGCCCGGGTGGCGGAATGCAGACGCATCGCCCTTAAAAGGCGAGGGCCTCACGGCCATGTGGGTTCGAATCCCACCCCGGGCACCCGACCGGTGTGTGGGCCACGGCCCGTACGATGCGGGCCCATGCTGCTCGAGGAGATCGCGCGGACCTCGGCCGCCCTCGCGGAGACCTCCCGCCGCACCGCGAAGGTCGCGCTGCTGGCCGACGTGCTGCGGCGGCTCGAGACCGACGAGATCCCGGTCGCGGTTTCGTACCTCTCGGGAAGCCTGCCGCAGGGCACGATCGGCGTCGGCTGGGCGGCGATCCGCGACCTGCCGGCAGACTCGGTCTCGGCTCCGACCCTACGGCTGCTCGACGTCGACGCCGCGTTCGCGCGGATCGGGGGCACGAGCGGTGCGGGTAGCCAGGCCGCCCGCCGCGACGAGCTCGCGCGGCTCTTCGCGGCCGCGACCGAGCCCGAGCGAGGGTTCCTGATCGGCCTGCTCTCCGGCGAGCTGCGGCAGGGCGCGCAGGAGGGACTGATGGTCGAGGCCGTGGCCGCGGCGGCGGCGGTCCCTGCGCCGGACGTCCGGCGCGCGGCGATGTTGGCCGGCGACCTCGCGCCGGTCGCCGCGGCGACGCTCGCGGAGGGCCCGCGCGGGCTCTCGCGCTTCCGGCTCACCGTGCTCCGGCCGGTGCAGCCGATGCTCGCGCAGACGGCCGAGGACGTCGCGGCCGCGCTCGAGCGCATCCACCCCGCCGCGATCGAGTGGAAGCTCGACGGGGCGCGCCTGCAGGTGCACCGCCTGGGCGACGAGGTCCGGGCGTTCACGCGCACGCTGGCCGACGTGACCGATCGGGTGCCCGAGATCGTCGAGGCGGTCGGCGCCGTGCCGATCGAGGCCGCGATCCTGGACGGCGAGGCGATCGCGCTCCGGCCGGACGGGCGGCCGCACGCGTTCCAGACGACGATGAGCCGGTTCGGCGCCCGGGTCGATCCGGAAGGGCAGCGCCGGTCCACGCCGCTGTCGGCCTTCTTCTTCGACTGCCTGCACCTGGACGGCGACGACCTGCTCGACCGCCCGGCCGCCGAGCGCGTCGCGGCGCTCGCGTCGCGCCTGCCCCCGGAGCTGCGGGTGCCGCGGGCGCTGGCCGAGACCGCGACGCAGGCCGAGGCGTTCCTCGACGACGCGCTCGCGCGCGGGCACGAGGGCGTCATGGTCAAGGCGCCGGACGCGCCGTACGAGGCGGGCCGGCGCGGCGCGAGCTGGCTCAAGGTCAAGCGCGCGCACACGCTCGACCTCGTCGTGCTCGCCGCCGAGTGGGGGCACGGCCGCCGGCGCGGGTGGCTCAGCAACCTGCACCTGGGCGCCCGAGATCCCGAATCCGGCGGCTTCGTCATGCTCGGCAAGACGTTCAAGGGCATGACCGACGAGACGCTCGCATGGCAGACCGAGCAGCTGCTGAGCCTCGAGACCGGGCGCGACGACTTCACCGTGTTCGTGCGGCCGGAGCTCGTCGTCGAGGTGGCGTTCGACGGCGTGCAGGCGAGCTCCCGCTACCCGGGCGGGCTCGCGCTGAGGTTCGCGCGGGTCAAGGGCTATCGGCCGGACGAGCGCCCCGAGGACACCGACACGGTCGCCACCGTTCGGGCGATCCACGCGGCGTCCGCTTGATCGCGACTACACGACGTCCCAGCGCTTCGGGTTGCGCTCGCGCACGGACAGGTCGCGACCCACGTACTTCTTGAGTGCGCCGGTCGCGCCGACGATCGCGAGCCTCGCCTCCTCGCTGGGTGGCACGGACGACGGCAGGACGCCGGACGCAGTCAGCGAGTCGCGGCCGAACTGGAAGACGACCCGAACGATGTTGGGATCGGACGCCTTCAGTGGTTTGGTCTGTCCGATGTGGACCGTGCCGACCTCGTCGTTGGGGTCGTAGTCGAAGTCGTCCGGGTCTTCGCGGTTGAGGGCCGGAAACGCGCGCTCGTCGCGCAGGTTGCTCCCGCCCGCGTTGAGCTCCGCGAACGTCTTGGGTCCTTCCGTGGCGTCGTCGCTGATCAGCGGGAACGCGTCGTCGAGGTCCAGGACCACGATGCGGCCTCCTTCTCGAGATCGGAGTTGCGGCTACGGTGAGTCGTCGGTGCCCCAGCGCTTGGGATTCCGCACGTTCAGGTAGATCTCCGAGCTGGGGTCCACGGCGATCCCCTTGACGTCGGTGATGCGAAATCGGCCTTTCCGGACCTGCCCGCCATCGAGCTCGACGGCGTCTGTCGGCTCGAGCGTCGCAAAGCCGGTCGGTTCCTCGGTGATGTCGAAACGGACACCGAGGACGGATCCGTCCGCGCTCGCGGTGATGGTGGTCGTGCCCATCTTCGCGCCTTGCTTCCACTTCTTGTCGGTGACCTCGTAGAGATCCTCGTGATCTGCTCCGGGCACGTTCCGACTGATGAACGGGAACCTGCGCTCCTGCTCACCCACGATGGCCTCCTCTCGACCGGCGCGAGCAGGGGCCAAGCCTAGGCTTGCCTTCCCTCGGAAGGCAAGACGGACTCGACGGGTGACCTACACTCGTCGGCATGCCGGTCTGCGCGGCCTGCGGTCAGAGCAATCCGGCCCGCGCCCGCTTCTGCATGGCGTGTGCGAGCGCGCTGCCCGCCGAGGGGCCCGGTCCCCACGGGGCTCGCAAAGTCGTGACGATCGTCTTCTGCGACGTCGCGGACTCGACCCCGCTCACGGAGCGGCTCGACCTCGAGTCGATGCGCGAGGTGATGACCCGCTTCTTCCGCGTGGTGCGCTCGGTGCTCGAGCGCCACGGCGGGACCGTCGAGAAGTTCATCGGCGACGCCGTGATGGCCGTGTTCGGCGTTCCCCTGCTGCACGAGGACGACGCGCTTCGCGCGGTTCGCGCCGCCGCCGACATGCACGAGGCCGTTCGCGACCTGAACGTCGAGCTCGGCGAGCGCTGGGGAGTCGAGCTCCGCATTCGGATCGGGGTCAACACCGGCGAGGTCGTCGTCGGGGACCCGGCGGCGGGGCAGGCGCTCGTCGTCGGCGACGCGGTGATCCTCGCCGCCCGGCTCGAGCAGACGGCCCGCCCGGGCGACGTCCTCCTCGGTCCGGAGACCTTCGCGCTGGTGCGGGACCTCGTCGAGGCCGAGCCCACCGACCGGCTCGAGCTGAAGGGCATGAGCGCGGCGGTCACCGCGCACCGCCTCGTCGCCGTCGAGGCCGGGCCCGCGTCGGTCGGCGCGCGTCCCGACCCGCCCCTCGTCGGACGAGGCGACGAGCTCGCCTCCATCCGTTCCGCGTTCGAGCGCGCGGCGAAGGGTCGCGAGTGCGAGCTGCTCACGATCCTCGGGTCGGCCGGCGTCGGCAAGTCGCGCCTCGCGCGCGAGTTCGTGGCCGGCGTCGCCGATCGCGCCATGGTGCTCGGCGCGCGCTGCCCCTCGTACGGCGACGGGATCACGTTCTGGCCGGTCGCCGAGCTGGTGCGGCAGGCGTGCGCGATCACCAACGACGACTCGCCCGCGGAGGCGAAGGCGAAGATCGAGGATGCGCTCGAGGGTGCCGACGACGGCTCGCTCATCGCCGACCGCGTCGCCGCGGTCACGGGGTTCGGCGAGGTCACGACCGGCCTGCAGGAGACGTTCTGGGCGATCCGCCGGTTCCTCGAATGGCTCGGCCGCAGCCGGCCGCTCGTGGTCATCGTCGACGACATCCAGTGGGCCGAGCCGACGTTCCTCGACCTCCTCGAGTACCTCGCCGGCTGGTGCCGCGAGGTCGCGCTCCTGCTCCTGTGTCTCGCCCGCCCGGACCTGATGGACGAGCGGCCCGCGTGGGGCGGCGGCACCGACAACGCGAGCTCGCTGCACCTCGCGCCGCTTCGCGACGAGGAGAGCGAGGAGCTCATCGCCGGCCTGCTCGGCGGGATGCGCCTGCGCGGGCCCGCGATCGAGCGCATCACCGACTCCGCCGGCGGCAACCCGCTGTTCGTCGAGGAGATGCTCCGGATGCTCGAGGACGACGGGCTGCTGCGCCGCGAGGGCGGCGGGTGGGTGGTGGCCGGCGACCTCTCGAACGTCGCCGTCCCGGCCTCCATCCACGCCCTGCTGAGCGCGCGCCTGGACCGGCTCTCGGCCGAGGAGCTCGCGGTGATCCGCTGCGCGTCGGTCGTCGGCAAGGTGTTCTGGTGGGGATCGGTCGAGGAGCTTGCGCCGCCCGAGGTCCGCTCGCAGGTCGGCGGGCACCTTCAGACGCTCGTCCGCAAGGACCTGATCCGGCCGGAGCGCTCCGACTTCTCGGGCGAGGACGCGTTCCGGTTTCACCACATCCTGATCCGCGACGCGGCGTACACCGGCACGCCGAAGGAGATCCGCGCCGACCTGCACGAGCGCTTCGCGGGCTGGATCGAGCGAGCCGCCGGCGCCCGACTGACCGAGGTCGAGGAGTTCATCGGCTACCACCTCGAGCAGGCGTCTCGCTATCGCGCCGAGCTCGGCAAGACCGAGGCCGTCGAAGGGCTTGCGGTGCAAGGAGCCCGGCACCTGGCCGCCGCGGGCCACCGCGCCGTCGCCCGAGGAGACCTCGCCGCGGCGGCCGATCTGCTCTCGCGGGCGTCGGCGCTCTTCCCAAAGGAGCACCCGGAGCGCGCGGCGCTCCTTCCGGAGCTCATGGTCGCCCTCAGCGAGACGGGCGACCTCGAGGGGGCCGAGTCCACCCGCGTCGAGGCGATGGAGCTCGCGAACCGGGCCGGGGACGAGCGACTCCGAGCGCACGCGGTGATCGCCGGGTTCCTCCTGCTCGAGGCGACGGATCCGAAGCGGACCGGCGAGCAGGCAATCGCCGAGGTGGAGCAGCTTCTCCCGGTCCTCGAGGGCTTCGGCGACGAGCTCGGCCTCGCGCGAGGCCTACGCCTGCTCGGCGACGTCCAGTGGAGCCGTGCCTCGTACACGGCGGCGCACGAGTCCTTCGAGCGGTCGATCGAGCACGCGCGTCGCGCGGGATCGATCTGGGACGAGTCCGAAGGGCTGGCACGGTACTTCTCCTCCGCCGTGTACGGAGCCACCCCGGTCGGCGAGATCCGGCGCATCTGCGAGGAGGCCCTCGTGGACGCGAAGCGCGTCGGGATGATCGAGGCGGGGGCACTTCGCGCGCTGGCCTCGGTCCGGGCGATGGAGGGGGACTTCGACGAGGCGCGCGAGCTCGCGACGCGGGCACGCGGGAGCCTCGAGGAGCTCGGCATGCGCATGCGCTCGCTGTTCATGTCTGAGGCGATCGGGTCGATCGAGATGCTGGCCGGGGACTTCGTCGCGGCCGAGCGCGCGTTTCGATCCGGCTACGACGCGGCGGTGGAGGTCGGGGAGCGCGGGTTCCTGTCGACGGTCGCCGCGGAGCTCGCGCACGCGCTCGTCGCGCAAGGCAAGCTCGAGGACGCGGAGGTGCTCGCGAAGCTGAGCGAGGACATCGGGGCCGAGGACGATCTCGCGACCCAGGTGATGTGGCGAAGCGCCCGCGCGAGGGTCCGGGCGGCGCGCGATCGGTCGGCCGAGGCCCGGGCGCTCGCGCGGGAGGCCCTCACGCTGGCCGAGGAGACCGACGACCTGAACATGCGTGCCGACACGTTCGTCGACCTCGGCGAGATCCTCCGGATGGCCGGCGAAGGCGGGGACGCCTCGGACGCGTTCGGGCGGGCGCGCGAGCTGTACGAGGCCAAGGGCAACGTCGTCGGCGCCGAGGACGCCCGCCGGCGACTCGCTTCGCTGGACGCTCCCGCCTGAGCTGCCACGACCGCGTCGGGCACCCGCGCCGGGGGCGCCTACGATACCCACCATGACGCCAGGGCGGGTCGTCGGCATCAAGGACGTGGCGCGCGAGGCGGGCGTTTCGATCACGACCGTGTCCCACGCGCTGTCGGGCAAGGGGCGGCTGCCGGTCGAGACCCGGACGAGGGTTCGCGATGTGGCGGCGGCCCTCGGCTACACGCCGAACGCCCTCGCCCGCAGCCTGGCCGGAGGTCGCACCGGTCTGCTCGCGACGTACGTGTCGCTGCCGGGCAACGCGCCCCTCGCCTTCACCGAGATCGACTACTACGTGGACGTGATCAACGCCGCGACTGCGGCCGCCATCGAGCGCGGGTACGCGCTGGTCGTCGCCCCCTCGACCGCCGGCGCCGAGACCTGGAGCCGGCTCCCGCTCGACGGCGCGGTCGTCATCGATCCCGCCGACGGCGATCCGAGCCTCGTCGCCCTGCGCGAGCGCGACCTGTCGCTCGTGCTCATCGGCCGCGACCTGCACGGATCCGACGGTGACGTCGTGGTGCAGAACGATCGCGCCGCCGGGACCCGAAAGGTGCTCGACCACCTGGCCGAGCGCGGCGCCGGCCGCGTCGGCGTGCTCACGTTCGTGACGTACGAGTCGTTCACGGAGGACGCCCTGGCGGAGTACCGGACCTGGTGCTCGCGGCGGGGACAGGAGCCGATGCTCGTCGCGACGGCCGCCGACTCGACGGCGGGCCCGGCCGCGTTTCGCGCGGGCGCGGAGGCCTTCCTCGACGCGGCCGATCCGCCGGATGCGGTGTTCTGCCTCTACGAGGGCCATGCGGCGCAGGTCCTTCGGATCGCCGCCGAGCGCGGCATCAAGGTCCCCGAGCAGCTCCTCGTCGCCTCGGTCTCCGAGCTTGGGGCCGCCGGGACGACCGAGCCGACGCTCACGACGCTCGAGCTCAACCAGGCCGAGCTCGGGGCGACCGCGGCCCGGCTGCTGATGGACCTCGTGGAGGGGGAGCCGGCGGGGTCGGTGCGCGACGTGCCGACCCGGCTCGTGCCCCGCGGGTCGACCGCTCCGCGCTAGCGGTTCGCCCTGGCCTCGCGCCCGAGCGTCTCGATGAGGTCCGCGGCCTTCTTCTTCCCGTCGAGCCTGCGGATCTTCTCGCCCTCCTTCGCCATGCGCTCACGGAGCGCCGAGTCGCCGAGCAGGCGATCGACCGCGTCCTGCAGCTCGCGATCCTCGAAGGTGTACGTGTCGAGCCGGACGCCGTACCCGAGCTCGTCCACGCGCTGCGCGTTGTCGTACTGATCCCAGAACAGGGGCAGGACGATCATCAGCGTGCCGAAGTGGAACGCCTCCGTCGTCGTGTTGTTGCCGCCGTGGGTGATGACGAGGTCGACGAGCGGGACGATCGACGTCTGCGGCACGCGGCCCTCGCCCCACATGTTGTCGGGGAGCTCGAGCTCGTCGGCGCGCGGGCCCTTCGAGACGAGATAGCGATGCGGCGTGCGCGAGAGCACGTCCACGAGGCGGCGCATCAGATCGACGTCGGCGGAGCCGAGCGAGCCGAGGGACAGGTAGACGAGCGCGCCCTCGCCGTCCCGGAGCGAGTCCGGCACCGCGAACGGGTCCTCGGTCTCGCGGACGCTCGAGTCGAGCCGGTGCCACGTGGACGCGAGCGGCCGGGAACGCGCATAGTCGGCGATCTCGGGGAACACGTACAGGTTCAGGTGCTCGGACTCGTGGATGAACTCGAGGTCGGGCAGCGGCGGCGCGCCACGCTCGCGGACCCACTCGTCGGTCTCGAGCCAGAGCGGGCGGTGCGTCCGCTCGACCTCGGCCCGGTAGTCCTCCCAGGACGCGCGGTCATCGGCCGCGTACCCACTGAACGTCGGCGGCAGCGACGGGTCCTTCATCTCGAGCGGGTTGCAGCTCATGATCCGCACCCACGGCGCCCCGTGCGTCAGGAGCGCCGGAAACACGCTGACGTTGTCCTCGACGATCACGTCCGGGTTCGCCCGGTCCAGGATCTCCTGGAGCCGCGGCTCGCAGTAGCGCGCGCCGTCGATCAGCGAGCGGAACACCGGCTCGATGAAGGTCTCGAGCTGGTCGATGGTCGGCCGCCGGAACTCGGGCGCGGTCTCGGTGATGAAGTCGGTCCAGAACTGGCCGGCGTCCTGCGCCTCCTCCGGCGGCGGCGCGAGGTCGACGAGGTCCTCCTCGAAGCCGAGCGGCTCGAGCCGACCCTTCCACGACGCCTCGGCGGCGAACACCACGCGATGCCCGCGGCGCTCGAGGATCTTGCCGATCCCCACGCAGTTGTTCGTCGGCCCGTACGCGCTCTCGGGCATGAACACGAACGTCAGACGATCGTCCGGCATCACGGCGGAGCCTAGCGAACGGCCGTGCGGCGGGCGAC
This sequence comes from uncultured Actinomycetes bacterium, assembly GCA_963716935.1. GTDB lineage: Bacteria > Actinomycetota > UBA4738 > UBA4738 > HRBIN12 > CALGFI01. Next base: position 488,272 of record CAVQUN010000008.1, on the reverse strand, counting down.
GCCGCTCAGGATCGCTGGTTGAAGATCCCCGGACGGTCCGAGCCGATCCCGGGGAACACGCCAGAGACCGACCCGGCGCCGCACCGCTTCTCGAGGGCCTCGGCGAGGAATGTCCGGTAGTCGGTCGTCCCGTTCAGGTCGCCGTCGATGAGCGCGTTCGGCGACAGTCCGGGCCAGCTGCCGTACACCTGGCCGCCGCGGACACCGCCCCCGAGCGCGAGCACGACCTGCCCGAACCCGTGGTCGGTCCCGCCGGAGCCGTTCTCCTCGACCCGGCGCCCGAACTCGGTGAGCGTGACGAGCGTGACGTCGGCGATCCGCGGCCCGAGGTCGGCCGCGAACGCGGAGAGCGATCGGGACAGCTCGGTCAGGTGATCGTGCATCCACCCGTTGTTCACGCCGCCCATCCCCGCGTGCATGTCCCAGTCCCCGTAGTCCACCGCCGCGACCTGGAGCCCGACGTCGGCCTTGATGAGCCGGGCGACGTCCATCAGCGCGCGCGCGAGGTCCGAGTCCGGGTAGCTCGCGGCCGGGTCGGGCGTGTAGCCGGCCGCCTTGAGCTCGGCCGTCGTGGCCATCGCGTCGAGCGCGACCCCCGCCGGCGCCGAGAGCGCGTCCGGCGCTCCCTGGTGCACGCCGCGAAGCGCGGCCTCCCACAGCAGGCGCTGGTCGTCGTCCCAGGCCGCGTCCAGCCCGAACGAGTCCACGGAGTACATGGCGAGCTCCTGCGCCGGGCCCGAGAACGCGTGCGCCGGCCGGCCGTCGCCGAGCTGGGTCCCCTGGAAGGGGGTCCCGGGGTCGCGGAGCCCGAGCACGCGGTCGATCCAGCCCGTGCGCAGCGACGTCCCCGGCGCCGCGCGCTCCATCTCCTCCATCGCGGAGAAGTGCGAGCGGTTCGGCTCGGCCATCCCGACCGCGTGCAGGATGCCGAGCGTGCCCGCGTCGTACAGCGGCTTCAGCGGCTCCATCGCGGGGTGCATGCCGAACATCGAGTCGAGCTGGATCAGCGTCCCCGCGGGGATGCCCACGTTCGGCCGCCAGCTCTGATAGTCGGGGTCGCCGGCCGGCACGATCGCCTGCAGCCCGTCGAATCCCCCGCGCAGCGACAGCACGACGAGCACGTCGCCCGTGTAGGTCCCGGCCGCGAACGCGAGCCGCGTGGCGAGCCCCTCGGTGACGAGCCCGGCGACCGCTCCGGCGGCGACGGCGAGCTTCAGGAACGACCGGCGAGACAGGCCCTCGAACTCGGGGCAGCCGCAGGCCTTCGTCGGCACGGCCGCGGTCGTGACCTCGTCCATCGTCACCGGACCTCGTGGTAGGGGGAGTCCAGGATCAGCGCGACGAGATACGGCAGGCGCCACTGCATGGCCTCGTCGTCCTCGGACAGGGCGTCGCCCGCCGAGCGGCGGATGAACCCGAGCACCGCATCGCGGTGCGAATCAGAGAGCGTCTTGAACGTGAGCCGCTTGCCGAGCGCGTCGATCAGCTTGCCGTGCGTCGAGGGGAGGTTTCCGGGGAGGAGTCGTCGAAGCGGCGGCAGGACGAGGGCGTCCGGCCACCAGTGCCCCGCGAGCGACATGTGCATGTTCCAGCGCCCGACGCAGCCGCCGGCGGAGCGCCACGCGTCGGTGTAGTCGGCGTACCCGTTCGGCTGGGACCAGGCCATCGGCAGGTCGCCGAGCTCCGACAGCATCCAGTACAGGCCGTCCATCCCGTCGCGGCCGCTCTTGTCCGGCTCGATGCCGAGGATCCGGATCGTGGAGACGAGGTCCTGCATCGGGCGGCGGATCTTCTGCCCGATCGAGTCGCGAAAGTCCTTCGACCCGAAGAGCTTGCGCAGCACCGGAACGATCGCGGTGTCGTGGTCGAGGTAGGTCTCGGCGAGCGACTCGAGGAAGCCCTGCTTCGGCTCGTCCGTCACGAACCGCCGGGCGAGCTTCGTCGCGATGTGCACGGCCGTCGACGGGTGGCGCGCGAGGTAGTCGACGTAGTCGAGCCCGACCTTGTAGCCGCCGGCGGCCGAGTGGTTCTTCGAGGACCACTTCATGACCTGGACCCTGCCGGTGTAGTGAGCCCAGTCGTGGTACTGGAACTCGCCGGTCTCCCAGTCGTAGCCGAACCCGGTCATCACGAGCGTCGAGTTCCGCATGTCGGTCTCGTCGTAGCCGCCGTCGACGCCGACCGTGTGGAGCTCGAGGAGCTCGCGGCCGTAGTTCTCGTTCGGGTTGTCCTTGGTGGACTCGGCGTTGTTGAGGTAGGTCATCATCGCCGGGTGCGTGGCGGACGCGCGCAGCATGTCCGAGAACTTGCCAAGCGCGTGCTTGCGGATCACGGTTTGGTCGTAGTCGTGCCGCGAGTCCCACACGCTGTCGCTCGGGTTCGTGACGTTCAGGTGGTTCGACCAGACGTCGACCATGACCTCGAGGAGCTGGCGCTCGCTCCAGCACGCGCGCGCGATCGTCGAGACGCCGACGTCGAACATCAGGTCCCAGCCGAAGTCGAGCGTGTCGTGCGCCTTGCGGATGGTCCACTCCAGCCGCGGGAAGCGCTGGGCGACGAGGTCCTCGCAGGCCGAGTCGTCGATCGAATCGGGGTCGAGCTGCTCCTCGATCCACCGGTTCACACCGATCTGCTGGATGCGCTCGTGCGAGGCCTTGCTCGCCCCCCACGTCGCACGGCGAAGCACGTGGAGCTCCTGGTCCTTGGAAACGAAGCTTGGGGCGGCCGAGGCCGGCGGCGCGACGAGCAGGGACGGGATCGCCCCGGTGCCGATCGCCGCCGCACCCACCGCGGAGGTGCGAAGGAACGACCGGCGCGAGAAGGGGCGCGCGGTCACCGAGGGCTCCCGGACGTTCGTGCTCCCCCTCATGGGGAGGGTATCGGCAGTCAGGGCTCCCGCACTTGAGCCATCCGCGGGTCCCCCGTGAGGGGCCCTACGTGACGGTGACGGTGCCGGTCATGCTCGGGTGGATGGAGCAGTGAAACGCGAACGTGCCGGCGTGGCGGAACTTGCGAGTGAACGTGTCGCCCGGGTCCAGGCGCTCGTCCCAGGCACCCTCGTCGGCCGTCGTGGTGTGCGTGAGCGTCCCCTTGTTCACCCACTTCACCTTCGTGCCCCGCGAGATCGTGATCGACGATGGAGCGAACCGCCGGGTCCCCGAGTCCTTGATCTTGATCTTGACGGGGCCGCTCGCGCCGCTCGGCCCGCGGATCGGCTCGGCCGCGATGGCCGGCGCCGCGAGGCCGAGCACGAGGAAGGTGGCGATCGCGGCTCGGGCGAGGATGGTCTTCATGGCTGGCTCCCTCCGGACGGCGGGCTCTGTGGGTCGTACGGACGCGGTCGGCGAACGGATGCCGCGGTCCCTCAGTCGCGGACGAGCTCGGCCGCGACGGTCACCTCGGAAACCGCCGCGAGCGCCCTCGAGACCGGACAGGTCAGCTTGGTCTGCTCAGCGAGGCCCTGGAACGTGTCGTCGTCGATCCCCGCGACCTTGGCCCGCGTCGCGAGCTCGATGCGCGTGATGGAGAACCCGGCGTCGCCCCGCTCGATGTGCACGCGGGCGGTCGTCTCGATGTGCTCGGGCGTGAAGCCGGCCTTCCCCAGGCTCCCCGACAGGGCCATCGAGTAGCAGCCCGCGTGGGCCGCGGCGATGAGCTCCTCGGGGTTGGTCCCGGCACCCTCCTCGAACCTGGAGGAGAAGGAGTAGGCACCGTCGAAGGCTCCGCCCCCCAGGCGCATCCGCCCGTTGCCCTCTTGCAGGGTCCCGGTCCACTCGGCGTCGGCGGTGCGAATCGGCATGGTTCCTCCCTCGATCGGTTTCAAGGGAACCTACCCGAGACTGGCGCGAACCACCCCGGCGCGTTTCTCACGAGGGTCGTTGATTCGCCCTGTCGCCTGCCCTACGGTTCTTCACCCCACGCCCGCGGGGTGTCCCTCGCGTGCGCCGGGACCGTGACCCACGCATGCTCCGGGAGGGATCGAGATGACGGTGGATGACCGAGGCACCCACCAGCCCGAATGGCTCGAGCGCGCGGAGCGCGGCCCGCGCCGGCAGCCGGGACGGCACCGCCGAGGGCGGTCCGCACCGGGCGCCGGGGTGGCGACCGAGTTCGAGGAGTCCGAGCCCCTGTTCACGTACGAGGTGGACCTGGACGTCCCGCTCGGACTGGATCGCGCCGTGCCGCTACCCGAGCCGGTCGATGCACCGCCCGGGGTGACGTATGACCCCGCGCGAGCGGGGCTCGTCACCCCCGAGGTAGGCCTCGAGCGCGTGCTCCGGCCGGTGATCGAGGAGGTCGTCGTCATCCCGGACGATCGGCCGGTCGCCGGCACGACCACCCTGCCGCCCGCCGCCTTGCCGCTGCCCGCGGCCCCCCCGACCGTCTCCTTCGAACTCGCGACATCGCCGGCCTCGCCGGCGCCGGCCGAAGCGCCCGCGCCGCGGCCCGGCCTGATCGGGAGCTTCCGCCGCTGGTGGCGCGACGAGGCGATGGCGCGAGCGGCGCAGAAGCGGGCGTTCGCGACGGCCGAAGCCATCATGCGGGCCCAGGCGGTCCAGGACCCCGCGAACCCGCTGGAGAAGTCGCCGACGCCTGAGTCCTACGCGCAGGCGGTCCGCGGCGTGATGACCCTGACCGAGGAGCGATTCCAGAGCCTCGGGCTGCGGTCGGACCGCCTCGAGGACGAGCTGCGTGCGCTGGCGCGGACGATGCACGAGCTCCGCGGCATCCTGGTCCTCGGCGGTCTCGAGGGCGTCGGGCCCGCGGCGGCGTCGGCGATCGGCACGCTCGAGCAGCGCTTCGACAACCTCCTCGTCGGCCTCGTGGAGGAGCTGTCGAGCCGCGCCGACGAGTCGGACCGGCGCCTGGCCCAGCAGCTCACGCTCCAGAGCGCCGAGCTCGCCACGCTGCTCGAGTCCGCGGTCGAGCGGATCCGGGCGTCGATCCCCGAGGCGTTCGCGACGGTGCGCGCGCAGATCCCCCAGGAGATGGCTCGCGTGCGCGAGACCATCCCGCAGGAGTTCCAGCGCGTCCGCGATGCGATCCCGGGCGAGCTCGAGCGGATCCGCGACGATCACCGGCGCGAGCTCGAGCAGCTGCGCGCGACGATTCCGGGCGGCTTCGAGCAGATCCGGTCCACGATCCCGACCGAGCTCGCGAAGATCGTCCCCGATCAGATCGAGCGCGTGCGCGAGGCCAACGCCGACGAGTTCGAGCGCATCCGGGCGCAGATCCCGGAGGAGCTCGAGAAGGTCCGTCTCACGATCCCGATGGAGGTCGATCGGCTTCGCGCCACGATCCCCGAGGCGCTCGAGAAGGTCCGCGGCGACGTCGCGCAGCTCACGGTGGTGCTCCACGAGGTGATCGCCCAGATGGCGACGATCACCTCGGCGGCATCGGGCCAGGGGGAACGCGCCGAGCCGCGCTAGCAGACCTGGAGCAGGAACTCGTGGGGGTCGACCGCCGGCCCGTTGTTCGGGTGCCACTCGAAGTGGTCGTGGTTGGCGTTCGTGTTCCCGGTCGCCCCGACGTAGCCGATCACGTCGCCGGTCTCGACCGGCCCGAGCTGCCCGTAGGCGGACAGGTGCGCGTTGTACACGTACCCGTACTCGCCGTAGACCTTGACGGCGTTGCCGCCGATCTTGTTCTTCGCGTCGACCGCGGTGCCGTCGAACGGCGCCACGATCGGCGTGCCGGCCGCGGCCATCATGTCGTTGCCCTGGTGGATGTGGTCCCCGCCCTCCTTCTTGGAGTGGTGGACCCAGATCCCGAAGTCGTCCGCGATCGCGACCGGGCCGTCGACCGGACAGGCGGCGAACGGGTGGTACTTCGCGACGACCGCGAGCACCTCCTCCTTGTGCGCCTGCAGGCTCTCGAACAGTCGTCGCGACGTGCGGAGCTTGTGCCGCATCTCCACCTGGTCCACCTCGAGCTGCTGGAGCGCGAGCTCGCGGGCGTGCTGTAGCCGCAGGAGCTCGGCCCGGCCCCGCTCGAGACGTTCGCTGTTCTGCTGGACGCGATACGCGAGAAGCTCGTCTCGCCGGTTCATCTCGGTGAGCAGGGACAGACGCGACGCGGCCTCGGCGGCCGAGGTGGCCGTCAGCAGGTACAGGAAGGGTGCCCCGGGGCCCTGGATGTAGGCCTCGCGGTTGCGGTCGTTGAGCTGGTTCTGCAGGGTGAGCGTGCGGGCCTCCAGCCGGGCGAGCCCCACCTGGAGCTTGGCCATCTTGGCCGTCGACTCGTTGATCTGCGCCTCGTTGTTCGAGATCTCGGTCGCGAGCCGGTTCAGCTCGCGCTTGACGTCGCGAAGCTTCTGCGCCCGCTCGCGGATCCGCGCCCGGGTCTCCCGGAGCTCCTGGCGCGCCTGGTGCAGCTCCTTGTCGGCGCCGAAGCTCACGCCCGGAGCCGTGCCGAGCGCGAGGGTGCCGCTCAGCAGGATCACGAGCGCGCGCGTGCACGCACGGCGAGAAACGGGCAGGGGCATCGGCCCGACCGTACGGCTGCATCCGGCGGCGCTCTACGGCGCGAGGGCCTAGGCCGCGCCGGCGCGAAGGCTCGGCCGACCTACCGGCCGTCGTACCCCGGAGGGTCCGCGAGGACGTCCGCCAACGGGGGATTGCCCCGATCGCGTTCGGAGAGCGTCGGCGTTCGCGAGGGCCAGCCGATGGCGACGTCGGGGTCGTCCCAGGCGAGGCCGAACTCGTCGTCGCCGGCGTACGCGAGGTCGACGAGGTACAACAGGAGGACCTCGCTCTCGGCGAAGAAGCCGTGCGAGACGCCCGGCGGGATGGAGATGCCCCGCCGTCCGAGCGCGGGGTCGATCCGGAGCTCGACGGTCTCGCGCCGGGTCGGGGACCCCTCCCGGAGGTCGACGAGGGCCACGAACGCCCGCCCCGTGAGCACGCACCAGAAGTCCCGCTGGCGGCGGTGCCAGTGCAGGCCCCGCAGCACCCCGGCGCGCGACCAGGACAGGTTCGCCTGGACGACCGCGTTGGAGTCCGGGACCCATTGCTGCCGATACAGCTCGGTGAGCGATCCGCGCGGATCCTCGTGGGGGACCAGGGTGACGAGGTGCGCTCCGGCGATCGCGAGCTCGACGGCCTCCACGGCCGTGCATCCTAGCGGGAGCGGGTCTTCGGTCCGCCGGTGGCGCGAAGCCCCCGTGCTACAGTCGAGTCCGATGCCGATGGTTCCGTGCCTGCCCCCGGGCCTTCTCCCGGACGGCCGCAACCATCGGCAGCCTCCCGACGTTTCGTTTTGGGGATAACTGTGGCCACAAGGATCACCGACCTTCGGGTCGACGGGGATTACGCGTCCCTGGACGACCGCCTGCTCGTCCTGGACTTCCAGGCCGGCCAGCCCGAGGCGTTCGTCGAGATCCACCGCCGGTACGGCCCGCTCGCCCGGCACGTCTGCCACCGTTTCCTTCCCAACCAGCAGGACGTGGACGACGCCTTCCAGGAGACGATGATCCGCGTCTTCCAAGGCCTGCACCGCTTCAACGGGCAGTACGCCCTGCAGCCGTGGGTCGCGCGGATCGCGACCAACGTGTCGCTCGACCAGATCCGGACGCGGACCCGCCGCCCGCAGCTCGAGGACGGCACCATCGAGGACCACGAGCGCAAGGACCCCGCCGACGGGCCCGAGGAGATGGTCGAGCGGCTCGTCGAGCGCGACCTGGTGCTCTCGGTGCTCGCCGGGCTCCCGGAGACGCACCGCACGGCGCTCGTCCTTCGCGAGCTCGAGGGGCGCTCCCATCGCGAGATCGCCACGGCGCTCGAGATCACGCCCTCGCAGGCCAAGGCCCTGATCCATCGCGCCAAGGGGAGCTTCCGCCGGGGCTGGCTGCTCGCGATCACCGAGAAGGGCGGGCTCGCCGGCCTCGCGGTGATCCCGCTCCTGTGGCTCGCGCGGGCGGCGGACGGGGCCCGCCGGCTCCTCGACCGTATCGGCGGCCACGCCACCCAGGTGGCCCAGGCGGCAACGCCGGAGATCGTCACCTCGGCCGCGAGCTCGCCGACCGTGGTCACCGCCGCCTCCAGCATGAGCGAGCGCGTGGTGGCGGCCGGGATGACCCTCCTGCTCGCCGGCGGCGTGACCGTCGGCGCCGCCACGATCGTGAAGCACCGCGAGCGCGATGCGGGCGATCGCGCGGCCGCAGCGCTCGCGGTGATCGCGTCGCCCTCGCCGAACCTGCCCGTCGTCGTGCCGGCCGTCGAGCGCGACCCGCGTCCGGAGCCTGCGAAGAATGGCAAGAACCGGTCCGAGCCCGAGCCGGATCCGGCCGACCCGGTCCTGGTCCCGCCGGTCGAGGACCCGAGCGCCTCGCCGACGCCCGATCCTTCCGAGAGCCCCACGCCGGATCCGACCACCCAGCCCTCGCCGGAGCCGCCCGCGATCCCGCCGGCGCCGGCCTGGACGTTCGACTTCGTCTCGTCGACGGAGTCCATCGAGACCTGCGAGTGCCCCCCCTCCACGCTGACCACCTCGCAGCTCGAACGCGGTGAGGGCCAGTTCTCGTTCTCCCAGCTCATCAACGGGGGTGCGCTCGACAGCAACGGCGACGTTACCTGGCCCTTCTACCTCGTCGAGGACGGCGTGGTCGGGGCGGACGGCGGGAGCCTCGAGTACCGGTTCGGTCTCTCATCGGCGGGCGGCGACTTCCTGTATGGAGGGGTCGCATCGCTGACCGAGACGACGACGGCCGACGACGGCTCCGTGACGTATCGCTTCGACGGAACCTTCGACCTGCTGAACGCCTCGAGCCCGGTGGCCGGCCTTCCTTGGCGGGGTTTCACGACGATCACGGTGCGCGTCTGGGTGGACGGGACGATCTACGGGGGCTCGTTGACCGTCGACGACACTCAGCCTTGAGGGCCCCGCCGAGCAACCTTCGCCGGTGGGGGCCGTTATCTGCGGTAGAGGGGTCTGTGGACCGCTCTCCTGGGCGGCGGGTGAAAGGGGGATCCAGGGGCCTAGAGAAGGTGGAGGGCGACCGCTGTTGACTGTCCCCATTGTGGGGCATAGCATCCGGCCCAACCTTCCCCCGGTTGGCGTTGCTGCGCCTGCGCGACAACGTTCACCGGCTACGACGGGAAGAGTAGGAAGAGAAGAGTAGGAAGAAAGGAGCGGGAATGGATCTGCGCAAGAGAGGAGGGAACCGCCGGATCGCGAAGGTAGGGGTGGTGGTATTCACCCTGGCCGCCTTCCAGGTCCTGGCGGTGATCGGAGCGGGGGTCGCCTCGGCGGCCACCTGCAGCTATGACTCGACGCTGGACAAGATCCTGATCACGGTGCCGTCGACCGAGTTCGCCGCATTGGCGGTGGAGGGCGACAGCGCGAACCTCGATCCGGCGGCTCCCGATGGGGCCATCTTGTTCAGCGACAACGGTGGCGCCTACCTCGCCTGTGGAAGCGCCACGACCGGCAACACGACCATCATCTCGGTGCTCGGCCAGCCCAGCACGGTCGAGGCGTTCACGATCGATGAGTTCTCAGGCGACGAGTTCCCGACCACGATCCAGTGGGGGGTCGACCTCGGAACCGGAGCTCCCGACTTCTTCCAGCTGCTTCTCTCCGAGGACATCAACAACACCGTCGTGCTGACCGACAGCACCTTCGTGCTGAACGGCGGCGGCGGCGACCTCCTCGGTGAGGAAGTTGCGCAGATCATCGGGAACAACGGGAACGACACGATCGACGGCTCCGCGCTGAGCTCCAGCGTGCGTCTGTTCGCCTTCGGCAACGCTGGCGACGACACGATCTCTCCCGGCGCGGCGGCTGTTCTGCCGAACCCCGGGGACCTTGTCGACGGCGGTTCTGGCCTTGAGGTCAACGGCGACACGCTGAGCTACGGCACCCGGACCACCAGCGTCGTCATCGACGCGGCCACGGGCCTGTCGGGTCACAGCGCCAACGCGGACTGCGACGTCGTGGACCCGGGCGACGAGCAGGACGTCACGTTCACGCCTGGCACCTTCGAGAACCTGCAGTCCGGCTCGGCCAACGACTGCATCGTGGGGAATGGCGGCACAGCCGAGTACCTCATCCCGGGTGACGGTGACGACACCCTGACGGGCCAGATCGGCGCTGACACGATCGACTGGTCGAGCTCGAGCGCCGGGCTGACGATCACACCGGCTGCCAGCGCCAGCTGCACCGGCACGGCCACCGGCCAGGGCACGGACACGTGGACCGGCATCAACGGGTTCGCGGGCTCGGCCTTCGACGACACGCTGATCTGGACCACAGTCTGCCCCACCGTGTTCTTCTCGGGTGGGGACGGGGTGGATACCGTCGATGCGACCGCGCAGACCAGCGCCGTGAACGTCAACCTGGACAACCTGGACCCGACGACCGACGACCTCGAGAACCTGTTGGGCGGCGGTGGGTCTGACACGCTCACGGGAAATGACGTTCAGAACCACATCGAAGGCAACGCTGGCAACGACAACATCTTCGGTGCGGGGGCGAACGACACCCTGATCGGTGGGCTTGGCAACGACCAGTTCGACGGCGGTGCCGGAGCAGACACGGTCAGCTTCGCTACGAACACGACGGACGGAGTCAACGTCGATCTGAGCCTCGGGTTCGCGACGAGCGCCGAGAGTGGCGACGACGGCTTCGGCGGAGCGCCGGCCGCCATCACCGGTCCGGTTGAGATCATCGTGGGTTCACCGTTCGACGACACCATCACCGGCGGCGGCGGGCTCGTGACGATCAACTTCCTGTTCAAGGGCGGAGCCGGCGAGGACATCCTGACGGGGTCGGGCAGCAACGACACCCTGAAGGGCGGCGGTGGCGACGACGTCGTTCGTGCCAACGCCGGAGACGACACTCTGGGCGGCGCCGGCGGCGACGACCTGCTCGTCGGCGGCACTGGCTTCGACGTCGGCAAGGGTGGCAAGGGCGACGACACGTGCAAGGGTGTCGAGTCCCGCAAGAGCTGCCAGCAGGGCAAGGCGCGGACGCTGAACGTGGCTCGCGCCTCCGTGGTGGCGAAGCTCGTCTAGTTCGCCACACAGATCCACGCAAGACAGAACCGGCCCCCGAAAGGGGGCCGGTTCTGTCTTGCGGAAGCGATTCGCCCGCGCCGGGCAGTTGCCGTAGCCGAACCTACCGAGACGCTTCGGGTCCCCGGTGGGGTTCCCGGTCCCCTTCCTTGATTCTGCCCGCAATGCTGCACTAGGGTTGCCCCCGGACGTCTTCTGGAGCGGGGAGGTTCGCATGCACACGACGCACTCGACACGTGCTCGATCGATCTCACGGCTGGGGGCGGGACTCATTACACTCCTGCTTTCCGCCTTTATCGTTGGCTTGACCGCGATCCCCGCGTTCGCGGCGGTGACGTGCACGGGGGGAGGCTCGGCCAACCTCGGGATCGACCTGGCGGCCGGCGACTCCGTGACGCTCTCCCTGTCGGGTGCGAGCGACCCGCGGACGATCGTGGTTGCGCCCAACACGGATCCTGGGGACTGTGACGGCAACCTCACGAACACGGTCACCACGATCACGGTCAACGAGACGGGCGGGGCCGGCAACCAGACCGTGACGATCGAGCAAGGAGGGACCGCGGACTTCCCGCAGCAGAGCACCACGTCGATCGTGCTTGCGCTTGGCGGCGGCTCCGATTCCCTCACGATCAACGGAACGGGGGGCGCCGACACGATCGGGTTCGGGGCGAACGGGATCAGCCTCGATTCCGGTCAAACGCCCGACGTGACCGGAACCGGGACGGTTGAGGCATTCACGGTCAGCTCCGTCGGCGGCGACGACAACGTCTCCGGCGCCGGCGGCGGCGGCCTGGGTGGCGCCTTCACGGCCGCGCTCGCTCTCAATGGTGGCGACGGCACCGACACGCTCACCGGGGGAAGCGGCGCTGACACGCTGAACGGCGGAAACGGCAACGACAGCTTGACCGGTGGGGACGGCAACGACGTCGTCAACGGCGGCACGGACTCGGGGAACGACACGATGGCCGGCGGTAACGGGACGGACACTGCCGCGTACACCGGTGTGTCGGGTGCCGTCACCGTCAGCCTCGTGCCGACGACGGCCCAGACCACGGGCGGTGCCGGCAGCGACACTCTCAGCACGTTCGAGAACCTCACGGGCGGTTCGGGGGCGGACCTCCTCACGGGCTCGACCGGTGACAACACGATCGCCGGTGGATCGGGCAACGACACGATCAACGCCGATGCGGGCAACGACACCTTGCAGGGCGACGACGGCGACGACATCCTCCGGCCGAACATCGGCAACGACACCGTGACCGGTGCTACCGGTACGGACACCGTGAGTTACAGCGATCTGACGGCCGCGGTCACGGTCGACCTCAACCTCACCGCGGCGCAGAACACGGTCGGTGCCGGAACCGACACGATCACGACCACCGAGAACGCCAACGGCGGCGACGGCGCCGACACCTTGCTTGGCAACAGCGGCACCAACGTGCTCAATGGCGACGACGGCAACGATCTGCTCAACGGTCGCGACGGGAACGACACGATCGACGGCGATGCCGGAACGGACCGGGTCGACTACTCCGCGGCGACCGTCGGCGTGACCGTGAACCTCGGCACCGGGACCGCCACCGGCCAGGGCACCGACACCCTCGTCGAGCTCGAGGCCGTGACCGGGTCGGCGTTCGACGACTCGATCACCGGCGGGTCGGCGTCCGACACGCTCGACGGTGGCAACGGCAACGACTCGCTCTCCGGTGGCGGCGGTGGCGACAGCCTCAACGGGGGAGCCGGGAACGACCACCTGACCGGCGGGGACGGCAACGACAACCTGAACGCCGGCGACGGCGACGACAACCTGAGCGGCGACGCCGGCAACGACAACGTGAACGGCGGGGCCGGCAACGACACGATGAACGCCGGGGACGGCAAGGACTCGGCCAACGGCGGCGGCGGCAACGACGACGTCAAGGGCGGGGACGGCAACGACAACCTCGAGGGCGCCAAGGGCAACGACGAGCTGTCGGGCGCCAACGGGAACGACACCTTGACCGGCGGCTCGGGCAACGACGACCTGGTGGGAGGCAAGGGCAACGACCACCTCACCGGCGGCAAGGGCAAGGACAGCTGCAACGGCGGCGGGGGGAACAACACCGAGGCGAGCTGCGAGAACTGACGTTCCGGGCGATACGCCATGGGGCCGGGCGCAGATGCGCCCGGCCCCATGCGCGTCCGGTCCCCGGTCACGCCGGTGGCTGGTAGGGTTCCCGGCTCCACACCCTCGAGAGGCTTCTTCGTGCGCCGAACCGCTATCTCCCTGCTGGTGCTCGCGTGCGTCCTGATCGCGGGCGCGCCGCGAGCGAGCGCGAGCTCGACGCTGTGGACGTCGACGAGCGGCCTGCTGGCCTTTCGCTCCGACCGGAGCGGCGACCCCCGCGTGTTCACGATGCAGGCCGACGGCGCCGGCGCTATCGACCTGTCCACGAGCGAGGGCGTCGCGGAGCTCCAGCCCGCCTGGTCGCCCGACGGCGCGCGCATCGCGTTCGTTCGGAGGAAGCCGCCGACGGGCCGGCCCGACCTCTTCGTCATGACGGCCGGAGGCCGTGACCGAACCCGGATCACCGACACGCCGATGCCCGAGCGCGATCCGGCCTGGTCGCCCGACGGCACCCACATCGCCTACGCGGCGCGGACGAGCCTCACCGGCCCGTTCCGCATCTTCGTGGCGAGGGCGGACGGCACGCAGCGCGTCCAGCTCACCACGCAGACCGCGGGCGCGGCCGACCGCTCGCCGGCCTGGTCGCCGGATGGCACCCGCATCGCGTTCGTCTCCGATCGCGACGGCGGCTTCCCGGAGATCTACGTCATGAACGCCGACGGCGGCGGCCTCGTCCGGCTCACCGCGAACGTCTTCGTCGACGGCAACCCGTCGTGGTCACCCGACGGCTCGCGCATCGCCGTGGAGCGCTGCTGCCTCGACGGGACCTCCGAGATCTACGTGATCGACGCCGCCACCCACGCCGAGGCGAACATCACGAACAGCCCGGCTTCCATGGACTTCGACCCGTCGTGGTCGCCCGACGGCACCCGCATCGCCTTCGTCGCGTTCGTGGTGGGCGAGGGCAACATCGACGTCTGGGTGATGAACGCGGACGGCTCGGCGCCGCAGCGGGTCACCACGGATCCCACGCCGGACCTGTCGCCGGACTGGCAGCCGCTCCCCGTGTGCACCATCCAGGGCACCGCCGGGCCTGACGTCGGCATCGCGGGCACCGACCTGAACGACGTCATCTGCGCGCGCGGCGGCGACGACACGGTCCGCGGTGGCCTCGGAGCCGATCTCATCTACGGCGGAGCGGGCAACGACCACCTCGACGGGCAGGAGGGCTCGGACACCCTGATGGGGGAGTCCGGCGACGACGTCCTGGGCGGAGGCTCGGAGTACGACTATCTGGACGGCGGCGGCGGCACCGACTCGTGCAGCAAGGGGGGCCAGGGCGCGTTCGAGCGCGGGTGCGAGCTCTGAGCGGCTAGCTCACGGCGAAGACGCGCTCGGGCGAGCGCAACCACCGACGCCGCGATCTCGACGTCGTGGGCCACCTCGTCCTCCTCGAATTCACGGCCGAGGTACTCGGCTTGAGGGTCCGACGGACCCGATCGAATCGTCCGACGGCCTCGACACCGTCTTCATCGGAAAACACCGCCCGAGTCGCTTGGAGCAGGGTCATGTGGGCCCGGCCCCACGGGCACGCAGCCCTCGAGACAGCAGCATCGCGGTCAAAGCCTTCCGGGCCGCGTCGTACGCGATCTGATGAGCCCCGGCGTGATCCCCACCGTCCAGGGCGAACGAGGCCGTCCGGAGATGTCGGCGCGCGTCGCTCATCAGGCGATCGGTTGCCACGGGTCGACGCGAACTTCTTGAAGGAGGCCACGGGAACGAAGCTCGTCCAGCGTGGTCACGGCCGATCGAGGTGAAGAGCGACACTGGGGCCCGATCGAACGGTGCGCGCGATCCCGTCGTCTTTCTGCTCCCAGGCCTCCGGGGACCTGATCACGATGTCAACCGGAAGACCGATGATTCGCTCCGCTTCCCCCGCCACCTCGTAGACCTCGTCGCGATCAGGCCGTCCGACGACCAGCACGTCCACGTCGCGAGGGGACGCTCCCGGGATCCCTTGATGACGCTCTGCCCACGAACCGAACACGTACGCCTCTTCGAGGCCGGCAACCCTCCCGAGGAGGGACGAGAGGATCGGGACGGGCCCGAACGACTTCAACACCAGCGACGAGAGCTCCGGCTCGAACGGCGAGTCTTCGTTCGGTCGAACGACTTTGGTGCGCCCGACGCGACGGCTCTCGAGGACGCCTGCCCGCTCCAAACGGTCCACCTCCCGATGAACGGTGGCCACGTGCGCACCCAGCCGCTCGGCGAGCTCGGAGATCGTGCGGGTGCGTTCGGGCTCCACGTACAGCACCGCGAGCAGCCGGCCCTGGAGCTGCGAGCGGAAGAGGGGAAGGAGAAGTGGAGCCGACGTTCTCATATCACGCGAAGTATGTTGCGACTTACGCGATCGTCAACCATCACCCCTCCGCCTGTTTCGACGGAATCCGGCTCCAGGGAGCTCAGCCCTCGATCTCGACCCGCTCGAGGACGACGTCGGTGGCCGGACGGTCGTTGCTGTTCGTCGGGACCTTCGAGATCGCCGCGACGACGTCGTAGCCCTCGGTGACCTCGCCGAAGATCGTGTGCTTGCCCGTGAGCCATTCCGTCGGCCCGGCCGTCACGAAGAACTGGCACCCGTTCGTCCCCGGACCGGAGTTCGCCATCGCGAGGAGCCCGTGCCGGTCGAAGCGGGGACCGTCGGCCGGGACCTCGTCCTCGAACTGATAGCCGGGGCCGCCCCGCCCGGTGCCCGTCGGGTCGCCCCCCTGGATCATGAAGTCCTCGATCACCCGGTGGAAGATCGTCCCGTCGTAGAGCCGGTCGGTGCTCCGCGACCGGTCGCGGGGATCGGTCCATTCCCTCGCGCCGGTCGCCAGTTCGACGAAGTTGCCGACGGTCTTCGGGGCGTGCTCGGGCATCAGCAGGACCGTGAACGAGCCCATGGACGTGACGAACGTGGCGGTGGTCATCGGGGCCTCCCTCTGGCGGAGCGGGCAGTCTATCGCCCGGCGCCGGGGGCCCGGTCGGCCTTTCGAGGAAACACCGGCGGGATGAAGTGCACGTCGTCGTACCGGTCCGAGGACCACGGGGCACGCGGCGCCATCGTGATCCTCGCGAGGCCGATGAGCGCGGCGTCGTAGTTCACCCGCCAGCCGGCGAAGTCCCGCCAGCACTGGTCGCGATCCGGCCGGACGGGGACGCCGATCGCGGCGAGCCGGTCGACCGCGTCGTCGAACTCCTCGCGGGTGATCGAGATCGGGTCGTCGGGACTCGGGTCGTCCTCCACCGGGATCTGGAAGAACTGGGCGAGGTGGCGCAGGCAGAGGTAGCCCGAGCGGATCATGTACTGCGGCTCGGGCATCCTCGGCACGTCGACGGTCGAATCGAAGAGCGACGCGCCGTCCAGGATCGCGCCCGCGGCCGTGACCCACGACTGATCCGGGTGACCCGAGCGGAAGAAGACGAGGGCCGGGTTCGAGCTGTGGCTCTCGTCGACGTCGGTGAACCAATCCTCCCACTCCGCCCAGAGGTCCTTGAGGCTCTCCAGGCGCCCGACCTGCCACGCGAGGTCGATGAGGTAGACCCCGGTGGGGGGCTGGCCGGCACGCACCTCGAGCTTGGCGACCCCGCGCTCGCGGCGCTGGAACGCGGCGTAGCCGCCGGGCAGGAACGTGATGAACATCGCGAGGAACGTGAGCCCCACGGCGGCGGCGACGAACGTGAGCAGAACCGACGGCATGCCCTCGTGGCCGGCGAACCCGAGCGTGAACAGCGACGACCCGGCGAGCGTGAACGCCTCGAGGAGGCTCGCGCTGCCGAGCGCGAAGAACATGGCCGTGAACCCCGCGAGCAGGATCGCGAGCCAGACGGCGAGGAGCGTGAAGAGCGCGGCGGGTGCGTACAGGGCCATCACGCGGTCGCGTTTCGCGTAGTCGTGCCGTGCGCTCGCGCGCAGCCGGAAGACCCGGCGGACCGTGACGAACACGAGCCGGGCCAGGATGTTGCGCAGCGCCCGAGGAACCACGAACGTGCGGATGACGGAGCGGACCGCGAACAGGACGGCCGCGGCGCCGGCGAGGAACAGGAGGACCCGAAGGACGATCACGCGGCCCCGAGCCTACCGGGGCAGCGGCCTCCGGGTCCGGGGGGTTCGAGCGCCGCGCGCGTGCCGCTCGCGGGCGGCCCGCTCGAGCAGCTCGCGCTCGAGTGCCTTCGTGAGCTCGCCTCCGATGAGGGCCTGCATCACGCCACCTCCTTCTGTGCTTCCTGCCGGAACAGGCCGAGAACCCTCGTCCAGCCGGTGCCGTACTCGGCGCGAGCCTCCAGCGCCATCTCGCCGAGGCGCTCCCAGCCCCGGTGCTCCAGCTCGACCAGCGTCCCTCCGCCCTCCGGCGTGAACCGGACCTCGAGCTCGGTGGGAGGATGGGGTGTCGAGTTCGGCTTCCACGCGATCAGCAGTCGCGCCGGCGGCTCCCACTCGGTCACCTCGCCCCACGGCAGCACGTCGCCGTTGGACAGGTGCTCGAGGATCAGGCCGCCGACGCGCCCCTGGAACTCGATCCGCTCGACCTTCACGGCCTGTCCCTCGAAGTCGGTCGCCGCCCGCGAGTGCGTCGGGAGCGGCCACCACGTTTCGAGGTGCTCGGTGAACAGCTCGAATGCCGCGTTCGCGTCGACGCGCACCGTCACGCTCGCGCGGATGGGCTCGATCTCATTCATGCCTTCTCCTCCTCGTCCCCGTCCACGGCAGCACGGTCGGCCGCCTCCTTGAACGCGCTGAGCGCCGTCTCCCAGTAGCTCTCGAGATACGCGCGAAGGGCCGAGAGCCCGTTCGCGTCGACGCTGTAGAGCCGCCTGGTTCCCTCCTGCCGGTCGCGCACGAGCCCCGCCTCCTTCAGCACGCGCAGGTGCTGGGACACGGCCGGGCGACTGACCGGCAGCTCCCGGGCGATCTCGCCGACCGGCCGCGCCCCACCGCGCAGGACCTCGAGCACGGCCCGGCGGGTGGGATCGCCGAGCGCGTCCAGCACTCTCGCGGTGTCTTCTTGGTAACCCATGACTTACGGTAAGTTACCGCTTACGCCTTCCGCGTGTCAAGACCTTGACACCCGAACCGGCCTCAGGCGAGCTGCGCCGCGAGGTCGCTCGGCTCGGTCACCGGGAGCCGGCACGCGAAGCGCTCGCACACGAAGGCGGTGGCGCGGCCGTCTCGCCGCGGGCGATCCCGCAGGAGCGCGACCTCGGATCGTGACGCCTCGTCGCCCTCGGCCGCGACCGCGAGGACGTGGTTGGGCAGGAAGCGGCGCGAGAGCACCTCGGCGGCGAGCGCCCGGGTGGCCTCGGCCCCGGGATCGCCGACGATCGCGACCTCGCGGACGGGGCCGAGGTACAGCTCGAGCGCGCACAGGGCGTGCCCGAACCCGCCGGGCGCGCCCGCCATCGCGTCGCGCACGAGCCGGAGCGCCGAGGCGCCGGCGCGCTCGTACTCGGGCTCGCCGGTGAGGTGCGCCAGCCGCAGCAGCACGTCGGCCGCGGCCGAGTTGCCGCTCGGGACGGCATTGTCCGTGAGGTCCTTCGGGCGCACGACGAGCGACTCCGCGTCCGAGCCGGTCTGGAAGAAGCCGCCGCGCTCGGGGTCGCGGAACAGCCGGACGAGCTCGTCGGCCAGGTCCCGGGCGGCGACGAACCACCGCAGCTCGAACGTCGTCTCGTACAGGGTGAGGCACGCCTCGGCCAGCAGGGCGTGGTCGTCCGCGTAGGCCGGCGGGCCGCCGCGTCCGTCACGCCAGGAGCGCAGCAGCCGGCCGCCCTGCCCGCGGAGCTCCGCGAGCACGAACTCGGCCGCGGCGACGGCGGCCTCGACGTACCGGGGCTCGTCGAAGACGCGCCCGGTCTCGGCGAGCGCCGAGATCGCCAGCGCGTTCCAGGCCGCGAGCACCTTGTCGTCGGTCGCCGGGTGGACCCTCGCCTCACGCGCCTCGAACAGCCGCCGGAGGGCGGGGCCGAGGTCGAGATCGGTCTCGGCCGGCCGCCACAGCACGTTCGTGCCCTCCCAGTTGCCCTGCGGCGACGCCCCGAGCGCGGCGGCCGCGTCCTTCCCGGCGATCGAGACGAGCTCGTCCCATCCCCACACGAAGAAGCGGCCCTCCACGCCCTCGCTGTCCGCATCCTGGGACGAGAACAGGCCGCCGTCGGGGTGCCGCATCTCGCGAAGGAGGTAGTCGCAGGTCTGGGCGGCCACGCGCCGGTTATCGTCGTTCCCGGTCACCTGCCACCCCCTGGTGTACAGGCGCGCGAGCAGCGCGTTGTCCGAGAGCATCTTCTCGAAGTGGGGGACGTGCCATCGCTCGTCCGTCGAGTAGCGATGGAACCCGCCGCCGACCTGGTCGTACATCCCGCCGGCCGCCATCCGGTCGAGCGTGCGCGTGACGGGCTCGAGGACGCCCGGCGTCCCGCGAAGGTGCCGGCGCAGGAGGAACTCGAGTGTCATCGGCGGGGGAAACTTCGGCGCCCCGCCGAACCCACCCCAGCGCGGGTCGAACGCCGCCATGAGCCCCCGAACGGCTTGCAGCGCAATCTCGTCCACGAGCGGTTCGGTCGACTCGGCCAGGCGCGCCGCCCGCCCGACGGCCTGGACGATCCGGTCGCCCTGCCGGCGGACCTCGTCCCGGCGATCCCGCCAGGCCTCGGCGATCGCCTGCAGGACGGTGCGAAACGCGGGCAGGCCGTGGCGAGCCTCGTCGGGGAAGTAGGTGCCGGCGTAGAACGGGCGGCCGTCCGGGGACAGGAAGGCCGTGAGGGGCCAGCCGCCCGAGCCGGTCATCGCCTGCACGGCGTCCATGTAGATCGCGTCGAGGTCCGGCCGTTCCTCACGGTCGACCTTGATCGAGACGAAGTGGTCGTTCATGAGCGCCGCCGTCCCCGGGTCCTCGAAGGACTCGCGCTCCATGACGTGGCACCAGTGGCAGGCGGCGTAGCCGATCGACAGCAGGATCGGCCGGTCGAGCTCGCGTGCGCGCTCGAGCGCCTCCTCCCCCCAGGGGTACCAGTCCACCGGGTTGTCGGCGTGCTGCAGCAAGTAAGGGCTGGTCTGGCCCGCGAGCCGGTTCACGACCGCGCCGCGGCCGCGTCCTCAAGGAGGGCGTCGATCTCGGCGACCCACGGCGCGGCGCCGAGCGCGGCGAACGCCTCGCGGGCGGTTCGCAGCGCGTCCTCGGCAGCGGGGTGTCCGGACGCGAACCGGCAACGCCCCTCCCCGGCGAGCGCGAGCGCCCGCTCGAGGATCGAGCCGTAGGACAGCCACGCCGCGGCCGCGGCCGCGTAGCGCTCCGAGGCGTTCTCGAGGTCGCCGCGAGCCTCCGAGAGGATCGCCTGGGCGGTCCCGATCGCGTTGCGCGTGCGGGCGGTGGTGCCGTCCGTGTTCGGGATCAGGGACTCGAGCCGGTCGAGCCGGCCGTTGGCGACCAGCACCCGTGCGGCATCGGGCAGGAACTGCAGCCGATAGGAGGCGTGCCCCTCGGTGGCGCGGACGTACTCCTCGACGAGGTCGACGGCCATCGTGGCGTGGCCGCGCATCTGCTCGAGCAGCGCGCCCAGGCAGAGCGCCGGCGCGAGGAACTCGGCCCGCTGCAGGATGCGGACGCGCGGCAGGAACTCCTCCTCCAGGAGCACGGCCTCCCGGAGCTCGCCCCGCCGCACGAGGACCATGGCGCGCAGGAACTCGGCGAACGTGCGCAGCTGGCCGCCGCCCTCCTCGCGATCCCAGGCCTCGATCTGCAGGGCGGTCTCGACGAGGTCGTCCCACCGGCCGAGGTCGAACAGGACCTCGAGCCGTCCGCAGCGGCTCCAGTACGCCTCGGTGCTGAACCCCCGGACCTCGGAGAACTCGACGGCCGAGTCCCAGACCTGCAGCGCGATCGCCGGTCCCTCCAGGAGCCAGAGCTGGTACGCGAGGTTGCCGTAGGAAAGGGCCGTCTCGACGCCGGCCCCGAGCTCGAGCCCGAGGCGAAGCGCGGCCCACAGGTCGGCGAGCCCGCCGGGGTCCCCAAGCTCGCACCGCGCCGCCCCGAGGTTCTGGCGCGCGCGGACCACCTCGTCGTCCAGGCCGACCTCCTCGGCGAGCTCGAGGGCGAGCTCGGCGTACCGCCGGCAGGCGACGAAGTCGCCCTGAGTGAGCTGGAGCCCGGCCGCGCGCGAGTAGGCGCGGGCGAGCTCGGGCCCCGGCGGCTCTCGCTCGAGGATCTCGATCGCCCCCTGCATGAGGCGGTCGATGTCGCGATGGTCGCCGAGCTTGTTGAGCGCGCGCATCTTGAACGCCATCGCCTCGCCGAGGCCGACCATGTCTCCGAACGCGCGGAGCTCCTCGATGGCCTCGTCGAAGTGGCTCTTCGCGTCGGCGAAACGACCGAGCGTGGTCTCGGCATCGGCGAACCGGACCAGGAGCCGGGGGCGCTGGGGGTCCCCTTCGGGCAGGAGCTCGAACGCGTGGCGCAGGTTGCGCTCGGCCGAGCTCGCGTCCACGCGGACGGCCCGGTCGCCGGCGACGACCAGTTGCTCGACCGTGCGGGCGCGAAGCTCCTCGACGTCGGGCCCTCCCGAGGCGATCGCGAGCTCGAGCGCCTGCCCGTAGTGGTAGGCGAGCACCTCCGACTGGTCCGCGATCCGATCGCCGGCGACCTTGGCGATCCACTCGGCCGCGGCACGGTGCTTGGCACCGCGCTCCGCGCGCGGCATCTGGGCGTACGCGACGTCGCGGATGAGGATGTGCCAGAACGCGTACTCCTCGTCGTCCTTGACCGACGACGACCGCAACGGCCGGATGAGCTCGAGCCGCGAGACCTCGTGCAGCCGGCCGCGGACCTCGGCGAGGTCCATCCCGCTCACGGCGGCCACCGACCCGGCCCAGAACCCGCGCCCGAGCACCGCCGCGTCCTGCAGCAACGACTTCGATTCGGGGCTCAGCGTGTCCAGGCGAGCGACGATGATCGACTGGATCGACTCGGGCACGGGGATCTCGGTGTCGGGGGCGAGCCGAAGCGTCCGGCCGGCGCGCTCGAGGATCCCGCGGTCGGCGAGCATCCGGACGAACTCCTCCGCGTAGAGCGGATTGCCGCCGGCACGGTCGAGCAGGGCTCGCTGGGTCTCCGCCGGCAGCACCGCCTGATCGAGCAGCCCGGACAGCAGGGTCGCGGTCTCCGCCTCCGACAGCGGCGGGAGCGAGATCGTCGCCGAGTTGCGCTTGCCGCCCCCCCAACCCGGCCACCGGTCGTACAGCTCGAGCCGGGAGGCGCACAGGATGAGCATCGGCAGGTCGGTCGACCAGTCGACGAGGTGCTCGACGAACTCCAGCAGCGCGGGATCGGCCCACTGCAGGTCCTCGAAGACCAGGACGAGCGCGTGCTGGGTCGCGAGGGCCTCGAGGAACCGGCGCCACGCGGTGAACGACTCGGCGCGGTCGCTCGCGATCGCCATCTCTCCGAGGCCGACGAGCGGCCCAAGCCGCGCGAGCAGCCAGTCGCGCTCGGAGGGGTCGTCGACCGCGGTCTCGATCGAGCGCGCGAGCTTCGTCTTCGCGTCCTCGGGCGGGTCGGACTCGAGGATGCCGGCCTCGGCCTTCAGCATCTCCGAGAGCGGCCACAGCCCAACGCCGTCGCCGTACGGAAGGCACCGCCCCTGCCGCCACCGGATGAGCTCGGGCTGCGCGTCCAGGTACTCGGCGAACTCGGCGATGAGGCGGGTCTTGCCCACCCCCGGCTCTCCGACGACGGTGACGAGCTGGACCGACGGCTCGCCCGCGCAGCGGCGGAAGGCGGCGCGCAGCAGCGAGGACTCCTCAGCCCGTCCCACGAAGGGCGTGTCCGTCCGCTCCCGCACCAGCCGCGAGACGTCGCGCGGCTCCCACGCCGGTGGCTCGGCCGCCTCGATCGGGTCGAAGGCGAACCGGTCGCGCGTCGCCCGCCTCGTCGTCTCGCCGACCGCGACCCCGCCGACCGGCGCGAGCGCCTCCAGCCGGCTCGCGAGGGAGACGACGTCGCCGGTCACGCGCTCGCCGACCTGGGGTCCCGGCCCGAGCGCCACCACGGCGTCGCCGGTGTCGATCCCGATCCGGACGGCGAGCGGCGCCTCGCCGTCGCCGCCCTCGTTCAGCATGCCGATCTCGTTCTGGATCCGGAACGCGGCGCGGATCGCCCGCTCCGGATCGTCCTCGTGCGCGGTGGGTGCCCCGAAGACGCCGACGACCCCGTCCCCGACGAACGCGTCGAGGGTTCCCCCGAAGTTCTCGAGCACGCGCTTGATCGCCGTGTGGTACGGGCGCAGCGTCGCCTTCACGTCCTCGGGGTCGGCGCGGTCCGATCGAGCCGTGAAGCCCACGAGGTCGCAGAACAGGACCGTGACGACCTTGCGCTCCTCGTCGCGCCGCCCGGGCGTCTCGAGGACGGCGCCGCAGCGCAGGCAGAACCGCGCGCGATCGGGATTGCGTTCGCCGCAGGCCGGACAGAGCACGACGCGCGCCAGTCTATCGGCGGCCCGTGGGGGCACGCGCCGGCGCGCCCGGCGCTCAGGTTTGCTCGACGCGGAACCGATGGAACCTGCGTACCCATGGAGCCCGTGCCCCTCGAGCCCACCCGCGTCTTCGTGGTCGACGACCACGAGGTCTTCTCCGATGCGGTCGCGATGCTGCTCGCGCGCCAACCCGACGTCAGGCTGGTCGGTTCGGCGCGCGACGCCGAGGAGGCGATCCGGCTGCTCGACGGCGTGTCCGAGGACCAGCCCGACGTCGTGCTGATGGATCTCGACCTGCCGGGGCTCGACGGCATCCAGGCCACCCGGCGGATCCGGGAGCTCTCGCCGGGCGCCAAGGTCGTCGTCCTCACGGCGCTCGAGGATCCGGAGGTGATCGCGGACGCGCTCGCCGCGGGGGCGTGCGGCTACGTGCCGAAGACCCGGGCCGTCGACGAGCTGATGGACGTCGTGCGGCGGGCGGCGGCCGGCGAGCTCGTGATGCCCGAGCGCGACCTCGCGCCCGTCCTCGCCCAGCTCCGCAATGCGCATTCGCCCCCCGAGGGCGAGCTCCTGCTCCGGCGGCTCACCCCGCGCGAGACCGAGATCTTGCGTGCCCTCGCGGCGGGGGAGACGAGCTCGCAGGTGGCCGATCAGCTCGGCATCAGCGCCCTCACCGTGCAGAGCCACGTGAAGAGCATCCTCGCCAAGCTCGGCGTGCACTCCAAGATCGAGGCCGTCACGCTCGCGTGGCGCTTCGGGCTCGCGCCGACCGGCGATAACCCGGCCTGAGGCTGTGGCCGAGACCGCGACTCTCGCCGCGTCGGACACCCCGTCGACGGCCTCGCTCCGGGTGCTCGTCGTCGAGGATCACGCCGTCATCCGCGGGGTCATCCGCCTCGCCTGCGAGCACGCGCACGGGCTCGAGGTGGTCGGGGAGGTCGAGACCGGCGAGGAGGCGCTCGAGCGCTGCCGCGACCAGCGGCCCGACGTGATGGTGCTGGACCTCGCGCTGCCGGGCCGGATCCAGGGACTCGAGGTCGCCCGAACGCTTCGTGCCGAGGGAAACCCGGTGCGGATCCTCGTGCTGACCGCGTCGTCCGACGACGCGAAGCTGTTCGAGGGCATCCGGATCGGGGTCGACGGCTACCTCCAGAAGACGGTGGGCGTCCGCTTCATCGCGGACGCGCTGCGCCGCGTCGCCCGGGGCGAGCGCGTGTTCTCGCGCGACCAGGAGCGGGCGATGCTCGGCCAGCTCGGCCGCCTTGCCCGGCAGACGCGCGAGGCGTCGGGAGCCCAGTCCAACCTCACCGTGCGCGAGCTCGAGATCCTCGAATACGTCGCCGTGGGGTTGACGGTGAAGCAGGTGGCGACGCGGCTCGCGCTCTCGCCGCGCACCGTCGAGACGCACCTGGCCAAGCTCTATCGCAAGCTCGGCGTACGCAACCGGGTCCAGGCGCTCTCGCGCGCCGCGGCGCTCGGGCTGATCGACCTCCGCTGAGCCCGATAGGGCCGGGCGGATCCCTTTCGGAGGGGGTTCAGGAGCCGCGCTCCGCGGCCGATACACCCAGGGTGAGGGCGTACGCAGGTTCCCGTACGTTGCGGACCCGTCCATGGCCAACAGAGCAGCGAGCGATCGTCCCGAGCGGCTGGATCGCGTGACGGAGCTGTCGTCGCAGAAGCGGCGCCTCGGCGTGATCCTCGTCGATCCGCTGTCGGTCGTCCGGGCCGGGCTCGCGATGCTGATCGAGGACCGGCCGGATCTGGAGATCCTGTCGGAGGCCGGCACCGCCGAGGAGGCCCTGCTCGCGCTCGGCCGCATCCGCCGCACGGCGGTGGTCGTGCTCGTCGGGATGAACCTGGACGGGGAGCACGACGCCTACTGGCTCATCCGCGCGATCCGGGAGCGGTTCCCGGCGCTGGCCATCCTGGCCTGCGGCGCCCGCTCGGACGCGATGGCGATCTCGCGAGCGCTCTTCCTCGGGGCCGACGGCTACGTCGACAAGAACGTCGACCCGGTCGAGTTCCTGCAGACCCTGCGCCGCGCCGCCGACGGCGAGATGGTGCTCGCCGGCCCGCCGAACGAGTGGGTCGGGGCCATCGCCGACGGCCTCGAGCACCGGCGCGAGATCGAGACCCGGCTCACCGAGCGCGAGCGCGAGGTCCTGAGCGTCGCTGCCGAGGGCCTGACCGCGCGGGAGATCGCGAGCCGGCTCGGCGTCCGCGAGCGCACCGTCACCACGCATCTCGGCCGGATCTACGGCAAGCTCGGCGTCGGGACCCGCGTCGCGGCCATCCGCGTCGCGGCGCAGTCCGGGCTCGTGTCGGTCGGCTCGACCGAGTAGCGCTCGATGCAACGCCTGCCCCATTCGCGCGCGGGAGCCCCCGTACGTTCGCAACCGTACGTAGAAGGACGTACCGGCGATCCGTGGAAATCGGAATACCAAGTGAGCTATCGCGCACCTACCGTGGACGCTGCACGGCCAGCCACACAACGCACGACGGCGATGGATGCTGGAAGGAGGTGCAACGAATGCTTTCGATCGTTTCCGCGGGGTTGAATTATCTCCGCGCGCGGTTCCCTCGTGAGGACGGCGCGGTGGCCACGGAGTACGGCCTCCTGCTGGTGCTGATCGCCCTGGCGATCATCGTGGCGGCGACGGCTCTTGGCGTCGCGATCGCCAACGTGTTCGACTCTGGCGCGACCACGCTGGACAGCAACGTTCCGTAAGTGCAGCAGAGCGGCCGTCGTCGGCCGCTCACTCCTCCACTCAAGGTGGGGGAGTGAGGGGCCGACGAAGGATCGTCGAAGAAGGTCGGGAAGCCCACGGTTCCGCGAGGCTTCTTCGACCACGGCCTGAAGACGGAACAGGGGGATGGACATGAGGTCTCGAGGGCTCGTCGTGGTGCTGGCGCTCATCCTCGCCACGCTCGCCACCGTTGGGGTGTTCCTGTACTCGCGCGGGGTCAAGGAGGACGCCCGAACGGGCGGCGACCTCGTGACGGTCGTGGTGTCCAAGATCGACATCCCGGCGAACAGCGACCTGAACCAGTTCATCGCGGACGACAAGTTCAAGGCGCTCGAGGTGCCGCGCGACGCGGTCATCGCGGACGCCGTCACCCAGCTCTCGCAGCTCCAGGACCAGCGCAACAGCGTCTTCATCTTCGCCGGCGAGCAGATCCCGATCGGCCGTGTCCAGGGCGGCGAGGTGCCGGGCGGTCTGCTCAGCATCCCCGAGGGCCATCAGGCGCTCACCGTGGCGCTGGACGCGCCCCGCGCCATCTCCGGAACCCTCGCCGGCGGCGACAACGTGTCGATCTACGCCACGTTCACCGGCGTCGAGCTCGTGAAACTCAACAAGAAGTTCGAGCCAGCGACCCAGACCTCGACCACCCAGGAGACGCCGCGCTTCGACACGACGGTCGTCCTCGTTCCGCAGGTCGAGGTGCTCCGCGTCATCACGGACGTCACGAACTCCGACGTCCCCGGCGAGCAGCAGAACACGACGTCGGACTCGAGCGTGCAGGTGATCCTGGCGCTCACGCCCGAAGAGGCGCAGAAGCTCGTCTTCGCCCTCGAGATGGGGGTCCCGTACCTGTCGCTGCTGCCCCCGGATGAGGACGGCGTCCAGCTCGACCCGCTCACGATGGCGAAGATCTTCCTGCCGGGGGGCAACGCCGGGCAGAACGCCGCGAACGGAGGCTAGGTGCCGCAGACCGTCCTTGCCGTCGGGACGCCGCAGACGTTCCGGACCACGGTCGCGCGAGCGCTGGAGGTCGAGGCCGACGACGTCGGCTGGGTCCAGTCGGTCACCGCGGCCGAGGAGATCCTGGTCGAGAAGGGCGACCCGGTCGACGTCCTGGTGCTCTCGCCGGAGGTCAAGGAGCCCGACGCCCTCGGCCTGGCCGAGTTCGTCGGACGCACGGCCCCGATGACCGCCATCGTGCTGGTGCGCGAGCGGGCGGGCAACGGCCTTCTCCCGGCGGCGATGCGCGCGGGCATCCGTGACGTCGTCGACCTGACCCACGGGAGCGACGAGATCCGCGACGCCGTGGAGCGCGCCATCATCTGGGCGGAGAGCCTGCGCGGGATGCGAGGCGACATGCTCGCCAAGCCGTCGCAGCGGGGGATCGTCATCTCGGTCTTCTCCTCCAAAGGGGGGACCGGCAAGACGTTCCTCACGACGAACCTCGCGACGGCGATCTCCGAGCTCTCCGGTAAGGACACGGCCGTCGTCGACCTCGACGTGGACATGGGCGACGTCTACAGCTACTTCGGCTCCGAGCCCAACAAGCAGGTGACCGACCTGATCGCGCTCGGCGAGGGCGCCGACCGCGAGGTCGTGATGTCCAACGCCGCGCGCTTCGGCGAGCACCTGTACGGCTTCGGCGCGGTGCCCGATCCGGCGATGCAGCCGCCCGCCGGCGAGGCCGTGGGCAAGTACCTGCGGGTCCTGCGCCAGAACTTCGGCTACGTCGTGGTGGACGCCTCCGCCGACTACACCGACCTCGCGCTCGCCTGCTTCGACCTGTCCGACGCGATCTGCCTCGTCACGGGCCTGGACGTGGTCGGCGTCAAGCACCTGTCCAAGGCGCTCGAGACGCTGCTCACGATCGGCCTTCCCCGCGAGCGCTTCCGCATCGTGCTCAACCGCGCGGACAGCAAGGTGGGGCTCGACGCGGGGGACGTGGAGCGCGTGATGAAGATCGAGGTGGACACCATGATCCCCTCGAGCCGGCTGGTGCCGACCTCGCTGAACAAGGGGCGGCCCGTGTACCTGGAGGAGCCCAACTCCGAGGTCGCGGTGAGCATCCGCCAGCTCGCGCAACGCTTCACGGGTGACCTGTCCGAGTTGAACGGGATCGATCCGGCCGATCAGGACCTCGAGCCGCGTCGGCGCAAGGGCCTGTTCCGGCGAACTTAGGAGGAAGCATGTCGCTCGCAGATCGACTCGCGAAGGCGCAGCAGCGGGACCGGATCGCGGACATCCGCATGCGCGTGCAGGAGCGCCTCGTCGAGGTGCTCGGGCCTCGCCTGTACGACGCATCGATGTCCGACACCGAGCTCGAGGGACTCGTCCACCAGCGGCTCCGCGAGCTGCTCGACGAGGAGGAGCCGGGCCTTTCCGCCCAGGAGAAGCTCCTCATCGTTCGCCAGATCGGGGACAGCGTCCTCGGCCTCGGGCCGCTCGAGCCGTTCGTGCGCGACCCCGAGGTCACGGAGATCATGGCCAACGGCTGGGACTCGATCTACGTGGAGCGCGCCGGGCGCCTGTACTGGACCGGCGCCAAGTTCCACGACGACGCGCAGCTGCGCCGGACCATCGACAAGATCGTTGCCAAGATCGGCCGGCGCATCGACGAGTCGACGCCCTACTGCGACGCCCGCCTGCCCGACGGCTCGCGCGTCAACGCGATCATCCCGCCGCTGGCCGTCGACGGCCCGGCGCTGACGATCCGCAAGTTCTCGGCGGATCCGTACCAGGCGGAGGACCTCGTCGGCTTCGGGACGATGTCTCGGCAGACCGTCGAGCTCCTCGAGGCGTGCGTCCGCGGCCGGATCAACATCCTGGTGTCGGGCGGAACCGGCGCCGGCAAGACGACCACGCTGAACGTGCTGTCGTCCTTCCTGCCGGAGGACGAGCGCATCATCACGATCGAGGACGCGGCCGAGCTCCGTCTCCAGCAGCCCCACGTCGTCCGGCTCGA
Organism: uncultured Actinomycetes bacterium; assembly: GCA_963716935.1. Classification (GTDB taxonomy): domain Bacteria; phylum Actinomycetota; class UBA4738; order UBA4738; family HRBIN12; genus CALGFI01. The sequence continues at coordinate 458,938 of CAVQUN010000008.1, read as the reverse complement.
GTGCCGGCCGCCGAACATCGAGGGCAGGGGCGAGGTCACGATCCGCGACCTCGTCCGCAACTCCCTGCGCATGCGCCCGGACCGCATCGTCGTCGGGGAGGTTCGGGGCGGCGAGGCGCTCGACATGATGCAGGCCATGAACACCGGCCACGACGGCTCGATCAGCACGATCCACAGCAACGCGCCGCGCGACGCGCTCGCCCGTCTGGAGACGATGTGCCTGATGTCCGGGATGGACCTCGGCGTCCGCGCCATCCGCGAGCAGGTCTCCTCGGCCCTCCAGCTGATCGTGCACCAGTCGCGCATGAAGGACGGCACCCGCCGCATCACGCACGTGACCGAGATCGTCGGCATGGAGGGTGACGTGATCACGCTTCAGGACCTGTACCTGTTCGACTACAGCGCCGGCGTCGACGCCGAGGGCCGGTTCCTCGGCGGTCTCAAGTCGACCGGCCTTCGTCCGCGCTTCATCGAGAAGCTTCAGGAGCGCGGGATCGCCGTGTCGGCCGACGTGTTCGCGCCGGTTCCGGGGGGGCGAGCCGCGTGATGCTCGCGGAGTCCTTCTGGGGTTCGGACATCGCGCTGCTGGCCGTTCTGGGGGCCTGCTTCGTCGCCGTGTTCTTCGTCACGTCGTTCCTCATGGGCACCCGCGCGCGCACGCAGCGCGACCGCAAGCTGGCGGAGCGTCTCCTCGGCCGGCGCGGCAAGAGCACGAGTCAGACCGACGTCCCTTCGACCACGCAGTACATGCCCGAGGCCATCGCGCAGGTCGGCCAGCGGTTCGCCACGGCGACCGGGTTCAGCGCCAAGCTCGACGATCGGCTGGAGCGTGCCGGCCTGCCGGTCGCGTCCGGCGAGTTCGTCGCGCTCACGGCCGTCAGCGCGCTGGTCGGCGGTGTGGTCGCGGCGATCTTCCTGCTGAACGTGGTCTTCGTGCTGGTGATCGCCGCGCTCGCCGGGCTGATTCCGAACCTGTGGCTGCGGCGGGCGGAGAAGAAGCGGAAGAGCGCGCTGATCGAGCAGCTCGCGGACACGATGGCGATCCTCGCGAGCTCGCTTCGCGCCGGTTACTCCTTCTTGCAGGCCCTCGACACGGTCTCCAAGGAGATCGGCGAGCCCTCGGCGACGGAGTTCCAGCGGGTCGTGGCGGAGATCCGGCTCGGCCGTCCGGTCGAGGACGCGCTCATCGCCATGGGGGAGCGGGTCGACAGCGACGACCTCCGATGGGCGGTCATCGCCATCAACGTCCAGCGGCAGGTCGGCGGCAACCTGGCCGAGGTGCTCGACATCGTTGCGGCCACGGTTCGCGAGCGCGCCTACATCCGACGTCAGGTGCAGGTGCTCTCGGCGGAGGGCCGGATCTCGGTGGGGATCCTGTCGGCCATCCCGTTCTTCCTGCTGATCTACATTGCGATCGTGAACCCGGACTACATCAAGCCGCTGTTCACGACGACCCCGGGGCTCATCCTGGTGGTCGGCGGCGGTCTGTGCATGGGATTGGGGATCTACATCATGACGAGGATGATCAAGATCGATGTCTAGCATCTGGCTCGCACTCGCGCTCGTCGGCACCTTCCTCACGATCTTCATGATCGGCGTGATCATCGACATGTTCATGAAGGAGAAGAACCGACCGGTCTCCCTGCTGCAATCTCAGCTCGGGCCGGTCGAGGCGGTCGACCTGCGGCAGCAGGAGCTCTCCGGCTCGGTGCTCGACCGCATCTTCCTGCCCGCCGGCAAGAAGATGGGACGCGCGTTCGTCCGGCTCACGCCGCTCGACCTGAACTCGCGCATCAACGAGCTGCTCGTCCTCGCCGGCAGCCCGCCGGCGTGGGACGCCGAGCGCGTCGTCGCGCTGAAGATCATCGGCGCGATCGCCGGCGTGGTCCTCGGCGGGATGCTGATGGCGATCGTGCCGCTCCCGTCCCTCGTGAAGCTGCTGGGCGTCGTGCTCTTCGCGCTCCTCGGCTACACGATCCCGAGCGCCCAGATCCGCGCGATGGCGAACGCTCGGCAGAAGGCGATCCAACGCCAGCTCTCCGACGTCATGGACCTGCTCACGATCAGCGTGGAGGCGGGCCTCGGTCTCGACCAGGCGATTCAGCAGGTCGTCCGGAACGTCCCGGGGCCGCTGGCCGAGGAGCTCGCCCGGCTGTCGCAGGAGATGCAGATCGGGGTCGGGCGCGCCGACGCGTTTCGTCACCTCGGCGAGCGCACGCAGATCCCGGAGCTTCGCGGCTTCACGCTCGCGATGATCCAGGCGGACCTGTTCGGCGTCTCGATCGCCAACGTCCTGCGCGCACAGGCCCGCGAGCTGCGGCAGAAGCGCCGCCAGCGCGCGGAGGAGATCGCGCAGAAGATCCCCGTCAAGCTGCTGTTCCCGATGATCTTCCTGGTGCTCCCGGCCACGTTCATCATCGTGCTCGGCCCGGGCGCGCTCAAGATCTACGACCAGTTCTTCGGACCCGGCGGCTCCTTCTAGACGCGCGAGGCCCCGTCCAACGAAGGGCGGGGCCTCACGCGCGACCAACGGCTTCCGCGTGGCGGTCGGCCGAGATCACACTGCTACCCTTCAGCCGATGACGAGGGTGGCGTTCCAGGGCGAGCCCGGCGCGTTCAGCGAGCGGGCGTTGCTCGCGCTGTTCCCCGACGCTGAGCCGATGCCCTGCGAGACCATCCGGCTCACGTTCTCGAGGGTGACGAGCGGCGAGGCCGACTTCGGCGTCGTGCCCGTCGAGAACTCCCAGGCCGGCTCCGTGAACGAGAGCTACGACCTGCTGTTGCGCTCGAGCCTGGTCAGGATCCTCGGCGAAGTCGTCATCCGCGTCGATCACGCGCTCCTCGCGCCCGCCGGGGCCCGCCTGGAGGGCGTCGCGCGGGCGTACTCGCACTGGCAGGCCCTCGCGCAGTGCGAGGAGTTCCTCACCGCGCATCGCATCGACCCCGTGCCCGTGCACGACACCGCCGGCGGGGCCCGCATCGTGGCCGAGCGGGGGCACCTCGATGAGGCCGCCGTCGCGAGCGTCGAGGCCGGCGGCCGACACGGCCTGACCGTGCTCGCCGAGCACATCCAGACCTATCCCGACAACTTCACCAAGTTCGCCGCGATCGGGACCCGCGACGCCGGGCTGGGGCCGGCGAACAAGACCTCGCTCGTGATGGCCGGGGACGACCGGCCCGGGTCGCTCTTCCGCTCGCTGCAGCCGCTCGCCGATCGCGGGGTGAACCTCACGAAGCTCGAGTCGCGGCCGCGACGCGGCGCCCCGTTCGAGTACGTCTTCTACATCGACCTCGACGGCTCGACCGAGGACCCCCACGTCGCGGAGGCGCTCGAACAGGTACGCCTGCACACCTCGATGCTGAAGGTCCTCGGCAGCTATCCCGCCTCGAAGGGCCCCGTGTAGCGCGACCCCGGGGCCTCCCGGCGCCCGTGGGATGATCCCCGGCAATGTCCTCGCGTCATCGGGCGCGCCACGCCGCCCGGTCCCGAATCCCGTTCGCCGCGCTCGTCGGCGCGCTGGCGATCGCCGTGGCCGTGCTCGGCGCGGTCCGGCTGGGTGCCTTCACGGGTGACGGGGAGGAGGCGGCGGCGCCCTCGCCGTCGCCACGGCACTCCGGTGCGGCCACCCCCTCGAGCGCACCGACCACGACCCCCGTCGCCTCGGCGAGCCCGAGCCCGACGGCGAGCCCCACCCCCGAACCGATCAACACCGCGTTCGAGGGGATGACGACGTTTCGCGGCAACGCCACCCGGAGCTGGTACGGCCTGGGGCCCGTCCCGAAGGACCCCAAGGTCCTGTGGCGCTACCCGGCCGAGGGCAACCTGTGCTCGACGTCGTCGGACCAGCACGGGCCGAGGCTGTGGTGCGGCACGGGCTGGACCGGCCAACCCAACGTGATCGTCGGGAAGGACGGGTCCATCGAGGTGCGGATCAACGCCTACGACGGCGCGTACCACTTCCTCGACGGGCGTACCGGCGAGCCGATCCGGCCGATGCTGCAGACCGGCGACCTCGCCAAGGGCTCGGCGAGCAGCGACCCCGATGGGTATCCCCTGTATTACGCGGGCTCGCGCGACAACTTCCTGCGGGTGATCGCGCTCGATCGCGAGGAGCCGAAGGTGCTGTGGCAGGTCGACGCGAACACCAGCGTGCCGGACCCAGTCTGGAACAACGACTGGGACGGCGCGCCGCTCGTGATCGGCGACTACCTGCTCGAGGGCGGGGAGAACTCCTGGTTCTACGTGATCCGGCTGCACCGCGGCTACGACGAGCACGGGCTCGTCACCGTCGATCCGAAGATCGTCGCGACCGTGCCCGGGTTCGACGACCAGCTGCTCGCGGCCCTGCCCGACTCCGACGTCTCGATCGAGAACTCCGTGGCGTTCTTCGACGAGGTGGTCTATTTCGCGAACTCCGGCGGCCTGGTCCAGGGGTGGGACATCTCCCGCATCCTCGACGGCGGGACGAAGCTGCACCGCGTCTTCCGGTTCTGGACCGGCGACGACACGGACGCGAGCGTCGTGATCGACGAGGAGGGCATGCTCTACGTGGCGAGCGAGCTCGAGCGCCACGACGCGCGATCCGCCGAGGTCGGCCAGCTGATGAAGCTCGACCCGTCCCGTCCCGACGATCCGCTCGTCTGGTCCCTTCCGGTCACCGAGCGCGGGGCCGAGGGCGCGGGCGGACTGTGGGCGACGCCGGCGATCTCCGGCGACATGCTCTACGCGGCGACGAACTACGGCGACCTCATCGGGATCGAGCGCGACACGGGCCGGGAGCGGTGGCGGATCCACCTCGCCGGCCCGACCTGGTCCTCGCCCGTCCCGATCGACGACGTCCTGCTCGAAGGCGATTGCGGCGGAACGCTTCACGCGTTCGACATCTCCAAGCCCCATCGCGAGCCGCCCGAGCTCTGGTCCCTGTCCCTCGGCAGCTGCATCGAGTCCACCCCGTCGGTGCTCGAGGGGATGATCTGGGTCGGCACCCGCGGCGGCGGCGTGTACGGCATCGGGGATCGCTCCGCGGCCTGAGCGATCGGGCGGACGATCAGCCCGAGAAGAACCGCACCGCCTGCGAGAACTCCGGCAGGTCGCGGATCGCCGCGGTGCGCACGACGATCATGACCACGCCGATCGCGACGAGCGCCGTGAAGCCGACGACCTGGACGGCGCGTCGCTGCGAGGCCGAGCCCCACCCCTCGGCGAACGCGCCCGCCGCGATCCCCGCGACGAGGCCGCCGACGTGCGCCCGCCAGTCGATGGCGCCGAACCCGAGCGCGAGGAACGCGTTTAAGACGATCAGCATCACGGCCCAGCGCAGGTTGGCGGACGCGATCGCGAGGTGCCGCCTCCGGTAGTTGTAGGCGATGAACGCGCCGAAGATCCCGAAGATCGCCCCGGAGGCGCCGACCGCGATGGCCACGGGCTCGCCGAACGTGTACGAGGCCACGCTCGCGAGGAACCCGGTCACGAAGTAGATCAGCACCATCTGCGCCCGGCCGTAGTTGGCCTCGATCATCCCGCCGATCAGGAACAGGGCGTAGGCGTTGAACCCGATGTGCAGGATCCCCGCGTGCAGGAACATCGCGCTGAACAGGCGCCAGTACTGCCCGTTCGCGATCAGATAGGGCTGCATCGCCCCGAGGTCGATGAGCGTGCGGCCGTCGGGCCCGTCGAGCAGCGATCCCGGCCCCCCGACGATCACCTCGACGGCGAACATCGCGAGGATCGCGGCGAGCAGGACCTTGGTCGGGCTGATGCCGCCCCGCAGCGGGCGCCCGGGCCCCTGCCGGAACTCACGCCGAGCCTTGTCGACGCACTCGGGACACTGGAAGCCGACCGGCGCGGGGATCATGCAGTCCGGGCAGATCGGGCGCCCGCAACGCGTGCAGTGCACCCGCGTCTGCTCGCTCGGGTGCCGGTAGCAGACCTCGACGGTCGGCGCCGGCGGGGGCGGGAGCTGGTCCTCGGCCATGGAGCCCATCCTACGGGTGGTTCGCCCGAGCTTCGGGCGCGGTTCGCGGCGGCGCGAGCGCTAGCCCTTCATGGGGGGCAGCGCCTCGAGCTCGGCGGCCACCTCGTCCTCGCGGAACAGCGTCGCCCACCGATCGAGGATGGTGCCGTCGGCCCCGATCAGGTACACCCAGGGCTCCGTGAGGTCGTTGCCGCGGAGCAGCCAGTCGGCGGCGGCCTGGTTGATCACCTGCTTCTCGAAGTCCCGCCAGATCTCGACGTGGATGAACACCGCCCGGTCCGCGTACCGGTGAGCGAGGTCCTCCACGACGTCGGTCACGGGGCCGCAGAACTGGCTGACGCAGAACACCGGCGTCGAGAAGACCACGAGAATCGGCCGGCCCTCGTCCAGCGCCTTCGCGATCGTCCACCGATGAAGTTCCGGGTCGGGGATCTCCCCCGTCGTGGTCGCGCGGGAATCGATGGCCCCGAGCGGGGCGTCCTTGGAGCGGATGGTCAGATTCTCGGTGTGCAGTGCGGCTTGCCCGGGGGCCGGGTACACGGGCTCGGCGCGCACCTGGATCGTCGTCCGCCCTCGCTGGACGCCGAGCCCCTCGACGTCGGCCGAGACGTCGAGTTGCCAGAAGCCGGCCTGGTCGAAGCTCACGTCCTCCGCCTGGTAGACGCCGCGAGCCTCCGACGGCATCGTGATCGCCGGGCCGCTCGCCTCGTCGGGGGTCCCCGGCGTGGGCAGGTAGACGGCGACGGCCGTGGGGCCGGGCTGGGGCGCGACCGGCTGCTCCGCGGTGCCGACGTAGCTGAAGGCGAGGTCGACGGAGCCGAAGCTGACGAGCCGCTGGTCGGGCAGGATCAGGCCGACGGAGACGCGCTGCGGCGTCCCCGCATAGTGGTCCGACGTCGCCATGGCGACGGCCATCTGCGCGACCTGCTGGGTCGACGTCGCCTGCGGGGTCCCGTCGCCGCCGGACGAGCACGCCGCGAGGGTCAGGGCGCCGAGGACCAGCAGGGCGGGGAGCGGGCGTCGCACGGCCTCATCTTCTCCCGCGGTCCACCGATCCGTCAGGCCTCGCAGGGCGGGCCGTCGAGCCCGATGCTCGCGAGCGCCTCGCGGGTGGCCGCCAGCAGGGCCTCGACGTCTCGCTCGAACCCGCGCGGCAGGACCGGCTCGACGAGGTCCGCCTCGACCGCCTGCTTCGCGATCAGGAGGTCGGCTGCCGCGGTACGGTCGACCACCTCGGTCGCCGCCGCCACGACGTGCAGCGTCTGGTGCGAGCGATCGAAGAAGGTCGCCGCCGCCGCGTCGCGCTCGGTCGCGCCGGCGACGGCGCAGAGCCCCCGGATCGCCTCGGCGGCCGCGTCCGGGGTGACGACGCCGAGCGAGCCCGAAGGCAGCGACGACGGCGACGGCTGCTCGGCCGGAGCGGCGCCGCACGACGCGAGCGCGATCGCGACGGCGATCGGAAGGAGAGCTCGCGCGCGTGGGGACACGCGCGCCATCTTCCCAGCCCGTCATTCCTCGCCGTCGATCGCGCCCTCGAGCCGGAGCAGGAAGGTCTTGCGCCACTCCTGCCCGCCGTACTTGCCGACGCCGCCGCCGGAGGGCACCACGCGATGGCACGGGACGACGATGGGAATCGGGTTGTCGTGCAGGGCGTTGCCGGCGGCCCGCGCGGCGCGTGGGCTGCCCGCGACCTTCGCGACGGTCCCGTACGTCGAGACCGCACCGAAGGGGATCCGGGCCGTCGCCTCGAGCACCCGGCGAAAGAAGCCGGGCGAGATGAGGGACCAGTCCAGGCGGGCGCGAAAGCCCCGGAGCCGTCCTTCGAAGTACGCGTCGAGCTGGCGACGCACCGCATCGGTCATCGGCGGCGAGGAAAGGACGCGCGGCGAGAGCGTCTCGGCGAGCTCCTCGAGCACGTGCTCCTCGGGCTCCTCGGGGAAGGCGAGCCGCACGAGCCCCCGTCGCGTCGAGGCGACGAGCAGCCGCCCCACGGGGGAGTCGACCGTGGCGTATCCCACGTCGATCAACCCGGATCGCCGGGCGCGCGCGGCGACGGCCTCGGCGGCGCCGCGGGACGCCGCGTCCAGATCGTCCGTCCACTGCATCTTCAGATCGTTCATCGTCTCGCTCCTCGTGCGGCTCGGAGCTTCCTCCGGCCCTCGTAGGCGTTGGCTCGCGCCGCCTCCTCGGAGCACCCGAGCGCCGCGGCGACGTCGGCGTACGGCAGGTCGAGGACGTACCGGTGGATAACCGCAGCCCGCTGCATCGGGGGCAGGTCGCCCACCGAGCGCCAGAGCTCGGGATCGCCGTCGGCGGTCTCGGGCGACGGCCGCTCGGGGACCGTCTCGACCGGCATCGGGCGGCGCTTGGACGCACGCCAGTGATCCATCGCCTTGCTGGTCGCGATCGTGAAGAGCCAGCCGCGCAGGTTCGACGCGTCCCGAAGGCTCGGATAGGCGCGCAGCGCGGACAGGAAGGTCTCCTGGAAGCAGTCGTCCGCCTCCTGCGGGCCGACGGCGGCGACGAGGAACCGAAACACGCCTACGCGGTGCTCCTCGAGCAATCGTTGAAACGGCGGGAGATCCATTCGCCCGCTCGAACGCGCCGGCGCCGCGTTCCGTGAGACGGACGCGCTCACACGACGGGCCACGGGTAGGGGCGGCCGGGTCCCGGCTCCGGGAACTGCCCATCCTGCGAGCAGCTCCTCGAGGCGCCGCCCGACCGCCGCGATCTCCCGCCCGGACAGCAGCGGTCCGAGCCGCCCGGCGAGGTCGCCGCCGTCGAGCCGCGGCCCCAGGGCCGCGAGGTCCTCGCGCATCGGGGGCGGGATCGGCTCGCCGACGAAGTCCCAGATGACGGTTCGAAGCTTCGGCTCGGTCGAGAAGCAGACGCCGTGGTCGACGACGAAGACCTCGCCGTCCTCGGCGAGCAGACAGTGCCCCGCCTTGCGGTCGGCGTTGTTGGCGATCACGTCGAACAGCGCCACCCGGCGGAAGTCGTCGGGACGCTCCGCGAGCAGCGTGAAGACGTGCTGGTCGGGAGCGAACGCGAGGAACCGCTGCACCGAGCCGATCCCTCGAGGGCCGTCCCGCAGGACGGTCGGCGGAACGCGCGGCCAGCCGAGCGCCCGTGCGAGCTCGAACGCGGCGACCTCGCGGTGGCACAGGGTTCCCTCGGGGAAGTCCCACAGCGGCGCCTCCCCCTCGCGCGGCTTGTACACGGCGAGCAGCTCGTCGGGTCCGTGCGTCACGCGGCACAGGAAGGTGAAGTTCGATGCCCGGGGGAGCAGCCCGAGCGGCTCGAGCTCGCCGTGCTCGAGTACGCGCAGGACGTCGGCGTCCCCCGCGCTCACCCGCGCGCCGGCGACCGATGCCCGTTCATCGCCGGGCACGTGTGGCCCTCCGCGTCGATCGGGTTGCCGCAGAACTGGCACCGAGGCCGCCCGCGCGCCGCGACCGCGGCTCCCTGTCGCGAGAGCGCGAGCATCTGCTCGCGCGTCGCCCAGACGCGCAGCCGATCGGGATCGGGGGCGTCTGCGCTCCGCTCGCCCTCCTCGGCCCCCTCCTCGTCCTCCGATCCCGGGACGAGCTCCTCCAGCTCGAGCAGCATCAGGTCCTGCTCCTCGCTGTAGCCGATCGACAGCCGCCCGGCCCGCCAGAGCGGTTCGATCGGCGCCTCGAGCTCGAGCTGGTCCTCGGAGGGCCCCTCGCCCGTCTCCTTGTCCACCGTCGCGAGGATCTCCAGGATCGACGACGACAGGAGCTCCACCTGCTCCTTCTCGACCGCGATCGTGATGAGGCGCTCGTCGGAGCGCGCCTGCACGAAGAACGTGCGCTCGCCGGGCTCGCCGACCGCGCCGGCCGTCACCTTGTCGACTCGCTCGAGGTCCACCGACCTATCCTCGCACCTGCCGGCGCGACGGCACCGCGAGGGACCCGAGCCCACCGGTGTCGTTCACCTTGAGCAGCCGGGGCGGGCCGTCGCCGAGCGCCACCACGCTCACCGATGCCGGGTCGACCACGAGTCGGTGGAGCCCGTCGAGGTGCAGGCCCGCGTAGTGCAGGAGCACGAGCCGCACGATGTCGGCATGGGAGACGACGGCGACGACGTCGCGGGGATGCCGGGCCGCGATCCCCTCCACCTCGGAGACCGCGCGGTGCTGGACGCCGAGCATGCTCTCGCCGCCGGGAAAGCGGATGCGCGAGGGTGTCTGAAGGAGAGCGCGCCATGCCTTCGTGCGGCGCAGCGCGGCGATGCTCCTGCCGGTCCAGTCGCCGTAGTCCACCTCCAGCAGGCCCCGGCGCGCCGAGATCTGCAGCCCCCGGGCCCGCGCGAGCGAGGCCGCGGTCTCGCGGCAACGCTCGAGCGGGCTCGCGTAGACGGCGCGGAGCGGCACGCCGTCGAGGCGCTCCACGAGCTCCGCCGCCTGCTCGCGGCCGCGATCGTTCAGGTGCACGCCACGCTCCCATCCGGTCAGGCGCTTGCCCGCCGTGTCGGTCTGGGCGTGCCGGATCAGCAGCAGCACCGTCATCGAGCGGAGAGCGTACCGGTCGGTCAGCGGGGGGCGCTCGGGTGCTCGGCGGTCCCGGCGGCCGGCAGGCGCACCTCGAAGCTCGTCCCACGGCCGAGCTCGGACTCGACCGCGATCCGGCCCCCGTGGTTCTCTACGACGTGGCGGACGATGGAGAGCCCGAGCCCGGTCCCGCCGGTCTCGCGCGAGCGCGCCCGGTCGACGCGGTAGAAGCGCTCGAAGATGCGGGGGAGCTCGCGCTGGGGGATCCCGATGCCCGTGTCGCGGATGCGGAGCACCACCTCGCCGTTCTCGGACCCGATGGCGACGTCGACGCGCCCTCCGGGGCGCGTGTACCGGATCGCGTTGTCGACGAGGTTGCGCACCAGCAGCGCGAGATCGCGCGCCGAGCCGCGGACCCGGGGGACGCGTTCGGCGCTCACCGAGAGCGCGACGCCCGCCTCGGCCGCAGAGCTGTCGAAGCGCTCGCCCTCGTCCCGCAGCACCGCGTCGAGGGCGACGGCCTCGTCGAGGTCGCTGCCCGACTCGAGCCTCGACAGGTCGAGCAGGTCCCCGACGATGCGCGAGAGCCGCACCGCCTCGCGCTCGAGCTGCGCGGCGAATCGAGGGATCACCGCCGGGTCGTCGTGCGAGGCGGTGCGGATGGTCTCCGCGGCGGCCTGGATCGACGCGGCCGGGGTCTTCAGTTCGTGCGACGCGTTGGCCACGAAGTCCCGGCGAACGGCCTCGAGACGTCGCGCCTCGGTGACGTCGCGGATCACGAGGAGCACCGTCCCGTCTCCCTGCACCGGCAGGGCGGAGACCCGGAGCCAGCGAGCGGGCGAGCCGACCTCGGCCTCGGCGGTGTCCGCCTCGCGAAGCTCCCCCGCCCGCTGGGCAGCCTCCCGGATGGCGATCGGCAGGAGCGCCTCCCGGGCCCGCGGCACCGTGCCGAGGTGGGTCGAGGCCGACGGGTTCTCGAGGATGGTCTGTCCGTCCGGCCCGAACAGGACCACCCCCTCCGGCATCGAGGCCAGGGCCAGCTCCATCCGACGCCGGTCCTCTTGATCGGAGCGAGCCCGCTCGGCCAACGCCTCGTCGCGCCGCGCCCGGTCGCTCTCGGCCGATCGGCGACGGGTTCGCTCGCGCCGGACGAGCCCCCACCCTCCGAGCGCGAGCGCGGCGACCGCGACGACGACCAGCAGGACCACCCCGCCCACGGTGCCAGTCTAGGTTGGCCCGTCGCGCCGACGCCGTCCGGCCCCGTCTCCGAACGTTCATGCGCCGTCGCGCGTTCACCGTCCGTTCATGTTCGCGACGGCCGGCGTTTGCCTTGGCTGACTACCGTGCCCGCGCGGAAGAACGGCCATTCGACAGGAGGGGGCTCCATGCAGAAGCGGAGAACGTGGGCGATGTTGGCCCTGCTCGCCTCGCTCGCGATCGTCGCGGCGGCGTGCTCGAGCGACGACGACGGCGGCAGCACGACCGGTGGCAGCACCGGCACGTCGGGAGGAGCGACCGGCGCGAGCGGGCTCAGCGGCACGATCGTGATCTCGGGCTCCTCGACGGTCCAGCCGATCTCGACCGCCGTGGCCGAGACCTTCAACGGGACCAACCCGGACGTGCAGATCAGCGTCGACGGCCCCGGGACCGGGGACGGCTTCGCGCTGTTCTGCGACGGCGAGACCGACATCAGCGACGCCTCCCGTCAGATCGAGCAGGAGGAGGCCGACACCTGCGCCGCGAACGGGATCGAGTACACGGAGCTCGAGGTCGCGTTCGACGGCATCACGGTGATGACCAACCCGGAGAACAGCTCGGTCGAGTGCCTCAACAAGGGCGACCTGTACGCGCTCTTCGGCCCGGAGTCCGAGGGCATCGACACGTGGAGCGGCGCCGACGACCTCGCCAAGCAGGTCGGCGGGACGGGCAACTTCCCGGACGAGCCGCTCGAGATCACCGCGCCGGGGACCGAGTCCGGGACCTACGACGCCTTCATCGAGCTCGCCGGCATCGAGGACACCGCGCTCGCACAGGGCGTTCCCGAGGACAAGGCGGCGTCGCTGCGGACCGACTACCAGGCCTCGCCCGACGACAACGTGATCATCCAGGCGATGGAGGGCTCGCCGTCCTCGCTCGGCTTCGTCGGTTTCGCGTTCGCGCAGGCGGCCGCCGATGCGATCAAGGAGATCCAGATCGATGGCGGCAGCGGATGCGTGGCGCCGTCGGCCGAGACGATCGCGGACGCGAGCTACCCGCTCTCGCGGTCGCTCTACATCTACGTGAGCAACAGCGCGATCGCGGACAACCCCGCGGTCGTCGCGTACGTCGGCCTGTACCTGAGCGACCAGGGGCTGAACGACCTCGTCACCCAGGTCGGCTACGTGCCGCTCCCGCAGGACCGGGTCGACGCGACGCGGAGCACGTGGGACACCGCGAGCGCGTCGTAACGTGACGTATCGGTCGGAAGGGCCGGGCCTCGCCCGGCCCTTCCGTCGCATCTAGACTCGAACGGAGACCATGGCCACCACGACCGCGACCCCCTCCGTCGGCCTCCTGCGCGGCAGCGCCCGGCGCCGCCGCAAGGAGCGCGTCGTGCGCCTGAGCTTCCAGGGCGCCGCGCTCTTCTCCCTCGCCGTCAGCATCGCGATCGTGCTCACCCTGGCCGGGGAGGCGATCGCCTGGTTGACGAGGGTGGACCTGTCGCAGCTCTGGGTGAGCGGGTGGGACCCGCGGGGCAACCAGTTCGACATGATCGCCCTCCTCTCGGGGACGTTCATGATCGCGGGGATCGCGATGCTCGTCGCCGCCCCGGTCGGGCTCGGCGCCGCGCTCTACCTCTCGGAGTACGCGACGCCTCGCCTCCGACGGTCGCTGAAGCCGATCCTCGAGGTGCTCGCCGGGATCCCGAGCGTCGTCCTCGGCTACTTCGCCCTCACGGTGATCAACCCGGGCCTCATCCAGAAGTTCTTCTCGGGAGCCGGGGCCTTCTCGTACCTGGCCGCCGGGATCGCCGTCGGGATCCTCACCGTGCCGCTCATCGCCTCCGTCGCCGAGGACGCGATGTTCGCCGTCCCGGGGGCCCTGCGCGAGGCCGCGTACGGGATCGGCGCTCGAAGGGGGACCGTGGCCCGGCGCGTGGTCTTCCCCGCCGCGATCTCGGGCATCGTCGCGTCCTTGATCCTCGGGATCTCGCGCGCGATCGGCGAGACCATGGTGGTCGCGATCGCCGCCGGCGCGACGGGCGCGGCCGCACGCACCTTCAGCCCGCTGAGCGGCGGTCAGACGATGACCGGCGCGATCGCCTCGCTGGCCGTCGGTTCGGACCAGGTCCGCGGGTCCGAGCTCGCGTTCCCTTCGCTGTACTTCGTCGGGCTGTGCCTGTTCGTCCTCACGTTCGCGCTGAACCTCGCGAGCGAGCGCTTCGTTCGCCGGTTCCGGAGCGACTTCTGATGGCGTCCACGGTCGCGGTCGACCCGACGCGGTCCACGGTGGAGCTCGCGCTGCTCGGCCGGCGCGCGGACGTGCGGGGGCGACTGTTTCAGGGTCTGTTGTTGCTCTCGCTGCTGCTCGCGCTCGGGGTATTGATCGTCCTTCTCTGGCGGACCTGGCAGACCGCGGCGCCGGTCTTCCAGGATCGCGGGATGGATTTCGTCACTGGCAACCTGTCGGCCTTCCCGGCGAAGGTGGGCGTCTGGCAGGGCATCGTGGGGTCGCTCATCCTGATCTGCTTCGTCGCGGTGATCGCGCTGCCGCTCGGGATCGCCGCCTCGATCTATCTCCAGGAGTACGCGCGCGACACGCGGATGAACCGCCTGCTGATCACGAACATCCGCAATCTCGCCGGGGTTCCGAGCATCGTATTCGGGATCCTCGGGTTCGTGGTCTTCGCGCACTGGCTCCGCGCGCTGACCGGGCCCGACGTCGCCGGGCTGAGCCTGATCAGCGGTGGGCTGACGCTCTCGGTGCTCGTGATGCCGATCGTGATCCTCGTGACGATGGAGGCCCTTCGCGCGGTGCCGCAGAGCATCCGCGAGGCCGCCTACGGCGTCGGCGCCACCCGATGGGAGGTCGTCCGGAGCCACGTCCTGCCGTACGCCGCGCCGGGCATCCTCACCGGGACGATCCTGTCGCTCGCGCGGGCATTCGGCGAAACCGCGCCGCTCCTCATGGTGGGCGCCGTCACCGGCTACCTGACGCCGGCGCGGGGGGCGAACCTCCTGGAGATCCTTCGTGGCAGCAAGTACACGGCGCTGCCCACGCTGATCTTCTCGTTCTCGAGGCAGATCGGGGACGATTGGCGCGCGAACGCCGCGGCCGCGATCATAGTGCTGTTGACGATCATTCTGGCCGTGAACGCGATCGCGATCGTGCTGAGGAACCGATATGAGCGAAAGTGGTGAGCCGATGGACGTCACGGATCACGTCGAGCTGACGAATCATCCCCCGGCGCTGCGCGAGGACGAGGGGCCCCGGCTCGTCGTCCGCGAGAGCCGCGAGGAGACGGAGGCCCAGCGCGAGATCGTCTTCGACGTCCGCGACGTGTCCGTCTACTACGGGCCCTTCCGCGCCGTCCGCAACGTGACGCTGCCGATCCAGGGCAACGAGATCACCGCGCTCATCGGTCCTTCCGGCTGCGGGAAGACGACGTTCCTGCGGACCCTGAACCGGATGAACGACCTGATCGTCGGCGCGCGGATCGAGGGCGAGGTCCACTACCACGGGGTCGACCTGTACAACCCGCAGGTCGATCCGGTCGAGGTTCGCCGGCGGATCGGGATGGTGTTCCAGAAGCCGAACCCGTTCCCGAAGTCCATCTACGACAACATCGCGTTCGGCCCGAAGATCGCCGGGTTCAAGGGGAACATGGACGAGCTCGTCGAGGAGTCCCTGCATCGTGCCGCGCTCTGGGACGAGGTGAAGGACAAGCTGAAGGAGTCGGGGCTCGCGCTCTCGGGCGGGCAGCAGCAGCGGCTGTGCATCGCCCGCGCGATCGCGACGCGGCCGGACGTCATCTTGATGGACGAGCCGTGCTCGGCGCTCGACCCGATCGCGACCCAGCGGATCGAGGACCTGATGCAAGAGCTGGTGTCGGACTACACGATCGTCATCGTGACGCACAACATGCAGCAAGCCGCGACGGGTGAGCGACCGGACGGCGTTCTTCACCGTCGAGGTGAAGGAGGACGGGCACCGCACGGGGACGGTCGTCGAGTACGACAAGACCGAGACGATCTTCACGAATCCCTCCGATCAACGAACCGAGGACTACGTCACGGGGCGGTTCGGCTGATGGCCCGGCCCCACTTCCACGAGGAGCTCGAGAAGATGGAGCTCCAGCTGCTCACGCTCGGCGAGCTCGCCGGAACCGCCGTCCGGTCGGCGGTCGACGCCGTCGTCGGGCACGAGGACAAGCTGGCCGAGCACGTGATCGCCGGCGACGACGAGATCGACACGATCTACCTGGGCCTGGATCAGGGGATCATCTCGCTGCTCGCCCTCCAGCAGCCCGTGGCTGCCGACCTGCGGCTCGTCTCCGTGATCTTGCACTCGAGCTTGCACCTGGAGCGCATCGGGGATCAGGCCGTCAACATCGCGAAGATCCACCTGTTCACCAGGGACCTGCCGGGCAACGCCGTCATCGAGCAGCAGATCGCCGAGATGGGCGACATCGTCGTGGACATGGTCCGGACCGCCATGGACGCGCTCCGGCGCCGCGACCGCGAGCTGTGCCTGCGGCTCCCGGGCATGGACGATCCGGTCGACCGGCTGAACCGGAACATGCACTTCGAGGTGGCCAAGCTCGCCGGGGACCCTCCGGCGCTCGATTGGGGCATGCAGATGAACCTCGCCGCCCGCGCGCTCGAGCGCGTGGGCGACAACGCGGTCGACATCGGCGAGCAAGTGTCGTTCCTGCTGACGGGGGAGTTCGTTGAGTTCACCGACGCGTCCCATCCCGGCGGCGTCACCGCCGAAGCCGACTGACGCAGCTCGGATCCTCGTCGTCGAGGACGAGGAGTCCCTTGCGGACTCGGTGCGGTACAACCTCGAGCGCGAGGGGTACGCGGTCAGCGTCGCGACGGACGGACGCCGCGCGCTCGAGCGCTTCCGCCAGGAGCGGCCCGGGCTGGTGATCCTGGACCTCATGCTGCCCGAGATGTCGGGCCTCGACGTCTGCCGGCTGATCCGGGGCGAGTCCGAGGTGCCGATCATCATGGTGACGGCCAAGGACTCGGAGGCCGACAAGGTGACCGGCCTCGAGCTCGGCGCCGACGACTACGTGACCAAGCCGTTCTCGATGCGCGAGCTGGTCTCGCGCGTCCGGGCGAACCTTCGTCGCGTCCGACCCGCAGGCCCCTTCGAGCCCGGCGAGGACGTGCTCACGGGGGGCCCGGTTCGCATGGACGTCGCCCGGCACGAGGTCCAGGTCGGCGGCGAGGTCATCTCCCTTCCGCCGAAGGAGTTCGAGCTGCTGGAGGCGTTCCTGCGGCGAAAGGGACGGCTGCTCACCCGCGACTACCTCATCGAGGAGATCTGGGGAGCCGACTACTTCGGGGACACCCGGACCCTGGACGTGCACGTCAAACGGCTGCGCCGCAAGCTCGAGCCGGATCCCCACCACCCCGACCACCTGCTGACGGTCCGGGGGCTCGGGTACAAGTTCGTCGACTGAAGGGCCAGCGTAGGCCCACCCTTGGCTCCCGCTGGCTCCGCATGCCATGATGCAAGGTTCCGGCTGTCGAGGAGCCCGTTGGACACCGAAGCTTCCCCCGCTTCCCTGGTCGCGCCCGAGGACCGCTTCCTCAATCGCGAGCTGTCCTGGCTCGAGTTCAACGCCCGGGTGCTCGCGATCGCCGAGGACGCGTCCCTGCCGCTCCTGGAGCGGCTGAAGTTCGTCGCGATCTTCGCGAACAACCTGGACGAGTTCTTCCAGGTTCGGGTGGCCGGCCTCCAGGAGCAGGTGGAGGCGGGGGTCACGAAGGCATCGCCCGACGGCCGGACCCCGGCCGAGCAGCTCGACGGGATCCGCGCCCGCGCCCGCGAGCTCGCCACCCGGGCGGCCGACCTGTTCGCCTCCGAGCTCGTGCCGGCGCTGGAGAAGGAGCGCATCCGGCTGGTGCGCTCGCTCGAGGGGCTGGCGGTCGCCGACGTCGAGTTCCTCGAGCGGGAGTTCGGGGAGCGGATCTTCCCCGTGCTCACGCCGCTGTCGGTGGACCCGGCCCACCCCTTTCCGTACATCTCGGACCTGTCGCTCAACCTCGCGGCGATCGTGCGCGACCCCATGACCGGCGGGCGGCGTTTCGCGCGGGTGAAGGTCCCGCCGCTGCTCCCGCGGTTCGTCGCGCTCCCCGACGGCGAGCGGTTCGTGCCGCTCGAGAGCGTGATCGCCGCGCACCTCGACCAGCTGTTTCCGGGGATGGAGATCGTCTCGTACCACGTGTTCCGGGTGACCCGCGACGCCGACGTGGAGGTCGAGGAGGACGAGGCCGGCGATCTGCTCGAGGCCATCCAGAGCGTCCTCCGCCGCCGCCGACGCGGCGCGAGCTCGGTGCGCCTCGAGGTCGACGAGTCGATGACGCCCGAGGTGCTCTCGCTGCTTCGGCGAGAGCTCGACCTGGAGGAGGCCGAGGTGTTCGTCACCTCCGGCCCGCTGGACCTCGCGGCGGCGTGGGCCTTCTACGGGCTCGACCGGCCCGAGCTGAAGTTCGAGCCCTGGGTGCCGGTCACGCAGCCGCGACTCGCGAACGGCGGCGGCGCCCCGGACGTGTTCCGCGCGATCCGCGGCGGCGACGTCTTGGTGCACCACCCGTACGACTCGTTCTCCTCGTCGATCGAGGCGTTCGTCGAGCATGCCGCGCACGATCCGGACGTCCTCGCCATCAAGCAGACGATGTACCGGACGTCGACGCAGGAGAGCCCCATCATCCGCTCCCTCATCCGCGCCGCCGAGCTCGGCAAGCAGGTGGTGGCCCTCGTCGAGCTGAAGGCGCGGTTCGACGAGGAGGCGAACATCAGCTACGCGCGCGAGCTCGAGCAGGCGGGCGTGCATGTCGTGTACGGCGTCGTGGGGCTGAAGACCCACGCGAAGATCTCGCTCGTCGTGCGCCGGGAGCCCTCGGGCGTGAGGCGATACGCACACGTCGGGACCGGGAACTACAACCCCGTCACGGCGATGATCTACGAGGACATCGGCCTGCTGACGTGCGATCCGGACATCGGGGCCGACCTGACGGACCTGTTCAACCTGCTCACGGGCTACAGCCGCCAGCGCGACTACCGCAAGCTCCTCGTGGCCCCGCACTACCTGCGGCCCCGGATGCTCGAGCTGATCCGCGGCCAGGCCGTGCCCGGCGGCCGGATCGTGCTGAAGCTGAACGCCCTCGTGGACCCCGACATGATCGAGGCCCTGTACGACGCCTCGCGGGCGGGGGCGGACGTCGACCTCATCGTCCGCGGGATCTGCTGTCTGCGACCGCAGGTCCCGGGAATGTCGGACAACATCCGGGTCCGCTCCCTGGTGGGCCGATACCTCGAGCACTCGCGCATCTTCCGGTTCGGGGAACGGGAACACGTCCGGCACTACATGGGATCGGCCGACCTCATGCAGCGGAACCTCGACCGGCGCGTCGAGGCGCTCGTCCCGGTCACCGACCCGGCGCTCGCGCAGCGGCTCGACGAGGTCCTGCAGGTCCTCCTGGAGGACGACACGCTCGCCTGGACGCTTGGGCCGGAAGGCTCGTGGGCCAAGGTGCCGACCGACCGCGGCGCGAACGCGCACCTGCGGCTGCAGGAGATGGCGGTCGCGCGGGCGAGCGGGGGACATTGAACCTCGAGCGCGAGACCAAGCTGCAGGTGCCGGCCGGGTTCCGGCTCCCCGACCTCGGCGGCGACGGCCTGCACGCTCGCGAGCTCGAGCCGCAGCACTACGTGACGGTCTACATCGACACCGAGGACCTCCGCGTCGCCCGGTGGGGGTGCAGCCTTCGGCACCGGCAGGGGCAGGGATGGACCGTGAAGCTGCCGGGGAGGCAGGAGGGCTCGATGCTCGTGCGGGCCGAGCACGTCTTCCCGGGCGAGGATCCGCGGCGGCTGCCGGTGCCGGCCGCCGACCTGCTCCAGGGCTACATCCGCGGGAGCGAGCTCGCCCCGGTCGCCCGCCTGCGGACGGTCCGGCGCGGGGTGGAGGTGACGGACGACCTGGGACGCGAGGTCGCGGTCGTGACCGACGACGAGGTCTCGGTGATGGACGGCCGGCGGGTCGCCTCTCGCTTCCGCGAGCTCGAGGTGGAGCTCGACCCCTCCGCACCGGAGGACGTCTCGGAACGACTCCTCGCGACGCTCCGGACTGCCGGGGCGGGCGAGGTCGAGAACGTCTCGAAGCTCGTGCGGGCGCTCGGCCCACGTGCGGAGGAGCCGCCCGACGTCGTCGAGCCCGGGATCGGGAAGGACTCGACGGTCGCCGAGGTCGTGCGCCGGGCCATCGCCTCCTCGGTGGTGCGGTTGCTCCGCAACGACGCCGGGGTGCGGCTGGGCGATGACCCCGAGGCCGTGCACCAGGCCCGCGTCGCCACGCGGCGCATCCGGTCGGACCTCCGCACCTTCCGGGACGTGGTGGAGCCCACCTGGGCCCTTCCCTTGCGGGAGGAGCTCCGGTGGCTGGGGGGCGAGCTCGGGGAGGTCCGCGACGCCGAGGTGCTGCGCGACCGCGTGCGCGGGCGCGAGGCGCGCCTGGCGTCGGGCGACCGGTCGGCGGTCGAGCGGCTGGCCGAGGGTCTCGACGAGCGACGGGCGGATGCGCGCGAGCGACTCCTGTCGGGGATCCGCGAGCCCCGGTACGGCACGCTGCTCGACGCGCTCGTCGAGGGAGCCCGGGCGCCGGTGCTGCTCGCCGACGTCGGCGAGAGCGACGCGCGGACGGCGCTGCGGCCCACGCTCGAGGCGCCGTGGAAGCATCTCGAAGCCGCGATCGAACGGGTGCGCGAGGAAGGGTCCGACGAGGCGCTGCACGCCGCGCGGATCCGCGCCAAGCGGGTCCGGTACGCGGCCGAGGCCGTCGCCCCCGTCTTCGGAAAGCGCGCGAAGGCGTTCGCGGAGGACGCCGTCGCCCTGCAGGACGTGCTCGGCGAGCACCAGGATGCGGTCGTCGCCACGGGCTGGCTTCGCGAGGCCGCGGCGTCGTCCCCCGACCTCGCGTTCGCCGCCGGCCAGCTCGTGGCGATCGAGGCCGAGGACGCGCGGGCCGCGCGCGCAGCGTGGCCCTCGGCATGGAAGACGCTGTCGCGGAAGAAGCTACGCTTCTGGACGTGAGCGTCGAGGACGTCGTCCGGGCGGCCGGCGGCGTCGTCGTGCGGGGCGTCGGTCCCGAACGCGAGGTCGCGCTCGTGCACCGGCCCCGATACGACGACTGGAGCCTTCCGAAGGGCAAGCTCCTGGACGGCGAGCCCGAGGAGGTCGCCGCGGTCCGCGAGGTCGAGGAGGAGACCGGCCTGCGCTGTCGGCTCGGCCGCGAGGTCGGCGCCGTCACGTACGCGGATCGCTTCGGCCGCCCGAAGGTCGTCCGGTACTGGGTGATGATTCCGCAGGACGGGACCTTCGCGCCGAGCGACGAGGTCGACGTGCTCCGCTGGGCGAGCCTCGCGGACGCCGAGGAGCTCCTCACCTACCCGCACGACCGCGCGCTGCTCCGATCGTTCCGGGGCGTTCGCGCGCCGTCCCCCATCTACCTCCTCCGGCACACCAAGGCGGGAAGCAGCGCGATGTGGTCGGGCCCGGACGAGGAGCGGCCCCTCACGCGGCGAGGGCGGCGGCAGGCGCGGCGTCTGGTGGAGCGGTTCCGCGGCCTCGAGATCGCCCTGATCGTCTCGAGCCCGTTCGTCCGGTGCGTCCAGACCGTCGAGCCGCTCGCCCGGGCCCGGGGTCTCGAGGTCGAGACCGCCGCCGAGCTCGGCGAGGGAACCGAGATCGGGATCGTCCTGGACTTCCTGCGAAAGCTCGAGGACGTGCCGATCCTCGTCTGCGGCCACGGCCCCGAGATCTCCGAGCTCGTGGCCCGGATCGAGGCCGACGGCGCCGACCTGTCCGGCCTTCGCGGAATCGCGAAGGGCTCGGTGTGGGTTCTCGAGCGGGACGACGGACGGATCGTGGCGGCTCGATACCTTCCCGCTCCCGCGGGATGAGCCAGCCCGCAGCCTCGACGTCCGGACCGGCGGGCGCAACGACCGCGAGAGCCGGCGTGCGGGCGATGGCGTTCGCGACGCGGCGGTTCGCCGTGCTCGATCTCGGCAGCACGACGTTCCAGCTCCTGGTGGCCGACGCCGACCCCGAGGGTTCGCTCACGCCGGTGCTCCGCGATCGCGTGGTGTTGAACCTCGGGCTCGTGCTCGCCGACCGCGGGCGCATCCCGGCCGAGATCGCCGCTCGCGCGGCGGATACGGCCGGACGCCTGCGCGAGATCGCGGTCCGCGCGGGCGCGGACGAGATCGTGCCGATCGCGACGAGCGCCCTACGAGACAGCCCCGACCGCGACGAGATCCGTTCGGTCCTCGAGGCGGGCGTCGGGATGCCCGTTCGCTTCATCGACGGCCGCGAGGAGGCCCGGCTGACCTTCGCCGGTGTCGCCGCGAGCGTGGCGCTCGGCGAAGGGGTCACGCTCCTGCTCGACCTCGGGGGCGGCAGCCTCGAAGTCGCCCTCGCCGACGCGGGGGGCCTGCGGTGGGGCACCAGCCTTCCGGTCGGTGCCGGCCGGATGACGGGCCTGTGGGTGCGCTCGGACCCGCCCGCCCGATCCGAGCGCAAGGCCGTGCGCGCGGCCGTCGAGGAGGCGGTGGCGGCGGTCGCCCCCGAGGTGCTCGCCGCCCGTCCGGCTCGCTGCATCGCGAGCGGCGGAACCGCGGGAGCGCTCGCGCGGCTCATCGCGGCGCGGCGATGGTCGGCGCCGCCGGCCTCGCTGAACCAGTTCGCGGTCTCGGTCGAGGACCTTCGCGAGCTCACGCGGGAGCTCTCGCACCGATCGCTCGCCGAGCGGCTCCGGCTTCCCGGAATCGACGAACGCCGGGCCGAGCTGCTGCCCGCCGGCGGATGGATCCTGGTCGCCGCCGCGTCGGCGCTCGGCGCGTCCGAGCTCGTGCACTCGGAGTGGGGACTTCGGGAGGGCGTGGTCCTGGACGCCCTCGGCCTTGCCGATCGCCCGCCGCCCGAGCCCGCGGACCTGCGACGCCGCTCGGTCGACCGGCTGGTCCGCGGGTGGGGCGAGGATCCGACCCACGTGGGGATGGTCGGTCGCATCTGCGCCCGCATCTTCGACGGGCTCGCCACGGTCCACGGGCTCGGGGATCGCGAGCGCGAGTGGCTGCACCACGCCGCGAGCCTGCACGAGATCGGCACCGCGATCTCGCCGGCGCGCTTCCACAAGCACGGCGCCTACCTCGTCGAGAACGCCGGGCTGCGAGGCTTCACCCCCGAGGAGATCGCCGCCATCGCGAGCCTCGTGCGGTTTCAGCGCGGGAAGGATCCGCGGCCGGTCTTTCCGCCCTTCGCCGAGCTGCCCGAGGCGACCCGGCGCGCGTGCGTCGTGCTCACCGGCATCCTGCGCGTGGGCCACGCGATCGCGCGAGGTCCCGAGGGGGACGCGCTCGACGTCGACGTGCGCGTCGGCGACGGGGAGGTGCGGGTGGGGGTGGCGGCCTCGGCGAACCCCGACGCGGTCGTCGACGACGCCCGGCTGGCCGCCGGCCTGCTCGAGTCCTCGCTGGGGATCGCGATCGAGATCGACGCCGTCTCGAGCGCGCTCGCGCCGCCCTAGGCGCCGGGCGAGGGCTCGAGGTCGGAGATCCAGCTCGCGATCTGCGTGACGGGCGCGAACCCCAGGCCCTCGTACATCCTCGCCGCGACGCCCTTCGGCTCCGCCAGCAGGTAGGTGCGCTCTGCTCCCGCCGTCCGCGCCGCCGCGACCGCGTGACGCGTGAGCATCCTCGCGAACCCCCGGCGTCGCGCGCTCGGGATCGTCACCACGTGATCGAGGTAGCCGACGCACTCGAGGACGATCAGCGCCGCGAGGGCGTCGATGCCGTCGGTCTCGGCGACGGCGAACCATTGCCGCCCGGCCGGAACGAACACGTCCCGCTCGATCGCCTGGAGCTGGTCGATCACCTCGGGCTCGACGATTTCGAACCACCGCATCGAGCTCCGGTGTGCTGCCCAGAACCCCGCATCGAGCTCGCGAAGCTCTCGCGCCGCGTCGAGCTCGATACCGGCACCGGAATGCTCCATCACGAGATCCCAGGCGATCCGCTCTCCTCGCGTGCTCGCCTCGACGATGAGGTCGGTCTGCGCGTCCGGATGGAAGATGACCACGTGGCCGCGCCGGCATCCCGAGCGGTCCATCGCGGGGAGCAGGACCTCCTCGATCTCCTCGAGCCGCACCGGCTCGCGCGTCTCGACCCTCGCGTAGTTCGGCTCCTGGACCAGCGGATACCGTGGATCGGAGACCACGGCCCCCCACCACGCGGGCTCGACCCGGTCGAACAGATCGTCCTGCGCGCGCCAGTACCGAAACAGCGGCTCGAGATCCACCGCCCCATCGTCGCAGGCGCGCTAGGCTCCCGCCGTCGTGATCGCGAGCCGGATCTTCCCCCACGAGTGGGCCTCGCCGTGTGTCGCTCGCTGAAGGTGCTCTGCGTCGCGCCCGACGAGGCCTCGCTCGCCGAGCTACGACGGGCGGCGGTCTCGGCGGAGTGGGAGCTCACGGCCGGTGCGATCACCGAGGAGGACGCGCTCGCGCGGCTGCACGAGGATCGTCCCCACGTCGTGGTCGTCGCCGGTCCGTTCGCGGGGTTCGTCGCGAAGGCGCTCGAGGTCGCGCCGTACCTTCGAGTCGTCGCGGACCGGGCCCTTCCCGGGGCCGGCGTCGTGGTGCGATCTCCGGATGAGATCCGCGGGGCGATCTCGGGAGGACGCCGGCCGGGGGGCCCGGTCCGCTAAGACCGAATCAGCCGCAGCCCGCCCACGCGCTCCACGAGCCGGCCGAGGCCGCCATCCGGATCGACACGATGATGTTGGCGCGCCCGTTGAAGACCGAGCGGTCGGGCTGTCCCCACCGGGCAGCGCGGCCGGGCCAGTACCGGGTCGACTGCTGGAACAGCCCGGCGTAGCCGCCCGAGCTGTAGGCCTGAACTCGCAGATTCGACTCGCAGCGCGCGACGGCCACGGCCTGCTCCGGCGTGCCGGGGCTGTCCCAACGCTCCGCCGCGCACTTGATGAGCTGCTTGATGTGCCACGTCCCCTCGCGCCAGTCGAAGTCGCAGACGCGCAGGGGGATCGAGTGAGGGGCGTCGTTCGCGCTCGCGTCCTGGGCCGTGGTGGGCAGGAGCAGCCCCGTTGCGGTGATCGCCGCGAACAGCCCGCGGCGGATGTGGGTTCGTCTCGTCATGTCGGGTTACACCCCCCGCGGTTCGCCGGGCTGGGTGCCGGGCGCAGGCCGCCGAGCTGGTACCTCGGCCGCTCCCGCGGTCGGTCGGTGGGTGCTGCCAGTCACCTCCTCGTTCGTCGTGTCGCCTGATCGACCTACGACGCGCCGATCCGCTCGGCTCCCGTCCCAACTTCCTGTCGACGTCGTCCGTCACCGGGCGTGGAGGAAGAGGCGCGGTGGGAGGGAGGGGGTTCGGGCCGAGCGCCCGTCTGCGTCGCGTTCGACCCTAGCAACGGGCGCCGACACCCGACAAAGCGCTTCTTCGCACGATATATGACCCAGGGTCACCGTACGGCGAACGCCAGGCACGGGACCCGTGCCCGGTGCACGGCGCCCGGTACGATGACGTCCGTGCCGACGAGAGTGCTGGTGGCGGCCCCACGCGGCTACTGCGCCGGGGTCGAGCGCGCGGTCGAGGCGGTCGAGCGCGCCCTGGACGCCCACGGCCCGCCGATCTACGTCCGCAAGCAGATCGTCCACAACGCGCACGTCGTTCGCGACCTCGAGCGAAAGGGCGCGGTGTTCGTGGAGCAGGAGTCCGAGGTGCCGGAGGGCGCCGTCGTCGTCTTGTCGGCGCACGGCGTCGCGCCCGAGGTCTACGGGGGCGCCGCGGCGCGCCGGCTCACGGTGCTCGACGCGACCTGTCCGCTCGTCACGAAGGTCCACCTGGAGGCGCGCCGGTTCGCCGCCGACGGTCGCACGATCGTGCTCATCGGACACGCGGGTCACGAGGAGGTCGAGGGAACCACGGGTCAGGCGCGCGAGCGGACCGTCCTCGTCCAGGACGTGCGGGACGCGCGGGCCGTCCAGGTCGAGGATCCCGAGAACCTGTCCTACCTCACCCAGACGACGCTGTCGGTCGACGAGACGAACGAGATCATCGCGGTCCTGCGCGAGCGCTTCCCCTCGATCCAGGGACCGCCGCGGGAGGACATCTGCTACGCGACGCAGAACCGGCAGGACGCGGTGAAGGAGATCGCCCGGCGCGCCGACGTGGTGCTGGTGATCGGCTCGGGCAACTCGTCGAACTCCAAGCGGCTGGCCGAGGTGGCGCGCG
This sequence comes from uncultured Actinomycetes bacterium, assembly GCA_963716935.1. Taxonomy (GTDB): domain Bacteria; phylum Actinomycetota; class UBA4738; order UBA4738; family HRBIN12; genus CALGFI01. Next base: position 432,929 of record CAVQUN010000008.1, on the reverse strand, counting down.
AGCTCGGCACCCCCGCCCACCTGGTCGACGACGAGACCGAGGTCGACCCCGCCTGGCTCGAGGGCTGCGAGGTGGTCGGGCTCACCTCGGGCGCGAGCGCCCCGGAGTGGCTCGTCGATCGCATGCTCGCCTGGCTCGCGTCGATCGGCGCCACCGAGGTGGAGGAGGTCCGGCTCGCGGAGGAGCACCTCCGTTTCTCGGACGTGCGCGTCTAACGGGCCTCAGATCCAGGCCGAGAACTGGTCGCGATCCTCCTCGTCCGGTGGGACGAAGGGCACGGCGACAAGCGTGTTGGTGGACCGCACGCCGAGGATCCGCTGGACCTGCCCGAGGACGACGCGCGAGGCCTCCTCCCAGCCGTACGGGATCTCGACCAGGAGGTCGGCGTCGCCGGCGACGAGGGCGACCCCGGCCACGTGGTCCATCGCGACGAGCGCCTCGAACGCGGCGGTGGTGGCCTGCGGATCGACCTTGATCCGGACGAAGCACGCGTCGCCGGTCCGGCTGAGTGGCGCGGTGGCGCCGAGCCCCCGGCCCGCGATTCCCATCGCGTCCGCGGGGACGACCGGCGTGGTGAGGGTCCGCTCGACGCCGTCCATGCGGTGGACCGACCGCAGGACCCCGGCCGCGATGGCGACGAGGTCCGTCCCGTGCACCGCCGCGAGAACGTCCCAGTCGCCGATGACCAGCACGGCCTGGTGCACGCCGCGAGAGGCCTGGAGCTGCTCGACGATCTCCTCGGCCTTGCCCGGCCGCGCGCGGACGTAGAGGTAGGCGTCCACGACCGGAGGCTAGGTCCGCTCGGGTGCCGGTGCAAGGATCCGCCCGGCCGCGCCGCAGCCGGCTGCCCGTCAGCCGTCGAGCGCGGCCGCGGGGACCCGGCAGAGCTCCTCGAGCTCGTCGGCGCCCTCCTCGGGGCCGACCGCGATCAGCCGGTCACCGGCCCGGATCTGGAATGGGCCCCGGGGGCGGTAGATCCACCTCGGTCCTCGCTGCACGGCGAGGACGAACATGCCGGTCTCGGTCTCGAGCCGCAGCTCCTTCAGGGTCCGGCCATCCGCCCGGGCCCCGGACTCGACGACGGTCTCCGCGCTCGTCTCCTCGGTCTCCTCCAGGGCAAGCTGGACGACGGGGTGGAGCGGCTCGCCGTGCTCCACGTACCAGGTCATGTCGCGAGCCGCGTCGCACATCGACTCGCTCGCGCTCGCGAGCCGCAGGAGCCCGCGGAGCTCGTCCGGATCCCTCGCCTCGGGGGCGGATCGCAGGACCCAGGACTCGAGCTCGTCGTGCAGGATGTCGCTGCGACCCTCCAGCGCACCCACCTCGGCGGCGAGCGAGCGGTTGTTGAACAGCAGCGACGAGTACGCGAGGCCCACCGCCGCCTCGGAGAGGTCCTTCAGCTCCACGAGGATGTCCACGGCTCGGTCGAGCTCGGACAGCGGCGGGGCGTCCTCGTCCGGCGGCTCGGGAAGGGACGGCGCCCCCGCGAGCCCGCGGACCAGGTTCACGCCCTCCTCGGGGCCGCGGACGAGCAGGACGTCGCCCTCGGAGAGCACGTCCTCCGGCCCTGGATCGAACTGCCAGTCGATGCCGCTGCGGATCGCCATCACCCACATGCCGGTCTCGGTCGGCAGCGACAGGTCGCGGAGCGACTGCCCGACCACCGAGGAGCCCTCGCGGACCTTGACCCTCGCCGTCATCTCGTCGGCGTGGCGGAGGTCGCGCCGGAGGGCGTCGGGGATCCCGAGCCTCGCCTCCACCACCCGGCCGATGTCCGAGGCGGCGTCGCCGATCTTCTCGATGGCATCGGCGATCCAGAGCACGCCCGCCATGCCCTCGGCGTCTTCGGGCGATCGGGCTGCGAGCATCGCCATGATTCGCAGGCGCCGGAGGTGGTCGTTCATCCGCTCCTCGAGGCGTTCCACCTCGCGCGCCAGCTTGGCCTCGTCGAAGAAGACGGCCGCGTAGGCCAGGTCGACCATGAGCTCGGAGGCGTCCTTCGCCTCGATGAACAGGTCCTTGACCGTCTTCGGTTGGTCATCCATGGGCGAGCACCCCCAATGATGTCATGACGAACAGAACGGCCGCCACGCCGGTCAGGTCCATCACGCTGGTGATGATCGGGACGCCCTGGTTGTCCGGGTCCAGGCCGAACCGGTAGGTCGAGACGGCCAGGTAGTAGCTCGCGGCGATCGTCACCGGCATGATCATCAGCCCGGCGAGCAGCGTCCCGCCGAGCAGGGTGCCGAATGCCGGCATCCCGCCGAGGTTCGTGGCGACGCCGAGGACGTACGCGATCACGCCGATCATCCCGAAGACCGCCACCGAGAGCACGGACACGATCCCGGCGTCGACCAGCGCGGGGATCTCGGGAAACCCCCGCGCGGTGATGACACCGATCTGGAGCTTCGAGGTGATGCGCGACGCGAAGATCCCCCCGAGCGCGCCCGCCTGCGAGACGAAGGGCGGGATGAGCGCGAGGAGCACGGGGACCAGCAGGAGCTGGTTCTCTCGCGCGCGCAGCAGCGTCCCGGCCAGCACGTCGAGGATCGGCGTGAGCAGGATCGTGGCGGTCATCTCCAGGACGATCCGGCGGATCGCGGCATCGGCCACCGTGTAGGAGCGAACCGTCGCGTAGACGGCGCCGACGATCGAGATCGCCGCGATCACGATGGCGACCGCCTCGACCCGTAGGAGGAGCGTCGCGAGGAACAGGCTGGGAAGCGTGGTCATGTCGCCGAGGGCCGTCACCATCGGCGTGGACACCGAGTCCAGGTCCCACCCCCGCCGGTAGGAGAGGACCGAGAGCCCCAGCGTGATGGCGAGGACGAGTGCGGAGCCGATCGCGCCCCCGACGATCGAGATCAGCGCGAGCTGCCAGACCGGGATCGACGGCGCCCCGAACGCCGCCGAGACGAGTCGCGACAGCAACGCCAGCCACAGCGCGGACGAGAACGTGGTGACGACGGCGACGTAGACGTTGCGATACAGCACGCCCCCGCGCTGCAGCGTGGGCTCCAGCAAGCCGGCGACGTTCGCCGTCCCGAGGCGGGCGCCGATGGCCCCGAAGATCGTGCCCTTCATCCCGACCGCCGCCGGGATGAGGACGAGCAGGCCCGGAAGCTCCTCGAGCGTTCCGGTGATGTGGGCGAGCGTTAGGCCGGCGACGAAGCCGGCGAGCGTGCTGAGGGCGAGCGCGACCAGACCCTGGCGCAGGGTCCGTTGCTCTGCGTGCCAATAGGCCCACAGACGTCGAGCGCGACGCGGGAACGCCATAACGGTTCGCTCATCTGGTCCTTCTCGGTTCCTGCGAGGACTTCGGGCTCGAAGGCCCGAGGCAGTATGCGCCCGTCGTGCCTGCGGGACAAGGGCTCAGGCGTGGGCCTCGTCGACCCAGTCTCGCGTGAGGACCAGCCAGAAGGCGAGGCCGGCGTACCGGCCGTACCGGCGAAACCGTCGCTCGATGGCGGCGTCCGTGACGTTTCGACGACCGACGAGCGCCGCGTAGGTCGGCCGCGTCCACGAATCCAGGATCAGCCGGTGATAGCGGCCGAGCGTCATCATGATGTGCGCCGCGGCGTAGGGGCCGACGCCGGAGAGATCAAGCAGCCGCGCCTCGAGCTCGTCGTCGGGAAGATCGTCCTCGCTCGCGTCCCCCCACGCCTCCACGTCGAGCTCGCCCTCGGCGACCGCGCGAGCGAGCCGAAGGAGCGAGGCGCCGCGATAGCCGGCGCGCGCGACGTCACGGTAGAAGGGCTCACCGGCCTCGGCCATCGCGACCGGCGTCGGGAAGGCCCGTCCCCAGGGGCCGGTCGCCGGCGCGCGCGGTGCCGGCTCGCCGAGGTGCTCGACGATCGCGTGCACCATCCGCTTCGTCGCGGACCACGTGCAGTTCGTCGTGCAGATCGTCTTCACCACGTCCTCGAACACGCTCGGGCTGCGGACCATCCGTCCCGCCCCCGCCCGGACCCAGGCGAGCGCGGGGTCCTCCGCGGCCGCCGCGTAGAACGGCGAGAGGTCGGCGTCGAGCCGCAGGACGTGGCGGACGGTTCCGGCGAGGTCGTCGGCCGCCGCGTCCGAGACCCGACCGCCGAGGACGGTGAGGGTGGCGTGCCCCGGCCGGCCCGGCTCGACCCGCACCCGACGCGGGCGGCCGCGGCGGGTCGCCAGGGTCAGCTCGACGGCTCGAAAGTCCGGGTCCGGCCGCATCGGCGGCAGCTCGACGAACCCGTGCGAGTTCAGCGTGCGGGCGAGGTCGACGGGCTCGCCGCCCGCCCCGAGGAGCCGAAGCTCACGCGTGGTCATCGGCTCGCTGCCGCTCGCGCCACGCCCGTACCTTCGCCCGGTTGCCGCACCGGGACATCGAGCACCAGCGCCCCGACTGGTTCTTCGATCGGTCGTAGAAGACCGAGCGGCAGCCCTCGCCGGCGCACGCCTTGAGATGCCCCCACGACCCGTCGAGGTCGGCGAGGAAGACCACGGCGACGACGCGTCCGAGCGCGCCGCCCACACCCCGGGCCTCGGTGACGAGGTCCGGCCGTCCGCGGCCGAACCGCGGATGCAGCTTCGCGCGCTGCGCCACGGCGTCGATCGTCGCCACCTGCTCCTCGGTCATCGACGCGTCCGAGCCGGCCGCGACCTTGGCGTGCAGGGCGCGCTGCAGGCCGAGCGCGGTCTCACGGTCGGCCTCCGTGAAGCGTTGCCCCGGGTCGAGAAGGCCGCGCTCGCGAAGGAAGGCCTCGAGCATCTCCCGGGACGGGGGCAGGTCCGAGTCCACCCCCGGAGCGTGCTCGTGCAGGTTGATGAACCGCTGCACGAGCTCGAGGTCGCCGGGGGCCGGGACCGTCGTGTCGTGGGCTCGGATGTCGAACATCGGCGTCGGCAGTGTACACCGGCGAACGGGGTTGACGGGTTACCTGATAACCGGTAGAAAGCATGATGATGGTTACGGCTGAGCAACGGAGAGGGAGTGGTGGATCGTGCTTCGCCCCCTGATTGGCGACGAGCTCGCCCGTGCGCGGTTCGAAGGGCTCGCGCGCGACGGCGGCGAGCGCCGACGCCAACCACGACGGCGGGGTCGCCGTCGTGGTTGGCGCCTCGCGCTCGGCGCTCGTCTGGTGCGGGCCGGGCACCGGCTCATCGACACCGCGTGAGGAAGGAGGCCGCCACGTGCACGCGCTCGCGTTGGCCCTACTCGTCGCCGCGGTCGCCCTGACGTGGGCCGCGGCCGTCCTGTCGGGCCGGGACTCGCGCGACGGTCGTGACTGGCGCTCGGGGCCCGGGCTCGGGGACCGTCCGCATCGCGTGGGCGATTGATCCGACGCCTCCCGGGCGGCGAAGCACGGGCGCCTCGCTCCAGGGGCGGCGAGCCCGGACGCCGGTCGGCGCCCGGGGTCGTCCGTTCGTACGATGAGCTCGTGCTGGAGTTCACGTCCTGGGCCACCGACATCCTCGCCCGCTCCCACGCCGCCGCGCGGCGCCTGAACGCGGAGGCCACGGTCCGGCTGCATCGCGTCGAGGGCGGCGTGCGGTTCGACCTGACCGACGAGCGCCACGAGGACGACGAGCTCGTGCGGGGTGAGGGCTTCGAGCTCTGGGTCGAGGCCGGGCTCGAGGGGACGGTCGACGTCGTCGAGCCGCACGACCGGCTGATCCTTCGTCGCCCGGACGATCCGGAGCGGAGCGTTCGCGCCCACTGACGTCGCTACACTGCTCGGCATCGTGACCTCGAACGACGCCTCGCGCGGTTCCCTCCGACCGATCGCCGGCTCCGGCCCCGTCATGCTCATCGGCGGCGCCGAAGACAAGATGCGGGACAAGGTGATCCTGGCGCGCTTCGCCGAGGCGGCCGACGGCGCCGAGGGCCACGTTGTGGTCATCTCCACCGCATCCTCGCTCGGCGAGCTCGCCACCGAGCGCTACCGCGAGCTGTTCGCCGGCCTGGGGATCGGGCGGGTGTCCGGGCTCCGGCCGGAAGAGCGGGCGCAGGCCGACGACCCCGCGGTGGCGCGCGCCCTCGCGGACGCCACCGGCGTCTTCCTGACAGGCGGCAACCAGCTCCGGCTCTCCTCGGTGGTGGCCGGGACGCGGCTCGCCGACGCGATCCACCTCGCGCACGACCGGGGTGCCGTCGTCGCGGGGACCTCGGCCGGAGCGAGCGCGATGGCGGCGCACATGATGGCGTTCGGGCGCTCGGGCGAGAGCCCGAAGAACCGGATGGCCCAGCTCGCCGCAGGACTCGGGGTGCTCACCGGCGTTGTCATCGACCAGCACTTCTCCGAGCGGGGGCGGTTCGGCCGGCTGCTGGCGGTCGTCGCGCACTCGCCGTCGCTCGTGGGCATCGGGTTGGACGAGGACACGTGCGCCATCGTCCACGCCGATCGGACGCTTGAGGTCATCGGGCGCGGGGCGGTCACGATCGTCGACGGCTCCCACGTCGTGACGGACGCCCACCAGGTCAAGGCCCACCGGCCGTTCATGGTCTCGGGAGCCGTGATCCACTCGCTGCCCGCGGGCACGTGGTTCGACCTGCGCGGGCGCCGGCTCCTGTCCGAAGAGCCGGGGCGGGAGCGAGAGGCGTCGGAGTGACGCCGGGCCGGACCCGCTCGAAGGCCGACCGCGCGACGGCCAAGCGGGAGCCGGCCGCGAAGAAGCCGCCGCTCCGCCCCGATCTGCGGATCGTCGAGTCGCAGGTGTTCCGCGGTCCGAACTACTGGAGCTACGAGCCCTGCATCCGCCTGCTCGTGGACCTCGGCTCGCTCGAGGCCTGGCCGTCCAACACGATCCCCGGGTTCGTGGACGGCCTGCTGGAGATGCTTCCCGGCGTCGGGGAGCACTCGTGCTCGCTCGGCAAGCGGGGGGGATTCCGCGAGCGCCTCGTCGACGGCACCTGGGTTGGGCACGTCGCCGAGCACATCGCCATCGAGCTCCAGCGCGAGTCCGGCGCCCAGGTGTACCGGGGCAAGACGCGGAGCGCCGGCGAGCCCGGTCGCTACCACGTGATCTACGGGTACTGGGAGGAGCGCGTCGGCGTCGAGGCCGGCAGGCTCGCGGTGCGGCTCGTGAACCATCTGGTCAGGCCCCAGAAGGACTTCGACTTCCTCGCCGAGCTCGAGCGCCTCATCCTGCTCGCCGAGCGCCGCGCGTTCGGTCCGTCGACGCAGGCGATCCTGGACGAGGCGGCGAGCCGCGACATCCCGTACATCCGACTGAACGAGGCCTCGCTCGTCCAGCTCGGGTGGGGCCGGTACCAGCAGCGCATCCGGGCGACGATGACGTCGAAGACCTCGTCGCTCGCCGTCGACATCGCCGGCGACAAGGACATGACCCGTCGGCTGCTCGCGTCCGCCGGCCTGCCGGTGCCGCGGGGCGAGATCGTCACGTCCGCGGACGATGCGGTGGCGGCGGCCGGGCGCGTCGGGTACCCGGTCGTGACCAAGCCGCTCGACGGGAACCACGGACGGGGCGTCGAGCTCGACCTTCGGACCCAGCGCGACGTCCGCGCCGGCTTCGCGCGGGCCTTGAAGGAGGCCCGCCGCGGACAGGTCGTCGTCGAGTCCTTCGTCACCGGCAACGACTATCGGGTCCTGGTGGTCGGCGGACGGATGGTCGCGGTCGCCCAGAGGGTGCCCGCCCACGTGATCGGCGACGGGAGGCGAAGCGTCGCCGAGCTCGTCGACATCACGAACCAGGACCCGCGGCGCGGCATCGGCCACGAGAAGGTGCTCACGAAGATCAAGGTCGACGACGCCGCGATAGCCCTGGTCAAGGAGCAAGGCTACGCGATGGATGCCGTGCCGCCGGAGGGCGCGTTCGTCAAGCTCGTCTCGACGGGGAACATGTCGACGGGCGGCATCTCGATCGATCGCACCTACGAGGCCCACGAGGAGAACGTCGAGATCGCCGAGGAGGCCGCGCGCGTCGTCGGGCTCGACGTCGCGGGCATCGACTTCCTGACGCCCGACATCACGCGCCCCGTGCGCGAGACCGGCGGCGCGATCGTCGAGGTGAACGCGGCCCCGGGGTTCCGGATGCACACGCACCCCACCGAGGGCGAGCCGCAGTACGTGGCCAAGGACGTGGTCGATCTCCTGTTCCCGCCGGGGACGCCGTCGCGGATCCCGATCGTGGCGGTGACCGGCTCGAACGGGAAGACGACGACCGTGCGGATGATCGCGCACATCTTCAAGGGGATGGGCCGCTCGGTCGGGTTCACGACCACCGACGGCGTCTACATCGACGAACGCCTCGTCAAGCGCGCCGACGCGAGCGGGCCGAAGTCGGCGCAGATGGTGCTGCAGAACCCACGCGTGGACTTCGCGGTGCTCGAGACCGCGCGCGGCGGGATCCTGCGCGAGGGCCTCGGCTACGGCAAGAACGACGTCGCGGTGGTGATGAACGTGACCGGGGATCACCTCGGCCTGAAGGGCATCGACACGCTCGAGCAGCTCGCGGCGGTGAAGCAGGTCGTCGTAGAGGCCGTGCCGAAGACCGGGTGGGCCGTGCTGAACGCCGACGACCCGCTCGTCGTCGAGATGCGCAAGGCGTGCAGTGGCAGCGTGATCCTGTTCTCCATGCAGGAGAAGCACGAGCTCATCGACCGCTGGGTCCGGCGCGGGCGCAAGGCGGTCGTCCTGGAGAAGGGTCCGCTCGGCGAGATGATGGTGATCAAGGAGGGCCGGCGCACGATGCCGATCGCGTGGGTGCACACGCTGCCGGCGACCTTCGAGGGCCGCGCGCGGATGATGGTGCAGAACGCCATGGCCGCCGCCGCGGCCGCGCACGCGGCGGGTGCCCACCTGCACGACATCCGGCAGGGCCTCCGGACGTTCACGACGTCGATCTATCAGGCGCCCGGACGGCTGAACGTGTTCGACCTCGACGGCGTGAAGGTGCTGATCGACTACGCCCACAACTCGGCGGGCCTGGAGACCCTGGGCGACTTCGTCGAGCGCCTGACGCACGAGGCGCCCGCGACGGCCGGCCGAAGCACCACGTCGTGGAGCGCGAACCTGCGCGTCGCCGTCGTCGCGACGGCCGGCGACCGGCGCGACGACGACATGCTCGCGCTCGGTCGCGTGGCCGCGCGCTACTTCGACGACGTGATCATCCGCGAGGACCGCAACAATCGCGGGCGGCCGCGCGGCGAGACCGCGTCCCTCATCGAGCAGGGCGTGCACGAGGCCATCGGCCGCGGCGCGCGCGCCGGCAGCGTCGAGGTCGTGCTCGACGAGATGGACGCGACGCGGCGGGCGCTCGATCGCTCCCGCCCGGGCGACCTCGTGGTCCTGTGCGTCGACCACGCGACGGACGTCTACAAGGAGCTCGAGCGCCGCCGGTCGCTCGCGGCGCCGCCGGTCCTCGGGACCCGCGACGGCGACGGGTACCTGGCGGCCGAGGGCGGCGACCCCGACCTCATCGAGATCGTCGAGAACGAGGTCCGGTAGCGGCGGTGGAGCTCGAGGCGGTCCGGCGAGCGCTCGCGGCCGAGCGCGACGAGCTCGAGGCGCAGCTCGCCCAGCTCACCGCGGCCCCCCGCGACCCGATGGCCGCCGTGAGCTTCGGCAAGCGCGTCGGCGAGGGGACGACGCAGGCCGTCGAGCGCATCACCCAGGTCGACGCCGCGCGGAACCTCGACGCGAAGCGGCGCGACGTCGAGCGCGCGTTGGCCAAGCTCGACGAGGGGACCTACGGGAGGTGCGACCGGTGCGGCGACGCCATCGCGCCCGAGCGCCTCGAGGCGATTCCGTGGGCCGTGCTCTGCGTGACGTGCGCGTCCGCGCGCTGAGCGAACCTCACGGCTCGTTCCCCGGCAGCCACTTGATGCTGCACCCGATGCTCGCGCGCTGGTCCTCGGCCGGCGGGCGCCCATCGAGCACGGCGTCGATCGCGGCGCGCAGGTCATCGCCCGTGACGGGGATCCCGTTCCTGGGGCGGCTGTCGTCGAGCTGGCCCCGGTAGGCGAGCTTCCGCTCCGCGTCGTAGAGGAAGAAGTCGGGCGTGCAGGAGGCGCCGAACGCCTTCGCCACCTCCTGCGTCTCGTCGAACAGGTACGGGAAGGCGTAGCCCGCCTCCCGCGCCTGCTCCGCGAGGCTCTCGGGCGCGTCCTCGGGATGGGAGATCGGGTCGTTCGAGCTGATCGCGACGATCGAGAGGTCTGCTCCGGCGTAGTCGTTCGCGAGCTTGCCGACGCCCTCGCCTACGTGCTTGACGTACGGACAGTGCCGGCACAGGAACATCACGAGCAGCCCGGCGGTCCCGGCGAGGTCCGCGAGCGCCACCGTCCGGCCCGTCGTGACGTCGGGAAGTGCGAAGTCGGGTACCACGCTGCCGAGTGGGGTCATCGTCGATGGAACGGCCATGGTCTCTCCTGATCTGTCGCGTCGAAGGCTACCGCAGCCGCACCGAAGGCCGATCCGCGTCCCCCGCCCGGCGTCGGACGACGAGCGAACGAACCCGCCCCGGCGTGAGGCCGACCCCCCCGCGATCGCGGATCCAGCCGAAGATCTCGGGGCGCATCCCGAGGGCCGTGACGGCGAGCAGGTCCCCGCGGCGCGACCGATCGAGCATGGCCCGGAGCGCCGAGAGCTCGTCCGCGTACACGTCGACGGCGTCGGCCCCGCCGTCGAGCGCGCCCGCGGTGAGGCGATCGACGAGATCCTGGCGGTCCCGGCCGCGAAGGTAGCGCAGGAGCTCGGCGATCACGACGTGATCCGCGCCCCGCGCCGCCCGGTACGCGAAGGCGTGCAGGATCTCGTTCGAGCGGTCGCCGGCGGTGCAGATGGCGAGCCAGGTCTCGCGCGCGGCGCGCCGCAGGCCGGCGCAGAGCTCGGTGAGGCTGATCATCCCGGCCTCGTTGTGCGCGTAGTCGATCACGATCACGCGGCCATCGAGCTCGAACAGGTTGGCGCGGCCGGGGTTCCGCTCCTGGTCCAGGACGAACGACCGCAGTCCTCGCACGACCGCGCGGGGCGCGAGGCCGATCCCGAGCGCGGCCGAGGCCGCCTGCATCGCGTTCATCACGTACGCGCCGGAGATCCCCGCCATCGTCATCGGGACGTCGACGAGGGCGACGAGCGGGCTTGCCGTGGAGCCCTCGAGGACCGTCATCCACCCGTCCAGCGGGACCGTCGCGCGGCCGCCGTCGTCGAGGATCTCGCGCACTCCCGGGTGCTCGGGGTCGAGCGAGCAGAGCCACGGCCGTCCGGTCGCACCCCGGCGCATCGCGAGCACGCGGGGGTCGTCCGCGTTCAGGACCGCCCAACCGTCCGGGCGCGTGATCTTCGTGATCGTCGCCTTCACCTCGGCGAGCTGATCGAGGGTCCGCACGCCGAGCAGGTCGAGGTGATCCGCGGAAACGTTCGTCACGATCGCCACGTCGTTGTGCAGCACCCCGATCCCGCGCAGCAGGATGCCGCCGCGCGCCGTCTCCAGGACCGCGACGTCCGGTCGCTGCTCGAGCGCCTTCGCGGCGCCGCCGAACCCCGAGTAGTCGCCCTCCTCGACGAGCTCTCCGTCGCCGCGATACACGCCGTCCGTCGAGGAGTAGGCCACGGTCCGGCGGGCCGCGCGAACGAGATGCGCGAGGAGTCGCACCGTGCTGGTCTTGCCGTTGGTCCCCGTCACCGAGATCACGGGCAGGGCGGGGTCGGGCACCGTGGGCTCGTCGCCGGGCGGAGCCGCGAGGACGCGCTCGGCCGCCTCGGCGAGCATGCCGGGGAGCGAGCGCCGGCCCCCCAGCTCGCCGGTCAGCCAGGCCACCTCGCGCGCGGCCGCCTCTGCCGTCCCGCGCCGGCGCCAGGGAAAGGCGACGACGACCTGGTCGGGATCGGGGCCGGGGCGGGCGCGAACCCCCAGACGCGTGCGGGTCGCGGCGGCGAGGCGCCGGGTCACCTGCGCGGCCAGGCGGGCCACCGCGCGCCGGCGTTGGTCCGATCTCGGCGCGCCCGGGCGGCCGGTCGACCCCGCGCGCTCCATCGCGCGCGCGAACCGGGCCTCAGGGGTCGCGAGCCACGGTTCGATCGAGAGCGTGAGCTTGATCGCGGGCCGAGGGAAGTACAGGTTCGGCCCCTCGAGCACCCGCAGCTCCTCGAGCTCCGCGCGCGGCGCCGTCACGCGCGGAGCATAGGACGCCCGGAGCGCGCGGGCTCAGGCGGGATCGCCGGCGTGGTACGTGCGGAACGCGGGCACCAGCCAGGCCACGAGCCCCGCGCCCGCGATGCACAGCAGCCCGCCCGAGACGACGGAGGCCATGGGGGAGAACGCGGTCGCGACGAGTCCCGCCTCGAGGTCGCCGAGTCGCGGGCCGCCGGTCACGACCAGGATGTGGATGCCGAAGAGGCGGCCGCGCAGCCGCTCGGGGACCGTGAGCTGCAGGATCGTGTTGCGGAACACGGCCGAGATCACGTCGGCGCCGCCGGCGATCGCCAGGAACAGCAGGCCGAGCCACAGGTGCGATCCGACCAGCCCGAACGCCGCGATGCCGGCGCCCCAGACCACCACGGCCCAGATCACGGCGAGCCCCTGATGCCGGACGCGGCCGACCCAGCCGGTCGTCGCCGCGCCGATGAACGCGCCGACGGCCGGCGCGGCGAACAGCAGCCCGACGACGGTGTCGCTCCCGTGGAACTGCGTCATCGCGAGCACGGGGAACAACGCCCTCGGCATCCCGAACACCATCGCGATGATGTCGATGATGAAGGTCGACTGCAGGACCCGCCGGCCGCGCAGGAACGCGAAGCCCTCGCGAACCGCCGACCAGCCCACGCTCACGCGCTCGCCGGCCTGCGGCGGCATCGGGCGCACCGAAGCCGAAGCGACCAGGAGCAGGCCGATCGAGACGAGGTCGATGGCGTACGCCCACGCAAAGCCGAGCCCGGCGACGACGAGGCCCGCGAGCGCCGGACCCACGAGCCCCGCGCCGTTCCAGGTGAGCTGGTTGAGCGCCGCGGCCGCCGGGAGCAGCTCCCGGCCGAGCAGCCGCGGCGTCATCGCGTTCCGTGTGGGCCCGTCGATGGCGCTCGTTACCGAGATGCCGGCGACGGCCGCGTAGATGAGCCCGATCGGCGGGTCGCCGGAGAGCGCGCCGACGAACAGCAGTCCCGACGATGCCAGGTAGCCGATCTGCCCGAAGATCAGCACCTTGCGTCGGTCGACCGCGTCCAGGAACGTGCTCCCGACCAGCGTCCCGGCGACCAGCGCGACGAACCCGACGAGGCCGATCAAGCCGACCGCCATGGTCGAGCCGGTCAGCCGGAAGACCTGGATGTAGGTCGCGACGATCGTGAACTGGGAGCCGAAGGTCGACGCGAGGAGCCCGAGCCACAGGCGGCGGAAGTCCCGCGAAACGCGGAGCGGCGTGACGTCGACCGCGACGCGGCGCACCACGCCCCGTGCCCGAGCACCCCGCTCGCTCACGGGGCCGAACGTAGCAGCCGCCGAGGGCTCAGTCCGCGACGGCGCCGATCGCCTCGTCGAGGACGTCCATGCCCTCGTCCAGCAGCGCGTCGTCGATGGTGATCGGCGGCAGGAGGCGGATGACGTTGTCGTACGTTCCGGCCTTCAGGATCACGACGCCCTGCTCGAGGCAGCGGCGAACGATGCTCGTGCCCGTGGCCCCGTCGAGCGGCTCCTTCGTGGTGCGATCGGCGACGAGCTCGATCGCGTTCATCAGGCCGCGCCCGCGAACCTCGCCGATCACCTCGTGGCGACGACTGCATCTCGCCCAGCCGGTCGCGCATGTGCTCGCCGAGCGCGCGCGCGCGCGCGAGCAGGCCCTCGCGTTCGATCTGGTCCAGGACGGCGAGCGCCGCGGCCGCCGCGACCGGGTTCCCGCCGTAGGTCCCGCCGAGCCCGCCGACGTGGACCGAGTCCATGACGTCGGCCCGGCCGGTGATCGCGCTGATCGGCAGGCCGCCGCCGAGCGACTTCGCGCTCGTGACGACGTCGGGGACGATCCCGTCGTCCTCGATCGCGAACCAGCGACCGGCGCGTCCCATCCCGCTTTGGATCTCGTCGGCGATGAACACGATGCCGTGCTCGGCGCAGACGCGGGCGAGCCCCTCGAGGAAGCCGGGCGCCGGCACGATGAAGCCGCCCTCGCCCTGGATCGGCTCGACGATCACGGCCGCGACGTTCTCCTCGCCGATGTGCTTGTGGATCTCGTCGAGGGCGTAGGCGAGCGCCTCTCGGGCGGCGTGCTCGGGACCGCTCGGCCAGCGATACGGATACGCGAAGGGCAGGCGGTAGATCTCGGGCGCGAACGGTCCCATGCCCTGCTTGTACGGCATCACCTTGGCGGTGAGCGACATCGCCAGGAGCGTGCGGCCGTGGAACGCGTGGTCGAACGTCACGATCGCGTCGCGTCCGGTGAACCTCCGCGCGATCTTCACGGCGTTCTCGACGGCCTCGGCGCCCGAGTTGGCGAACATGGTCTTCTTGGGGGCGTCTCCCGGCGCGAGCGCGTTCAGCCGCTCCGCGAGCTCGATGTAGGGCTCGTTCGCCGTCACGTGGAAGCACGTGTGGGTGTCGAGCTCGAGCTGCGCCTGCGCCGCCCGGACTACCTCCGGCGAGGTGTGGCCCACGTTCAGGACCGCGATGCCGGTCGCGAAGTCGATCAGCCGATTGCCGTCGACGTCCTCGATGATCGCGCCCGAGGCCCGCGCGGTGACGATCGGGTGGATGTTCGCCACGCCCCGTGGGACGGCGGCGGCGCAACGCTCGAACCACTCACGCGACCGGGGCCCGGGGATCTCCGTGACGACCTTGCGCTCCTGCGGGATGTCCATCCGAAGGTCCTCCTCCGTCGTGTCCCTGCTCGTCCACGAGTCTCCGCGGCGGCCGGTCACCTGTCAGGCCGTTGTCGGACCAACGCCGCCTCCGCCCTTTGTACGACCCGTCCAGTCGAGGCGGCGGCCGGGTCGCGTCGATGGACCGTTCGTACAATCGAGAGCGTGGCGCTCACCGTCGGCGACATCCTGAACGTCCCGGGTCTCGCGCTCCGACTGCTCGCCGGCGAGGCCGGCGTCGACCGGCCCGTCCGCTGGGTCCACATCTCCGAGCTCGAGGACCCGACTCCGTGGCTCGCCGGCGGCGAGATCCTGCTCACCACGGGGGGCGGGGTCGGCGCGACTCCCGCCCGCCAACGCGCCTACCTCCAGCGGCTGGCGGATGCAGGGCTGGCGGGGCTCGGCTTCGGCCTCGGGTTCGGCTTCGACAAGGCGCCGCGGTCGCTGCTCACGGCGGCCGAGAAGGCCGGGTTCCCCCTGTTCGAGGTCCCGTACCCGGTGCCGTTCATCGCGATCACCGAGGCCGTCTTCACCCGGCTGCTCTCGGAGCAGTACGACATGTTGCAGCGCGCGGTCGACGCCGAACACGTGCTCACGCGCGCCGTGATGGAGGGGGCCGGCGTCGAGGGCATCGCGGGCTCGCTCGCTCGCGTCACCGGGGGCTGGGTCCTGTTGCTGGACCTGCACGGCATGCCGCTCGCCGCCACCTCGCCGGCCGCGACCGAGCGGGCCGCCCGCGTCTGGGAGGAGCTGAGGACGTCGCGGCCCGAGGGGATCGGCTTCAGCCTCACCCTCGTCGACCAGGGCCAGCACGTCTGGGTTCAGCCCGTCGGCGCCCAGGGCCGCGTGGAGGCGTTCCTCGCGGTGGGTGCTCCGGAGCCGCTCTCGCACGTGGATCGGATCGTCGCCGGCCACGCGCTCTCGCTGTTCGCGATCGAGCTCGCGAAGTCCCGCGCGGTCGCCGACGCGGAGCGCCGCCTCCAGGGAGACTTCTTCGGCGCGCTCACCGGCGGCCTGCTGCCGGATTCCGAGGCGGCGCGCGGCCTGGCGCGCTTCGGCTTTCCCCGCGAGGGCCGGATCGCGGTCCTCGCGCTCGAGACCGCCGGCGACGCCGGCGCGCTCGCGTACGCGGCCGAGGACTACCTCTCCCGTCTCGGCGGGCCCTATCTGGTCTCCAACGGCGACCGCGAGGTCCACGTCCTGCTTCCCGCGGATCCCGATCTCGACGTGAAGGCGCTACGTGCCGCGGTCGCGGAGCGGTTCGGGAGCGAGGACCTGCGCGTCGGCGCCGGCGGGGCTGCGATAGCCGTCGAGACGGGACGGAGCCTTCGTGAGGCCCGCTACGCCCTTCAGGTGTGCCGGCTTGAGGGATGGGAAGCCGCCGGCTTCGAGGACCTCGGGACCTACCGGCTCCTGCTCACGATGGCGGATCCCGACGCGCTTCGGGCCTTCGCCGACTCGCTGCTTGCACCCCTCGACGCGTACGACCGCGACCACGGCGGCGAGCTCCAGGCGTCCCTGCGAGCCTTCCTGCAGCACAACGCCCGGTGGGAGGCTGCCGCGGCGGAGCTCTACGTCCACCGCCACACGCTCCGGTACCGGATGCGCAAGGTGGAGGAGCTCACCGGTCGCGACCTCGCGTCGAGCTTCGACCGGATGGAGTTCTGGCTCGCCCTGCGGGCCAGGGAGCTCCTCGCCGCGGACGAGACCTAGGCCCGGACGTACAGCCGCGCGCCGCCGCATGGCCGGTGTGGCGAGTGGCTCCGCAACCTCGAGGTTGGTCATACTGAGGCGGTTGGGGTCGACGACCCGGGTTCCAGGGTCCCGAGGGAAGGGGAAAAGGGGATGACCACCGAGAACAAGACCTGGCAGCAGTTCATCGGCGGGGCTTGGGTGGACTCTGGCCGGGGCGAGACCGAGCCCGACATCGACCCCTCGACGGGGCAGAGCGTCGGCACCATTCAGATCGGGACCCGCCAGGACGCGGACGCGGCGGTCGAGGCCGCGCAGAAGGCCTACGACGAGGTCTGGTTCGACACGCCTCCGAAGGAGCGTTCGGCCATGATGTTCGCGCTCGCCGACGCGATGGAGGGCGACGTCGAGACCCTCGCGCAGCTCGAGGCAGAGGACGTCGGCAAGCCGATCTCGGTCTCGAGGGCGGACGTCCCGTTCATCATCGACAACCTCCGCTTCTTCGCGGGAGCCGCGCGTCACCTCGAGGGGAAGTCGACCGGGGAGTACGAGAAGGGCTTCACGAGCATGATCCGGCGCGAGCCGCTCGGCGTGACCGTCGGGATCTGTCCGTGGAACTACCCGCTGATGATGGCGATCTGGAAGATCGGCCCCGCGCTGGCCGCCGGGAACACCTCGATCTTGAAGCCGGCCGAGCTTACGCCGCGAACGACGATCCGGCTCGCGGAGCTGTCACAGGGAATCCTTCCGCCCGGCGTGCTCAACGTCGTGACCGGTCACGGATCCGAGATCGGCGACCAGCTCGTGAAGCATCCCCTCGTCCGCCTGGTCTCGGTGACGGGGGACACGGCAACCGGCAAGATCATCGCCTCGAACGCTGGCTCGTCGAACGTGAAGCGGGTGCATCTCGAGCTCGGCGGCAAGGCCCCGGTGGTCGTGTTCGACGACGCCGATCTCGACAAGCTGGTCGAGACGCTCAAGTTCGCCGGCTACACGAACACGGGACAGGACTGCACGGCCTCCTGCCGTGTCGTGGCAGGCCCAGGTATCTACGAGGACCTGCTGTCCTCGCTGGTGCCCGTTGTCGAGTCGATCAAGGTCGGCGACCTCGAGGACGAGGAGGTCGAGGTAGGCCCGCTGGTCTCCGAGGGCCAGCGCGAGAGCGTCGCCGGCTTCGTCGATCGCGCGCAGACGGCCGGCGCGAAAGTCCTCACGGGTGGCGAGAAGATGGACCGCCCCGGCTACTACTACAGGCCCACGGTCGTTTCCGAGCCCGCGCAGGACTCCGAGATCGTCCAGAAGGAGGTCTTCGGCCCCGTCGTCACCGTTCAGCGCTTCGGCGACGAGGACCAGGCCGTCGCGTGGGCAAACGACGTCGTCTACGGGCTCGCCTCTTCGGTGTGGACGCGCGATGCCAGCAGGGCGATGCGCGTGGCCCGGCGGCTCCAGTACGGCGCCGTGTGGGTGAACACCCACTTCATGATCACCGCCGAGATGCCCCACGGCGGGTACAAGGAGAGTGGGTACGGCAAGGACATGTCGATGTACTCGTTGGAGGACTACACGCAGATCAAGCATGTGATGTGGTCGCTCGACTGATCGAGCACACGTCGCTGCCCGAGGAGTGATCGAGATGACGGTACGTCCCTATCTGGTGAACGGCGAGTGGCGCACGGGCGAGGGCACGCTGGCGGTGCACAGCCCGTACGACGAGAGCCTCGTTGCGGAGATCGGCGTCCCCACGCAGGCCGACGTGGAGGAGGCCGTCGCGGCCGCCGCCGCCACGTTCGAGGAGTCCAAGCGCCTTCCCGTGCACGCGCGAGCCGATGCCCTCGATCACATCTCGAGCCGGCTCAAGGAGACGATCGCCGAGAACGCCGAGCTCATCGCGAATGAGGGCGGCAAGCCGCTGAAGTGGGCCACGGTGGAGGCCACCAGGGCCGTGTCCACGTTCCGGTGGGCCTCGGAGGTCCTGCGGCGCGGCGACGAGGAGTTCATGCGGCTGGATACGGAGGCGGCGCTCGGCTCGCGCGTGGGCCTGCTGCGGCGCTTCCCCTTCGGACCGGTGCTCGGGATCACCCCGTTCAACTTCCCGTTGAACCTCGTGGCGCACAAGGTGGCCCCGTCGCTCGCGGTGGGCGCGCCGATCGTCGTGAAGCCGGCCTCGGCGACGCCGATCGGTTCCCTGCGTCTGGCCGAGTTCTTCGCGGAGACCGACCTGCCCAAGGCGATGTACCAGGTGCTGCCGGTCTCCTCCAAGGTGGCCGACGGCATGGCGCGGGACGAGCGGTTCAAGAAGATCAGCTTCACCGGCTCCTCGGAGATCGGGTGGTACCTGAAGGGGCTCGACCCGAAGAAGCGCGTGACGCTGGAACTCGGCGGCAACGCCGGCGTCATCGTGCACGGCGACGCCGACCTCGACCTCGCCGCGCAGCGGGTCGCGTTCGGCGGGTACTACCAGGCGGGACAGAGCTGCATCAGCGTGCAGCGCGTGCTCGTGCAGTCCGAGGTCTACGACGACTTCGCGGCCCGCCTGGTCAAGCAGGTCGAGAGCCTGAAGGTCGGCGACCCCATGGACCACACCGTCGACGTCGGCCCGGTCATCCAGCGCTCGGAGGTCGACCGGATCGGGGCGTGGGTGAAGGAGGCGGTGTCGCAGGGCGCCACCGTCCTGACGGGCGGCGAAGGCGACGGACCCTTCTTCCAGCCCACGCTCATCGCCGACGTGGACCCGGAGATGAAGGTCTGCCGCGACGAGGTCTTCGGCCCCGTCGTCACGATCAGCCCGTACCAGACGTTCGAGGAGGCACTCGCGGTCGTGAACGACTCGCGGTTCGGACTGCAGGCCGGCGTGTTCACGAACGACATCAACCGGGCGTTCGAGGCGCACCGCACGATCGAGGTCGGCGGGGTCATCGTGAACGACGTCTCGGCGTTCCGGGCCGACCAGATGCCCTACGGGGGCTCGAAGGACTCCGGGTTCGGCCGCGAGGGGCTGCGGTTCGCGATGGAGGAGATGACCGAGCCGCGCATCATGGTCCTGTCGCACGTCCCGCTGTAGGCGGCGCGAGCGTGGGGACGCCGATCGCGGTTTTGGGGGCCGGCGCCATGGGCGGCGCAGCGGCCCAGCTGCTGGCGCGCCACCGCGACGAGATCGACCTCGTCATCCTCGACGTCGACGAGGGGCGGGCCAAGGCGGTCGCCGACCGCGCGGGCACCGTCGGTCGCGGGTTCGACGTTCGCTCGGACGAGCTCACCGAGATCCTCCAGGAGGTGCGCGCCGTGGCCGCGTGCCTGCCGTACCGGCTCAACCTGGAGGTCATGGAGGCGGCGCTCGGCGCCGGCTGTCACTACGCGGACCTGGGCGGCCTGTTCCACGTCACGCGAAGACAGTGGAAGCTCCACGATCGCTTTCGCGAGGCGGGGATCTCGGCGGTGATGGGGATCGGGTCGGCGCCGGGGCTCACGAACGTGCTCGCGCGACGCGGCGCCGACCGGCTGTCCGCGGTCCGCTCGATCGACATGGTCGACGGCTCCGTCGATCTCGCGGCCGACGGCGGCGCGTTCGGCGTGCCGTACTCGGTCGACACGGTCCTGGACGAGTTCACCGAGCCCGCGATGGTGTTCGAGGACGGCGAGATGCGCGAGGTCCCGGCCGGCAGCGGCGTGATCGAGTGGGACTTCCCGGAGCCGGTCGGGACGCAGCCCGCGATGTACACCCTGCACTCCGAGCCGGCAACGCTGCCGCAGACGATCGCCGGATCGCCGGACGTCCGGTGGCGGCTCGCGCTCCCGCGGGCGGTGCACGAGGGCTTCTCGCTGCTCGTCGCCGCCGGGCTCGCCTCGACGGACCCGGTCGAGACGCCGGGCGGCGTTGCGGTGCCCCGGGAGGTGCTCGCGGCCGTGCTCTCGCGGCTGCCGGTGCCCGACGGCGAGGTCAACGACATCGAGTACCTCGACGTCCGCGTCGCCGGCGAGCGGGACGGGTCGGCCACGACCGTGCGCGAGCTGGCGCGCTTCGACCCCCCGCCCGAGGGGCTGTCGGCCGGCGCGTTCGGGACGGCCATCCCGATCACGGTCTCGGTCCGGTGGCAGGCCGAGGGCCGGGTCCCGCCCGGCGTGCACCCGCCCGAGACCGCGTTCGATCCCGAGGCCTTCGTCGCGGAGCTCGAGCGCGAGGGCGTGACCTTCACCACCCAGCTGCCGTGAGCGGCGCGCCGACGCTCCGAGGATGAGCACGTGCCAACGCTCGCGCTGATCCTCGTCCCGGCGGTCGCGATCTTCCTCCTGGGGTGGGTGGTGGTCGCGTTCCGGGAGGGCCGGCTCGAGGGAGCCCTGCGCAACGCCCCCTCGCTTCGCTGGATCGGGCTCGCCGCCGCCGTCACGGCGATCGGCGTCCTGTTCGTGCCGCGGCTGTTCGGGTTCGTGGTCTTCTTGTTGCCGCTCGTTTGGATGCGGCGAGGGCGCCGCGGCGGGCCGAGGGCGAGGCCGCCCGCGGACTAGCCGAGCACGTCCTCCGAGAACTCGCCGACGATCGTCGCGGCCTCCCGCTCGCGCCGCCACAGGTAGTGGTCCGTCCCGGGGACGATCGCCGTCCGGGCGTTCGGGAGGCGCCCGCGCAGGGCCTCGAGCAGTTCCCGCGGCGCGTACTCGTCGCGCTCGCCCGCGAGCAGCAGGACCGGTCGGCGGATCAGGCGCAGCTCGGTCGGCGACGGAAGGTCGGGGAGATCGAGGTCGTGGTCGAGCGGCGGGCCGATCAGCGCGAGCGCGGCCACCCGCGCGTCGTCGAGCGCCGCGCGCAGCGCGACGTTGGCGCCGAACGACCAGCCGCATACGAGCGTCGGGCCCTCCGACTCCTCCCGCACCCTGTCCACCGCCGCCTCGACGTCGCGGACCTCGGTGCGCCCACCGCCGTGCGTGCCGTCGCTGCCCATCGTCCCGCGGAAGTTGAACGCGAGCACGGCGAACCCGCGGTGGGCGAGCTCGTTGCGGACCGCCCACAGGACGGGGTGGTCCTTGCTGCCGCCGTGGCGCGGGTGCGCGTGGCAGATGACGGCGCTCGCGCGCGCTTGCCCTTCGGGTCGTCGCAGCTCGCCCTCGAGCGAGAGGCCGTCCTGCGTCGGAAAGCGGATCGTTTCCATCGCGTGCGAGGATGGCGCCGGTGTCCGGTCTCCGACAACCCGCACGCGCCGGGTTCGCGCTCCGGGACGCGCTGCCGTGGAACGACCTGGTCGCGATCGTGCGCGCCGCCGAGTCCTCGGGCTACGACGCGCTGTTCCTTCCCGAGATCGTCGGCCGCGACGCGCTCGTGACGCTCGGGGCGCTCGCCGGCGAGACCCGGGACCTCCGGCTCGCAAGCGGGGTGGTCCCGATGCGCTCGCGCGCCCCGCTCCTGCTGGCCATGGCGGCCGCGACCGTGCACGAGCGCTCGGGCGGACGCCTGCTGCTCGGCATCGGGACCGGCGACGTGGGGCGTGGAGCCCTCGACGAGCTCCGCGCGCTCGTGCGGGAGCTTCGCGCCGTGCTGTCCGGGGAGACGATCGATCGCCGAGGGACCCCGGTCCGCCTCACGCTCGATCCCGGGTCGCCGGTGCCGCTGTGGGTCTCTGCGCTCGGGCCGAAGGCGATGCATCTGGCGGGCGAGATCGCCGACGGGGTGCTGCTGAACTGGTGTCCGCCCGAGCGCGTGCCATTCGCGCGCGCGCGGGTTGCGGAGGGGGCTCGGTCGGCGGGCCGCGACCCGGCCGAGATCGTCGTGGCCGTCTACGTGCGATCCTGGGTGGGCGAGGACGACGAGGCGGCGATGCCGGCGCTCAAGGCCGCCGCGGGGCAGTACGCCTCGTATCCGGCCTACGCGCGCCAGTTCGACGACGCCGGCCTCGGCGACGCCGCGCGTGCGGCGGCCGCGGCCCTCGGCGCCGGCCGGCCGCAGGACGTTCCCGAGGCGCTCGTGCGCGCGGTGTGCGCGGTTGGGGACGACGCGGCGGAGCGCGTGGCCGCGTACCGAGAGGCCGGCGCCGACCTGCCCGTCGTCTACCCGGTCGCGGTGGGGGAGGCCGCGCCCTCGGTCGAGCGGACGCTCCTCGAGCTCGCCCCCGCGTGAGGCGCCCGGGATCGCTCTCGGTGTTAGACTGCCGATTTGCAAGGTCCGCACCGTCGAAAAGGGGAAAACGATGACCTACACGATCTGCGAGCCGTGCATCGACGTGAAGGACCGGGCCTGCGTCGACGAGTGCCCCGTCGACTGCATCTACGAGGGCCCGCGCATGCTGTACATCCACCCGGACGAGTGCGTGGACTGCGGCGCCTGCGAGCCGGTCTGCCCGGTGACCGCGATCTTCTACGAGGACGACGTGCCGGCCGAGTGGAAGCAGTTCACGCCGATCAACGCCGAGTGGTTCAACGACGACGTCAGCGGCGTCGGGTCCCCCGGCGGCGCGGCGCAGGTCGGCCCGAGCGACAAGGACCACCCGGTCGTGGCCGGCTGGGCCTCGGTCGGCTAGCGCGCGCCGTTCGGCAGGAAGATCCGAAAGGACGCACCGCCGCCCTCGCGCCCCTCGACCCATGCGTGGCCGCCGTGGAGCTCGGCGAAGCGGCGGACGAGGGTGAGTCCCACCCCCACGCCGGGTGAGTGCTCGGGCGCGTCGGGGCCCTGGCGGAACGGCTCGAAGATCGTTTCGCGGATCTCCTCGGGCACGCCCGAGCCCTGATCCTCGACGACGAGCAGCACCCCGGCGTCCTCGGGCACGACCCGCACCCAGACCTGGGTTCCGGCCGGCGTGTGGCGCAGCGTGTTCGCGAGCAGGTTCTCCAGGATGCGCTCGACCTTGGCCGCGTCGACGCTCACCACGATCGGCGGCGCGTCCAGCGTGAGCCGGCCCTGCGTCATGAGGTCCGACTCTTCTGCCACGCGGGTCACGAGGTCGCCGAGGTCGACCGGATGCAGCTTGGGCGCGACGATCCCGCGCGCCAGGCGATCGAGGTCGAGCAGGTCGGTGACCATCCGGTCGAGCTTGCGGGCGTTCGCCGCGATCCGCCGGGCGAGGTCGCGCGTGTCGTCCGGCGGGAGGTCGATCTCCGCGCGCTCGAGGGTCACCGCGAGCCCCAGGATGGCCGCGAGCGGCGTCCGTAGGTCGTGCGAGACCGCCTGCAGGAACGTGTTCTTCATCTCGTCGAGCGAGCGCAGCCGCCGCGCCGCCTCGCGCTCGACCTCCAGGGCCGCCTCGAGCCGCTCCTCGGCGTGCTTGCGCTCGGTGATGTCGAGCTGGAATCCCTGCCAGAAGGCGGGCCGACCCTCGTCGTCGCGAACGACCGTGGCCTCGTCGTGGACCCAGACCACGCGACCGTCCTTAGCGATCATCCGGTACTCCATCTCGAAGGTCTCGCCGGTCTCGTTGCCCTCGGCGTCGGCCGAGAGCACGCGTTCGCGGTCGTCGGGGTGCAGGATGTCGCGCCACAGGCCGCCCGTGGCGAGCGTCTCCTCGACCGTGTAGCCGAGCATCTCCTCGGTCCGCGGACCGATGTACACGGTGTTCGAGGTGGATGGATCGTCGGGGTCGATCGCCTGTGTGTACATGACGGCCGGCACCTGCTCGATCAGCAGCCGGTACCGCGCCTCCGCCTCTGCGAGCGCGGCCTCGGCCTCGCGGCGCTCGGTCACGTCGAACATGAAGCCCTGCCACACGCCTTGCTGTCCCTGGCCGCCGACCAGCGTCGCCCGGTCGTGGATCCAGACGTAGCCGCCGTCGGCGCGCCGGAACCGATACTCGATCGCGAACGGCTCCCCGCTCCGGCTCGTCTCCCGGTCCAGGGCGAGCACGCGCTCGCGGTCGTCCGGATGCAGGTGGTCGGGCCAGAATTCGGGCGTCGCGGTCCAGGCCTCCTCCGGGTACCCGAAGACCTCGACGGCCTGCGGGCTCACGTAGAGCAGCTCGAACTCGGCCGCCGTGGACTGTCGATACGTCACGGCGGGGATGTTCTCCACCAGGTCGCGGAAGCGAGTCTCGGCCAGGGCCAAGCCCGCCTCGGCCTCGCGGCGCTCGGTGACGTCGAGCATGAAGCCCTGCCAGAAGCGCTGGCCGCCGCCGGCACCGACCAGGGTCGCCTGGTCCTGGAGCCAGATGTACGTCCCATCCGCGCGACGGAACCGATACTCGACGGCGAACGGCTCCCCGGTCTCGTTGGTTTCTTGATCGATGGCGAGCACGCGCTCGCGATCGTCGGGGTGGATGTGGTCGAGCCAGAAGCCCGGCGTCCACGTCCACTCCTCCGGCGTGAACCCGAACACCTCCTCGACCTGGGGGCTGAGGTAGAAGAGCCCGGGATCGGCCTCGAGCGACTCCCGATACGTCACCGCCGGGATGTTCTCGACCAGGTCGCGGTAGCGGGCCTCGGCCTCCCGGGTCCGCCGGTCCGAGCGCTCCCGTTCGATCGCCGCGCCGAGCGTGCCCGCCGCCGCCCGCAGCGCGTCGATCTCGATCTGCGTCCACACCCGCTCGTCCTCGCAGTCGTCGAACCCGATGTAACCCCACCATCCGCCGGCGACCGACAGCGGCGCGAGCAGGACCGACCGGATCCCGTGCTCGGCGAGCGGCCCGCGCTCGGAGGCGGGGAACTCGTCGGGCGAGCCGGCGACCACGTCGCCGCGACTCAGGAGGGTGACCCACCGCTCCAAGCCTTCGAAGCCGAGCTCGACCCCTTCGTCCATGCGCCGGAGGGACTCGGCGGCGACCCACTGTCCGCGCAGGGTCGTTCGGATGGCGTCCGGCGAGTGCTGATTCTCGAACAGGTAGACGCGCGACACGCCCGTCGCCTCGCCGAGCCGCCGGAGCAGATGGGGGACCACCGCCTCCCAGTCGGGGTCTTGCAGGAGCCGCTGCGAGGCGAAGGCCACCGCCTCAAGGGTCCCGTCGCGGCGAAGGGCGGCCTCCGCGCGCGCTTGTGCGGTGTCCATCCGGCCTGCCTCCGAGCGCACGAGATCAGACGTGGGCGGCTTCCCCCGTCCCTTGCTCTATCGGGTCTGGGCGCGAAGGCGTTGAGCAGGCACGCGTACTTTCCGGCTTCAGACGGCTGCCTCGTCCGCCGCGGGGACGCGGCCGGGTCCGTCGAAGGGTCCGCCATCCGGCCACCGCTCGCGGGATTTCGCCGAGAGCTTGCTCATGAGCGCGATCGCCGCGGGGTCCTCGGAGCCGGGCCGCCACTCGAGGATCCCCGCGGCCGTGGCCCGATCCCAGATGTCGCGACCCTTGTCCGTCCGGATGATCGTGAGGGTCCACCCGTCGCTCTGCCCGAGCCCGCCGAAGGAGATGTCGGCGTGCTCGGCCGAGAAGTCGGGGCAGTGCAGACAGCCCGGCCGGGTGAACTCGTGCGCCTGCTTGAGCGAGTACGTGATCTCCTGCCCGTCCTGCGTGTAGAAGAGCAGCTTGCCCTTGATGTTGACCCGCACGAGGTCCTCGAGCCGCAGCCCGAGGCGGTTCTGAGCGATCTCCACCATCAGGCCGTCGTACGAGAAGCTCTTCGAGCACAGCAGGCCGAACGTCCACGCGATCTTCCGCGCCCACTTGTTGACGCGGCGGGCGGTCAGCGAGCCGGTGACGCTCGCCTGGCAGGACATCCCGACCAGCGCGACCTTGGACAGGCCCATCTCGGCTGCCTTGGTGAGCGCGAGGGGGTTCGCCGAGTACGTGTAGCGCGAGCCGGCCGTCTCGAGCACGCCGCGCTCGTCCGTCACGACCGTGGGCTCCGCGTCCCATGGGCGGTCGTCGGAGAGCTTGGAGGTCAGCGCGCCGTCGATCTCGCCCGTCTGTAGTCCCCACAGGAGCAGCGCCGAGACGACGCCGCCGTCCTGCCCGTGCAGGAGGACCTCGGGCGCGACGGCCCGGGCGAGCACGATGTCCTGGTACTTGCCGATGACCTCCTCGGGCGTGCGGGTCTGGCCGAACAGCTGGAGGTCGATCTCGCCCTCCCACTCGCGAAATCGCGGGCAGGCGCGCGTGCAGATGTCGCAGCCTCGGTCGCCGTGCAAACACACGTCGGGCCCGTCCTCCTGGAGCTGGACGGGGACGTCGTTCTCGTAGCCCAGGACGTGGAACGGGCACGCGACGATGCAGGCGGTGCAGCCGGTGCACAGGCCGGTGAGGACGACCTCGTCGTGCAGATCACGCCACTGGGTCTTGTCGGCGGTGGAGGCCATCCGGTCGGCAGTATAGGCGGCGCCCTCGCGGGGGAAGACACCCGACTCCCGGCAAGCCGCCCGCGCCCCCGGGCCGTAGTACGAGGGCCGCCGCCAAACCGGCCCGGACGGGCTAGGCTGCGCGGGGCTCACGAACCGAGGAGGACGCGATGCGCCGAACGAGATGGACGTTCGCGGTCGTCGGGTTGTTCGCGCTGATGCTGGTTGCCGCGGCGTGCAGCAGCGACGACAACGGCGGGGGGACCACGAGTGGCACGACCACCGGTGCGACCGGCACGACCACCGGAGCGAGCGGCGGTGGCGGTGGGAGCGCGATCACCATCCAGGGGTTCGCCTTCGATCCCTCGACGATCACGGTCTCGGGCGAGACGACGCTGACCATCACGAACAACGACGACGTGACGCACACGTTCACGCTCGACGACGGGAGCGTCGACGAGCAGATCCCCGCCGGCCAGGCCGTCGACGTGACGGTGAACGTCTCGGCGACGACCGGCTGGCACTGCAAGATCCACCCGTCGATGACCGGCACGCTCGAGGTCGGCTAGGAGCGGGCGCCGAACGGGCGAATCGAGCTCGGTCAGATCGCGAAGGAGTCCCCGCAGGCGCACTCGTGCACGGCCCGCGGGTTCAGCATCTTGAGCCCGCCGCCGAGCAGCGCGGCGTTGAACTCGAGCGTGGAGCCCTCGACGATCGGCGCGCTCGTGCGGTCGACGAGGACCGAGACGCCCTCGGCCGCGGGAATCACGTGGTCCCCGGGGGCGGCCGCGTCGAACGCGAGGTCGTAGGAGAAGCCGGAGCAGCCCCCGGCCACGACGCGGACGCGCAGGACGGGCTCGGCGCCCTGCTTCTCCGCGAGCTGGCGGATCTTGCGCGCCGCCCCGTCGGTGACGGTGATGACCGTGGCCGTCCGTTCCACGTCCCCCAGGATACCCGTGCCGGCGGCTCAGCCGCCTTCGAGCCGCTTCGCGAGGAGCTCGAAGGCGCCCTTCACGGTCTCGGAGAAGGTGGGATACGCGTGGATCGCGTCCCCCACGATGCCGGCCGGCGTGCGCGCGGCCATCGCGGCGACGATCTCGTGGATGAGCCCCCCGGCCTCCTCGCCGACGACGTGCCCGCCGAGGAGCTCGCCCGTGTCCGCGGCGGCCACGAGCTTGACGAGCCCGCGCTCGCGTCCCTCGATGTGCGCGCGCTCGTTGTCCTCGATGCGCGCGATCGCGGCGACGACGTCGCCGCCCGCCTCGCGGGCCTCCCGTTCGGTCAGGCCGACGCTCGCCACCTCGGGATCGGAGAACGTGACTCGTGGGACCACTCGGTAGTCGCGCGGGCGCGGGCGGCCCAGGATGTCGTCGACGACGATCCCGGCCTCGTAGCTTCCGACGTGCGTGAACAGGAGCTCGCCGGTGGCGTCGCCGGCCGCCCAGACCCCGTCGGCGGTGGTACGGAGGGTGTCGGAAAGGATTGGCCGGCCGCGGTCGTCGAGCTCGACGCCCGCGGCGGCCAGGTCGTGGCCGTCGAAGACGGGGCGGCGTCCGGTCGCGACGAGCACCGCCTCGGCGTCGACCGCGCCGCCGCCGGCGAGCTCCAGGCGCCAGCCCGACCCGTCGTGGGCCGCGCGCTCGATGGTGGTCGCGGCCAGCAGCCGAACGCCCTCATCCGCGAACGCGAGAGACAGCTCGGCGGCGACGTCCTCGTCCTCGTTCGGCAGGATCTGCCGCGCGACCTCGACCGCCGTGACGTCGGATCCGAACCGGGCGTAGATCTGCGCGAACTCGATGCCGATCGCGCCCGTCCCGATCACGGCGAGCGAGCGCGGCGGCCGCGCCGGCTCCCAGATCGCCTCGCGGTTCGTCCAATAGGGCGTTCCGGCCAGTCCGGGGATCGGCGGGGCCGTGGACTCGGTTCCCGTCGCGAGCACCACGCGATCGGCCTGCACCGTCGTGCCGTCGGCGAGGTCGATGCGGCGCTCGCCGACGAGGCGGGCCTCCTGCAGGAACACCGCGATCCCCGCGCGCTCGAAGGGCGCCGCCGCCGCTCCCGATTGGGCCTGGACGACGTCGCGGGCCCGCCGCTGGACCGCGCGCAGGTCGACCTCGACGATGGGGATCCGGATCCCGAACCGGTCGGCCTCGCGCGCGAGGTGCGCGATCTTGGCGGTGCGCAGCATCACCTTGGTCGGGACGCACCCGTAGTGGTTGCACTCGCCGCCGAGCCGGTCGCGCTCGGCGATGCCGACGCGAAGCCCCGATCCCCGGCCGAGCCGGAACGCCACCTCCGAGCCCGTGCCCCCGCCGCCGATCACGAAGACGTCGAAGCGTTCCGTCACGCGCCTCCGAGGAAGCCGACGAACGCCCGCGCGTAGACGCGCGCGGCCGCGACGAGGTCCGCGAGCTCGACGAACTCGTCGACCGTGTGGGCGACGCGCAGCGAGCCGGGGCCGAGCACGACCGTCGGGATCCGCGCCTCGTTCACGTAGAAGCGCGCGTCGGTGATGCCGGTGAACCCGTGGTCGGCCGGAGGAGAGCCCGTCTCCGCACGCACGGCCTCGCGACAGACGGACGCGATCGCGCTGTCGCCGGGCGCCTCGGCCGCGTCGGTCCACTCGCGGACCCGGAACTCGAGCTCGACCTCGGGGTGCTCCGCCCGGATCGAGGCCGCGAGGCGCTCGAACGGCTCGAGCACGTCCGCGGGCGACGTCTCGCCCGGGACGATCCGCCGGTCGATGTCGAGCTCGCACCGGTCGGGGACGACGTTGGGGGCCGCGCCGCCGGTCACGATCGCCGCGTTCACGGTCGGCCTGCCGACGAGCGGGTGCTCGTGATCCGGCAGCACCTCCGGCAGGCGCAGCAGCAGGCGCGCCATCGACGTGATCGCGTTCACGCCCAGGTGCGGCGTCGATCCGTGGGCGGCCCGCCCGTGCGCGACGGCCGTGATCCACGCGCCGCCGCGCTGGGCGAGCCCGAGCCGGAGCTCGGTGGGCTCGCCGACGATGCAGGCGTCCTGGTCGAGCAGCCCGCGATCCCACAGCACGCGGGTGCCGTGCAGCCCGGCGAGCTCCTCGTCGGCCGCGAGGTGCAGGTCGAGCCTTCCCCCCAGCTCGACGCCGGCGCGGCGGATCGCCGCGAGCGCCCCGATCGCGCTCGCGATCGCGCCCTTCATGTCGGCGGCGCCGCGTCCGACGATGCGCCCGTCCACGAGCTCGGCCGCGAAGGGGGGGTGACTCCAGGCCGCCGGATCCCCGGCGGGAACCACGTCGAGGTGCCCGTTCCACGCCAGGGCCGGTCGTGCGTTCGCGCCTGTCCGGGCGACGACGCTCGGCCGGCCGGCCTCGCCCCGGATCGTGCTCGGGGCGGCGTCGAGCGGGGCGAGCAGCTCGCCGGCGACCTCCGCGACCCCGTCCTCGGTCCCTCCGGGGTTCTCGCTCGGCACGCGGATGAGCGCGCGGGCGAAGCGGAGGACCTCCTCGGCGTCGACGGCCCCCGCGGCGGCTCGGGTCGCGGCGCCGGCCGCCCCGGCGGGCTCCTCTACCATGGCCGAGGAATGTACTCGACCGATCTCGCCCGCCGGCTCGGGCCCGCGCTCGATCACGATCCGCGTCACCGGCCCGCCCCGGGCGACCGGCTGGCGGGGGTGCTCGTGCCGCTCGTCGATCTCGCGTCGGTCGTCCTGACCAAGCGCGGCGAGATGCTCCCGCGGCATGCGGGGGAGGTCTCGTTCCCGGGCGGGATCCACCAGGAGGGCGACGCGACCATCGCCGACACCGCCCTTCGCGAGTTCGAGGAGGAGCTCGGCATCCCGCCCGTCGCCGTGGAGATCCTGGGGGCGCTCCCGCCCGTGCACACCTTCGTGTCGGGCATCCTGATCGTTCCGTTCGTGGGCACCCTCGCGAGCCGGCCCGTCTTCCGCCCGGACCGGGGGGAGATCGCCGAGGTGCTCGAGTATCCGCTGGACGCGCTCGTCGCCGCCGAGACCGAGGTCGAGTGGGCGCGGGACGGGGCCGTGGTTCGCGGGTTCGCCTACGACATGGGCGAGCACACCATCTGGGGTGCCACGGCGCGGATCCTGCACAGCCTGCTGGAGCGCCTCGACGGGACGTCGGGGTGAGCGAGCGCGGGGGCGAGGTCGTGCCGAGCGACGCGGAGCTGCGTTCGCTGCTCGGGGACGCGAGGACGATCGCCGTGGTGGGCCTGTCGGGTCGCCCCGATCGCCATTCGCACGAGGTCGCGGCATACCTGCAGGAGAAGGGGTACCGGATCGTCCCGGTGAACCCGAACGAGCGCGAGGTCCTGGGCGAGCGCTCCTACGATTCGCTCCTCGAGGTCCCGGCCGACGTCCGAATCGACGTCGTGAACGTGTTCCGCCGTGCCGAGGAGACCCCCCCGATCGCCGAGCAGGCGGTCGCCCGCGGCGCGAAGGTGCTGTGGCTTCAGGACGGGATCGTGAACGACGACGCGAGACGGA
The DNA here is from genome assembly GCA_963716935.1 of uncultured Actinomycetes bacterium. Lineage (GTDB taxonomy): Bacteria > Actinomycetota > UBA4738 > UBA4738 > HRBIN12 > CALGFI01. Next base: position 401,798 of record CAVQUN010000008.1, on the reverse strand, counting down.
TCGCCGAGGCGGGAGGCCTGTCGGTCGTGATGGGCGTGTGCATCAAGACCACCTCCAAGCGACTGGAGAAATGAGGACGACATGCAGAAGTGGGAGTACTTCGTGGCGCCGCTGCTCGAGCACAACCCGGGCGAGATCCTGAACACGTTCGGCGAGGACGGCTGGGAGCTCGTGAGCGTCGCGCAGATCACGAACCCGATGGGCGGGACGTCGCTGGTGGCCTACCTCAAGCGCGCGGTGTCCTAGCGGCGCATCGCCCGCGCGCGAAGCCACAGGAACCCGCCGCCGATCACGAGGATCACGACGATACCGGCCGTCGAGCCGAGCGGGCTCGACGCCTCCGCTGCTCCCGGCGAGGCGCTCGCCGAGGGCGACGCCGCGGCCGAACCTGTTGGCGCGGCCCCGTAGCGCAGGTCCGCCGCGCTCGCCGCCGGGGCGACGGCCAGCGAGAGCGCGAGCAGGCACGCGAGCACGGCAACCGTCACCCGAGCGATCACGATCCGAGTCTAGGGCGGGCGTCGGGAACGGGCGTACCCTGCGCGGGTGCTCCGGATCGATCACGTGGTCTACGCCGTCGGCGACCTCGAGGAGGCGGCGGCGCGCTTCCGCCGCGAGTTCGGCCTGGACTCCTCGGCGGGCGGGCGACATCAGGGCTGGGGGACCGCGAACCGGATCGTCCCGCTCGGCCCCGACTACGTGGAGCTGATCGCCGTCGTCGACCGGGCGGTCGCGGAGACGACCGCGTTCGGCCGTTCGGTCCTCGAGGGCGCGCGCGGGAGCGGCGCCTGGGTGACGATGGCCGTCCGGACGGACGCGCTCGACGACGTGGCGGCGCGCCTCGGGCTCGGGGTGGTCCCGGGTCACCGCGAGCGCCCGGACGGGACGGAGGTCCGGTGGCGGAGCGCCGGCGTCGAGGATCCGCGTCGCGAGCCGTGGATGCCGTTCTTCATCGCGTGGGACGTGCCGGCCGACCTCCATCCCGGACGCATGCGGGCCGGGCACGGCGTTCAGGTCGACGGCGTCGCCGGCGTCGACGTCGACGGCGACCCGGACCGCCTCCGCGCGTGGCTCGGCGAGGACGACGTGCCGATCCGCACGCGGCCCGCGCCGCCCGGGATCCGGTCGGTCAGGATCGCGACGGCCGACGGCGAGCTCGTGATCGACTGATCGAGCTCAGTCGGCGAGCGCCCGGTCGAGGTCGGCGATCAGATCGTCCGGGTGCTCGATGCCGACCGACAGCCGCACGAGCGTCGGCGGCACCTCCACCGGCGAGCCCGCCACGCTCGCGTGGGTCATCGGACCGGGGACCTCGATGAGCGACTCCACGCCGCCGAGCGATTCCGCGAGGAAGAACAGCCGCGTCCGCTCGGCGATCCGGATCGCCTCCGTCGACGAGTCGACCTCGAAGCTGACCATCCCGCCGAACCGGCGCATCTGTCGCGCCGCGATCTCGTGGCCTGGATGCTCCTCGAGCCCCGGATAGTGAACGGTGCGCACCCGCGGATTCCCCGCGAGGAACGCCGCCACCCGTTCGGCCCCGGAGCAGTGCGCCTCCATGCGCGGCGCGAGCGTCTTCACGCCGCGGAGCGCAAGGAAGCAGTCCATCGGGCCGGGCACGGCGCCGACGGCGTTCTGCAGGAACGCCAGCCGCTCGATGAGCTCGGGATCGCTCGTGGCGATGGCACCCCCGACCAGATCCGAGTGCCCGCCGAGGTACTTCGTCACCGAATGCACGACGACGTCGGCGCCGAGCTCGAGCGGCCGCTGGAGATAGGGCGTCGCGAACGTGTTGTCGACGACGCAGATCGCGCCGGCGTCGTGGGCCATCGCCGCGACGCGCGCGACGTCGACGATCTTCAGGAACGGGTTCGTCGGGGTCTCGAGCCACACCATCGCGGTGTTCGTCCGAAGGCCGGCCCGGACGGCCGACTCGTCCGAGAGGTCGACCGTGTCGAACGCGAGCCCCCACTCGCGCATCACGCGGGCGAGCAGGCGGTACGTCCCGCCGTAGACGTCGTCGCCGAGCACGACGTGATCGCCCGGCTTCAGCGTCAGGAGCAACGTCGTGGTGGCGCCGAGGCCGCTCGAGAACGAGAGCGCCGCGCTGGCGCCCTCGAGCGACGCGAGGACCTCCTGCAACGCGGCCCGCGTGGGGTTGCCGCCCCGCGCGTAGTCGTAGGCCTTGGGCTTGCCGACCGACGGCTGCGCGTAGGTCGACGTCTGGTAGATCGGGACGCTCACGGCGCCGTACTCGGCGTCGGGGTCCTGCCCCACGTGGATCGCCCGGGTCTCGAATCGCGGCTCGTTCGCCATCTCAGGTCCGCAGCTCCGGAGGCGGGGCCCATCCCCGCCGCTGCAGCTCCTCCACGGCCTCCTGCCCCGATCGCGCGAGCGCCCACAGGGCGGACTTGCGCTTCGCGTCGTGCCCGGGTGCGAACTCCCGGGCGGTCATCGCCGAGCACGCGGGGTCGCCGCACGCGCAGGCGGACATCCCCGGCAGCGCCGGCTGGCGATCGCGGCGCGCCGGGGGCGCACCGCGCCGGTACGGGCGACCGGGAAGCGATGCGGCCGGGACGACGATCTGGCCCTCGCGCGGATCGCCCGGGGCGCTGAAGCGGCGCTCGAGCGCGTACCCGCCGGTGAGCGCGGCCAACGCCGCGTCGACCTGATCGACGGAGCGAAGCGCCGCCTCGACGCCCTGCGCGCGCAACACCTGCCGGCGCCAAGCATGCATCGGCACGCCCTTGGGCGGCAGGCAGCCGGCGAGGACGACCGCGGTCGCGTGCGGGAACACCTCGATCGCGGTGCCCTTCACCGACCCGCCGCGGTAGCGCGGGAACGATTCCTCGAGGGCGCGGAAGGCGGCGAAGCCGACGGTCATCCACTCGTAGAAGGGATGCCCGGCCATCCGCTCGTCCGAGGGGGTGTTGAATGATTGGATCCCGAACCAGCGGAGCTCGCGCTCGGTGCGCCGCGACCGGCCGCTGGTCGCCCACGTCGGCGGCGCGTCGATCGCGACGACGTCGGGCCCCAAGTCGCCGACCAGTCGCGCGAGCTCCTCCACGCGAACGCGACGGGCGGTGTCGAGCACGACGCGGTCCTCGAGCAGGACGAGGTCCAGCCCCTTGCGGACGCCGACGTCGATCCCGAGTGCCCGCACCGTCGATCCCTCAGGCGCGCTGCCGGTGGGCCAGGAACTCCAACAGGTCGCTGCGGGTGAGGACGCCGAGCGCCTGCCCGGCCTTCACCACCAGGACGGCGGGTCCGTGCTGCAGGGTCTCGAACGCAACCTCGATCGGCTCGTCGAACTCCACCATCGTGAGGGGCGGACCCATGACCTCGGCGACGTCGGCCTGGAGCGCGTCGGGGTCCCGGAAGATCCGGTCCAGCAGCGCGTTCTCGAGCACGCCGCCGACGAACTGCGCGACGTCCATGGACGGCTCTCGCACCACCGGGGCCTGGGAGATCGAGAACTCCTGCAGGACGTCGATCGCCTGGCGGACCTTGTCGTGGGCGTTCACCGTCACGAGCGGCGGGACCTCGCCGTGCTTGGCCTGGAACACCTCCTCGACGCGGACGACGTCCGGACGGTCCGTGAGCCCGTACTGCAGCAGCCACGCGTCCGAGTAGAGCTTCGAGAGGTAGTTGCGACCCGTGTCGGGGAGCAGCACCACGACGACGTCGTCGGGCCCGAGCTCACGCGCGACCTCGAGTGCGGCCACCACCGCGGTGCCCGAGGAGCCGCCGACGAGGATGCCCTCCTCCCGCGTGATGCGTCGCGCCATCCGGAACGCCTCGCGGTCGGAGACGCGCACGTAACGGTCGACGACGGCGGGGTCGAAGGTCTGCGGCCAGAAGTCCTCGCCGATCCCCTCGGTGAGGTACGGGTGGACGTCGCCGGAGTAGATCGAGCCCTCCGGGTCCGCGCCGACCACGATCACGTCGGGGTTCTGCGCCTTCAGGTAGCGGCCCGTCCCGGTGATCGTCCCGCCCGTCCCGACGCCCGCGACGAACGCCGCGATCGTCCCGTCGGTCTGCCGCCAGATCTCGGGTCCCGTCGTCGCCTCATGGGCCGCTGGGTTGTCCGGGTTGAAGTACTGGTTCGGCTGGAAGGCGCCGGGGATCTCCTCGGTCAGCCGGTCGGCGACCCGGTAGTAGGACTCCGGCGACTCGGGCGCGACGGCGGTTGGCGTGATCACGACCTCGGCGCCGTACGCGCGCAGGAGCGCAATCTTCTCCTGGCTCATCTTGTCCGGCATCACGAAGATGCACTTGTAGCCGCGGATGGCGGCCGCGATCGCCAGCCCGTGTCCCGTGTTGCCCGAGGTCGGCTCGACGATCGTGCCGCCGGGACGAAGCAGCCCCGCGCGCTCGGCGGACTCGATCATGCGCAGGCCGATGCGGTCCTTCACGCTGCCGCCGGGATTGAGCATCTCGAGCTTCGCGAGGACGGTCGCCGGGACGCCGCGCGCGACCTTGGCGAGGCGCACGAGGGGCGTCTCGCCGACCGCGTCCAGGAACGAGTCGAGCACCTCCATGCGCCAGCCTCCCCGGCTCTTCCCGGGGCGGCGTGTCGCCGTCCCGGGCACGGTCCCCCGAAAGCGCCCCCATGGTGCCACGAACCGGGGATCGGGTCCCGAGTCGGGCGCTCGTTCGTGCTCGGGCGCGCCGAACGGCCTCCTCCGGAGTCCCGGAAACCGCTACACCGAGCGGGGAAACCTGCCGATTCCTCCCCGGACAGGGGGTGGACGAGGTGTCGGTCGAGGAACTCGAGGGACGGGCCCTTCCGGGCGGCGGCTCCGTGCTCGTCGTCGACGACGACCCGTTCATCGCCCGACTGCTCGAGATCGAGCTCAAGGCGGCCGGGTACGAGGTGCGCGTCGCGAACGACGGGCGCCAGGCCCTCGACCTGGCCCGCGAGCGGTGTCCGGAGCTCGTCCTCGCCGACGTGATGATGCCGAACATGGACGGCTTCGAGCTCACCCGGCAGCTCCGCCAGGACAGCCGGACTGCGACGGTGAGCGTCATCATGCTCACGGCGCGGGGCCTGTCGGCGGACAAGCTCGAAGGGTTCTCGGTCGGCGCGGACGACTACATCGTGAAGCCGTTCGACACCCCCGAGCTCCTCGCGCGGATCCGCGGCGTCCTTCGCCGCGCCAAGGAGATGCGACAGCAGTCGCCGCTCACCGGGCTCCCGGGAAACGTGCGGATCGAGGAGGAGATCGAGAGCCGGGTTCGCTCGGGTGCGAGCTTCGCGGTGCTCTACCTCGACCTCGACCACTTCAAGGCCTTCAACGACCACTACGGCTTCATGCGCGGCGACGAGGTGATCCAGTTCACGGCCGGGCTCATCCAGGAGGTCGCGCGCGAGGCGGCCGGTCCTGGCGCCTTCGTCGGGCACGTCGGCGGCGACGACTTCGTCGTCGTCTGCGACGCCGAGGACGCCGAGACGCTCGCCGAGCTCATCGTCCGGCGGTTCGACTCCGCCGTTCCCGCCCAGTACGACCCCGAGGACCGGCGGCGCGGCGACATCGTCCTGGTCAGCCGGCGCGGCGAGGAGCAGCGCTTCCCGTTCCTGTCCGTCTCGATCGGCATCGCGTCGACCGCCAAGCGAGCCTTCCGGCACTACGCCGAGGCGGTCGCGATCGCCACCGAGATGAAGGCGTTCACGAAGTCGACCATCGGGTCCTCGTGGGCGGTCGACCGCAGGGCCCTGTAGCTCGCGAACCGGACACGTCGCGGCGCGCCTATCATCGGCTCGGAGGTGATCCGCGTGGGCGTTCGCGAGATCCGAGCACCTCGGGGGACCCAGCGCTCGTGCAAGGGCTGGCCGCAGGAGGCCGCCCTGCGAATGCTGATGAACAACCTCGACCCCGACGTCGCCGAGCGGCCCGAGGACCTCGTTGTGTACGGGGGGACGGGGCGGGCCGCTCGATCGTGGGAGGCCTTCGACGCGATCGTCCGGGCCCTTCGCGATCTCGAGGGCGACGAGACGCTGCTCGTGCAGTCGGGCAAGCCGGTGGCGGTGTTCCGGACCCACGAGCGCGCCCCGCGAGTCCTGATCTCGAACGCGATGCTGGTCCCGAAGTGGGCGGACTGGACCACGTTTCGCGAGCTCGAGCACGCCGGCCTCACGATGTACGGGCAGATGACCGCCGGGTCGTGGATCTACATCGGGACCCAGGGCATCCTTCAGGGGACGTACGAGACCCTCGCCGAGGCGGCGCAGCAGCGCTTCGGCGGTTCGCTTCGCGGCACCCTCACGCTCACCGGCGGGCTCGGCGGGATGGGCGGCGCCCAGCCGCTCGCCGTGACGATGAACGGCGGGGTCGCGCTCTGCGTCGAGGTGGACCCCTCGCACATCGAGCGTCGCGTGAAGACTCGCTACCTGGATCGCGAGACGCAGGACCTCGACGTCGCGCTGCGCTGGGCGGAGGAGGCGAAGGCGTCGGGCGAGGCCGTCTCGATCGGCCTGGTCGGCAACTGCGCCGAGGTGCTCCCCGAGCTGCTCGCCCGGGGCTTTCGGCCCGATCTCGTCACCGATCAGACGAGCGCGCACGATCCCCTCGGAGGCTACGTGCCGGCCGGGCTGTCGCTGGAGGAGGCGGCGGCGCTTCGGGCGGCGGACCCGCCCGCCTACGAGGCTCGGGCCTACGCCTCGATGGCCGTTCACGTCGAGGCCATGGTCGGCTTTCTCGACGCGGGAGCCGTGGTGTTCGACTATGGCAACAACCTTCGCGCGGGCGCGCAGCTCGGAGGCTTCGAGCGCGCCTACGCGTACCCTGGCTTCGTCCTGGCGTTCGTCCGGCCGATGTTCTGCGAGGGCAAGGGGCCGTTTCGGTGGGCGGCGTTGTCCGGTGACCCGGAGGACATCACGCGGACGGACCGCGCGGTGGCCGAGCTCTTCCCCGACAACGAGCGTCTGCAGCGGTGGCTCGCGATGGCCGAGGATCGCGTCGCGTATCAGGGTCTGCCGGCGCGCATCTGCTGGCTCGGTTACGGCGAGCGCGCGAAGGCCGGCGTCCGGTTCAACGAGATGGTCGCGAGCGGGGAGCTGGCCGCACCGATCGTCATCGGGCGCGATCACCTCGACGCCGGGAGCGTCGCGAGCCCGTACCGCGAGACCGAGGCGATGAAGGACGGCTCCGACGCGATCGCCGACTGGCCCATCCTGAACGCGCTCGTGAACACCGCCGCGGGCGCGCACTGGGTGAGCGTGCACCACGGCGGGGGCGTGGGGATCGGCTACTCGATCCACGCGGGCATGGTCGTCGTCGCCGACGGGACCCCCGAGGCGGCCGAACGCCTCGAGTGCGTCCTCACCACCGATCCGGGCATGGGCGTCGTCCGTCACGCCGATGCCGGCTACGACGAAGCGCTCGCCGTGGCGCGGGAGCGCGGCGTCCGCCTCCCGTGGCGGGAGTGAGGCGCTAGGGCCGGCCGCCGTTGCCGCTCGCGCGCGCGGCCGCCTCGCTGGAGGCGTAGCCGGGGTCGGACCGGTACACCAGGTAGTCGACGCCCGCCCAGATCGACTTCGAGAACGGCCAGAACAGCAGCGGCACGAGGACGGCGACGCCGATCGAGACGATCGTGAGCAGCGCGACGTGGACGTCGGGCAGGTCGATCGCCAGCCAGACCACGAGCAGCACGACCCACACGAGCGCGGTCGCCACGTAGTTCAGCGTCATCGCGCCGAGGAAGCCGCCCTCCTCGCGCTCCAGGCGCAGGCCGCACCGTGGGCAGCGCGACCGGATCCGGAACCAGCGCTCGAACAGCCCTCGGCTCCCGCATCGCGGGCAGCGGCGCATCGCACCGCGAACGACCGCCCGGAACGCGCCGGGCTCGTCGGGGTGGCGGGGGCGCGGGGGCTCGGGGCGATCGAGGTCCTCGAACGGTCCGCCCATCGCGGCCACCGTACCCGTTTGCCGGTGGGAGGAGCGGACCGTAGCCTTCGCCCGTGCCGGTCCGCGTCGGGGAGCCGTTGTCGCTGCAGGACGTGGTCGCGGTCTCCCGCGGCGCCGAGGTCGAGCTCCCGGCCGCCGCGATCGAGCGCATCCGCGCCGCGCGCCGCGTCGTCGAGGCGACCGTCGAGTCCAACGCCACGGTGTACGGCGTGACGACCGGGTTCGGGAGCCTCGCGAACGTCCGGATCGAGCCCGCGCAGGCCGACGCCCTCCAGGAGGGGATCGTGCGCTCGCATGCGACCGCCGTGGGCCGTCCCCTCTCGCGCGAGGAGGCGCGCGCGATGCTCCTGCTGCGCGCCCACGTCCTCGCACTCGGGCACTCGGGGGTTCGCGTCGAGGTCGTCGAGCGGATGGTCGAGATGCTCAACCGGGACCTCGTCCCCGTCGTGCCCGAGCAGGGTTCGCTCGGGGCCTCGGGCGACCTGGCGCCGCTCGCGAACCTGGCCCTGCCGCTGCTCGGGCGCGGCGAGCTCCTCATCGAGGGGGTTCCCGTCGCCGCCGGCGAGGCCCTCGCGCGCGCCGGGCTCGCGCCGCTCGAGCTGCGCGCGAAGGAGGGGCTCGCGCTCGTGAACGGCACCCAGGGGATGCTCGCGGTCGGCGCGCTCGCCGCCGATCGCGTCGGACGGCTGTGCCGCACGTCCGACGTGGTGGCGGCGATGAGCGTCGAGGCGGCGCTCGGATCCGACCGCGTCTTCGACGAGCGGCTGACCGAGCTCCGGCCGCATCCCGGCGTCGTGGCATCGGCCGCGAACCTGCGGCGTCTCCTCGAGGGAAGCGCGATCGTCGCCTCTCATCGAGACAGCACGCACCTCGTCCAGGACGCGTACTCGCTGCGGTGCGCGCCGCAGGTGAACGGCGCGACGCGCGAGGCGCTGCGCTTCGCGCTCTCCGTGCTCGAGATCGAGGCCAATTCGGTCTCGGACAACCCCATCGTGCTGCCCGACGGCGGCGAGATCCTCTCGGGCGGGAACTTCCACGGGCAGCCGGTCGCCATCGCCCTCGACGCGCTCGCGGCGGCCGTCGTCCCGCTCGCGAGCATCGCCGAGCGGCGCCTGTACCGTCTCCTGGATCCCGCGCGCAACAACGGACTGCCGGCCTTCCTCGTCGAGCGGAGCGGGCTGAACTCGGGCTTCATGCTCGTGCAGTACACGGCCGCGTCGCTCGTGTCCGAGTGCAAGACGCTCGCGCACCCCGCATCCGTCGACTCGATCGGCTCCTCCGCGGGTCAGGAGGATCACGTCAGCATGGGCATGATCTCCGCGCGCCATGCCCGCGACGTCGTCGCGAACGCCGAGGTCGTCGTCGCGGCCGAGGCGCTGATCGCCGCGCAGGCGCTCGACCTTCGGGCGCCGTTCGAACCTGCCGCCGGAACGAGGGCCGCCCGCGACGCGGTGCGCGTGCGCGTCGAGTTCCTCGAGGCCGATCGCGAGCTCGGGCCCGACCTTTCGGCCGCGACCGACCTGGTCCGAAGCGGCGACCTGCTCGCCGCGGCCGAGGCGGCGGTCGGGGCCATCGCCTGAGCGCGGGAGGCGGCTCGGCCGGTCGCGCCCGCGATCAGTGGTAGACGATGACCCGGGTGCCGTAGTCGGCGACCCCGTAGACCCAGATCGCGTTCCAGTACGGGATGCGCACGCAGCCGTGGCTCGCCGCGTAGGTCGGGACGTCGGTCCACCCGTGCAACGCGCGGTTCCCGTCGAAGTAGCTCGGGTAGTACAGGTGGTTTGGGCTGAAGCCCGCGATCTTGCGGACCACGCTGAACATGCCGTCGCGGGTTGGCGTGCTCGGCTTGCCGGTCGACACGTGCAGGATGTTGGTGATCTTCCCGTCCTCGACGGTGTAGAGGACCTGGCGCGTCTGATCCACCTCGAAGCGGAACGCCTTCCCGTCCCCCCGGGGACGCGGCGTCCTCGGATCCGCGAGGGCGCGCCACGTGGCCGGGTCCACGGTGTCCACCCGCGGCATCCCCTGGACCTTGTGCAACGCGATCACCGCGTCGGCCGTGCGGAAGTCGTACCGCCCGTCCTTGGCGGCGACGAGGCGGTAGTGCAGCTCGACGAGGCGCTCCTCGAGCAGCTCGACGAAGACGCCGCCCGATCCCTCGTGCAGGCGGGGGAGCGGGGTCGCGTCCGTCCCGGTGGTCGCGGCCGCCCGGAGCAGGTCGTCCGCGACGACCGACGCGTGCGCGCGGTACATCCCCGGCTCCATGACGCGGAAGGCCGTCTGGAAGCCGCCCGCGGCGCCGGTTTGCGCGGTGCGCTCGTGCACGACCCGGCCGCCGATCGTCAGCCAGACCTCGACCGAGGCTCCCGGGCGGGCCGGCTCGACGGACCCGCGCACGCGCACCCGGTCGAACAGCCGAACCGCGGTCATCGCGACGGTGATCGTCGCGCGGACCTCGACCGTCACCGGGTCGCTCGTGAGGGTGCCCCACGCGGCCCGATAGGTGGTGGTGCCGCCCGGCTTCACGGCGACCGAGAAGGACCCCGCGGCGCCGGTCGTGGCCGTGTCGACCACGACGTCGTCGGCGTCGAGGATCTCCACCGACTCGCCGGCCACGTTCGACGCGACCGTTCCCGAGAGCGTGACGGCCTCGCCGATCTCGACGCGCGTGGCGCTCGCCTCGAGCGTGACGCCACCGGACGCGGTCTGCGCCGAGACGGAGATCGGAGCGAGCAGGGCGACGACGAGCACCGCGAGCGGCGCGGGCAGCCTTCTCAACGCCCTCCGACCCTCCTGCCTCCGATGTAGGTGTGCCGGACGGGGTTGTGGCCCGGCCGGTACGGCACCTGACGGAAGGCCTCCGCGTCCAGGATCAGGAGGTCGGCGCGCCTTCCCGGCGCAAGGGTACCGTGCGTCGCGCCGAGCCCCAGGATCCACGCGGGGTTCGCCGTCGAGGCCGCGAGCGCCTCGAGCGGCGTCACGCGGTAGAGCGAGCAGGCGAGCGCAATGGCCTCGGGCATCGAGACGGTGGGCGACGTGCCGGGGTTGCAGTCGGTGGCGATCGCGAGGGCCGCGCCCGCCGCCACGAGCGCGCGGACGTCGGGCGGCGTCGAGCGAAGGAACAGCGTCGAGGCCGGGAGCAGCACGGCGGCGGTCGCGGCCGCCGCACCGAGGGCCGCGATCCCGGCCTCCGAAACGTGGTTCAGATGGTCCGCGCCTCGCGCCCCGAGCCGGACCGCCGCCTCGGCCGCGCCGGAGGGTCCGAGCTGATCCGCGTGGCAACGCAGGGGGAGGCCGTGCGCCGTCGCGGCTTCGGCCACCGCCTCCAGGTCCTCGACCGAGAACGCGATGTCCTCGACGTAGACGTCGACCGCGTCGACGAGCCCTTCGGCCGCGGCGGCCGGGACGAGCTCGTCGCAGGCCGCGCGAACCCACGCCGCCCGATCCATCGCCTTCGGCACCGCGTGACACGCGAGGAGCGTCACCGTGCACGTCTGCGGCGCCTCCTCCGCCAGTCGTCGGGCGAGGCGCGCCTGCCGGAGCTCGGCCTCCACGGACAGGCCGTAGCCGGTCTTCAGCTCGAGCGCCGTCGTCCCGTGATCGGCCATCTCGTGCACGAGCGGCCGGCAGAACGCGAGGACCTCGTCGTCCGACGCCGCCGCGAGCTGGGCGGCGCTTCGCGAGATGCCGCCCTCGCCGTGCAGGTCGCGATACGAGACGCCGGATAGGCGGGCCTCGAACTCGTCCGCGCGCCAGCCGGCGAACGGCAGGTGCGTGTGGCAGTCGACGAACCCGGGCGCGATCGTGCAGCCCTCGAACCACTCGGGCTCGACGCCGCGCACCCCGTCGGCCGGACCCACGTACGTGATCCGGTCGGCCTCCCAGGCCACCGCCATCGGCCCGCCCGACTCGGTGGCCCACGGCCGGTCGCCCCGAACCGGCGGGGAGCCCGCGTCCTCGGGCGCCGGCGACGTGACGAGGTTCGATGCGGCGACGGCGCCGCGCGTCGGATCGGGCACTGCGCCATCCAACGGCAGCCGCCGGGTGGCGTGCAACCGCATCCGTAGACTGCCGCCGTGAGCGAGGGGGAGCTGGGGCTTCGCGACGTCCTGCGAACCCCCGAGGTCCGGGCGGCGGTCGTCGGCACCTTCGTGATCATGCTCGGCTTCGGGATCGTCTCGCCGGTCCTGCCGAACTACGCGAAGACGTTCGGGGTCGGCTACGACGCGGTCGGCCTCCTCATCTCGTCGTTCTCGTTCGCCCGGCTCGTCTCCGACCCGTTCGTCGGCGGCTTCATCGACCGTCACGGCGAGCGGGCGATGACCACCCTCGGTGCCGCGTGGGTCGGGGTGTCCTCGATCCTGTCGGGGCTCGCGCCGACGTTCCCGATGCTCGTCCTGCTCCGCTCGCTCGGCGGCGTCGGCTCGGCGCTGTTCTTCGCGGCGCTGCTCTCGTACCTGTTGCGGACGATCCCGCCCGAGCGATCGGGTCGCGTGATGAGCGTGTACTACGGCTCGTTCAACGTCGGCTTCATCGCGGGCGGACCGCTCGGCGGCGTGATCGCCAAGTGGTTCGGCCTCGCGGCCCCGCTCTACGTGTACGGGATCGCGTGCTTCGTCTCCGCCTGGGTCTTCTGGCGGGCGATCCGCAATCCGGGGCGTCACGCCGACGAGGTTCGCTCCGGCGGCATCCGCCGGCTCCCCTGGGGTCGCCCGTTCTTCGCCGTCCTCGCGACCAACGGGGCCTACCTGTGGATCGTGGGAGCGGTCTACTCGACCCTCATCCCGTTGTTCGGACGCGCCGAGGTCGGGCTCACGCTCGTCGGCGTCGGGCTCGCTCTCGCGATCGCGACGGCCACCGAGCTCGCCGCGCTGTTCCCGGCGGGCAAGGCGACCGATCGGGGACGCCGCCGCGTGCTGATCCCGTCGCTCGCGGCCTTCGGGGGGATCGCCGCCCTGCTCGGGCTCGCGGATCAGACGCTCCCGTTCATGGTCGCGATGGCGGGGCTCGGCGTCGCGAGCGGCTTCGCGGGCGTCCCCCCGGCGCCGATGCTGTCCGACGTCACGCCCGAGGAGCTGAAGGGAAGCGCCGTCGCCGTGTTCCGCTTCGTCGGCGATCTCGGGTTCGTCCTCGGCCCGCTCGTCGCCGGATGGAGCGCGGACCAGCTCGGATTCTCCGCGGCGTTCGTGATCAGCGCGGTGCCGGTCTTCTTCGCGCTCGCGCTCGTCCTGTCGATCCAGGAGACGATGCCCACCCTGCCCGCCGGCGGCGAAGCGGCGGGCCTGTAGCGCCGTGCGGGTCGAGGCCAGCGCGCTCGTCCCGGTTGCGCCGCAGGCGTTGTGGGATGTCCTCCTTCGATGGGAGGAGCAGGCTCGGTGGATGCGCGACGCGGACGACGTCCGGGTGACGAGCGAGCATCGGCACGGTGCGGGCGTGCGGATCACTGTGCGGACTCGCGTGCTCTCGGTGCCGGCGTTCACCGAGCGGCTCGAGGTCACCGAGTGGGATCCGCCGCGGCGCCTCGCCCTCGCCCACCGCAGCTTCGTGCGTGGAACGGGAACCTGGGCGCTGGAGCCGGAAGCGGCCGGGACCCGACTGCGCTGGACGGAGGACCTCGTCCTTCCGATCCCCGTGCTCGGCGAGGCGGCGCTCGTCGCGTACCGGCCCCTCCTGCGCCGCCTCCTACGCGGGTCGCTCGCCGATCTGCGCGCGTACGCGCTGGCCGCCGGCGGTAGCATCTCGCCGCAAGCGGGGGAGTCCGGCGCGCCGGGCTGAGAGGCGAGCGACGCGGCTCGCGACCCTTGGAACCTGATCCGGTTCACGCCGGCGGAGGGAGCGCACGTGGCGAGCGTCGCCGGACGGCTGAGGCGGGCGATGGCTCGCGAGGCGCCGTCGTGGGGCATCCGCCCGGCCCCGCCCGAGCAGCGGGTGCTCGGCGGGCTCGAGCTCGCCGTGCTGTGGGGCGACCTGTCGGTCGGGCTCCTCGTGATGGTGACGGGCGCGCTGCTCGTGCCGGCCATGGGCCTGCGCCAGGCGCTCCTGGCGATCGTCGTCGGCAGCGCGCTCGGCTCCGTGCCGCTCGCGCTCGTCGGCCTCGCCGGGGAGCGCGATGGCGTCCCGACGATGGTGCTGCTCCGTCCCGTGCTGGGGGCCCGCGGATCGTTCGTGCCCTCCGCGCTGAACCTCCTGCAGCTGGTCGGATGGACCGCGGTCGAGTTCTGGGCGATGGGGGCGGTGGCCAACGTCGCGTCCCGCGAGTTGGTCGGGCTCGACGCGCAGGGGCTCTGGGTGGTGGCCGTCGCCGTCGTGTGCACGGGACTCGCGCTCGGGGGCCCGATCCTGCTCGTCCGGCGCTGGCTCGAGCGCTTCGGGATCTACGTGCTGCTCGTCGCCGCGACGTGGATCGGCGTGCGGGCCCTCGGCGCCGGGGACCTTGGGACGCTCTGGCGGACCGCCGGCGAGGGCGGGCTGCCGTTCTGGCTCGGGGTGGACCTCGTCGCCGTGATGCCGATCTCGTGGCTGCCGCTCGCGGCCGACTACAACCGGTTCGCGCGGCCCGGCTCGCGGGCCGCCGCCGGCACGTATCTCGGCTCCTTCATCGGCACCGCCTGGTTCTACGCCCTCGGCGTCTTGCTCGCCCTCGGCGCCGGCGCGAGCGCGGACGCCGTGGGCATCGGGTCCTCGATCGTGGCGCTCGCGGGCGGTGGGGCCGTGCTCGTCGCGCTGCTCGTCGGCGAGTCGGACAACGCCTTCGCCGACATCTACTCCGCCGCCGTGTCGACGCGAAACGTCGTTCCCGAGCTCTCCCAGCCGGGGCTGGTCCTCGGCGTGGGCGCCGTGGGGCTCGCGCTGGCGCTCGCCCTTACGATCGAGAGCTACGAGGTGTTCCTGCTGCTGATCGGATCCGTGTTCGTTCCGCTCTTCGGCGTGTTTGCGGCGGACTACTTCGTGCTCAGCCGGGGAAGCTACGGCGAGCAGCGGGTCTTCGCGGCGACGGGGGTGCGATGGCGGGCGTTCGTCCCCTGGGTCGCGGGGTTCGTCGTCTACCACTGGTGTGTGGCGACGGGACCGCAGGCGTGGCTCACGGCCGTCCGGACCGTGCTCTCGGACTGGCTTTCGCTGCCGTATCCGTTGTTCGGCGCCCGGCTCGGGGCGACGATCCCGAGCCTCGTCGTCGCCTTCGGGCTCGCGCTGCTTCTGCTGGAGCGCGAGCCGGCTACTCGTCGACGGCGCGCTTGGGCGGGGGCGGCGACGCCACAATCAGAACGACGGCCGGGTCGCCGGTCGCGTTCGTGATGGTGAGCGCGGACCCGGCACGCGCGAGCGCCGCCTCCCACTGGCCGCGCCGCTTGCGACCGCGGTCGACCTGCACGACCACTTCGCCCGTGACGACCAGGACGACCGCGTCCGAGTCGGGGTCCGCGATCGGGCCGAGGGCTTGGTTGCGGTCGAGGCAGACGATCTCGGACCAGAGCCGTTCGGTCTCGAACAGCGGGGAGTGATGCGGGCCCTCCTCGTCGAAGTGCACCAGCGCGCGCAGGTCGCGGGCGTCCACGAGCCGAAGCCTAGCGGCGCGGCCGGGCGCCCGTTTCGAGGGCTCGGCTAGACTGCTCGTCCGGTCGACGACGCAAGGAGCTTCGGGTGCCAACCTTCACGTTCTCCAAGCAGCCTCCCGCCTCCACCGCAGCCGACGTGCTGGTGCTCCCGGTCTTCGAGGGCCCCGAGCCCGGCCCCGGCGTCCGCGAGATCCCGGGGTTCGATCTCCTCGGCGCGTACCGAGCGGCGGGCCACACCGGCAAGCGGGGCGAGAGCCTGCTCGTGCCGAACGCCGGGCTCGGCTGGGCAAGCGACGCGATCCTGCTCGTCGGCGTCGGCCGGCGCGGCGACGCCGGCCCCGACGCCTGCCGTCGGGCGATCGGCCGGGTCGCCGGCCAGCTGGCCAAGCGCCGGCGGATCGCGACGACCATGCCGCAGATCGCGGGTCGCGCCTTCGACGACGCCCTACAGGCGACGGTCGAGGGGATGGTGCTCGGCGCCTATCGCTTCGACCGCTACAAGTCCGACGGGGAGCGGCGGGCGCTCGACCAGGTGGTCCTCATCGGCGGGGCGCGCGCGGACGCCCGCTCGGCGAAGGCGGCCATCGCGCGCGGCCAGGTGGTCGCCGAGTCGCAGGCCTGGGCCCGAGATCTGGTCAACACGCCCGCGATCGACCTGCCGCCGGCGCAGCTCGCCAAGGAGGCCCAGGCGATGGCCAAGAAGGTCGGCCTCGCGTCGAAGGTCTGGGGCGAGGCCGAGCTGAAGCGCGGTGGATTCGGCGGCATCGTCGGCGTGGGGCAGGGAAGCGTGAACCCGCCGCGGCTGATCGAGCTCCGCTACGAGGGCGTCGGCAAGGGTGCGCCGATCGCGCTCACCGGCAAGGGCATCGCGTTCGACTCCGGTGGCCTCTCGATCAAGGACGCCACCGGCATGGAGCACATGAAGAGCGACATGGGCGGCGCCGCCTCGATCCTGGGCGCGATGCGCGCGATCGCGCTGCTGAAGCCGAAGGTCGACGTGATCGCGGCGATCCCGTCGTCGGAGAACATGCCGAGCGGCTCGGCGATCCGGCCCGGCGACGTGCTGCGGCATCGCAACGGCACGACGTCCGAGGTGCTGAACACCGACGCCGAGGGGCGGCTCGTGCTCGCCGACGCCCTCGCGTACCTCGTCGAGCAAAAGCCGCGCGTCATCATCGACACGGCCACCCTCACCGGCGCCTGCATGGTCGCGCTCGGCGAGGAGGTGTGGGGCGCGATGGGCAACGATCGCGGCCTGATCCGTGACGTGCTCGCCGCCGGCGATGGCGCGGGCGAGCCCGGGTGGGAGCTCCCGATGTACGAGCCGTACCGCCGGCTGATCGACTCCGAGGTCGCCGACATCAAGAACGTCGGCAAGCGGTGGGGCGGCGCGATCACCGCGGCGATGTTCCTGCGCGAGTTCGTGAAGGACGTGCCCTGGGTGCACCTCGACATCGCGGGGCCGGCCTTCTCCGAGCGCGCCGGAGACTACTGGCCGAAGGGCGCGACCGGCGTGCCGGTGCGCACGCTCGTGCGCTACGTCCTGTCTCAGGCGGGCCCGCGCCGGCGGTGAGCCGGCCCGAACCCGAGCCCGCGGCCCTCACCGGCCCGGTGCTCGCCGTCTTCGCGCATCCCGACGACGCCGAGATCGCCGCGGGCGGCACGCTCGCGAAGTGGGCGGCCGCGGAACGCGAGGTCCACCTGCTCGTCCTCACGAACGGCGATCGCGGGTCGCAGGATCGCGACCTGGATCGCGCGGAGCTCGCGCGCGTGCGCGGGCGCGAAACGGCGGAGGGCGCCCGCGTGCTCGGGCTCGCCACCGTGACGGTCCTGGACGTGCACGACGGCGACCTGCAGAACACGCCGGAGGTCCGCGCCGAGGTCGTCCGCGCGATTCGCCGAATCCGGCCGGACACGATCGTCTCGTGCGACCCGACCTCGTGGTTCTTCGAGAACCGCTATTACAACCACTCGGACCATCGAACGGCCGGCGCCGTGACGCTCGACGCGGCCTTCCCGGGGGCCGGGAACCCGCACTACTTCACCGACCACCTCGACGAGGGGCTCGACCCGCACGACGTGCCGCAGATCTGGCTGGCCTGGACGCTGGAGCCGAGCCATCGCGAGGACGTGACCGGCCACCTCGAGACGAAGGTCGCCGCGCTTGCCGAGCACGCGAGCCAGCTGGCGGACGGCATCGCGTTCTTCGAGGAGGAGCTCGCTCGAGAGGCGGAGGAGGACGGTCGCGTGATCGGCGTCCGCCACGCCGAGGCGTTTCGAGTGCTCGACCTTTCCCGCTCCTAGGCGCGGACGCCGGTCGCGAACGCGACCTCGCGAAAGTCGTTCAGCGGGTCGGCGAAGCGGTCGGCGAACGCGGCGCGTGCCCGATCCATGAACTCCGCGAACGCCGCGTCGCCGAGCATCGATCGCGCGAAGCGGGCGGTCGCCCAGGTGGTGAGGCCCTCGACGTACTCGTCGAGGGCGTACTCGAAGCGGTAGCGCCGGATCTCGGTCCGCACGCCGCGGAACCCGGCGTCGATGAGCGCCACCTCGAGCGCCTCGCGGTCGCGGAACCTGTCCCGCCACGGCAGCCGCTCGTCCATCGCGGGGTCGAGGATCTCGCGTGGCACGACCGACTCGACGAGCTCGCGCCAGGTGCGCGAGAGGTCGTCCTGCCCGTCGGCCCACGCCGTGAGCGCCAGGCGCCCGCCCGGGCGGAGCACGCGCCGCATCTCGAACAGGGCCGTCTGGTACTTCGTGAAATGCGCGAGCACGAAGTTCGCGATCACCGCGTCGAACGCGCCGTCGCGAAACGGGAGGTCGATCACCTCGGCGGCCGCGGCACGCACGGCCGGTCGCGCGCCGCGGCCGACCTGCAGCATGCCCATCGACTCGTCGACTCCGACGGCGCGCGCTCCGGTGTCGAGCGCCGCCGCCGTCGCGACCCCGGTCCCGGACCCGACGTCGAGCACGTCCACGCCCGCGGAGATGCCGGCGAGCTCGACGAGGTCGCGCGCGGGCTCCGCGAGCCGCGGCGCGTGGATCCGCTCGTAGGTCTCGGCGACATCGTCGTAGGCGCGCCAGTCGTCCATTCGGCGCCCAGCGTACCGGCCGCCGGCGGTTTCGTCGGGGGCCGAACGCCCCCCGAGTAGGCTGTCGCACCATGGAGGCGATGCCATGACCGGCCCGGCGGGCGTCACGGCGCTGGTCCTCGCGGAGACGGTCGCGGGCGGCCTCGTCATCGTCTTCCTCACGCCCCTGTGGGCCGAGGTCAAGCGCGGGTTCTTCACGATGACGAGCTCGGTCCTCCTGGGCCTGGCGGTGGCCACGTGGGCCGCGACGTCCGCCGGCGTCGTCGAGGGAAGCGACGCCGGGGCGTGGTCGCTGCGCCTCGCGATCGCCCTGACGATCGCCCTGGCGCTGGTGGTGACGCTGCTGCTGCTGCGTCGCCCCCTTCCGGCGCGGGTGCTCGGCTTCGTCTCGACCGCCCTGTCCGTCACCCTGCTCGTCGCGATGGCGGGGACGGCCGACGGGTCCTGGGTCGTCGCCTTCCTCCAGCTGCTCGCCGGCGCGGCGTTCCTCGGCGCGGTGATGAGCGGGTTGCTTCTCGGCCACTGGTACCTGACCGACCGTGGGCTCACCCGGACCCCGATCAATCGGACGACGAACCTGCTCCTGGCCGGCGTCGTGCTCGAGGCGGTCGCGCTGCTGCTCGGCGGGTTCGGCCCGACACCGGCGAGCTCGGAGTTCAACCCGCTCCTCACGTCGGCCGGTCTCGCCTCCTGGATCGCCCTCGGCATGGTGGCCGCGACCGCGCTGATCGGCGTGATGATCCGGCTCACGCTCCGCGGCCCGCGCGCCTCGGCCGTCCAGGCCGCGACCGGGTTCTTCTACCTCGCCGTGATCACGGCGATGACGGCCGAGTTCGCCGCCAAGGTCCGCTTCCTCCCCTGACCGATGGAAGCCGTCGTCATGGTCGCCGGTTTCGCCCTCGAGGCGACGGCGTGGTGGATCGTCGCGTTTCGCCGGGGCGACGTCTGGAGGGTGACCGTCCCGGCCCTCGCGACGATGGGGGTGGCCGCGCTCCTCATCGGGCCGCCGGCGTGGTCGGACGACGTGGCAGCGGGGGTCGCCATCGGCGTGGGCCTGGCGACCGGCGTCGGGCTCTACCTCGCCACGAGGCTGTTCGTCGTCCTCGCGCATGGATGGCAGGCCTTCAACCGAGCCTCGCTCGCGATGTACCTGCGGCAGGGGACGCACTCGGTCGGCTGGGCGCTCGCCGTCTCGCTCCTGCTCGCGGTGCCGGGCGAGGAGCTGTTCTGGCGCGGCCTGTTCCAGCAGCAGCTCGGCGAGGCGCTCGGGGGCAACGCCGGGCTCGCGGCGCTGCTCGCGTGGATCGCGTTCATCGTCGCGAACGTTCCGAGCGCCAACCTCGCGATCATCGCGGGCGCCGTGACCGGCGGCGCCGTCTGGGTGGGCCTGGGCTGGTGGAGCGGCGGCGTGGCCGCCCCGCTCGCCTCGCACCTGGTGTGGACCGGGCTCATGCTCGCCTTGCCGGTCATCCGGGTGGAGCCCGTCGAGTGACCGAGCTCGCCGAGCCGGTCCGGCGCATCCTCGACGAGGGCGTGCTGTGTCACGTCGCCGCCGTCACCCGCCACGGCCCCCACGTCACGCCGATGGTGTACGCCGCGGCCGGTGGGGGCGTCTGGGTCACGACGTCGCGCGGCTCGGTGAAGGCCCGCGCGTGGCGATCGGACCCGAGGGTGGCCGGGCTGGTGCGCGCCGGGGACGACGCGGTGGCGTTCGCCGGCACCGCGCGCGCGCACGACGCGCTCGACGTCGCGTCATGGGTGGATACGATCGTGCGCTTCCCGACGCTCTCGGTCGCGGCCGCCCGGTTCACGCGGAAGAACGCGCGGTTCTTCGCCGGCTACGCGGTCGACGTCAACCGGGTGCCGCTCGCCTGGACGCCTCCCGGCCGCGTCTTCGTCGAGCTGTCGCTCGAGCGCGTCGCGCTCCTCGAGGCGGGACGGGAGCCGCGGACGTGGGGGACCTGGAACGCGGGCGCCGTGCCCTCGGCCGCCCGGTTCCGCGCCGCGCGGACCGGCCGGAGCCCGTTCGAGCCGCTCCCCGCGGACCTCGCCGCCGCGCTCGGCCCCCGCGGTCTCGGGGCCCTCGCGCTCGAGGGCGAGCGCGGTCCCGCGGTCCTTCCCGTGGCCTGGACGATCGACGGCGCCGGCCTCTATGCGACGGCGGACGAGGCGGCGCTCGCGCTCGCCTCGTCGTCGACCACGTCGCGCGCCGCCCTCGAGATGGATGGGTCGACCTCGTGGCGAGCGCGGCGGATGGTCGGGGTCATGGCCTGTGGCCCGGGCGAGATCTCCGCCGTCGCCCGGCTGTCTTCCGGCGCCGCCTCCGCGCGCACGATCGCCGCAGCCGCGGGCCTCGATGGCGAGCGTCCGGCGGTGGTCCGGGTGCGCCCCGAACGCTTCGTGTGGTGGCGTGGATGGGAGGCCGGGACGGTGTCGGCGTCGTGACGGTCGTGTCGGTGGCGATGGACATCCAGGCCCCGCCGGAGCGGGTGTGGGAGGTGGTGTCGAACCCCGCCAACCTCCCGCATTGGGATCGTCACATCGTTCGGGTGCACGGGATCCCCGCCTCCGGGCTCGAGGAGGGCACGACGTACCTGACGGAGATGCGCTTCTTCTCCATTCGCGCAACGGTGTTCGGCGAGGTGCTCGAATGGGACCCGCCGAGACGATGCTCGATCCAGCTGACGGGCCTGCTCGATGCCACCGTGACCTCGACGGTGCAATCCCTGGGCGACGCAAGCACCCTGCTCGAGCACGTCGTCGAGTACCGGTTTCGCGGCGGACCCTTCGGCGATCTCGCCGCCCGCAGCCTTCGCCTGGTCGGCGGCGCGCAGTACGCGCTGCGTCGCGGCACTCTCGCGCAGAAGCGCGAGATCGAGACGGGCCGACGTTCGAGCTAACCCAAAGGGCTCAGTCGTTCTTCGCGAGGCGCTTGCGCTGCTCTCGATTCGGGCGGCCGACGACGTAGCCGATCACGAACCCGAGCCCAGCCGCCACCGCGATCACGGTGATGACCCGCGCCTGCGTGTCGAACAGCAGGAAGCTCACCTGGACGCGCTCGAAGTTCGCGATCGCGAAGGCGACGAGAAGCACGACGAGGACCGCGATCACCACCTGGCGAAACGAGATCCCCGAGGACGGCACGTCGATCGGGTCGCGCCGGCCTTCGAGGTTGCGCTGCTCGCCCGGATCCATGTCGTCGTCGCGCCGCATCGGGCATCCCTCCCCGTGGCCGCAGGGGGCCATTGATCCTCGCATATCATCGCGACCCGTGAGCGCTCGAGGGCTCCTTCGGTCGGCCGGACTGGTCGCGGCGGCGCTCGCGGTCGGCGTCGCAACGTCGACCGACCGCGGGCGGGAGTTGGACGACGAGGCCTTCCGCGAGCTCAACCGCGACCGAGGTCCGGCCGCCGATGCGGTCTTCACCGGCGTCACCGAGCTGGGCTCGATCTGGGCGTCGGCCGGGGCCGCCCTGACGCTGCTCGTCGCGGGACGTCGTCGCGCCGCGGCCCGCGGGTTCGCGGCCGCGGGGCTCACGTGGGTCGCGGGGCAGGGGCTGAAGCGTCTGTTCCTGCGACCGCGGCCCTACGTCGCCGATCCCGACGGTCCGCGCCTGCTGATCGACCCGCCGCGGGCGACGTCGTGGCCGAGCAGCCATCCTGCCGTCCTGCTGGCGTTCACCACCACCGCGGGGAGCGAGCTCGGGGTCGGCACCGCCGGCCGGCTCGCCCTGGACGCGCTCGGCCTGGTCGTGGGCGCCTCGCGGAGCTACGTCGGGGTGCACTACCCGGCCGACGTCGTGGGCGGCGTGCTCCTCGGCAAGGCCGTGGCGTCCACCTTCTCGAGCTGACCCGCGGCTCGCGCGGCCCCCCTGCCTTCTTCGATCGCCCGGATAGACTCGGCGCCGTGATCGCGCTGCTCGGTGCCATCGGCTGGCCGGTGATCGACCGGTTCCACCTGTTCGGCGACTTCGCCATCAGCCCGCACGGGATCGGCATCGCCATGGGCTATCTCTTCGGGGCGTGGATCCTCGGCCACGAGGGCCCCAAGCGCGGCCTGACCAACGAGCACATCAACACGATGGTGTTCTGGTCGCTCGTCGGCACGATCATCGGCGCCCGGCTGTTCTTCGTGATCGGGCACTGGTCCGAGTTCGACTCGGTCGGCGAGATGCTGGCGCTCTGGAACGGCGGGCTCACCATCATGGGCGGGATGGCCGGCGCGGTGCTGATCAACATCCCGTTGTTCAAGCGCTACCACTACGGCTTCTTCCAGGTGATGGACGGCGCCGTGATCGGGCTCGCGTTCGGCATCGCGTTCGGGCGGATCGGCGACCTCATCATCGGCGACCACCTCGGCAAGCCGACGAGCTGGCTGCTCGCGTGGCAGTACAAGGGCGGCAACCTCGCGGGATACTCGTGCGCCGCGGATCAGTGCCGCGCCGTCCTCGAGGGCGGGCAGGTGATGGAGATCACCCGCCAGTCCGCCACCCTCACCTCGCCCGCCGGGCGCGTCCTCGCCACCGGCGTCGGCGTCCACCAGACGGCGCTCTACGACATGTTCTTCGCGACGCTGCTGTTCCTGACCCTGTACCTGCTGTCGAGGAGTCCCCGGCGGCTCGGCATCCTCACGCTCACGTTCGGCGCCTGGTACGGCGCCACCCGCGTTCTGGAGGACTTCCTGCGGGTGGACAAGCGCATCTTCGGCATGACGGGGAGCCAGTGGACCGGCCTCACCGTCTCGGTGCTCTGTCTGGCGATCCTCATCTCGTGGGCGATCCGCGCCCCGCGCGGATCGCCGGACGATCGCGAGATCGACGAGGGAGCGCTCACCGCCTGACGCCGTTCAGTGCGCGTGGCCGTGGTGCCCGCCCGCCGAGGCGACGGCGCCGGCCGGCGCCATCAGCGGCAGCGGCTTGCCGACCTTCGTGCGGGTGAGGCGGGCGACCTCGCGGGCGGCCGCCCGCAGCGCCTCGCCGGCCGGGGAGTCCGGGTCGGTAAGGACGATCGGCCGTCCGGCGTCGCCGCCGGCGCGCAGCGCCGGCACGAGCGGCACCTGCGCGAGGAGCGGCACGCCGAGGGTCTCGGCCGCCTCCGCGCCGCCGCCCTCGCCGAAGACGAACTCGCGCTCGCCGCAGTGCGGGCAGACGAACCACGACATGTTCTCGATCACGCCGAGCGGCCGCAGGTTGGTGCGCTCGGCCATCTTGCCGGCGCGCTCGGCCACCTTGCGCGCGGCCTCCTGCGGGGTGGTGACGACCAGCATCGACGCGCCGGGCAGGAACGAGGCAAGGCTGATCGACACGTCGCCGGTGCCGGGCGGCAGATCGCACAGGAGGAAATCGACGTCGCCCCAGTACACGTCGCCGAGGAACTGCTCGATCGCCTTGTGCAGCATCGGCCCGCGCCAGATGACCGGCGTCTCCTCCGGCACGAAGAAGCCCATCGAGATGACCTTCACGCCGTGGGACTCGAGCGGCAGGATCATGTCGTTGAAGCCGACGGGCTTGCCCGAGACGCCCATCATCCGCGGGACGCTGAACCCCCACACGTCGGCATCGAGCACGCCGACCCGGTGCCCCTCGGCTGCGAGGGCGCAGGCGAGGTTGACGGTGACGCTCGACTTGCCGACCCCGCCCTTGCCCGAGGCGACGGCGATGACGACCGTGTCGTCACCCGTGAAGAACGTGCGCTGCTGGGCGGGCGCGGCGGAGCCCCGGAGCTGCCCGACGAGCGCGGCGCGCTGCTCCTCGCTCATCGGCGTCATCCGCACGTCGACCGACGTGATCCCCAGGGGGGCGAGCGCCGCCGTGACGTCGCCCGTGATCCGCTCCTGCAGCGGACACCCGGCGATCGTGAGCAGGACGTCGACGCGGACCGTCTCGCCCTCGATCGAGACGCCGGCGAGCATGCCGAGCTCGTCGATCGGCCGGCCGATCTCCGGATCGAGAACCTGGTGGAGCGCCTGCCTGACCTCGGACTCGGTGACCACGCGGGACCTCCGGGGATTATCCTGATTCCGACGGTGCGAACCGTGCTTTCTCCCATGGTACGGCCGGCGATGGGGGACGTCGATGTCCGCGCGTGAGCCCAGCCCGCTCGAGGTGCACAAGGCCCTCGCCGACGACACCCGCTTCCGGCTGTATCGCTACCTCGGGCTCTCGGGGCGCGCGGTCTCGGTTCGCGAGCTCTCCACCCGGTTGTCGCTGCATCCCAACACGTTGCGGCCGCACCTGCGCAGGCTCGAGGAGGCCGGGCTCGTGCGGCGCGAGGCGCGCAAGGGCTCGGCGACGGTCGGGCGGCCGCAGACCCTGTACGCCGCCGTCGTGCGCGACGGACGCGAGGGGCGGGACTATCGGTTGCTCGCCGAGATCCTGGCCGGCCTGGCGACCGGCGGCCGGGCTCGCGATCGCGCGACGGCGCTCGCGCGCGAGTGGGGCGAGTACCTGGCGATCCAGGGCGGGCCCAAGCCCGGCACCCGGCTGCCGGCCCGGCGAACCCTCGCCGTCCTGCAGGAGGCGATGGCCGAGGCCGGCTTCGACCCCCGGTTCCGGCGAGTCGGCAAGGGGATCGTCGAGATCTCGCTTCGCGACTGCCCGTTCCGCGACCTGCTCGAGGACCACCGGGAGCTCGTGTGCGCGATCCATCGCGGCCTCCTCGAGGGGATGCTCGGGGCGCTCAGGCCCCCGCTCTCGCTGATCGAGTTCGAGCCGTTCGCAGAACGGACCGTCTGCCGACTGGTCGCCCGGGGCCGCGAGGCCTGATCCGGACCGCGGGACACTCCCCACCGGATCGCGAGATCTCCGGGGGTCGCGGGATACCCACAAAGAGTCGCGCACGGGCTCAGGCGCGGGGGCTGCGGGTCCGATAGTCACCTCGTAGGGCAACCGTCCGGGATCGGTCTGGTCCCGCGCGCGCAGGATCCGGGAGGGGTGGGAGTGATCGAAGCCGAAGACGTCGAGGGCCTTGCGGCGGCATCGAACGGACACGAGTCGCGCACGATCCTCGAGGAGTTCGGAGACTGGCTCACCCAGCTCACCGAGCAGCAGGGATCGGACCTGCACGTGAAGGTCGGCACGCCCCCGAAGATCCGCCAGTCGGGCTCGCTGCTCGCGCTCGAGCGGCGGCCGCTCCTGGACGAGGAGACGGCGGCGATCGCCGCCGCCATCGTCCCGGTCGACCGCCGGCCGCGATTCGAGGCCGCCGGGGAGGTCGACTTCGCCTACTCGCTCCCGGGGGTGGGACGGTTCCGCGTGAACGTGTTCCGCCAGCGGGGATCGGTCTCCGCCGTCTTCCGGCGGCTGCGGTTCGGAGGACCCACCTTCGACGAGATGCACCTGCCCGGCACGATCCGAACGCTCTCCGAGGAGCATCGCGGCCTGATCCTGGTCACCGGACCGACGGGCTCGGGCAAGACGACGACCCTCTCGGCGATGATCGAGCACCTGAACCACACGCGGCAGTGCCACATCGTGACGATCGAAGACCCGATCGAGGTGCTGTTCCGCGACGACGTCGCCTCCATCAACCAGCGCGAGGTCGGCAACGACACGGAGAGCTTCCTGTCGGCGCTGCGAGCCGCGCTCCGCCAGGACCCCGACGTGATCCTTATCGGCGAGATGCGGGACACGGAGACCGTGCGCGCGGCCCTGCAGGCCGCCGAGACGGGGCACCTGGTCCTGTCGACGCTGCATACGGTGAACGCGACCGAGACAGTGAACCGGGTCGTCGACTTCTTCCCGCCGCACCAGCAGAGTCAGATCCGCCTCACGCTCGCAGGGGCCGTCAAGGGCATCATCTGCCAGCGGCTGGTGCCGATGACCGGCGGCGGGCTGCTGCCCTGTCACGAGATCCTGGTGAACACCGGCCGGATCGCGGAGCGGATCGCCGATCCGGACAAGACGGCGGAGATCTACGAGGTGATCGCCGAGGGCGGCTACTACGGGATGCAGACGTTCGACCAGAGCCTGCTGCAGCTCGTCAAGCAGGGCGGGGTCTCGCTCGAGGCCGCGCTCGCGGCCTCGACCAACCCGCACGACTTCCAGCTGCTCCTGCAGCAGGCCGGGATGTCGCCGGCCGGCGCGGCCTAGACTCCGTCGGGCGCAGGCGCGCGGCGACGGCGAAGGAGCAGGCCCGCCGCAAGGCCGAGCACAAGGCCGATCCCGCCGGCCACGAGCCAGCCGCCGCGGGCGTCGTCGGTTTCGGCGCCGACGGCCTGCACCTGGATCGCCGCGGCTGGTGACGCGGCGGTCACGGCCGCGCCGTTGCCGGCGCCGGTCCCGTTCCCGACGACGATCGCGCCCGTCATGCCCGGGTGGTAGATGCAGGCGTACGGATAGATCCCCGCCTGCTCGAACGTCGTCGTGAAGGTATCGCCGGCCTGGAGGTCCTCGAAGTGTCCCCAGCCGATGCCGCCGACCATGTGCACGAAGTCATCGCGGTTCACGAACTTCACCGTGTCGCCGGGCGAGATCCGCAGCGTGGTGGGCGTGAAGCACGCCCCGATCATGTCGACCTCCGTGCCGCTGCCCGTGGTGGCCCCGTCGTGGCATCCGCCGCCGGCCAGCACCGTGGTGGGCGGTATGAGGATCACACCGAGGACGGCGATCATGAGGACGGCGAGCGTTCGACGCGCCATGGCTTCGCTCCGATCTGGCGGTTGGCTGCTGGATCCGGATACACCGGCCCGGCGAGGACGGTTCCCGATCAGCCGACGGATTCGGCGAGCGCGATCGCCGCCTGCTGGCCGAGTGCGGTCTCCAGCCGGTATGTCACAGCGCCCTGCTGCCAGATGAGCACGTTGCCGCGCACCGAGTACGTCTTGGGACCATCGGCCGTGAGGAGCGTGAGCTCGTGTGGCGCGTCGATCCAGAACGCGCGCGCCCCATTCACGCGCACCTCCCGCAGGTCGTCGTACCGGTTCACGTCCTTCAGCACGAACTCGTCCTTCCCGGGGACCTCCAGGAGAACGAGGCCCCAGGGCGTGGCCTCGAGGGCGGGGTAGCGCCCGCTCGGCGTCCACGCGAGCAGCGCCGCGTCGTTCGCCCCCGTCGTCGACACGACGGATGCCGCGTCCGGGCCGGGGCCGGCCGGCAGACCGACCGGGAAGCCGACCGCCGCGGAGATCTCGTCCACGTCCACGGGCTCGCCGATCGCGCCCGGCGAGAGCGGCGCCCCGCTCGGCGTCGTGCCGGGAACGACGCGAACTTCCGCGGCGCCGAGGACGAGCCGGGCCCCGAAGGCGAGCGCGAGCAGCGCCAGCAGGCCGATGGCCGCGACCACGGCCACGCGGCGACGGCTCCAGACGGCGGCGTGCGGGAACGGGGGACGAGCCCCGGCCGCCGAGGACGTCTCGAGCCGCCAGACGACCGTCGCGCCCAGCTCGGGCGTCGCGGGGTAGGCGAGCTCGCCGCCGACGGCTCGCAGCGCGCGGCCCAAGGACTCGTCGCGGCCGACGTCCGTCATCCGTCTCCCTCCCCGAGATCGAGGCCCTCCGGCAGCGTCGCGCGCAGGCGCGCCAGGGCGCGCGAGAGCCGTGACTTCACGGTCCCGGGTCGCACGCCGAGCGCGGCGGCCGTCTCGACCTCCGAGAGGTCGAGCAGGTACCGGTAGCCGATCACCATCCGATCACGCTCCGAGAGCCGCTCGAGCGCCGACAGCAGCGCCGCCCGCGTCTCGTGCGCCATCGCCGCGGCGTCGGAGGACGGGGCCGCGTCCTCCGGGCCGCGGCGCTCGGCCGACCTCAGGGCGAGGCGGTCGCGCCGGCCCGCCGAGCGCCTCGCGTTCCGCGCCTCGTTCGAGGCGATCCGCACGATCCACGGCCGAAAGGGCTCCCCGGTCCGAAAGCGATCGAGCGCGTAGTACGCCTTCACGAACGCGTCTTGCGCGGCCTCCTCCGCGTCGGCGGCGTTGCGCGCGATCAGGTAGGCGGTGCGAAACGCCACCTCTCGATAGCGCTCGACCAGCTCGCCGTACGCGCGGACGTCGCCGTGGCGCGCGAGCCCGATGAGCTCGGCGTCCTCCAGTGGCCGGCCCTCCACCTTCCGTCCCCCCAGCTACACCACGGCGCGCCGGCGGGTTCCGGCGGGCGTTATGACGAGGGAGGCTCCGGCACCACGCCGGGCGAGCCACCATTGCCGGCGAAGGATCGCGTCGTGAGGCCGACCAGCCCGGAGAGCAGGTTCGAGAACTCCATCGGGATCACCCACTTCGTGGAGGGCGAGGCGCCGATCTGCTTCAGGGTCTCGAGGTACTGCAGGCTCATCGTGTTCGCGTCCACCGTGCGGGCGGCCTCGAAGATCTTCGTGAGCGCGAGGGAGAAGCCCTCGGCCCGCAGGATCGCCGCCTGGCGGTCGCCCTCGGCGTTCAGGATCGCGGATTGCTTGTTCCCCTCGGCGACGGTGATCGCCGCCTGCTTGGCCCCGTCGGCCTCGGTGACCACGGCCCGGCGGGTCCGTTCGGCCGACATTTGCCGCGTCATCGCGTCCTGGACCGCCGGGGGCGGGATGATCTCGCGGATCTCGACGTTGGTGACCTTGACGCCCCAGCGTTCGGTCACCTCGTCGAGCTTCGTGCGCAGGATCTCGTTCATCTGCTCGCGCTTGGCCAGCACGTCGTCCAGGGACATGTCGCCGACCACCGACCGGAGCGTCGTCGCGGCGATGTTCTGTGCGGCGCCGGCGAAGTTGCCGACCTCGATCACCGACGCCACTGCGTCGACGACTCGGTAGAAGACGATGAAGTCGATCGAGATCGACGCGTTGTCCTCGGTGATCGCGCTCTGGTGCGGGATCTCGAGGTAGAGCTCGCGCAGGTCGACCATTACGCCCTTGTCGATGAAAGGGATGAGGAAGACCAGGCCCGGCCCCTTGGCCCCGATCGCCCGGCCGAGCCGGAAGACCATGAGGCGCTGGTACTCGCGGACGATCCGCAGCGCCTGCGGCAGGATGAGGATGAGCAGCAGCAGCACGACGCCCACGCCGATCGCGAGCGGGATCACGTCTTCCTCCCTTCCGCCGGAGCCGTCGCCTCGGCGGCGGGCTCCTTCGCGGGTTCGACCTTCAATCGGAGACCATCCATCGCCACCACCCGCACCCGATCGCCGCGCCGGGGGGATCCCTCGACGGTCTCGGCGGTCCACTCCTCGGCGGCCACCTGCACGATCCCGACGGGCGCGAGATCGCGCACGACCGTCCCCTCGACCCCCACGAGCGTCTGCTCGCGGGTGACGACCCCCCTGCGCCGCAGCTTGATCGCGGACCGGACGACGAACAGGAAGAAGAACGCGGCGAACGCCGCGACGGGCACGATCACGAGCGGCGACACCTCGACGCCCGTTCCCGACGAGTCGTACAGGAACCATCCACCCGCCAGCACGCAGAGCACGCCGGCGATGGCGGGGAGTCCGACGCCGGGGTGCAAGAGCTCGAGCACGAAGAAGACGATCGACGCGAGGAGCAGGCCCACGCCGATCAGCTGCACCGGGAGCATGCCGAGGGCGATGAGCGAGGTGACGAACAGGATGACCCCGATCGTCCCCGCGACGCCGCCCGGCACGAAGAACTCGATGGCGATGAGGGCGAGGCCGACCCAGAAGAAGATGAACGCGAGGTTGGGGTCGAGCAGCGCGTGCAGGAAGCCGACGAACCACCCCATGTCCTGCTGCACCACCGGCGCGTCGGCCGTCTGCAGTGTGACGGTGTCGCCACCCGCGATCGCGACGGTCGTTCCGTCGACGTCGTCGAGCAGCGTCGGGACGTCGGGCGCGATCAGGTCGATCACCCCGAGGTCGAGCGCCTGCTCGGCCGAGGCGCTCTCGGCGTCGCGCACCGCGGACTCCGCCCACTCGGCGTTGCGGTCCCGTGTTTCGGCGATGCTCACGATGTACTCGGCGGCGTCGTTCACCGCCTTGTCGGAGGCGACCGCTCCGGACAGCCCGACGGGCGTCGCCGCTCCCACGTTGGTGGACGGCGCCATTGCCGCGATGTTGGTGGACAGCAGGATGAACGTCCCCGCCGAGGCGGCCCGCGCGCCCTGCGGCGAGACGTAGCCGATCACCGGGACCGTCGCGTTCAAGATGGCCTGGGTGATCTCGCGCATCGAGGAGTCAAGGCCGCCCGGGGTGTCCATCGTGATCAGGACGGCCGCGGCCCCCCCGTCCTCGGCCCGAGCGATCCCGTCTCGGATGTAGTCGGCGACGAACGGGTCGACGACGCCATCGATCCGGAGCTCCAGCACGCTCGCCTCGAGCGACTGAGCCCGCGCCGGCGCGGCCGCCATCGCGCCCACCCCCAACGCCAGGCACGTCGCCCCGAGCAGCCGCCGAGCCGACCTCACCACCGCATCATCCCATCCGTCGCTCTTTGACGGCAGGCGGCGGGGGCGCCGGCGCCCGCGACCGCCGAATTCCCGCGAGGACGTGGCATCATGGGCCGGAGTCGGCGCGAAAAGCTCGCGCGAGCCAAAGGCCCGTATACCCGGAGGAGACCGAGTGGCCGGTCGGTCGGATCCGCTCCTCGCCCGAGAGGAGCAGCAACTGGTGGAGGGACTTCTTGCCGGGAACGAAGACGCCGTCCGTCAGCTCTACGCTCGCTACGCGCGGCCGATCTTCACGCTGGGGCTGCGCCTGCTGGGCAGCGCCGAGGCGGCGGAGGAATTGACCCAGGACGTCTTCCTGGCGGCCTGGCGAAAGGCCGCGCGCTTCGATCCCACGCGCGGCCGTCTGTCGACGTGGCTGATGACGATCGCGCACAACCTGGCCGTCGACCGCCTGCGCAGGGAGACCGGGGTCACCCGCCCGCATCTCGTCTTCGTCGACGAGCTGCCCGAGGTCGTGGCATCGGACGAGGACGAGGTGTTCATGGAGCGGGACGCGGCCATTCGGGCCCTCGAGTCGCTCTCGGACGCCGAGAAGCGGCTGCTGGCCCGCGCCTACTTCGGCGGGCTGACCGCGCGCGAGATCGCCGAGAGCGACGGCATCCCGCTCGGGACGGTGAAGACCCGCCTGCGGACGGCGCTGATCAAGGTTCGCCGCGCGAACCAGGACAAGGAGCGGCCGTGACCTGCCTCGAGGTCCGCGAGCTCTTGCCCGAGCTCGCCGTAGGGGTCCTGCCCGCCGCCGATCGCGAGGAGGTCGAGCGGCATCTGCGCTGGTGCGCCGGGTGCCGAAAGGAGGCGACGGAGCTCGGTCACGCCGCCACGTCGCTCGCCTTCGCACTGGAGCCCGCCCCGATGCCGGAGGCGCTTCGGACCCGGGTGGTGGAGCGCGTGCGGCGGGCCGCCGGCGCCCCGGGAACGACGCGCCGGCTCCGCACGGCGATCGGCGGCATCGTCGCCGCGATGATTGCCGTCTCGAGCCTCGGCTGGGGCGCCGTGATGGCCGGTCGCGCGGACCGGTTCGAGCGCCGCGCCAAGCAGGCGGAGCTCGATCGCGTCGAGGCGCTCGCCCAGTTCCAGCACGTCCTCGACGGCATCCTGCCGCTCCCGCAGAACCTGCCGAACGACGAGACCCACCTCGGTCACCTGAGCCCGACGGCCGACGGGCAGGGGGGCGGTGCCGTCCTGCAGCTCGTGTCGCCGAACCTGCTCGACTTCACGATCGTGATCGTGAAGGGTCTCGACCTCTCGGCGACGGACCGGCTTCCCTATCGCGTCCAGCTGTTCGACGCCGCGGGCGAGATGCTGAGGGCCGGGCGGATCGACGAGCTCGATGCCGACGGCGGCGCCGAGGTGTTCCACGAGTTCGCGCACGCCGACCTCACGGGCTACACGAGCGTCCGCGTCGTCGATCGCGGCGGCCAGGTCGTGCTCGACGGCACCGTCGAGCGCTGAGCCTCAGCGGCGCTCCATCTCCTGGGTGAACGTCCCCGTGAGCGTCATCGCGCCGTCGAAGCCCGCGAGCTGCGCGAACGTCATCGTGATGTCGAAGTCGCCCGTGCTCTCGGTTCGCAGCAGCTGCTTGGCGTCGAGGTCCACGAAGCTCGTCTGCGTGAAGGCGGCATTGCCCGAGTACACGACGGAGGCGTCGGCGATCGCGCCGATGCCGGTCGCCCCGGCCGCGCCGAGGTCCTGGCCGAGGGAGTCGATGAGGTCCTGGAAGTTCATCGTGAAGTCCATCGGGACCGAGAGCTTCGTCACGATGACGGCGGCCTCGACGCCGTTCACGGTCTCGTTGCGGTCATAGGTGCTCGTGGAGCTGACCTCGATGGTGCCGTCGCCGTAGGGGAAGTCCTGCGAGAAGTGCTTCTCCCAGGTGTCGCCGGGGGCGACCGGCTCGCCGCCGTCCGGAAGGATCGGGGTGAGCTGGCCCATCCCCGGGAACCCGAAGCCCTGGCCCCCGCCCATCCCGCCGAGGTCCATCCCGCCCGCGGACAGGATCCGGCCGTCGGCTGCCACCACGATCTCGACGGGCGGAACGGCGCTCGCCTGCGCCGGGACCGCCATCCCGTTCACCGAGCCGGACATCTCCGAGACCGAGACCTCGATCGTCGCGGTGCCGTCGGCGTCCACCGAGGTCACCTTCCACGTCACGACCTCGCTGATGTCCATGTCGAGCGGCATGTCGCCCATGAGGTCCGACGTCATCTGGCCCTGCATGGTCTGGTGGATCGCGTAGGACTCTGACTGGCCCTGTGTGAACGCGAGCGTGAGCGGCTGCGCCTCGGCCGAGTCCTTCCCGCCCGTGAGCACGACCACGAGCGCCCCGGCCAGCAACGCGAGCACGACCCCGATCGCCCCGACGGCCAGGCCACGGCGGCGCCGGGGGGCCGGCGCGGACGCCGGAGCCGAGCTCCAGCCGGCAGGCGCGGACGCCGGTGCCGAGCTCCCGTCGGCGGGCGGTGCCTCCGGGGGCGGCGGGGGGATGAAGGGGGCGGGCGCCTGGGGGTCGGTCATGGGGTCGGTCCTCCTCGGGGGGTCGCAACCATCGTCCCAGAGACCATCGGCATCGGCGAGGCTCAGCCTGAAAGGGCCTCGGCGAGGAAGGCCAGGCTCCGCGGGTAGCGGTAGCCGATGGACATGTGGCCCCCGTCGAACAGCTCGAGCGTGTGCTCGACCCCGATCGCCTCGAGCTCCTTCGAGACGGCGACCATCCCGAGGTCCAGGAAGTACTCGTCGCGCCGACCGGCGTCGAGCCAGATGCCCCGCATCGAGCGCAGCGCCTCGGCGAAGCGTGGGACCATCCGGACGGGGTCCCGGTCGAGCCACCGCTCCCAGACGTCCTCGACGAGTCGGCCGGTCGCGACGTCGAACGGGAGCCGCACGCTGCCGTCGTCCTCGGCCGAGTAGCAGGCCGCGTAGCCGTACGGCTCCATGATGTCCCAGTCGCTCTCCTTCGTGCCGAAGACCCGCCCCTTCGCCTCGGCGAGGAACCGTTCGTACGACCCGTCGTACTCCTCGCGCAGGGCGCGCACGGCCTTCGGGAAGTCCGGCAGGTAGCTCGCCTCGAACAGCGAGTCGCCGCAGTGGCAGGCGAGCGCCGAGAACAGCTCGGGCCGCAGCATCGGCGTCACGAGCGCCCCGTAGCCGCCGCTCGACTTGCCCTGGATCCCTCGGGCCTCGCGCCGGGCGT
Organism: uncultured Actinomycetes bacterium; assembly: GCA_963716935.1. Classification (GTDB taxonomy): domain Bacteria; phylum Actinomycetota; class UBA4738; order UBA4738; family HRBIN12; genus CALGFI01. Next base: position 367,679 of record CAVQUN010000008.1, on the reverse strand, counting down.
CGGTGCGGAACCGCTCGTCCACGAAGGCGATCACCTCGTCGCAGAGGTAGTCGTGGTAGCGGCCCGTTCCGGGTGAGTTCAGGAACTGGCTTCCCCCGACCGAGGTCCAGCAGTCGACGAAGGCCACGAGGACCGGTGGCACCTCGCCCGAGGAGAGCAGCTCGTCGACGAGCTCGAGGTAGTTCGCGCGAAACGGCTCCCGGTTCCGCCACATGTCGAGCTGTCCCGTGTAGCCCTGGATCACGTAGACGACCGGGAGGCGGCGCTCCGCGTTCGCGTCGTGCTCGGGCGGGACGTACACCCAGAGCGGGCGCACGTGCGGGTCGCCGAGCGGGTTGCCCTTCAGCGCCTCGCTCTCGATCTCGAGCGTCTCGAGCCGTCCGGCGAGATCTCGACTCCACGGTTCCACGGGCACCTCCCGATCGGGGTCGACGTGAACCCGGATATCATGGCCGCCGAATGGCCGAGGTGAGCGAGGTCGTCGGCATCGGCCTGGCGGGCGGGCAGGGGATCCGCGCGCGGCCCCTCACCCTCAAGGCACCGGGTTACCTGCGTTCCAAGGCGGCGATGTCGTTTCTCGGGCGTCGCCTGATCCACTGGGTGATCCACATCCTCACGAGCGAGGGCATCAAGGACTACTACGTGATCGCCCACGGCAAGGAGAACCGCTACCAGATCAAGGTCATGATCGGCTACGGCGAGGGGTTCGGGGTCGACGTGAAGTACGCGCCCGTGAAGTACGACTCGCTCTCGACCGGCAGCGCGGACTCCACCCTTCGGATGCTCGAGTACTGGGACATCGGCGGCTCCGCGCTCGTGTTCCCGACGGACTCCATCATCGACTTCGATCTGGCGCCGATGCTCGAGGCCCATCGCGCGAGCGGGGCCGTCGCCACGATCGCGGCGATGACGCGCGAGCCCGACGAGGTCGCCGAGAAGTACGGGGTCATGCTCGCGGGGGAGGACCGGCGCATCTCCGAGTTCGTCGAGAAGCCCACCCTCGCCGAGCTCCGCGAGCACTTCCACGCGGGGACCGACGAGGACTTCCGCCGGCTCCCGTTGATGACGAACGCGGGCTTCTACCTGGTCGACGCCGATCGGCTGCGCGAGCTTGCCGGCGACGAGGAGATCCAGAAGCTTCGCGAGCGGCGTCTCGACTTCGGCAAGGACCTTCTGCCGTGGCTGGTCGGCCGCGGCGAGCCGGTGTTCGCGTTCCCCGTGCGTCGGATCGGCGACCTCGGCAACGTCCAGGACTACGTCGAGACGATGGTGGAGGTGCTGCGGGGAGAGTTCGAGTCGGTCGACCGGCTGCTCGGCCCGCCGTTCGACCAGGAGCGGCAGGTCTGGATCGCCCCGGAGTCGCTCGCGATGCGCGACTCGACGAGCGGTAAGTCGCTCGACGAGAAGATCCGGGAGGGCCTCGTGGACATCGGGCCGGCCGTTCGGATCGGGCGGTTCTGCGAGATCCACCCCGGGGTGCGGATCTCCGAGTCGAACCTCGACGACGACATCGAGGTCCACCGCGACGCGACGATCGAGCGTTCCCAGATCCGCGACGGCGCGATCGTCGGGGCGGGGGCGCGGATCTGCGAGGCCGTCATCGGCTCGATGACCGAGATCCGATCCGAGCCCTTCCACCCGACGACGATCGAGCGCTTCGTCGCCCTCGGCGACGAGGTCACGGTGTATCCGGGCGTGCGCCTGGCCGACGACGTGTCGGTCTATCCGAGGCTGAAGCTGCCGTCCGGGATCGAGATCCCCGCCGGCACGGAGGTCACCGGCCCCGCCGACGTGCTGCGCTACCTGTAGCCTGCCGGTCCATGCGCGTCGGTCTCGCGCTTCCCCACTACGACTTCTCGTTGCCGTCGGGCGGGCCGGCCGCGTTCGGTCCGGTCGCCGAACAGGCCGTGCGCGCGGAGCGGCTCGGGTTCGACTCCGTGTGGGTCTCCGATCACTTCTTCGCGTCGCTCGAGCGCTACGGCGGCGACGACGCGCGCTACGGATCCCTCGAGCCGCTCACGACGCTCGCGGCGCTCGCGTCGATGACCGAGCGCGTCCACCTCGGCACGCTCGTGCTCTCCGCGGGGTTCCGGCACCCCGCGATCCTGGCGAAGTCCGCGACCGCGATCGATCGGATCTCGGGCGGACGGCTGGAGCTCGGCCTCGGCGCGGGGTGGTACGCGGACGAGTACGACGCGTTCGGATATGCGTTCGGGGACGTGGGGGAGCGGTTCGCGCTGCTCGAGGAGACGCTCGCGTACCTCGGCGCGCTCTTCGCGGGCGGGCCGGCGACGTTCGCGGGACGACGGTTCTCCCTCCGCGCGGCCTACGACCATCCGCCGCCCGTCCAGGAGCCGCGCCCGCCGCTCCTGGTGGGCGGCAAGGGCGGATCGCGCCTGCTGCGGGTCGCGGCGACGTTCGCCGACGGCTGGAACGCGGCGTGGCGATGGACGCCGCGGGCGTACGAGCCTCGCGCCCGCGCGGCCCGGGAGGCGTGCGAGGCCGCCGGCCGCGACCCCGCCACGTTCCGGCTCTCGCTCGGCCTGTTCACGGTGGTCGGCGAGGACGAGGCGGATCTCGAACGGCGGTTCTCCCTCATGCGATCCCGGCTGCCCGTGGGCGTCGGGGGCGCGATCTCGCCGGACACGCTCCGAGCCGAGTGCCTCGCTGGCACGCCCGAGCAGGTCGTCGAGCGTGCCGCGGCCTTCGCCACGATCGGGGTGCGCGAACTGGTGCTGTCGCCGGCGCCGGTCTGGTTCGCCATGCCCGACCCGTCGATGCTCGACCTGCTCGCGGAGGCCGTCCTGCCGGCGCTGCGCGAGCTCTGATGGAGTCCCTTCTGTCTACCGGCGCTAGCGGCGGTAGGCGATCGGCGAGAACTGCTCGAGCTTGGCGAAGCGGTGCTGCGCCTCGACGTAGCGAACCGTGCCCGAGCGCGCGCGCATGACCATCGAGAACGTGGTCGCGCCCTCCTCCGAGTAGCGCACGCCCTGCAGGAGCGCGCCGTCGGTGATGCCCGTCGCCGCGAAGAAGACGTCGTCGCCCGCGACGAGGTCGTCGGTCGAAAGGACGCGCTCGATGTCGTACCCATCGTCGCGGAGCCGAGCGCGCTCGTCGTCGTTGCGCGGAAACAGGCGGCCCTGGATGGCGCCGCCGAGGCACTTCAGGGCCGCGGCGGCGACGACGCCCTCCGGGGTTCCGCCGACGCCGATCAGGAGGTCGATGCCCGATCGCGCCGACGTGGCCGCCGCGATCGCCCCGGCGACGTCGCCGTCGGTGATGAGGAAGACCCGAGCGCCGACCTCGCGCACGCGGGCGATGGTCTCGGCGTGCCGGTCGCGGTCAAGGATCACCACGCCGATCTCCTCCGGCCGCACGCCCTTGGCCTTGGCGACGCGTCGCACGTTGTCCTCGGGGGGCGCCGTGACGTCGATGGCGTCGGCCGCCTCGGAGCCGGTCGCGACCTTCTCCATGTAGACGGCGGCGCCGGGGAAGAACATCGAGCCCCGCGCCGCGAGCGCGATCACGGCGAGGGCGTTCGGCTGGCCGGTCGCGGTGAGGCGCGTGCCGTCGATGGGGTCGACGGCGACGTCGCAGGCGGGCCCCTGGCCGTTGCCGACGGACTCGCCGTTGAACAGCATGGGCGCCTCGTCCTTCTCGCCCTCGCCGATGACGACCACGCCGTCCATCGACACGGTATCGATCATCAGCCGCATCGCGTCGACGGCCGCCTTGTCGGCGGCAACCTTGTCGCCCCGGCCGACCCATCGCCCCGAGGCGAGGGCAGCCGCCTCGGTCACGCGGACGAGCTCCATCGCGAGGTTGCGGTCGGGGCGGTCCGTCATCGCGTCGATCCTCCTCGGGGGTTCGCGGCGGAATCCTACGTGCGCGCGTCGTCCTCGGGCGCCGCCCGGGGCGGCACCAGGCCTCGCTCGGCGTACCAGCGAAGGGTGCGCTCGAGCGTCTCCTCCAGCGGGGTGTAGGACAGGCCGAGCTCGCGGGCCGCCCGAGTGCCGTCGTAGCGGTGCCCGTGCAGCAGCGTCCGGACTGCCTCCCGGCAGACCGGGACGTCCCGGCGCAGGAGCCGGCCAACACCCTCGACCCCGGCGCCGCCGGCCCGCGCGAGGCCGGCGGGGATCCAGCGGACGCGCTCGGGCCGGCCCCACAGCCGCCGCAGGAGCGCGACCGCGTCGCGGGTGGAGAGGGTCGCCCCGTTCAGCACGTACCGCTCGCCGGGCACGCCGCGGGACTCGGCAAGGAGATGACCGCGGCTGCAGTCGTCGATGTCCACGAGCGAGATCGTCGTGTCGACGAGCGCGGGGAGCCGACCGTTCACGAGGTCGAGCAGCAGGCGCGCCGAGCCGGCCGTGCGCCCCGGTCCCTGGACCGAGGATGGGTTGACGCACACGACCTCCAGGCCGAGCTCGGCTGCGAGGGCGAGGACCGTTCGCTCGCCGAGTCTGCTTCGAACGCTCGTAGTGGGACAGGTACGACCCCCGGTGCGGCGAGTCCTCGCGGCCGACCGTCCCGCGGGCCTCGCCGATCGCCGACGCCGAGGAGGTGTGGACGAGCCGGCCGACGCCGGCCGCCGCCGCGGCGCGCACGATGTTGGCCGCGCCGTCGACGTTCGCGCGATACATCGGGCGGGGGTCGCGCAGGCACATCAGGTTCACGCCGGCGACGTGGAAGACGCTCGCGCATCCCTCGGTCGCGGCGCGGAGCGAGGGGGGGTCCAGCAGGTCGCCGCGGACGGTGTCGGCGCCGACCGTCGCGAGCGCGCGGGCGGCCTCGTCGGTCCTCGCGAGCGCCCGGACCCGTCGGCCCTCGGCGACGAGGTGCTCGACGAGCGCGCGGCCGAGGAGCCCGGACCCGCCGGTGACGAGGACGAGGTCGGCGGGCACGACTACCGGTCGGCGGTGATCGCGCTCTTGAACCGAACGAGGTACTCGATCGCGGAGAGCACCGTGATGATCGCGGCGACGATCATCACGTACTCGTCGAGGTACAGCGCCCCGATCGGCTCGGGCCGGCGGACGATCGCGAGGAAGATCGCGAGGAACTGCACGTTCGCCTTGGCCTTGCCCCAGATCGACGGCTTGATGGGCTCGCCACCGGCGGCGACCACGCCCTTCAGTCCCATGATCAGCAGCTCGCGGCCGACGATGATGAAGGCGATCCAGGGCGAGGCGCGATCGACCGCGACGAGCGCGAGCAGGACCCCCGAGACGAGCAGCTTGTCGGCCGTCGTGTCCAGGAAGTTGCCGAACACGCTCGCCTGCGCCCACCGCCGCGCGAGGAAGCCGTCGACGAGGTCCGTCAGCGCCGCGACGGCGAACAGCGCGCCGGCCACCGCGAACGCGTACTCGCGGTCGGGGCCCTGCAGCACCAGCGCCATGATCACCGGGACGAGGGCGACGCGCAGCCAGGTCACGCCCTTGAGGACGGCGGCGGCGCGAAGGTCGGCGGAGGTCGTCACGAGGTCCCGACAGGCATCGTAGTCGTTCGTTCCGACGTCCCGCCCTCAGCCGCGGAGCAGCGCACGGACCTCGTCGCCCGAGGCCAGCCCGAGCGCGCGCTCGGCGAGCTCGCGCGCCGCCGAAAGGTCCGTCGCGCGGATCGCCTGTTTGACGTGCGGGATCGCGGGCGCGCTCATCGAGAGCTCGCGGACCCCGAGGCCGGCGAGCAGCGGCGCCGCGAGCGGGTCGGCGGCGAGCTCGCCGCAGACGCCGGTCCACCCGCCGGCGGCCGTGCCCGCGCTCGCCGTCCGCTCGATGAGCGCGAGCACCGCCGGGTGCAGGGGATCGGCCAGGGTCGCCACTCGTTCGTTGCCGCGCTCGGCGGCGACGACGTACTGCGTGAGGTCGTTCGTCCCGATGGAGAAGAAGTCCGCCACCGCCGCGAGGCGGTCGGCGATCAGCGCCGCGGAGGGGATCTCGATCATCACGCCGATCTCCAGCCGATCCGGCACCTCGCGGCCTTCGGCCGCGAGCGACGCGACGGCGTCCTCGACCGCGCTCCGTCCGCGTCGAAGCTCGTCGAGCGTGGCCACCATCGGGAACATCACCCGGACCGGGTGGTCGACGGCGACCCGGGCGATCGCGCGGAGCTGGGTCCGCAGCAGCTCGGGTCTGGCGAGCCCGAGGCGCAACCCGCGGACGCCGAGGAACGGGTTGGCCTCGGCCGGCTGGCCGAGGAACGGGATCGGCTTGTCCGCGCCCGCGTCGAGGGTCCGCACGATCATCGGGCGGCCGCCGAGCTGCTCGGCCGCCGCCCGGTAGGCCGACTCCTGCTCGTCCTCGTCCGGAGCGGACTCGCGGTCCAGGAACAGGAACTCCGTGCGGAACAAACCGACGCCGTCGCACCCCGCCTCGAGGGCGGCCGCGACGTCGGCGGGTCCGCCGATGTTCGCGGCGATCTCCACGCGCACGCCGTCCCGGGTCTGCGCGGGCTCGCGCGCCTCCGTTCTCGCGAGGCGGTCGGCCTCGGCAAGCGCGCGACCCCGGGCCTCGAGCTCCTCGACGACCCCGTGCGCCGGCTCGACGTGCACGACGCCGCGGTCGCCGTCCAGGGCGACGGGAGTGCCCTCCGGCACCGTGAGCAGCTCGTCGCCGATGCCGACGACGGCGGGGATGCCGAGCGATCGGGCCAGGACCGCCGCGTGCGAGGTCGGGCCGCCGGCGGTGGTGGCGACGCCGAGCGCGGTCGATGGGTCGAGCGCGGCGGCGTCGGCGGGTGCCAGATCGGCGGCGAGCAGGACGCCGGCGCCCTCGAGCACGGGGCGGGGCATCGGTGCGCCGAGCAGGTGCGCGAGCACCTGGGTTCCGACGCTCCGCAGGTCGGCGGCGCGCGCCCGTTGATACTCGTCGTCCATGGACATCCAGTCGCTCGCAACGGCCTCGACGGCGTCGTGCCAGGCGATCGCCGCCGGCGCGCCCGCGGCGATCGCCGCGCCCGAGGGCTGGAGCAGCGCCTCGTCCTGCAGGAACAACAGGTGCGCGTCGAAGATCGCCGCGCGGGCGGCGCCGGCCCTCCCGGCGACGGCGGCTCTCTGCGCCTCGATGTCGCGGCGGGTCGAATCGATCGCGTCCTCGAGCGTCGCCTGCTCCGTCGAGGCGCCGCGTCCCGGGGCGTCGGGAATCGACAGCGGGGGGACGTGGAAGCGGCGAGCGGGTCCGATCGCGACGCCGGGCGAGGCCGGGAGCCCGCGGAGCTCACCGCGCGCGGGCCGCGTCTCGGACGCCGGCTCGGCGGACGTTCCGGCCGGCGGGGCCTCCGCGTCCTCCTCGACCTCGTCGAACCGTCGCGCGGCGAGCGCTTCCAGAGCGGCGACGGCCTCCTGCGCCTGCGGCCCGGTCGCGGCCACCTCGATCCGGTCGCCGTGACCCACCCCGAGCGTCGCCACCGCGTTCAGGCTTCGCGCGGACGCGGGGCCGCGGCCCCCGGTGAGGTTGGTCACCCGCACGTCGGCGTCGAACGCGGACGCGGTCGTGACCAGTCGCGCCGCCGGGCGCGCGTGGAGCCCGTGCGCGGTCTCGACGACGAGCTCGGCGCGAAATGCAGGGCCAGCGCTCCCGTCCGTCGCCGCGGCGGCCTCGGGCCCGGCCTCGGCCGGCTCGGTCCCGAGATGCGCGGCCTTGGCCGCGAGCCCCCGGCGCGCCTCCTCGGCGACCCGCTCGAGGTCGGCACCGATCCGCGACGTCACCGCGGCCGCGACCGCGCCCTCGACGAACGGCGCCTCGGTCAGCAGCACCCTCGCCCGCCGGTCGTCGGCAAGGAGCTCGACCGCCATCTCCGCGGACAGCACCGCGCTGCCGAGGTCCATCAGCACGAGCACGCCGTCGGCGGACCACGCGCGCTCGATCGCCTGCTGGACGAGCACCGCGTCGGTGCCGATCGAGCGCTCGGGGTCGTCGAGGCCGCCGGCCGTCTCGATCGGGACCTCGGACCCGCCCATCTGGCGTGCGAGCTCGGCGGCGCCCTCGGCGAGCGAGTGGCTGTGCGAGACGAGGACGATCCCGACCATCGCGGCGCGGGCTCAGGCCCTCGAGGCGAGGGTCCCGACGAGGAACAGGCCGTACGCCACGGTGAGCGCCCCGAGCGCGACCAGCCCTCGCGAGATCCACGCGCGCGCCCGGGCGCTCGGCGTCAGGTCGAACAGGACGCTGCGAAGACCGAGCATCGCGTGAACGGTGACGAACCCGAGGAGCAGGCACTCGATCACGAACATCACCGGGTTCGCCAGGTAGTCCAGCACCTGGTCGTACGTCCTGAGGCCGCCGGTGCTCTCGACGACGAAATGGTGGGCGACCATGTGGGCCGCGAGCAGCACGACGAGCCCGAGGCCGGTGAACGCCGTCACCCGCCAGACCATCGTCTGGCCCTGGCGGAATCGCGGCCGCACCGCCATCAGCCGCTCCCGAGGATGTGCATGGCGCCGGCGAGCAGCAGCAGCGAGCCGATCACGGTGCCCGCCCACCAGAGCGCCTTCTGACGATTCGGCACGATGCCCGTCCCGACGAGCGCAACCCGGATCCCGTTCAGGCCGTGATACAGGATCCCGAACAGCAGCAGCACGTCGAGCAGCAGGAACGCGGTGGTCGTCGCCAGCCGGAGGAAGTCGTTCCAGGCCTCCTGCCCGCGGAGCAGCATCGAGAGCACGCCGAGGTGCAGGTACAGGTAGAACACCAACCCCAGCCCGGTGATGCGATTGCCGAGGAAGGCCACGTGGCCGAGCATTCGGCCTCGAGGGTCGAGCCAGCCCACCGGTCCCGGCCCGAGGCCCTTGCGCTGCACGGGTCCTCGTTCTCCCCGAGCCTCGGTGCCGGGCGGTTCGCTTGTCCGTTGCTCGCTCATGCGGACTCCGCTCGGCGTCTCGACGGCGCCCGCCCCATGAGCGTCCCCCGCAGCGACATGATCCGCGCCGCCGGGTTGACGTTGGATGGACAGGCCTCGGTGCACTCGAAGATCGCGTGGCAGCGCCAGACCCCATCGGGTTGATCAGCCCAGGAGAGGACGCCCGCCGTCGCGTTCCCGCGCGGCTCCTCGAGTACGCGCTCGCCCCACGCGATGGCGGCCGGCCCCACGTAGCTCGTGGCAGTGGCCACGACCGGGCACGCGGACAGGCAGAGCCCGCACTCGATGCAATCCTCGTACCGCGCGAAGGCGTCGATGCCCTCTGGGGCCTTGGCCTCGGCGACGAATTCGCTCTCGCGGATCAACGGATGCTCGTCGGGATAGCGCTCGAAGAACTCGCGCATGTCGACGACCAGATCGGTGAGCACCGGGACGTTGGCGATCGGCTCGACGGTGATCTCGCGGCCGAGATCGCGCACGCGCGTCACGCACCCGAGGACCTCGTGTCCGTTCGCCCGCACGCCGCACGTGCCGCACGAGGCGTGGAAGCACGAGTGGCGAAGCGCCAGCGATCGGTCCCGATGGATCTGGATCCAGCGCAGCGCGTCCAGGACGGTCGAGCGGTCCGTCACGGGGACGTCGAACGTCTCGTGGTGCGGCCGGTCGTCGCCGCGCTTGAACCGGAACACGCGGAACCGGCGGGTCTCGGTCTCCTCGGCCGCTGTTGGCGGTGCGCCGTCGGTCCCTGTGGTCGTCATCTCACGCCGCGAAAAGGTCGGTGTGGGGGAGCAGGACGGTCTCGCGCGTGCGGCACTCGGCCTCGACGCCGAGCTTGGCGCAGATCACGTTCGCGCACAGCTCGGCCATGCCGCGCAGGGTCGTTCCCTTGCCGCCCGTGATCGTGACGAAGCCCTCGACGCCGTCGCTCTCCGCATGGTCGTAGGTCTTGAACGTTCGCGAGAGCTCCCGACCCGAGTCGGCCTCGCCGCGGGAGCCGATGAGCGGCCGCGCCGCCGACCACGCGGCCCGGAACTCCGCGCGCTCGATCGCCGGGATGAGCTTGGCCCCCTCCTCGTACATGCGACGGACGTGGTCCTGCGGCACGTCGAGCTCCTCCGGATCCTCAACGCTCCACGAGCTCGTCCCGACGACAGACAGCGCGCGCTGCGGGACGACAATGTCGCCGTCGCCCGATCGATGCATCCGGTTGATGACCATGTTGCACAGGCGTCCTCGCAGCGCGAGCATCACGCCCGGCGACGGCCGGATCGGGACGTCCACCCCGGCCATCGCCGCGATCTTCTCGCTCCACGGGCCGGTTGCGTTCACCACGAGGTCGGCGTGGATCTCGCCCACGGTGCCGGTCACGTGGTCCCGCACGACCGCGCCGCCGACCGTCCGGTTCGCAATGATGAGCTCGAGCACCTCCATATAGTTGCGGAGGTCGGCGCCGTTTCGCCGCGCCGTCGCGAAGAACCGCAGCGGCATCCGCATGGCGTCCATGGTCGCGTCGGGGATCCGCACGGCCGCCTTCAGGGCCGGGTTCAGGTTGGGCTCGAGCGCGAGCGTCTGGTCCCGCGTGAGCTCCTGCGCCGGGATGCCGCACTCGGCGCACCCCTTGACGAAGTCGTCATAGTACTCCATGTCCTCGTCGGTGAGCGCGACGAACAGGCCGTCGTTCTCCTCGAAGGACCCCGGGCAGATCCGCCGCAGGATCGTGTTCTCCTCGATGCACTCGACGGCGGACTCCTGGTCGTTCACGGCGTACCGGGCCCCCGAGTGCAGGAGGCCGTGATGCCGGCCCGTGGTCCCCGAGGTGAACTCGCCGCGCTCGATGAGCGTCACCTGAAGCCCACGGAGTGCGAGATCGTGGGCGAGCGCCCCGCCCGTCCCGCCGCCGCCGACGATCAGCACGTGCGCCGGGGGGGTCCGCGATGTCGATGCGCTCATCGACGACATCCTGACACCGCGGACCCCGGTGGATCCTCAGTCGTCGGACTCTGCTTCACCCTCGGCGAAGGACCCCTCTTTGTGCTCGTGCTCGTCGCTCGACTCCTGGCCCTCGGCGAAGTCGCCGCCCTCGGGGCCCTCGTGGTGCTCCTCCGATTGGCCCTCGGCGTACGAGCCCTCGTGGTGCTCGTGCTCGTCGTCCTTCTCCTGGCCCTCGGCGAAGTCGCCGTGCCGGTGCTCCTTCTCCATGGCGCCTCCCGTCTCGGTCGTCCCCCGAATCGTGATGGAGTCGCCCTTCTTCGTTACTCGACCCAGTCGAACGTGCGAGTGACCGCCTTCTTCCAGAAGCCGTACTCCTTGTCACGCTCGGCCGGGTCCATCTTCGGGGTCCATTCCTTGTCCTTGCCCCAGTTGGCCCGAAGATCCTCGACCTCCTTCCAGAACCCGACGGCGAGGCCGGCGGCGTACGCGGCGCCGAGCGCGGTCGTCTCCGCGACCGTCGGCCGGATCACCGGGACGCCCAGGACATCGGCCTGGAACTGCATCAACAGCTCGTTGTAGACCATGCCGCCGTCGACCTTGAGCGCGGTGAGCTGGACCCCCGAGTCCGTGTGCATGGCGTCCAGCACCTCGCGGGTCTGCCACGCCGTCGCCTCCAGGACCGCGCGCGCGATGTGGCCCTTTGTGACGTAACGGGTCAGGCCGGCGATCACGCCGCGGGCGTCGCTCTTCCAGTACGGCGCGAACAACCCGGAGAACGCCGGCACGAAGTACGCGCCGCCATTGTCCTCGACCGTCTTCGCGAGCGCCTCGATGTCCTCGGACTTCTCGATCATGTTGAGGTTGTCTCGGAGCCACTGGACGAGGGCACCGGTGATGGCGATCGAACCCTCGAGGCAGTACACGGCGGGCTGGTCGCCGATCTTGTAGCCGAGCGTCGTCAGCAGTCCGCTCTTTGAGGCTACGGGCTTCGTGCCGGTGTTGAGGAGCATGAAGCATCCCGTGCCGTACGTGTTCTTCGCCTCGCCCTGGGCGAAGCAGGTCTGTCCGAACAGCGCGGCCTGCTGGTCCCCGAGGTCTCCAGCGACCGGGATGCCGGCTAGGGTGCCGGTGGCGTTGCCGTAGACAGCGCTCGACGGCCGCACGGCCGGCAGCATCGCCCGCGGGATGCCGAGGATCCCCAGGATCTCGTCGTCCCAATCGAGGGTCTCGAGGTTCATCAGCAGGGTGCGACTGGCGTTCGAGACGTCCGTGACGTGTGCGCCCCCATCGGGCCCGCCCGTCAGGTTCCAGATGCACCAGGTGTCGATGTTGCCGAACAGGACCTCGCCCCGCTCGGCCCGGTCGCGGACGCCCTCGACGTTGTCGAGGATCCACTTGATCTTCGGGCCCGAGAAGTACGTGGCGAGAGGAAGGCCCGTCTTCGGCCTGAACCGATCCTGGCCCCCGTCCTTGGCGAGGTCGTTGCAGATCTGGTCGGTGCGCGTGTCCTGCCAGACGATGGCGTTGTAGACCGGCTTGCCGGACGCCTTCTCCCATACGACCGTCGTCTCACGCTGGTTCGTGATGCCGACGGCCGCGAGGTCGCTCGCCTTCAGGCCAGTCTTCTGCAGGGCGCCCGAGATGACCTCCTCGCTGCGCTGCCAGATCTCCATCGCGTCGTGCTCGACCCACCCGGGCTTCGGGTAGATCTGCTCGTGCTCCTTCTGATCGATGCCGACCACCTTCCCGGCATGATCGAAGATCATGAACCGGGTGCTGGTGGTGCCCTGGTCCAGGGCTGCTGCGTAGTCGGCCATGTGGCCTCCCTCCTTCTCGAACCTCAGTTGCCGCCCCAGGTGTCGGCGACCGTCTTGATGAGGAGCCAGGAGGACGTCGCGCCCGGGTCCTGGTGCCCGGCGCTTCGCTCGCCCAGGTAGCTCGCCCGTCCCTTCCGGGCGACGAGCGGGATCGTCGCCTTCATGCCGGACTCGGCCGCGTCCGTCGCCCGTCGCAAGGCGTGCTCGAACGACGCGCCGTCGTTGACTGCGGCGCGGAACGCGTCTCGCGCGGGCACGAGGGCATCGATCATCGTCTTGTCCTGCAGCTCGGCCTTCCCGCGAGCCTGAACCCCGGCGACCGCCGCATCCAGCGCCGCGGCCCAGTCCTCCGGTTCGAGCACCTCCTTGCCGGCCGTCGCCGCTCCGAGCTGGAGGAACAGCGTCCCGTACAGGGGGCCTCCCGCCCCGCCGACCGTCGAGACGAGGGTCATCCCGACCGTCTTCAGCAACGCCCCGACGTCGTTCGTCGACTGTCCGTCGAGCTTGGCGATGGCCGCCTGCATGCCCCGGTTCATGTTGATGCCGTGGTCGGCGTCGCCGATGGCCGAGTCGAGCTCTGTCAGCTCGTCCTTGTTCGCGGCGATGACGTCGGCGAACGAGCGGATCGCGCGAACGACATCCTGGTAGGTGACGCTCAACCCTCACCCCTTCCAGGGCCCGATGCCCCCGCCCCGGCGGCGACTCCCGGGCCCAGCCTTCACCGGGGTGCGGGCCACGGGCAGCCCGCACCCCGAGCCGTCCTCAGATGCCCCAGCGCAGCCCCGCCGTCTTGACCGGCGCGTCCCAGAGTCGGACGACGTCGTCGTTCGTCTTCAGCAGGGTGATCGAGCACCCGGCCATCTCGAGCGACGTGATGTAGGAGCCGATCAGGTTCCGGGCGATCGTCACGCCTCGTCCCTTCAGGAACTTGGCCAGCTCGTTGAACACGACGTACAGCTCGATCAGCGGCGTGCCGCCCATGCCGTTCACGAACGCGAGGACGCTGTCGCCCTGCTTGAACGGGAGGTCGTCGACGACGGCGGTCGCCATCATCTCCACGATCTCGGAGACGGGCTTGAGCTTCATCCGCTCGCGTCCCGGCTCCCCGTGGATGCCGATGCCGATCTCCATCTCGTCCTCGCCGAGGTCGAACGTCGGTTTGCCGGCCGCCGGGACGGTGCACGACGTGAGCGCCATGCCCATGCTCCGGCCGTTCGCGTTCACCTCCCGGCAGACGTCGGCCACCTCCTTCAGCGGCCGCCCCTCCTCCGCGGCGGCTCCCGCGATCTTCTCCATGAGGACCGTCGTGCCGACGCCCCGGCGTCCGGCCGTGTAGAGGCTGTCCTGGACGGCCACGTCGTCGTCGACCAGCACGGACTCCACCTCGATGCCCTCGGAGCGGCACAGCTCGGCGGCCATGTCGAAGTTCATGACGTCGCCGGTGTAGTTCTTCACGATGTGAATGACCCCGGCGCCGCCGTTCACCGCCTTGGTGGCCGCCTCCATCTGGTCGGGCGTCGGCGAGGTGAAGACCTCGCCCGGGCACGCCGCGTCGAGCATCCCCTGGCCGACGAACCCGCCGTGCATCGGCTCGTGTCCCGAGCCGCCGCCGGAGATCAGCGCCACCTTGCCCTGGACCGGCGCGTCGGCCCGGATCACGTAGTACGGGTCGTAGAAGACCTTGACGAGGTCCGGGTGCGCGAGCTCGATGCCCTGGAGCTCCTCCCGGACGACGTCCTCCGCCTTGTTGATCAGCTTCTTCACGTGGACTCCTTTCCGCGGCGGCCCGGGTGCTTACAGGAACACCGCCTTTCCCAACAAGGCCCCCAGGATCCCGCCGATGATCGGCCCGACCACCGGGATCCATGCGTACCCCCAGTCCGAGTCGCCCTTGCCGGCGATCGGCAGGACGAAGTGCATGATCCTCGGGCCGAGGTCTCGGGCGGGGTTGATGGCATACCCGGTGGGACCACCAAGCGACATGCCGATCGCGAACACGAGCAGAGCGACCGCGAAGATTGCGAAGTAGGTCGGCACCGCCCCGCCGGTGAAGGGCGTCGCCAGGAAGATGGCGAAAACGCCGAAGAGCAGCATCGCCGTTCCGATGATCTCCGTGATCAGGTTCGCGATCGTGTTGCGGATCGCGGGACCCGTCGAGAAGACCGCGAGCTTCAGCCCCGGGTCTTCGGTCTGCTCCCAGTGCGCCAGGTAAGCGAGCCACACGAGGACGGCGCCGATGAAGGCTCCCACGAACTCACCCGAGATCAGGATTACCACTTGGGTGAAGCCGGCGTTCGGATCGGCGAAGAGCGCCGAGCCCGTCACCCACTTGCCGATCGTCACGGCGGGATTCAGGTCGCCTTGGCCACCGACCGCCACACTCGTCCAGACGCCAAGCATGACTCCCATAGCCCACGCCCAGGTGATGACGATCCATCCCGAGTTCTGCGCCTTGGACTTGTTCAGCAGTACTCCGGCGACGACACCGTCACCCAGCAAGATCAGCACGCCCGTCCCGACGACCTCCCCCCAGAACAGGCGGCCGTTGTCGATGGCGGCCAACAAGCCGAAAGCGTGTCCGAACATGTGCGAACCACCCCCTCGACGTGCCCCGTCGGGCACCTGCCGTTAGCAGAACCCCGTTCGGGCCCTACGTCAAATCGGCCAAATGGCCGAGACGAGAGTGGTATCTACGATCGATGTTCGCTATGGTCGAACGGCCCAGTCGGGCAGGGTCGAATCGAGGGGGGTGAAGCGCAATCGAACTCGACGGCGCGTTCGTGACGCGGTGGATCCGCGAGGCTGCGAGCGCGATCCACGATCAGCGCGACTACCTGACCCAGCTCGACGCGGCGATCGGGGACGCGGACCACGGCCTCAACATGGATCGGGGCTTCACGGCCGCGCTCGCCAAGCTCGAAGCCGAGCCCGGCCTGTCCGCCGGCGAGGTCCTCGAGGCCGTGGGGACCACCCTCGTGCTCTCGGTGGGTGGGGCGGCCGGCCCCCTGTACGGGTCGGCGTTTCGCCAGATGGGCCGCGCGCTCGACTCGCGGCCGCTCGACGCGGAGGAGCTGCTCGTGGTGCTCCGCGCCGCCCTGGAGGAGGTGCAACGTCTCGGCGCCGCGCAGATCGGCGATAAGACGATCGTGGACGCGCTGTCGCCTGGGATCGACGCCTTCGAGAAGGGGCTGCGATCGGGCGAGGACCTTCCTCGCGTCGCCGAGCGCGCCCGCGTCGCCGCGGAGGAGGGGATGCGCTCGACCGTCCCGCTGCAGGCTCGAAAGGGCCGGGCCTCCTACCTCGGTCCGCGGAGCGTGGGCCATCAGGACCCCGGCGCCACGTCGACGGCCATGCTGTTCGCCGCCCTCGAGCGGGCGGCCATCGAGGAGGCACCGTCGTGATCCAGTCCGTCCGCCGCGCCGCGTCGATCCTTCGGGAGCTCGGCTCGGGCGAGCACCGGCTCGGCGTGACCGAGCTCGCGGATCGACTCGGCCTCGCGAAGGCGACCGTCTACGGGCTCCTTCGCGCGCTCGAGGCGGACGCGCTCGTCGAGCGCGACGTGGAGACGGGCAAGTACCGCCTCGGACCGGCGCTGCTGCAGCTGGGCAACGCCTTCCTGGACGGTCACGAGCTCAGAGCGCGCTCGCTGCTGTGGGCGGACGCCCTCGCCAGCCGGACCGCGGAAGCGGTGCGCGTCGGGGTCCCCACCGGACCGAGCGTGCTGATCGTCCACCACGTCTTTCGGCCGGACAACTCCGTGCAGATCCTGGAGGTGGGCGCGGCGATCCCGTGGCACGCGAGCGCGCTCGGCAAGGTCGTCGGCGCCTATCGCGACGCCGCCGCCCTCGACGAGCTCCTCGCGGGGCCGCTGGGCCGCCTCACGGGGCGCACCATCGTCGAGCCGCGCGAGCTTCGGCGCGCCCTGACCGCGATCCGTCGCGAGGGCGTGGCGATCGAGGATCAGGAGGCCGTCATCGGCGAGGCTGAGGTGGCGGCGCCGGTGTTCGATCACGAGGGACATCCGGTGGGCGCGATCGGCGTCGCCGGTCCCGTCGAGCGCCTCCTCCCCGACGGACGCGCCCGGGCCGAGATCGTCGGCGCCGTCAAGGAGTCGGCTCGAGGGTTGTCCCGCGACCTTGGCGGCGTCCGCCGCTTCGCCCGGAGCCGCTGAGCGCCCGCCGAGATCCTTGTTCGGCGCGCCGCCCGGCCGTAACGTCGTCGCGTGTTCGGAGATGCCCGCCGCGCCGTGATCGTCGGCGGCGTGCTGGTTTTCGTGATCGGGGTCTTCGTCGGGTTCCTCCTCGGCCGTGCCGGTCGCGAGGAGGAGGCGACGGCCGCGCTTCCCTCCCCTTCCGCGAGCCCGTCGGACGTTGCGGTCCCGAGCGCAGGGGGCTCGCCACCGGTCGTGACGCCTCCGCCCGGCCAGGAGCCGGCCATCACCGCCGCGGGGCAGATCCTGGTCGAGGGGACGCGGCCGGTGGTCACGGCGCCGTCGGCCTCGCCCTGCCAGGGGTTGATCTCGGCCGGGATGGTGGGGGAATGCGGCGAGGTCGCCGTCGCCGCGGGTCGCGTCGTCTGGGTCGTGCAGCGGTCGACGACCTCAACGGGGGCGACGGCCCTGCAGGCGCGGGTGTTCACGTTCGTTCCCGACGAGGGCGGTTGGGTCGAGTGGCTCCAGGCCTCGGACCCCGCGGGCGACCTCTGGAGCGACGTGAACGTGCTCGCCACCGACCTCACCGCCGACGGCGTGCCCGAGTTGATCTTCGGATATCGGGGGATCGACGAGTCGCAGACGCTCGACACCGACATCGTGGGGTACGGACAGGACGGCCTGCCCGTGGTGGTTGCGCATCCGGAGCCCGCGGTGCGCGGCGTCCTGGTGGTGTCGGGGGGGCAGATCCAGGTGTTCGGCGCCCAGTACCCGAACGGGGAGCCCGTGTGCTGCCCGCCCTCGTACCTCCAACGCACGATCGCGTTCGAGGACGGCTTCTTCCGCGTGGTCGCCTCGCAGTCGGTCGCGCCGAACGTCGTCCCGGCGTCGCAACTGTGACGCGATAGGCTCGGCTCGTGCTCGAGCAGCGGCCGTTCGTCACCGTGGACGACTACGAGCCGGCGGCGCGCGAGGGTCTGCCGCCGGAGGTGTACGACTACTACGCCGGCGGTGCGGGCGACGAGTGGACCCTCGCGGAGAACCGGCGAGCGTTCGACCGATGGGTGATCCGACCGCGGATGCTGACCGGGGCCGCCCCTGTCGATCCCTCGACGGTGCTCCTCGGGACGCGCATCGCCTTCCCCGTCGTGATCGCCCCGTGGGCCTATCAGCGGATGGCGCATCCCGACGGCGAGCTCGCGACGGCGCGCGCGGCCGCGACGGCGCAGACGCTGATGACCGTCTCCTCGACGACCGTGGACTACCTCGAGGACGTGGCGGCCGCCTCCGAGTTCGCGAAGTGGTGGCAGCTGTACGTCTACCAGGATCGCGGCGTCACCCGCGAGATGCTGCGGCGCGTGCACGCGAGCGGCTACGCGGCGGTGTGCTTCACGGTGGACTTTCCCGTCGTGGGGCAGCGGCATCGCGACGCGCGCAACGCCTTCGTGATGCCGATCGGGCTGCCGCAGGACGACCTCGTGTTCGATCCCCACATCACGTGGGGCGACCTCGCCTGGATCCGCGACTGCGCGCCGCTCCCGATCCTGGTGAAGGGGATCCTGACCGCGGAGGACGCACGGCTCGCCGTCGAGCACGGCGCGGACGGGATCGTGGTCTCCAACCACGGAGGACGCCAGCTCGACGGTGTCCCGGCCGGGATCACCGCGCTGCCCGAGGTCGTCGAGGCCGTCGGCGGGCGGATCCCCGTGCTCGTCGACGGTGGCGTCCGGCGCGGCACGGACGCGTTCAAGGCGATCGCGCTGGGCGCGGCCGCCGTGATGGTTGGCCGCCCGACGTGCTGGGGGCTCGCGGTCGGCGGCGAGGAGGGGGTCGTCGACGTGCTCCGCATCCTGCGTGCCGAGTTCGAGAACGCGATGACGCTCGCGGGAACCCGAACGGTCGGCGAGATCACCTCCGCCTTCGTCGCGCCGGCCTGACGGTCGAAGGACCGTCTGCGAGCATGGCCTTCGTGCCCGGCATCGACCTGCACACCCACACGGACCGCTCGGACGGGACGTTCACGCCCTCCGAGCTCGTGTGGCGCGCCGCGGAGCTCGGCCTGGACGTCGTCGCGGTGACCGACCACGACACGACGGACGGGCTCGCAGAGGCGCTCGCTGCCGCGGAGGAGGCGGGGATCGAGCTGGTCCCGGGCGTGGAGTTCTCGGCGGAGCACGAGGGGACGAGCGTGCACGTCCTCTGTTACTGGATGGACGTCGACGACGCTGCCCTCCAGGCCGAGCTCGCCCGCCTGCGCGACGACCGGTTCCGCCGGGGCGAGCTGATGGTGGGCAAGCTCAACGATCTCGGCCTTCCCGTTTCCTTCGGGCGCGTCCGCGAGATCGCCGGCGGCGGCAACATCGTGCGCCCGCACGTCGCGCAGGCGATGGTCGAGGCTGGAGTCGTGGGGTCGGAGGAGGAGGCGTTCGAGCGATGGATCGCCGACGGCAGGCCCGCCCACGTCCCGAAGCACGCGCTCGAGCCGCTCGACGCCCTCGCGCTGATCCGGGCGGCCGGAGGCCTCTGCGTGCTCGCCCATCCGGGCATGTGGGGCGACCAGACCGAGGTGCCGCAGGAGCTCATCGAGGCGATGGCCGGGGCGGGGATGGCCGGCCTCGAGGTGGACCACACCGATCACTCGCCCGAGCAGCGGGCCCGGTTTCGGGCACTCGCCGACCGGCTCCGCCTAATCGCGACCGGTGGGTCGGACTGCCACGGGACGCGCTACGACCCGATCCGGCTCGGCACGTCGCTCTGTGCGCCCGAGAGCTTCGCGTCGCTCCGCGCGCTCGTCGCGGGCTGACGGGGCCGTGACCGGCCGGCGCATCCTCGTCGTGGGCGCCGGGTTCGCCGGCCTGTACGCGGCGATGGGGATGCGGTCGCTCGCGCAGGCCGGTCATCGCATCACGGTCGTCAACCCCGAGAACTTCATGCAGTACCAGCCGTTCCTGCCCGAGGTGGCATCGGGGACCATCGACCCGCGGGCGGTGGTCGTCCCGCTGCGCCCGGTGTTGCGCCATTGCGAGGTCGTGATCGGCGAGGTGGAGCGGGTGGATCACGAGCGTCGCGAGGCGACCGTCCGGTTCGCCGACGGCGCCACGAGGCCGTTCGGCTACGACGTGGTGGTGCTCGCCCCGGGGTCGACCTCGCGCGTCCTGCCGATCCCCGGGCTCGCCGAGCACGGCGTCGGCTTCAAGACCGTGCAGGAGGCCATCTACCTGCGCAATCGCGTCCTGTCCCAGCTCGACGTCGCGGCCGCGACCGATGACGCCGAGCGACGCCGGGCGGCGCTCACGTTCTTGTTCGTCGGCGGCGGCTACGCGGGCGTCGAGGCGCTCGGCGAGCTCGAGGACCTCGCGCGCGACGCGATCGCGACCGAGCCGTCCCTTCGGGCTGAGGATATGCGATGGATGTTGGTGGACGTGGCGCCGAAGATCCTGCCCGAGCTCGGCGCGGACCTCGCGACGTACGCGGCGGAACAGCTCGCCTTGCGCGGGATCGAGATCGTCGTCGGCACGCGGCTCGAGTCCTATCTCGACGGCGTGGCCCGGCTCTCGGACGGCCGGTCGTTTCCCGCCGAAACGCTCGTGTGGACGGCGGGAGTTCGCCCCGCCCCGCTCGCGCTCGAGTCCGGGCTCCCCGTCGACGAGGCAGGCCGTCTTCGTGTCGATGAGTACCTCCGCGTGGTCGGCGTCGACGGCGCGTGGGCCGCGGGCGACGCGGCATCGGTGCCCGATCGGACGACCGGAGGGATCATGCCGCCGACCGCGCAGCACGGGATGCGGCAGGGCCGGCGCCTCGCCGCGAACCTCACGGCGTGGCTCGAGGGCGGCCGCCTCGAGCCCTTCGTCTACCGGAACCTCGGCGCCGTGTGCTCGCTCGGCCGGTACAAGGGCGTGGCCACGATCGGGCGTCTGCGCCTGAGGGGCTTCCCCGCGTGGTTCGCGCACCGCAGCTACCACCTGTACGCGATGCCGACGCTCACCCGCCGGGCGAAGATCGCTGCCGACTGGACCGTGGCGCTGCTGTTCCCGCGGGATCTCGCGCAGCTCGGCTCGCTCGAGCGGCCGCTGCGCCCGTTCCGGCGTGCCGCCGGGTCCGACTAGGTCGCCGCCGGTCCGGCTAGGACCGGCCGGTGCGGTCGATCTCCGCCGCCGCCGACAGCGTGGTGTGGCTGCGCTCGAGGTCCGGCAGCTCGTGGCCCGCCGTGAGCTCGTGCACGGCCCAGTTCGTGAGGTCGCGGATCGAGATGATGCCGGCGAGCCGCCCTTCGTCGACCACCGGGAGGTGCCGGATCTTCAGCCGGGCCATGTGTTCGGCGGCCTCGGCGATGTCGGTGCGCGGGCCGACGGTGTCCAGGTCCTTGGTCATCCGCTCGCCGACCTTCGTCGTCTGCGGGTCCTTGCCTTCGGCGACGAGGTTGACCAGGTCCCGCTCGGTGACGATCCCCGCGAGGCGGTCCCCGTCCATCACGACGACGGAGGAGATCGCGTACTCGTGGAGCAGGCTCGCGACGTGCGCGAACGTGTCGTCGGGCGATGTCGTCTTCACGTCGGCGTGCATGATGTCCCGGATCTGCATCGGTGAGCCCTCCGATCGAAGGATCGCGACCGCCCCGCCATTGTAGGGGCGTTCAAACCCGGACGTCCGCCGGACGACGATCAGTGGTCCGAGCGGCCGCTGAAGTTGAACGCCTCGATCCTCAGTGCGGGGACCCGTGACGCGCTGAAGAAGAACTCGCTCGCAAGCTCGGTGTCCTTGCCCACCATCGTGGTGTCCCGCAGCGCCTCCAGGATCGACTGGGTGAAGCGGAAGTTCTTCACGGGATGGGCGATCTCGCCCCCGTCGATCAGGAAGGTGCCGTCCCGGGTCATCCCCGTGATCGTCGACTCGACCGGGTGGACGATGTTCGAGTAGTGGAACCGGGTCACGAGCACCCCGCGCTCGGTCGCCGCGATCATGTCCTGAACGCTCGCGTCGCCGGGCTCGAGGGACAGATTGAGGGGGAAGGGGCCCTCGGGGTTCGGCGACGGGAGCGCGTGTCCGGTCGAGGTGACGCCCGCGAGCTTGGCCGTCCGCCGGTCGTAGACGCCGCTGCGGAAGACGCCGTGCTCGATCAGCGAGACGCGCTCGCGCGGAACGCCCTCGAAGTCGAAGGGGATGCCGAGGGTGCCTGGGGCGCGGGCGTCGTCGGCGATCGTGATGACGTCCGCCGCGACCTGCTCGCCCTCGCGGCCGGACAGGCACGATCGGCCCTCGAGCAGGACGCGTCCGCCGAAGCCGATCCACGCGAGGAAGCCGACGATCGTCGAGACCGCGGCTGGTTCCAGGACGACCGGATACCGGCCCGGGTCGAGCTCGCGCGGGGCTTGGGAGCCGACCGCCTTGTCCGAGGCTCGGCCCCCGATGCCGGCGGGATCCAACTCGTCGACGCGCGAGCCGAAGACCTCGGCGAAGCCGCTCCCGCCCTCGCCCCCCGTGACGACCGTGGTGAGCGAGGCGAGCGTGCTCGGCGCCCAGCAGAACTGTCCCCGCGTGTTCGCGACGGCGACCTCGCTCGCCATGGTCTCGAACGCGCCGGCCGCCGTAAACCCGCTCGGGCACCGCGCGACGAGGTCGGCGACGCCGCCGGCGCGCCGCTCGGGACTCACCGTGGCGGTGGTCTCGTCGTAGCCGGATTCGTCGACGAGCGGATCCGGGGGCGCGAGGCCCGGGAAGTGCGGATCGGGGGCGACGACCTCGGCCATCTCCCGCGCGCTCTCCGCAGCCCGGCGGGCCCCCCCGGGCGTGAAGTCGTTGGTCGCGGCGACGCCCACCCGGTCGTCGAGGACCACGCGGACGCGAAGGCCCGTGTCCTCGCGCCACGTGCTCTGGTGGATCGCGCTCGACGCGAAACGCGTCAGTCCGCCCCACTCGTGCAGGAAGAGCACCTCGACGCCCCCCGCCCCGGGCAGCTCGAGCGCCGCGCTCGCGACCCGGCGCACCTCGTCGGGACCGATCGGGCCCGGCATCAGCTCCGCACCCCCAGCTGGACGTTGCGGAATCGCGCCGGCGTCGCGCCGTGGCCGACGCGGGCGGTCTGTCCCGGCTGGCCCTTGCCGCAGTTCGGGGTTCCCCAGAGCGTCCAGTCCTCCCGGCCTCCGACGGCGTCGCAGCTCTGCCAGAACTCGGTGGTGATCCCCGTGTAGTTGGGATTGCGATACATCTCGACGAGCTTCCCGTTCCTGATCCGCCACGCGATCTCGCAGCCGAACTGGAAGTTGACGCGATGGTCGTCGATCGACCAGGACGTGTTCGTCGACATGAACACCCCGTCGTTCGTGTCGCCGATAATGTCGGCGAGCGTTCCCTCGCGCGGCTCGATCGAGATGTTCGTCATCCTGATCAGCGGCAGGTGCTGCCATCCGTCGGCGCGCATGGCGCCGGAGCTCGGCACGCCGATCGTGGCGGCGGTTTCCCGGCTGGAGATGAAGTCCTGGAAGATCCCGTCCACGATGATCGGCGTCCGCTGCGCCGGGACCCCCTCATCGTCCCACCCGAACGACCCGAGGCCGCCCGGCAGCGACGCGTCGGCGGTGATCGAGACGAGGTCGCTCGCGTAGCGGAGCCGCCCGCGATCGTCCGGGCGTACGAACGAGGACCCGGCGTAGGCCTCCTCCATCCCCAGGACGCGGTCGAGCTCCACGGGGTGACCGATCGACTCGTGGATCTGGAGCTCGAGCTGGCCCGAGTCGAGCACGAGGGTCGTGACCTCGCTCGGGCACTCGGGGGCTGACAGGAGCTCGACGGCCTCCGTCGCGATGCGCTCGGACTCCTCGACCAGGCCGAGCGTCTGGATGTGCTCCCAGCCGAGGGCCGCGATGTGGCCGCGAAAGGAGTTGGGGAACGACCGGCGCTGGAGCTCGCCGTCGCCGAGCGCCGTGGCCTCGATGCCGGCGCCCGAATGGACCGTGCTCTGCTCGGTCGCCGTCCCCTCGCTGGTCGCGAGCCAGGTCCTTCGCCGGAACAGGTCGATGCCGGCCTCGGCGAACGCGAGGCCGGAGACCGACTGCATCCGGCGCGTCGCCTCCATGAGCAACGCGACCTTCTCCTCGAGCGGGACGGTGAACGGATCGACCTGCATCGGCGAGTGCCAGGATCCGACCGCGGGCTCGACCTCGGTGAGGGAGACGGGCTCGCGCGACAGCCTCGAGGCGGCCCGCCCGATCTCGACGGCGAGCGCGGCGGTCCGCTCGATCTCGGCGGCCTCCATGCGCGCCGTGGCGGCGAACCCCCAGGACCCGTCGACGAGGACCCGAATCCCGATCCCCTCCGACGCCGCCCGGTCGATCCCCTCCATCACCTGATTCCGGACGGTGATCGACTCCGAGTCCTCGGCCACGACCCGCGCATCCGCGTAGTCCGCCCCGGCATCCCTCGCGGCCTGGACGGCCTGCTTTGCGACGTCGAGCACCGAGCGTCCCTCTCTCCAGTGGGCGGTCCAGCGGGGCCGGGCCGGCGGAAAAGACTACCCGAGGCCGACCCGCGCGGCGCCGAATCCACGGCGGTTCCTCGGCCCCGTTCTGAGAAGATCCCGCCGCGTGGCCACCTACTTCGCGAACGTGACGTTGTTCGACGGTCGGACCGTGCGCACCAAGGCCGGCGTCCTGGTCGCGAACGGGCACGTCGACTGGGTCGGCGCCCATGCGCGAGCTCCCCGGATCGCCCGCGCCGCGGAGCCGGTCGAGGGCACGGGCAAGACGCTCGCCCCGGGCCTGATCGACTGCCACGTGCACCTGTGCTTCGACGGGAGCGGGGACTTCGCCCGCGAGGCGCAGGAGATGACGTCGGAGGCGGCCGCCGCGGTGAAGTGCGTGCGCAACGCCGTGCGAACGCTCGAGCACGGCGTGACGACGGTGCGCGATCTCGGTGGAATGGGTGACGCCGCGATCCAGGTGGGACGCGCCGTCCAGGGCGGCGTCATCCCGGGACCGCGGATCATCGCGGCCGGCCGGGCGCTCACGATCACGGGCGGGCACGGCCACAGCGTCGGGTTCGCGCGGCAGGTCGACGGGCCCGTGGAGGTTCGCCGCGCCGTGCGGGAAGAGATGCGCGCCGGCGCGACCGCCATCAAGATCGTCGCGACCGGCGGCGTCCTCACCCCGGGGATCACGCACGATTTCACGGCGTTCACGGCGGAGGAGCTCGAGGCGGCGGTGAGCGAGGCGCACGCGTGGGGTCGCGCGATCGCCGCCCACGCCATCGGGCCCGAGGGCATCCTGCGGGCGGTCCGGGCCGGCGTGGACTCCATCGAGCACGGCTCGATGCTCACGGCCGAGGGCGCTCGCCTCATGAAGGAACGCGGGACGTTCCTCGTCCCGACGGTCTCGGCGATCCGCGGCATCGTGGAGCATCCCGAGGAGGTCGCCGAGTACGCGCTCGACAAGGCGTCCACGCTCGCCGACCTCGCCCGGGACGCATTCCGCCGGGCGGTCCGAGCCGGCGTGCCGATCGCGTGCGGGACCGACGCCGGCACGCCGTTCAACCCGCACGGCAACACGACCCATGAGATCGTGCGCATGGTCGAGTGGGGGCTCACGCCGCTTCGCGCGCTGCAGGCGGCAACCTCCAATGCCGCCACCCTCCTGCGGATCCCCGAGATCGGCCGGGTCGGCGAGGGCGCCGCGGCGGACCTCGTGCTGTACGACGCGAACCCGCTCGAGCGGATCGAGGCGATCCTGAAGCCGGCGATGGTGATGCGCGCCGGCGAGCTCGCGAGCGGCGTCGCCGGCTAGCCCACGGCGGCCGTCGCGCGGCTAGCCGAGGATGCGCGCGTCGCGGTAGCCGGCCGAAAGGGCCCGGTCGCTCGCGAACCGGAACGGCTCGAACGCCGCGATCCGTTCGTCCCGCGTGGCACCCAAGACCATCGCCGCGACGTGCGCCCCGAGCGCCGGCGCGAGCTTGAAGCCGTGCCCGCTCGTCCCGGCGTCGACGAAGATCCCCGGCGCGATCTCGCCGATCACCGGTTGCCAGTCCGGGCTCACGTCGTACAGGCTCGCCCACCCCCGGGCGACCTCGGAGGCCGCGAGGTGCGGCACCCGGCGGACCACCAGCTCCGCCATCCGGGCGGTCTCGTGGTCGGCGATGTCCTCCGAGAAGTGGTCCGGGTCGGCCTCGGGCTCGGCGGGAAGGGGCCCCGTGAGATAGAGCTCGTCGCCCTCGGGACGGAAGTAGTAGCCGCCGACGAGGTCGCCGTGCGCGGGCACGGGCTCGGCGCCGCCCCAGCGGAACGCGGCGACGATGTGCCGCTCCGCGTGCAGCGGGAGGTCCGCGCCAGCCTTCAGCGCGAGCGGCCTCGTCCACGGGCCCGCGGCGAGGAGCACCCGACCGCAGGAGCTCCGCGAGCCGTCGTCGGTCTCGATCGTCGCGCCGCCGCCCGGCGCCGGCTCGAGCCGGACGACCGAGTGGCCGAGCCGAGCCTCGGCCCCCATCGAGCGGGCCCGATCCAGCAGGCCGAGGGTCGCCGCGCTCGGGTCCGCGTACCCGGCGTCGTGCTCGTACGCCGCGATCCCGATGCCGGTGAGGTCGAACGCCGGATATGCGGCGGCGATCTCGTCGGGGGACAGGACGTCGGTGGCGATGCCGAGCGCGTTCAGCCGCGCGACCGATGCACGCATCTCGTCGGCGTCCTCGGGTGGGTGCAGGAACAGCAGCCCGGTGCGGCGAAAGCCCGCGTCGCGACCCGTCAGCGCCTCGAAGTCGCGGAACATCGCGATGCTGTCGCGCGCGCATTCGGCGAGGAACGCGTTCGTGTAGTACGCGCGGCAGATCGCGCTCGAGCGCCCCGTGGGGCCGCCGGCCGCCGTCGTCCTGTCGAACACGGCGGTCGTCGCCCCGGCCGAGGCGAGGTGATAGGCGACGGCGGCGCCGTGAATCCCCGCCCCGATGACGCCGACGTCGTAGGTGTCCATGCGCGACGTTCGCCCGCTACGCGGCGGTCTCGCGCGCCGCCGGAAACCGGTGCTCCTGCGCGATCGAGTCGCAGGGGTTACCGCGACCGAACCGCAGTCGCATCTCGGTCAGGTCCGCGATCCACCAAAAGGTCGTCGCATACAGGCTTTCGGGGGTGCGCTCCGGGTGGCGGCAGAGGCTGTCGGGCTCACCCTCGTGATCCGACAGGAACGCGCGCATCGTCGCCGACGTCACCGTGCCCGGCTCGGAGGATGCGAGGAGCTCGCTCGCACGCGCGTACCGCTTCGCGGACCGCGCCGCGTAGTCCGGGTCGCCTTCGTACCGGACCATGCGCTCGCAGACGTAGTGGTTGGTGTGGACGAGGTGCCCGCGCTCGTCCACCGTGGTGAGCTCCGCGTCGGTGGCCGAGCCCTCGACGTTCGCGACGTCGCCGGCGCTCGTGACGAGCACCTGGTTGTAGCTCGAGGCGCGATCGTGGCGAAGCGCCTCGCCGATCGCCCGGTCGAGCGTCGGCTGGCGAAGCATCGCGCGGTACTGCACCTCCCGCGGCACGCCGATTCGCTCGTCCAGCGGCGCGAGCTCGTTGCCGGTCATCGAGATCCCGGCGTCGTTCCAGCCGCAGCTCAGCCAGACGCCGTTGCCGATGCCGAACACGGTCGGCTCGCCGGGGATCGCGTACTCGATCGCCACGAGCTCGTCCTGATACGCGCGCGACATGTCGTTGTTGTGGGCGACCAGCACGCGACCGCCCTCGGTCGCCGGAGGGACGGCCACGAGGTCCGTGCACCGTCCGTGGATGCGCCGCGTGTACGGGACGTACCAGATCTCCTCGATCACGCGCGCGAACAGCGCGTCAGGGTCGACACCAGCCGCCGTGGCCATGCCCTCGAGCTCCTCCGCGTACCACGAATACGCCCCGACCGTGACCTCGCGATAGCGCTCGGCGAGCGCGAGCTGCTCCTGCCGCGTACGCCCCTCGGGGATCGCGTCGTCGCCGAACGCGACCGCGCGGCGGATGGCGTCCGCGCACGCGTGGCCGATCGCGGCGCCGACCTCACGATGGGTTCCGCGCGCCCGGACGACGGGAATCGGCGTCGGGGGCGTCATCGAGTCGATCCTACCGGGGGTGTCGGACCCTCCGCCTACCCTCGGTCTCATGGACACCTTCGGCTTCCTCCTCATCGCGCTCGCGATCGGCGCCGCCGGCGGCGCGGTGCTCGCCGTCCTCGCACGCCGGGGCGACGCTTCCGTCTCCGATTCCGCGCGCCTGGCGGCGCGCATCGACGTGCAGACCGCGGAGCTCCGCCGGCTCGCGGACGGGGAGTCCGCGCGCGGCGGCGACGCCGACCGGCTCCGCCAGGACCTGTCGGCGGCCCGGAGCGCGCTCGAACGCCTCGCAGTCCGTGACGAGGAGCGTCGCGAGCGCGAGCACGAGTCCTGGGAGGTCGTGCGGCGCCTCTCGACCGTGCTCGCCGGCGGCGCGTCGAAGGGACGGGCCGGGGAGAACGTCCTGCGCGAGCACCTCGCGCAGCTCCCGCCCGGCATGCTGGTGACCGACCTGCGAGTCAACGGCAAGGTGGTCGAGTTCGGCCTGGAGCTGCCCGACGGTCGCCGGCTTCCGGTCGACTCCAAGTGGACCGCCGTCGCCGAGCTCGAGGCCCTCGAGGCCGCCGAGGATCCGGCGGCGCGCGAGTTGCTTGCGCGCGACGTCGAGCGGCAGGTCGCCTACCGGGCGCGCGAGGTCGCGCAGTACCTCGACCCGGCGATCACGGCACCGGTCGCCGTGGCGGCGGTGCCCGATGCCGCGTACGCGGTCCTTCGACGCGCCCACGCCGACGCGTTCGCGCGCGGCGTCGTGATCGTCCCGTACTCGACCGCGCTGCCGGTGCTCCTGTTCCTGTACAGCCTGGTGCACCGCTTCGGCGACGCGGACGACGCGCGCTCGGCGCTCGAGGAGGTGGCGGCGCTGCTCGACGCGATGGAGGGCGTGCTCGAGAACAAGGTGGCGCGCGCGTCGACGATGATCGGCAACGCCGCGGACGAGCTCCGCTCGAGCCTCGGCAAGGCCCGCGGCTCGGTGGCACGAGGGCGGGCGGCATCGGCGCCGGAGCCGCTCGAGCCCGAGGGGATCCTCAAGGCCGTTCCCTAGCGACCGCGAGGCCCTTGGAGCCGTAAGCGCGGGGCAGAGCTTGCGATGCGATCGAGAGCTGCTCGGTCGGTGAGAATCTGCCCAAGCCGCACCACGTCGCTCGGGTTTGCCTGAGGTCGAGCGAGGCGCTCGTCACTCCTGAGCCCGTCATCGCTTCCTCCCAGTCGGCGGCCTGGGGCGGGCTCATCTCGTGTCGGCTGGGCGACATCGGCCGGATGACAACATCCACGCACGATGTCGACAAGTTGCGACGGTGGTGCTACCGGCCGCGATGCTGTCGCCGGTCGAGGTCGGGACGGTGGCCGCAGGAGCCGCGCGCGTGAACTCTCGCTCGACGAGCTGTACGCGGAGCTGCGAGCTGGCGGTGCCGACGTCGACGAGGTCGCGCCGATCCTCTCGCGGTGGTTCGCGCGCGGCGACGGAGTCGCGCTCTACGCAAACGCGCTCCGGGGCGATCCGAGCGCGGGCGAGGTCGTGTGCGTTTCGTTCGGCTCGTCGTCGGCGCAGCTCGAAGTGGACTCGCCGCCCGACACACTGCCCGACTTCCGTGGACAGCGGCCGTCATGGAGCTTCTGGTTGGTGGGCACGTACCGTCCGACGCTCGCTCCGAAGGTGTACATCTTCGACCCCGCCGGGGTGGATGTCTTCGGCTGGCGGCCGCACCAGCCCGAGCCAGGTACGCGCGTCGTCAAGGTGCATCCTCCGGGCTGCCCGCCAAGCGACACGATGGGTCACGCGTTCGTCGCCGATGCGGAGTCGGGCACGTTCTACGGGCTCGTGTCGCTCGCGTCGCTGAGGCGGTCGAGATGAGCGCCGCGTCCGGCGAGGCCATCGGGCGCACCGTGAGCTCCGCATGCACGTTGTCGTTTGGGGACCCTCGACCCAGCGGCTTTCGGCCCGGCGCACGCAACGCGTCAGTCGAGGCGCAGGTGTACGACGTCGACGCGTTCGACGTCTCGAAAGCGCAGTACCTCGACCCGGCGATGGCACCGGTCGCCGTGGCGGCGGTGCCCGATGCCGCGTACGCAGTCCTCGGGCCTTCGTCCTGCGACGGGTCTCGCAGGAGCGAGCCGAGTTCGTCGTGCTGACCCTGTGGGATTCGATCGAGTCGGTGCGCGCGTTCTCAGGCCCGGATGAGAGCCTTGCGGTGTTCTCCCCGGGGGAGGACGCCTTTCTCGTGGAGCGCGAGCGCAGCGCCGACCACTTCGAGGTCGTGGTCGCCCCCGGCGCGCTCATCGGAGCATAGGCTCGAGCCCGCGGGAAGTAGGCTCGTCGGCGTGGACTTCCAGGAGGCGATCGCGCGGCTGGGGTTTCGCGCGTCCTCCGAGCGGACGGCGCGGGGGGCCCAGACGTTCGTCGCGCAGCCGAGCCCCTACCTGACGTACACCGTGCAGGCGTTCGACGACGGGACGGCGCTGTTCACCTGGGAGTTCGCGGTGGGGGAGTACCTCGCGACCAAGGGCATCCAGTTCGGCTCGGACGAGACGCTCAACCAGTTCATGTTCCCGCGGCAAGATGACCGGGGCCCGCAGGACGGCGCCTGGCTCGAGGCCGCGATCGGGCGCGCCGAGGCGATGCTCGCCGGGATTCGGTTCGAGGCGCCGTGACGAGCGCCGGGGTAGGCCGTCGCCGGTTCGTCGTCGCGACGATCGTCGCCGCGGCGATCGCGCTTCCCGCGACTCCGGCGGCCGCCCTGCCGGACCCAGTTCCGTGCGACGGGTGCTGGACGCCCGAGCTCGAGACGAGCTGGCAGTGGCAGCTCCAGGGCGACATCGACACCTCGGTCGACGTGCAGATGTACGACGTCGACGCCTTCGACGTCTCGAAGGCAACCGTCGCCGACCTGCACGACGACGGGCGGGCGGTGATCTGCTACGTGAGCGCCGGCTCGTGGGAGAACTGGCGGCCGGACGCGGACCGGTTCCCCGACGACGTGCTCGGCGACGACCTCGACGGCTGGCCCGGCGAGCGCTGGCTCGACGTCCGCAGGATCCACCAGCTCGCGCCGATCATGAAGGACCGCATGGACCGGTGCGTCCGCAAGGGGTTCGACGGGATCGAGCTCGACAACGTCGACGGCTACAGCAACGCGACGGGCTTCCCGCTGTCGGCGGGCGACCAGCTTCGCTACAACGTGTGGCTCGCGAACCAGGCGCACCGGCACGGCCTGTCGGTCGCGAT
Source organism: uncultured Actinomycetes bacterium (assembly GCA_963716935.1). Taxonomy (GTDB): domain Bacteria; phylum Actinomycetota; class UBA4738; order UBA4738; family HRBIN12; genus CALGFI01. The sequence continues at coordinate 336,646 of CAVQUN010000008.1, read as the reverse complement.
GAAGAACGACGTCGAGCAGGTGGACGATCTGCTCCCGTACTTCGACTACGCGCTGAACGAGGAGTGCTTCACCTACGACGAGTGCGACCGGTTGACGCCGTTCGTCGACGCGGGCAAGGCGGTCTTCGGCGTCGAGTACGCGCTCGACACCGACGAATTCTGCCCGCAGGCCAACGACCTGAACTTCAACTTCCTGAAGAAGAAGCTGTCGCTCCGCGTCTGGCGCGTTCCCTGCCGCTGAGCGCCCCACAAACCGTCGGTTGACAGTTCCATGCATTCTCTGCATAAATACTCATCATGACGGAGACCGCGGTGGGCGTCGGCGTCCTCGGCGCGTCCGGCTTCGCCGGCGGCGAGCTCGTCCGTCTCCTCCTCGGGCATCCGGACGCCGAACTCGTGTTCCTCGGCGGCCGCGAGAGCGCCGGACGAACGCTGGCCGAGGTCCACCCGCATCTCGCCGGATGCGGGCTGGCGAACGGGACGATCCGCCGGATCGAGGACGCTCCCGATCTGGACATGGCCTTCCTCGCGCTGCCGCGCGAGGAGAGCGCGCGCGTCGCGCCCGACCTGCTCGAGCGCGGCGCCCGGGTCATCGACCTCGGGGGCGACTTCCGCCTGCCGGCATCGTCCTACCCGGAGTGGTACGGGTTCGAGCACCCGGCCCCCGAATGGATCGAGAAGGCGGTGTACGGCCTGCCCGAGCGCCGCCGCGACCAGGTCCGCTCGGCGCATCTGGTCGCGAACCCCGGCTGCTTTCCCACGTCGGTCGTCCTCGGGCTCGCGCCGCTGCTCGAGGCCGGCCTCGTCGAGCCGACGCCGGTGCTCGTCGACGGCAAGACGGGCCTGTCCGGTGCCGGGCGCTCCGAGGCCGAGTCGGCGAGCCACGCCGCCACCGAGGAGAGCGTTCGGCCGTATCGATTCCCCGTCCATCAGCACACGCCCGAGATGGAGCGCGAGCTCTCGGCGGCGGCGGGAGCCGGCGTCGAGGTCGCGTTCGTGCCGCATCTCGTTCCCGCCGTCCGGGGGGTCCTCACGACCGCGTACGCGCGCGCGGCGGCGGGGGCGACGACCGACTCGCTGGTCGCGGCGCTGGTCGCCGCGTACGAGCGGGAGCCCTTCGTGCGGGTGCTGCCGGCCGGCTCGATGGCCGACACCAAGCGCGTGCGCGGGTCCAACGTCGTCGAGCTCCAGGCGGCGGTCGATCCGCGGACGGGAACGGCGGTGGTGATCGGCGCGCTGGACAACCTCGTCAAGGGCGCGGCCGGACAGGCGATCCAGAACCTCAACCTCATGATCGGCAGCGACGAGGCGACCGCGCTCTCCCGCGTCGGGGTGTACCCGTGAGCATCACGTTCCCTCGCGGGTTCCGGGCCTCGGGCGTGACGGCCGGGATGAAGCCGTCGGGCCGTCCCGATCTCGGGCTGCTGGTTGCCGACGAGGCCCGGAGCGCGGCCGGGCTGTTCACGACGAACGCGTTCGCCGCCGCGCCCGTGAAGCTCGCGCGGCGCCGGCTCGCGCACGGGCTCGCACAGGCCGTGGTGGTGAACAGCGGGCAGGCGAACGCCGGCACCGGCGCGAGCGGGGACCGCGACGCGGAAACCACGACCGCCGCCGTCGCCGAGGCCCTCGGCCTCGACGCCGCGGCGGTGGCGCCGTGCTCGACCGGGGTGATCGGCGAGCCGCTGCACGTCGACGCGTACCTGTCGGCGATCCCCGCGCTCGTCGGCGGGCTGTCCGAGGACGGCGGCGCGACGTTCGCGGAAGCGATCCTCACGACGGACACGGTCGCCAAGGTCGCGGCGGCGGAGCGCGGGCCGTACCGGGTCGGCGGATGCGCGAAGGGCGTCGGGATGATCGCTCCCGACCTGCACCTCGCGACGATGCTGGTGTTCGTCACGACGGACGCGCCGATCCCGCCCTCGGACATCGGGCGGCTGGCGACCGACGTGCTCGAGCCGCGCTTCGAGTCCCTCACCGTCGACGGCTGCACGAGCACCAACGACAGCGTGCTGCTGTTCGCGAGCGGGGCCGCCGGCGGCGAGCTCGTCCTCCGGGGGACGCCGGCCTGGGACCAGGTGGCCGAGGCCGTTGAGGAGGTCGCGACGTCCCTGCTGCTGCAGCTCGCGAACGACGCGGAGGGCGCGAGCCACACCCTGCTCGTGGAGGTCTCGGGCGCCGAGACCGACGCCGACGCCCGCGTCGTCGCGCGGGGGATCGCCGACTCCCTCCTGGTGAAGACGGCCGCCTTCGGCGGCGATCCGAACCCGGGCCGGCTCCTGCAGGCGGTGGGCGCGTCCGGCGTGCCCTTCCTGCCGCAGCTCGTCGAGGGCTTCATCGGCGAGGTGCAGGTGATCGCCGGTGGCGAGATCGCCGAGTCGTTCCTGCTCGACGGGGCGGCCGCGCGGGCCGCCGTGCGCGAGCACGACGTGGTGGTCTCGGTGTCGCTCGGAAACGGTCCGGGCGCGAGCCGCGCGCTCGGCGTCGACCTGTCCTACGACTATGTGAAGATCAACGCGGAGTACACGACGTGACGGCGAGCGCACCCGCACCCCACGTCCGGCAGCGCACGGTGGCGAAGGCGCGGACGCTGATCGAGGCGCTGCCGTTCATGCAGGAGCATCGCGGCAAGGTCGTCGTGATCAAGGTCGGGGGGGCCGCGATGGAACGCGCTCCGCTCGCCCGCTCGTTCGCGCAGGACGTCTCCCTGGTGCAGCATGCGGGGATCGACGCCGTCATCGTCCACGGCGGCGGGCCGCAGCTCACGGCCGTCTCCGAGCGGCTCGGCCTGGAGACCGAGTTCGTCGACGGCGTCCGGATCACCGATCGGGACACGCTCGACGTCGCCACGATGGTGCTCGCCGGCAAGCTGAACACCGAGGTCGTGAGCCTCCTCGTCGCCGGCGACGTGCCGGCGGTGGGCATCTCCGGGGTCGACGGCGGGCTGGCGCTGGTCCGCCGGCAGACGGAACCGGACCTGGGGTTCGTCGGCGAGATCGTGGCCGTGCGTCCCGACGTGGTGCGGACCCTGCTCTCGTCGGGGTTCGTGCCGGTCGTCGCGTCGATCGCCGCCGACGCGCAGGGGCATCCGTACAACGTGAACGCCGACGTGATGGCCTCCGAGCTCGCGATCGGGCTCGGCGCGCACAAGCTCGTGTACGTGAACGACGTGCCGGGCGTGATCGGTCCCGGCGGCGACCTGATGTCCGAGCTCGGCGAGCAGGAGGCGCTCGATCTGCTCGCGCGCGACGGCGTCGTCGACGGCGGCATGATCCCCAAGCTCGAGAGCGCGGTGCGGGCGCTGAAGGCCGGCGTCTCGCGCGTGCACCTGCTCGACGGCCGCGTCGAGCATGCGCTGGTGCTCGAGCTGTTCACGCCCGAGGGCATCGGGACGATGGTGACGCTCGATCGCGCCGCGCCAGCGGAGCCGGGGGCCGGCCCGTGAGCCGCACCGCGGGCGCAACGAAGGCGCGGCGGCAGCAGACGATCCTGTCGCTCGTCGCGCGCGAGCGGCTCGCGAGCCAGGAGGAGATCCGCGCCCGGCTGCGGGCGCTCGGCCTCGAGGCGACGCAGTCGACGATCAGCCGGGACGTCGAGGACCTCGGCCTCGCCCGCGTGCATGACCCGCTCGGCCTGCGCTACGTCGTCCCCGGTCACGCGGCGACCTCCCCGCCCGCCGCGCTGCTCCGGCATGCGCTTCGCGAGTTCGCGATCTCGTTCACGCCCGGGGCCGGCGAGCTGCTCGTCATCCGGACGCCCCCGGGCGCGGCGAACGCGCTCGGCGAGGCGCTGGACCGCGCGGCGCTGCCCCAGATCGCGGGCACGATCGCCGGCGACGACACGATCCTGGTCGTTCCCCGGACGGGGACGTCGTGCCGCGCGGTCGAGGCCGCGCTCGAGTCGATCACCGAAGGGAAGGACGTGCGATGAAGCGGGCAGTGCTGGCGTACTCCGGCGGCCTGGACACGTCGGTCGCGATCCGTTGGCTCGGCGAGCAGGGCTACGAGGTCCACGCCGTGGCCGTCGACATCGGGCAGCGGGAGGACTTCGACCGGGTCCGCAGCCGGGGCGAGCACGCCGGCGCGGCCTCCGTCCGCGTCGTCGACGCCGTCGACCGATTCGCGAGCGAGTTCCTCACGCGTGCCATCCGCGCGAACGGCCTGTACGAGGGCAAGTACCCGATGGTCTCCGGCCTCGCGCGCCCCCTCATCGCCGACGAGGTGGTGCGAGCCGCTCGCGAGGTCGGCGCCGACGTCGTCGCGCATGGCTGTACCGGCAAGGGCAACGACCAGGTGCGCTTCGAGGTGTCCTTCGGGGTGCTCGCGCCGGACCTGCGGGTGATCGCGCCGATCCGTGACCCGGGGATCCCGCGCGAGAAGGCCGTTGCGCTCGCTGCCGAGTGGGGGATCCCGATCGACCGGGTCGCCACGGCCTACTCCATCGACGAGAACCTGTGGGGCCGCACGATCGAGTGCGGGCCGCTCGAGGATCCCTGGGCGGCGCCGCCCGAGGACGCGTTCGAGCGGACGGCGTCCGAGGCCGCCCGGCCGCCGGAACCGACCGAGGTGATCGTCTCGTTCGAGCGCGGCCTGCCCGCGGCGCTCGACGGGACGCCGGCGACGCTACCTGCCCTCATCCGCACGATCGACGAGCTCGGCGGCCGGTACGGGTTCGGGCGGGTGGACATGATCGAGAACCGCCGGGTGGGCATCAAGTCCCGCGAGCTCTACGAGGTGCCGGGCGCGTTGGCGCTGATCGCGGCGCACCGCGCGCTCGAGGACATGACGCTCGAGCGCGAGGTCGCGCACTTCAAGCCGGGGATCGAGCAGCGATGGGCGGACCTCGTCTACGACGGGCTCTGGTTCAGCCCGCTCCGCGAGGCCATCGACGCGTTCGTCGAGGAGACGCAGACGGCCGTGACCGGTGAGGTGCGGCTGGCGTTCGCCGCCGGCACCTGCACCGTCGTCGGACGGCGCTCGAGCTCGTCGCTGTACGACCTATCGCTCGCCACCTACGGCCACGAAGACGCCTTCGACCAGCGACACGCGGAGGGCTTCGTCCGCCTCTGGGGGCTGCCGCTCCGGGTCTGGTCGGCCACGCAGCGGGACGCCACGCCGTGACCGAACACGACGACCCCCTGTGGGCCGCGCGTTTCGGGACGCCGCCGGCACCGGAGGCCGAGGCGCTCGGGCGGAGCCTCGGCTTCGACCTGCGGCTCGCGCCGCAGGACGTCGAGGCGTCGGTCGCGCACGTCCGCGGGCTCGAGGAGGCCGGCCTGCTCACCGCCGACGAGGCCGCGCAGCTCGAGAAGGCCCTGCGGGAGGTCGGCGCGGAGATCGCGGCCGGGACCCTGCGATTCCACCCCGCCGACGAGGACGTGCACTCGGTCGTCGAGCGCGCGGTGACGCAGCGCCTGGGCGAGCTCGGGGAGCGGCTGCACGCGGGCCGCTCGCGCAACGACCTCGTCATGACCGACCTGCGCCTGTGGCTGCTCGCCGCGCACCGGCGAATCGAGGACGGCGTCGTGCGCCTGGTCCGTGCGCTGATCGGCCACGCCCTCGCGCACGACGAGACCGTGCTGCCCGGCACGACGCACGGCCGCCTCGCGCAGCCGGTCACGCTCGGCCACCACCTGCTCGCGCACGCCTGGGCGCTCGCGCGGGACCTCGATCGCCTCGACGGCTGGCGCGACCGTGCGGACGTCTCGCCGCTCGGCGCCGGCGCCCTGGCGACCTCGACGCTCGGCATCGACGTCGATCGAGCCGCCGAGCGACTCGGGTTCGCGCGGCGGTTCGTGAACTCGATCGACGCCGTGAGCGACCGCGACTCGGTGCAGGAGTTCCTCGCCGACGCCGCCATCTGCGCGACGCACGTGTCGCGACTGGCCGCCGACGTGACCCGGTTCGCCGACGAGGCCCTCGGCTGGGCGCGCCTGGACGATGCCTACTCGACGGGGTCGAGCATGATGCCGCAGAAGCGGAACCCCGACGTCGCCGAGCTCGCGCGCGCGAAGGCGGGGCGGCTGCTCGGCGACCTCGTGACGCTGTCGACCGTGCTGCACGGGCTGCCGCTCGGGTACCACCGCGACCTGCAGGAGGACAAGGAGGCGGCGTTCGACGCCGCCGACACTCTCGAGACGACGCTCGCCGCGCTGGCCGGCTGCGTCGAGACGATGACCTTCTACCCCGGCGCGATGCGCGCGGCGACGCGCGCCGAGGGGTTGTACGCGACCGACCTCGCGGAGTCGCTCGTGCGCACGGGCGTGCCGTTTCGCGAGGCGCATCGACGTGTGGGCGAGCTGCTTCGGCGGCTCGAGGCCGAGGGCCGCTCGTTCAACGCCCTCTCTCCGGACGACTGGCTCGACCTGGGCCTCCCGGACGGCGCGGACCTGCTGGATGCGGACCGCGCCGTCCGGGCCCGCGCGACGCCCGGCGGCCCGTCGCCCCAGAGCGTGCGCGCGCAGGCCGCCGCGCTCGAGCGGCTGCTTCCGCCGCGGGACCCGTCCTGACCCGCGGCTTCGGTAGCCTTCGGCCGTCCCGGGCGAAAGGATCCCGATGAGCGAGGACGACCGCATCCGCGTGATCCGCGCGAGCGACCACGAGACGCTGCCGTGGGAGCAGATCCCGACCGAGGCGGGCGACCCCACGCCGCCCGGCGAGGAGGTCGTGTCGTTTCGCGCCGGCGACGGGCGGTTCGCGTTCGGGCTCTGGCGGCGGGACCCCGAGACCGGGCCGATGGAGCCGCCGTACCACGAGATCGCCGTCATCATCGAGGGCAAGGTGGAGATCCTCGAGGAAGATGGAACGGTGCATCGCGCGGGGCCCGGCGACGTGCTGATCACCCCGAAGGGATCGAGGTCGACGTGGAGGGCGATCACGCCCGTGAAGAAGTTCTGGGCGATCGACAAGGAGCCGTGACGCCGACCAAGGTCGTCGCGGTGGACCTGTCACCGCTCGCAGCGCTTCGCGCGTTCCGCCGCGACCCCCTCGGGCTGCTCGAGCGGCTCGCGGCACGCGGCGACGCCGTTCGCCTGCGGATTCCCGGCGCCGACGCGTACCTGCTCAACCACCCGGACCTCGTGCGCGACGTCCTGGTCACCGAGCACAAGGCGTTCCACAAGGGGCCGACCATCCAGGCGGCGAAGATGCTGCTCGGCGAGTCGCTGCTGACGAGCGAGGGCGATCGTCACCTTCGCCAGCGACGGTTGATCCAGCCGATCTTCCACCACGAGCGGATCGCGGGCTACGCCGCGACGATGGTGCGCCGCGCCGAGGAGACCGTCGACGCGTGGCGCGACGGGGTCGAGATCGACGCGCACGCCGAGATGGCCTCGCTCACGCTCGCCATCGTGGGCGAGACGCTGTTCGGCACCGACGTCGACGCGGCGTCGAGCGCGCGGGTCACGCGCGCGCTCACCGAGACCCTGTCGATGTTCGACCGCGTCTACTCGCCGGTGTTCCGGCTGCTGGTTCGGCTCCCCACCCCGACGATGCGCCGCTACCACCGGCTCGAGGCCGACCTGAACCAGGTGATCGGCGACCTCATCGCGCGCCGTCGCGCCGAGGGAGCCGACGGCGACGATCTCCTGTCGCTGCTGCTGCGGGCCGGCGAAGACGGCGCCTCGATGAGCGACGACCAGGTGCGCGACGAGGCGCTCACGCTGTTCCTCGCGGGTCACGAGACCACGGCGAACGCGCTCGCGTGGACCTGGTGGCTCCTGTCACGGCACCCGTACGCCGAGGATCGGTTGCACGCCGAACTCGATGCGACCCTCGGTGGGCGTTCCCCCGCGATGGAGGACCTGCCGAGGCTCGGTTACGCCGAGAACGTGCTCGCCGAGTCCCTCCGCCTTCGGCCGCCGGCCTGGGCGATCGGTCGCCGCGCGATCCGGGAGGTGCGCACCGGCGACCTGACGATCCCCGAGGGCTCGATCGTGGTGGTCTCGCCGTGGCTGCTGCACCACGACTCGCGCTGGTGGCCGGAGCCCGAGGCCTTCCGCCCCGAGCGGTGGACCGAGGAGGCGAACGCCGCCCGCCCGCGCTTTGCCTTCCTGCCCTTCGGCGGGGGGCCGAGGGTCTGCGTCGGCGAGCCGTTCGCGCGGATGGAGGGGGTCCTGCTCCTCGCGACGATCGCCCAACGATGGCGACTCCGCCTCGGCCTGGATGCCGTCGTCGAGCCGCAAGCGGTCGTCACGCTCCGGCCGCGGAGGGGGCTCCCGATGGTTCCCGAGCGCCGCGTTCGGCGCGCAGCCTGAGGTACTCGGAGCGGTCGGCGAAGGTGACCCGCAGTTGCTCGGTGAGCTGGTCGATGAACTCGTCGCGGTAGGTCGAGTCGATCGCGGCGGAGACGGCGTAATACAGCGCCGAGAACGACGCGACCCCGGTGGCCGTTCGGACGAGCTCTTTCGTGATCGCGAGCTGTTCGCCCAGGAACGGGATCGTGAAGAGCTCGTGGCCGGCGTCGCCGATCCAGTCCGTCCGGATCTGCGACGTCACGAGCAGGCCGCCGAACACGAGGAAGAACAGCCAGACCGCGACGCCGACGAAAGTCACCAGCAACGCCTGCGCGATGAAGATCACCAGGCCGACGTTGACCCGTTGCGATCGCCGGAGCGCGACGTCGAGGTCGCTCGCCCGCTCGAGGTCCCGGACGTTGCCGGGTATTCGTACCAGCAGGAACGCGGTGGCGAGGAGCGCGAACAGCCCCACGGCGGCGAGGAAGGTCACCGTGCTCGCCGTGCCGAACAGCGCCCAGTACTCGTTCGTGAAGAACGTGACGAGGCCGAAGAAGAGCAGCAGCGGCAGCACCCGAACCAGGAGCCTCAGCGCCCCGCGCAGCTGGTGCATGAACCGCACGACGGCCCAGCGCAGGATCGAGAACACGCCGTAGCCGACCACGAGCCACACCGCGCCGAGCAGCGTCAGGTTCGCGAGGCCCGTCACGATCGCGCTGACGACCTGGCCTCCGAAGATCAGCGGGAGCACCACCGGCAGCGCGACGAACGCGGTGAGCTCGGGAAGGCCGACCTTCGTCGGGACCGAGGCGAACGGCCGTCCACGGGCGAGGTTCAGGATTCCGAACGCGCCGACCAGCACGACGAGCCCGCCGACGAGGGCCAGGGCGTTGGCGCCGGCCGACCATTCGAGGTTCACGGCGCCCATCAGCTCGAGAACGAAGACGAGCGCGAGGAACGGGATCGCGCGAGTGAAGACGTCCTCGGTTGCAGAGTAGTCCTCGATGAGCAGGGGGAGCCCCGCCCGGCGGAAGCTCCGCTCGAGCTCGTGAATCCGCCGGTCGCGTTCGGCCGAATCGCCCATCGGCTGGTATCGAACCCCGCCCCCGAGCCGGCCGCAAGGATCGCGAACGCCGAGGCCCTCTCCGTCCGAGTCGTCCGGTAGGCTGTCTTCGGTGGGGTTCGCCAGCGCGCTCGTGATCTTCGCCCACCCCGACGACGCCGAGTTCATGTGCGGAGGCACTGTCGCGGCGTGGGCGAAGGAGGGGACCGAGGTGCACTACTGCGTGATCACCGACGGCTCAGCCGGCTCGAACGAGCCCGGGGTCACGCGCGAGCAGATGATCCCGATCCGCGAGCGGGAGCAGCGCGCGGCCGCGGACATCCTCGGGGTCGCGAGCGTGAGCTTTCTCGGCTTCCCCGACGGTGAGCTCGAGGTCAATCGCGAGACGCGGGTGGCGGTGACCAGGGTGGTCCGGCGGGTCCGGCCCGAGGTGATCGTTGCCCCGGATCCCTCGCGCCTGTGGTCCGGGAACGGCTACATCAACCACTGGGACCACAAGCAGGCCGGCACGCTCGCCTTGTGCGCCGTCATGCCCGACGCGCCGAGCCGTCCCCAATTCGCCGAGCTCCTGGACGAGGGACTGGAGCCCTTCGAGGTCCCGAACCTTTGGCTGGCGGCCGAGGAACCCGATACCTACGTCGACATCGGAAAGACGCTCGACCTGAAGCTCGAGGCCCTGCGGGCGCACGAGTCCCAGGGCACCGACGACGCCGAGGACTGGGTGCGCGAGCGGGCACGCGATCTCGGCGAGCGTGGTGGGATGGAGTACGCGGAGGCGTTTCTCGCCTTCGCGTTCTCGGAGGATCGATGACCGAGCCGACCGACGACGACGAGGAACGCGAGCCCCTGGGCCTCGAGCCACAGGAGGAGGACAACGTCCGCGCCGACCTCGAGGACCTCGGCGGCATGCGTCAGGTCTTCCAGCATCAGGGCGTCAAGGGCGTCGTGATCGCGTGCCCGGACTGCGGCGAGAACCACTTCTACGAGTGGGATCTGCTCAAGGAGAACCTCGAGCACATGCTCGCCACCGGCGAGCCGAGGATGCACGAGCCGGCGTTCGAGGTCCACGAGGACGAGTACATCCAGTGGGACTACGGCAAGGGGTACATCGACGCGCTGGCCGACGCGGGGCTCGAACCCGACAGCCGCATCGAGCTGACACAGTGTCCCTGGTGCGAGACGCCGCTCGAGCACCACTTCCAGTTCTGTCCTCGATGCGGGCGATCGCTCGGCGCCGTCCGCCTGTATCGCGAGCTCACGCAGCGCGGCCTGGACGAGCGGGAGGTCCGCGCGATGCTCGTTCGATCGGGGTACGAGCCGTTCTGAGCGGACGGGCGGGCCGCCGATGGCGGCCCGCCCGTCGAGCCCCGCGTCACGACACGGGGAGGAAGTACTTCTGCGCCAGCAGGTGCGCGATCTTGATGCCCATCGCCCGCCCCTGGTCGCACGCCGTCCGGAAGTGGATGCCGGCCCAGACGCGCGCGTTCCCGATCTCCTCGATCGCCTGCGAGAAGCTCGTGAAGCTCCTCGTCGTGCCGGAGAAGGAGCTGGAAGTGCTGAACGCGACGGCGTCGGTGCCGAAGAAGCCCGTCAGCGTCTCCGCGATCGCGCCGCTCACGCACGCGTGCCCCGACGGGTGCTCGGGGAACGCCGGCGTCGTGAAGAGTGGCGTCCAGCTCGGGTCGGCGACCGTCGCCGGGTTGCCGTCGCTGTCGGCCTCGCGGATTGCCGTGACCGGCCGCCAGAAGTACTTGGTGTACTTGTCCTTCCAACAGCCGATGGCCCCGTCGGCCCCCGCGAGATCCGCCATCGCGAACATCCGCGCCGCCTCGGCGATGTCGAGGTTCTGGGTCACGGCGAGCTGGCGGAAGATGCTGTTCCACAGCCCGGCGCCGTTGGCCTGCCAGAAGAGGGCCGCGTCGGTCTGGTCGGCGGTTCGGATCGGGCTCGTGAGCGAGCCGTAGGTCTTCACCTCGCGGAAGTCCCGCGCGTACCGGACGCTCGTAATCGCGTTCGGCCCCTTCGTGTGGAGCGCGGCCGCGTCCGAGACGATGAACGGGGCCACGTTGCCGACCCACGGGGCCGGTTCGACGACGGGCACGCCGTTCACGAAGGACGTGGATCGCCACTCCCCGGGCTCGTCGCCCTGGATCACGGTGAAGGGGGTGAAGCGCCCGTCGTTCGTCCGCGCGGCGAGCATCGCGGCCGCCGCCGCCGCTCCAACTTCGATCCCTCCCGTCTTGGCGGGCCCGTCGGCGATCCCCAGCAGCGAGTCCGTGTACTGCTGATTCAGTGTCGCGGCCTGCGACGGGAACAAGGCGATCAACACGTCGTGGGCCGCGGTCGCGGCCGCCGCCGGCGACGAGTCGCCGGGGTCGGCCGTTGCCGGCGCCCCGAGATACGGCTGGTAGCCGCCCTCGATCGCGTTCACCGCGTCGTAGACGGCGCCCTGAACCATCGCGAAGTGCAGACTCGCGACGGTGGGTCCCTGCCCCGCGGTGGCGATGATGGCGTTCTGGGCATTGGCGTTCCAGGTCACCACCATCTCGGACCCCGCGGACGCGATCGTCACGCGGGCCGGGGCGGTGGCCGGCACGGCCAGCAGAGCGGCCGTCAGCACGAACGCGACGCCCAGCGTCGCCGCCGTTCGCTTTCCTGCGAGCGTTTTCATCTCGTCCCCTCCTTGCGCGGGCCTCATGCCGGTCACCGAGCGTTCGACCTCCTAGACGCTTGAGGTCCTGCCGGGACTACAGCGATCGCCGCGCAGACCGCGATGAGGGCCGACGAGGCGGGCACTTCGGTCCCATCCGATCTTGAATGCGCCGCGGCCGCATGACCGGAGCATCCGTCCCTGCCCTTCCCGACTCCCCTACGGCATGAAGGCCTCCCTTCCTCTCAGGTCGGCACGATCGGATTCCCGGCGATCGGTTTGTCCGACTCCACACACCCTTTGCACCCTCAAGGTCGCGCGCGCTGCTGGATCCGACGACGAATGAGGACGACCCCCGCGAGCAGGGCCACCACGGCCGGCGCGAGAAGGAGCGCCGAGGTCGACGTCAGGCCCTCCCTCGCTGCCGGCACCTGGGCGACCTCCGGCTCCGGCTGGACGAGCGGGTTCCATGGCCCCCCGAAGCCTCGGTAGTGGAACTCGACCACCTGCGTCCCGTCGGCGGCCGCGATCAGCAGTGGGCCGAACGGGGAGGAGTAGTTCTGCTCCTGGTACGAGATCAGGGATCCGTCCGGCGACCAGTGCGGGTACGCACCACCGGGGATCACGAGCGTGAGGCCCGAGCCGTCCGCCCCGATCGTGTAGATCCCTTCGGGTACGCGGCCGAACGCGAGACGTGTGCCGTCGGGCGACCAGACGAGGTTGCTGATGCGGTACGCCTCGATGTTGTCGATCAGCACGTGCAGGTTGCTCCCGTCGGCGTCGACCACGCGCAGGCTGTGGCCGTTGTCCCCGAAGCCGTCGAAGAACGCGATCTGTCGCCCGTCGGGTGAAAACGTCGGGAAGTACACCCCTGTGCGGAAGCTGCGATGCTGCTCCGGGATGTAGCGGCGGCTGGATGCGAGGAGCTCCGTCGCCACGCCGCCGCCGGCGTCGATGCGGTAGATGCCAGGGTCGAGGTGGGTCCTGAGCTCGAGCGACGGCGCGAAGACGAACCGTCGTCCCGTCGGGGCTCAAGGAGGCGCCGCTGACCTCGTTGCGAACCAGATGGGTCTCCGTGCCGTCCGCGTGCAGCACGAACAGGCCGCGCCGCGAAGCCGGCAACTTCTCCCCATCCCGAAGTTGACGTCGCGACAGGAGGAACCACCCGCGCGAGATCAGGAGCTCCGACCCGTCGCTCGACCACGCGAGCGGGATCCCTCCGATGGAGCTCAGCTGGATCCGGCTCTCGAGATCCCCGGGATGCGACGGGTCCACCGCCCAGATCCCCTCCGCGTCGCCGTACACGATCCAGCCGCCGACCTCCGAGAAGATGCCGGAGGGCGTCGGCGTCGGCGCGGGTTCGTCGGCGGGGCTCCCGGCGCTGCGGAGGACCCACGGCACGCTCGAGACGGACGCGATCCGCAGGACGCCGATCGCGATCATGGCGATCACGATCGCGATGGCCGCCGTCGTGACCGCCAGGCGCATGCGCCTGCGTCGGACGGCCCGGCGATCTGGTCGGCGGACCTCGTCCGGCGTCTCTCGGTCCTTCGACATCCGTCCGCTCATGAACCCCAAGGTCGACCGAGGCACTTGCACTCCGCCAGCGCACGCTTGCAGGGCGCTTGCACGCGTCGTCGGGTGCAAGCGGGCTGCAAGGTCGCACCCGCACGGTGGCCGCATGGGCTCGGTCCGCACGGGCGAGCGAGGGGTTCCACAGACGGGAGGCCGGAGGTACCGTCGGCCGGTGCGCTTCGGAGTCCTCGGGCCGCTCGAGGTCTCCGGGGAGGACGGCCCGCTCCCTCTCGGGGGCCCGAAGCAGCGGATGGTGCTCGCCCACCTCGTGCTGGGCGCGAACCGGGTCGTGCCCGCAGACCGCCTGATCGACGCCCTCTGGGGCGAGGAGCCCCCCGAGGCAGCGCGCGGAACGCTGCAGGCGTACGTCTCCCGGCTGCGCTCGGCGCTCGGGTCCGATGCCATCGAGGGGCGGGCCCCGGGTTACCTGCTTCGCGCGGACCCCGAGGAGGTCGACGCCCTCCGGTTCGAGGGTCTGCTCCGGAAGGCGAGAGGAACCGTCACCGAGCCGCGCTCGGCCGCCGTGACGCTCGCGGAGGCCCTCGAGCTCTGGCGGGGGCCGGCGCTCGCCGACCTCGCCGACGAGCCGTCACTCTCGGGCGACATCACGCGGCTCGAGGAGCTCCGGCTCCAGGCCGTCGAGGAGAAGACCGCCGTCGAGCTGGATCTGGGCCACCACGCCCAGGTGGTGGCGGAGCTCGAGACCCTGACCCGCATCAACCCGCTGCGCGAGCGGCTGTGGGGTGAGCTGATGCTCGCCCTCTACCGGCTGAACCGACAGGCCGAGGCGCTCTTGGCGTTCGAGCGAGCGCGCGCGGTCCTTTCCGACGAGCTCGGGATCGACCCATCGCCGGAGCTGCGGCGCCTGCACGAGCGGATCCTGCGGCAGGATCCGGACCTCGAGCTGAAGGGCGAGCCACTTCGCGGCTACCGGCTGCTCGAGCAGGTGGGGGAGGGTGCGTTCGGCATCGTCTACCGCGCCACCCAGCCCCAGATCGGGCGCGAGGTGGCGATCAAGGCCGTGCCCCCCGAGCTCGCCAACCACCCGGACTTCGTCCGCCGGTTCGAGCGCGAGGCGCAGATCGTCGCGCGATTGGAGCACCCCCACATCGTGCCCCTCTACGACTACTGGCGAGAGCCCGACGCCGCCTACCTGGTCATGCGCTTCCTCCGCGGCGGCAGCCTCGAGGACCTGCTTCGCGATGGCCCGCTCGAGCCCGCCCGAGCGGCTGCGATCCTGGATCAGATCGCCGGCGCCCTTGCCGCGGCGCACCGGCAGGGGATCGTGCACCGCGACGTGAAGCCCGGCAACGTGTTGCTCGACGAGGAGGGCAACGCCTACCTGACGGATTTCGGCGTCGCCCTGGACGCCGGCTCGCCGGAGAGGTCCTCCGGAACGATGATGCGCGGCACTCCCGCGTATCTGTCGCCCGAGCAGATCCGGCTCGACCCCGCCTCCCCGCAATCCGACGTCTACGCGCTCGGGGTCGTGGCCTACGAGATGCTCGCCGGCGCCCACCCGTTCCCGGAGAGCTCGCTCGCTGCGCTCCTCGACCACCACATGGCCGATGCGCTCCCGTCGATCCGCGACGTTCGTCCCGAGCTCCCGCCCGCGGTCGACCGGGTGATCGCGCGGGCGACCGCGAAGGACACCGAGGCTCGTTTCCCCGACGCGCTCGAGCTCGCCGCCGCCTTCCGCGCCGCGCTCGAGGGGGCCCTCGAAGTCCGCGAACCGATCGGCGAGATCCGCAACCCCTACAAGGGCCTGCGCGCGTTCCGGGAAGCCGACGCCGGGGACTTCTTCGGCCGCGAGGCGGTCACCCAACGGCTGCTCCGGCGGCTCGAGGAGGACGAACCGGGATCGCGGTTCCTCGCGGTGGTGGGACCCTCGGGCTCGGGGAAGTCCTCGGTGGTTCGCGCCGGCCTCGTTCCGGCGCTGCGGCGTGGTGCGCTCCCGGGCTCCGAACGCTGGTACGTCGTCGACCTGCTGCCCGGTGCCCATCCGCTGCGCGAGCTCGAGTCCGCGCTGCTCGGCGTCGCCGTGGAGCCGCCGCCCTCGCTCATGGACGAGCTGGAATCGCAACGAGCTCGGTCTGGTCCGCGCCGTCGACCGCGTGCTGCCCGACCCGCGCGGCGAGCTCGTGATCGTCGTCGATCAGCTCGAGGAGGTCTTCACCCTCGTCGAGAGAGAGGCACGAGCGCGCGCATCTGCTCGCGATCATCCGAGCGGCGGCGCTCGAGCCGGGGAGCCGGGTCCGCGTCGTCGCCACGCTGCGCGCGGACTTCTTCGACGAGCCGCTGTCGGTCCGCGGCTTCGGCGACCTGCTCGCGGCGCGCACGGAGGCGATCACCCCGATGTCCCCGGAGGACCTCGAGCGAGCGATCGTCGAGCCCGCCGAGCGCGAAGGCCTCGTCGTGGAGCCGCGGCTCCTGGCGGCGATGATCGCCGACGTGGCCGACCGGCCCGGCGCGCTGCCGCTGCTCCAGTACGCGCTCACCGAGCTCGCCGAGCGCCACGAGGAGGGCGTGCTCCGACTCGACGCGTATCGGCGGATCGGCGGCGTCTCGGGCGCGCTCGCGCGTCGCGCGGAACAGCTCTTCGAGCCACTGAACGATGCGGCGCGCGACGCATGCCGGCAGCTGTTCCTCCGGTTGGTGACGCTCGGCGAGGGAACCGAGGACACGCGGCGGCGCGTCCGGCGCTCGGAGCTGCTGCCGCTCGGGCGACGCCGACGCGATGGACGGCGTGATCGAGACGTTCGGGCGCCACCGGCTCCTGTCGTTCGACCGGGATCCCGCGACGCGGGAGCCGACGGTCGAGATCGCGCACGAGGCGCTGCTCGGCGTCTGGTCGCGGTTGCGGGGGTGGATCGGAGAGGCGCGCGACGACCTTCGGACGTTGACCGTGCTCGCGGCATCCGCCGCCGGGTGGGATGCGGCCGACAGGGACGAGAGCTTCCTGCTGCGGGGACAACGCCTCGAGCAGATGGCCTCGTGGGCCGACACGACGAGCGTCGCGCTGTCGTCGACCGATGACGAGTATCTCCGTGCAAGCCTCACCCGGCGCGACGAGGAAGACGCGGCCGAGCAGAGCACGCCGGACCCACGAGGTCGCGCTCGAACGGCGCTCGGTCCGGCGGTCCCGCGCGCTCATCGCCGTGTTCGCCGTCGCGGCGCTCGTGGCCGGCTCGCTCACCGTGATCGCCACGAACCAGAGCGAGCGGGCTGAGCGTGAGGCAAGGATCGCCGGAGCAAGGGAGCTCGCAGCAGCTGCGGTCGCCAACGTCGAGGTCGACTCCGAGCTGAGCCTCCTGCTCGCCATGGAGGCGGTCGAGCAGACGCGATCCGTCGACGGCTCCGTGCTCCCCGAGGCCGAGGAGGCGCTCCACCGTGCCGTCGTGGCATTCCGGCTCCTGACGTCGGTGCCCGGGGTGGGTGGGCTCCTCGACTGGAGCCCAACGGGGGTGTTCGTGACCGAAGGGGTAAAGAACTCGGGGGTCCTCGACATCAGAGACGGCGAGACGGGGCAGAGCATCCTGTCGTTCGAGGGACACGACGGCGACGTGAACGACGTGGCGTTCAGTCCGGACGGCGCGATGCTCGCCTCGACCGGTGACGACGGGACGCTGAAGGTGTGGGACTCCGCCACCGGCCGCCTTCTCGCGAGCGTCTCCGGGGACGGCGCCGCGTTCGGCCCTTCGTTCAGCGCAGACGGCTCGCTCGTCGCAGCCGGCTTCTGGGACGCAGGAACGGTTCGGGGGTGTTGTCCAAGTGATGGATCTGTCCACCGGCCGCGTGGTCCGGACCCTTGGCTTTCCCCTCCCGATCGACACCGCCTTCAGTCCCGACGGGAAGCGTCTCGCCGTGGCGTCCGTCTGGCGGAACGGCGCCGTGTTCGATCTCGAGACCGGGGAGGAAGCGTTCGAACTGGACGGGAGCCACAAACAGCATCGTCGTCGTGCACGGGGGGGTGTCCTGGAGCCCGGATGGCCGATACATCGCCGCCACGACCCCCTACGGCGCGGGAGTGTGGGAGGCGGGGACGGGAAGGCTCCGGTTCACCCTGTTCGGCCACAGCGGGCTCGTCCTGGGCGTGGCTTGGAGTCCGGATTCCTCTCGCCTGGTCACGGGCGGCATCGATGGCACCGCGAAGGTGTGGGGGATCGGGCGGGGGGGTGTCCAGGAGCTCTGGTCGCTGTCGACCCAAGAGACGAGGAGCGGGATCGTGGGGGTGGCGTTCTCGCCCGACGGGACTCGGGTCATGACCGGAGACGCGGGGATCACCGCCGTGAAGATCTGGGACCTGGGGGCCGACGCCGGCGCGGAGTGGGCAAACCTTCCCGCCGCTGGCGTGCCCGCGGAGTTCATGCCGGACGGACGGCAGCTGGTGACGACCGGCGGGTGGAGGTCGGTGCAGGTCTGGGACCTGCAGACGGGGCGGGTCCTTCGAACGATCGGACCCCTACCCTTCGATGTGGGTGTCCACCTCGGTGTGATCTTCGGTTCATTCGACGTCAGCCCGGACGGCAGGTCGATCGCCGCCGGCGGCTCGGGGAGGCCTTGCTGCGGCGGCGACGTGGTGGGGGCATGGGACTCTGGCGACCGGGGAGGAGCTCTTCCGGATCAGCCACCGCCTCGACGTCAACGACGTTGCGTTCAGCCCCGATGGGGAGCATGTGGTCACCGCGGGCTGGGACGGAGAGGCGAAGGTCGTCGATCGCGCCGGCCGCGTGATTCGTGTCCTGTCGGACGAGGGGTGGTCGCTCTTCGCCGCACGGTTCAGCCCCGACGGCCGCTTGATCGTCACCGCGGCCCGCGTCCGAGAAGATCAATACCGCTTGAAGATCTGGGACTGGAAGCGGGGGGTGGTCGTCCGCACGATCAGCGCCGACGCGTCGCCGGTGGACTTCGATCCCAGCGGTTCCCGTATCGCCACGGCCGGTCAATCCGGACAGGCAGAGATCTGGGACGTGGAGAGCGGAACGCGCGTGGCGGTGCTCGCCGGCAACTCGGGGGGCATCAACGATGTCGCCTTCAGCCCCGACGGATCGCGCGTCGCCACCGCGGGCTCCGACGGAACGGTTCGGCTGTTCGAGGCGGACACCGGCGCGCAGCAACTGGTTCTGCGGGGGCATCGATGCGGCGTCCAGAGTGTGGCCTTCAGCCCGGACGGCACGAAGCTCGCCTCCGCGAGCGAGTGCGATGGTGTTCGGATCTGGGCCCTCGACATCGACGACCTCCTCGAGATGGCACGGCGGGAGGTCACGCGTTCGCTGACCGACGAGGAGTGTCGCCAGTACCTGCACGTCGATGCCTGCCCGCCCGAGGCCGCGTAGCGGCCCGCTTGCGATTCCGGGGGCCCCGGCGCACGATGCCGCTTCGGGAGAAGGGAGATCGGATGGCCAAGTACCTGCTGGAGGCGAACTACACGCAGGCCGGCGTACAGGGTGTCCTCAAAGAGGGCGGGTCGGGGCGGCGGGATGCGATCGGCAAGCTGCTCGCCGACCTCGGAGGAACGCTCGAGGCCTTCTACTTCGCGTTCGGCGACGACGACGTCTACGTGATCGCGGACGTTCCGGACAACACGACCGCCGCGGCGATCGCGCTGACGGTCGGCGCTGCCGGCGCGGCGACGGTCAAGACCGTCGTGCTGCTCACGCCCGAGGAGATCGACGCGGCGACGAAGCAGTCGGTCGCGTACCGCCCGCCGGGCGCCTGAGGATCACCGGCCGCGGGGCCGCTCGAGGACGCAGTCCTCGGGCAGCTTGTCGTCGCGCAGCCCCTTGAAGCTCGGCGCGCGCATCTTGTGCGTGCTCTTCGTGATCTCGAGATACTCGACCTCGGCGACGAGCTGAGGCTCGACGAAGGTCGCGCCCTTCACGGTCCGGAGCTCCGGGTCGTCGCCCGCCGGCGACTTCCGAACCAACGGCTCGAGAGCGGCCATCAGCCGCTCGAGCGTCTGCTGCGTGAAGCCCGTGCCGACCTGACCGATCCACAGCAGCTTGCCGTCCTCGTAGGCCCCGACGAGCAGCGCGCCGAACGTGCCCGCGCGCCCTCCCTGGCCGGGCGTCCAGCCGAGCACCACGCAGTCCTGCGTGTTGGTGAGCTTGATCTTCCGCCAGTCGGGCGAGCGCCGGCCGGGCTGATAGCGCGAGCCGGTTCGCTTGGCGACGACCCCCTCAAGGCCGAGCTCGCGTGCGACCTCGACGAACTTCTTCCCGTCTCCCTCGACGTGCGTGACGAGCTGAAGGCGCTCGTCGGTCTCGACGATCGCCTCGAGGAGCTCCCGTCGCTCCTCGAGCGGGAGGTCCGTCGTCGGTCGCCCGTCGAGCCACAGCAGGTCGAACGCGACCAGCGCCACGGGGATCTTCGTGGAGATCCGCTTGATCTCGCGCTCGTTCAGCAGGTTCATGCGCTGCTGGAGCGCCTCGAACGAGTTCGTGCCGTCCTCGTCGAAGGCGACGATCTCGGCATCGATCACGGCGTTCACCTGGTTCACGAGCTCGTGGACCATGTGGAGCTCGGGGTACTGGAACGTGACGTCGCGCCCCCGCCGCGTCACGAGTCGCGTGAGGTCGGTGGCGAGGTAGGTCGTTGACCGGATCCCGTCGAACTTCGGCTCGAACCACCACTTCGGGTCGTCGAACGCCGTCCACCCGCCCTCGGCGAGCATCGGCTGGATCGTCGGCGGGACGTCGATCAGGGGTGCCTCCTGCGCCGACGCGAGCAGCGCCAGCCAGTCCGTCCGCGTCTTCACGAAGTGGTACTCGAGGCCGGGGTAGCGGCGCCCGTGCAACCGGAAGCTCACCTTCTTGTCGGTCCACTCGATCGGCTCGTACCAGCCGTCGTCGAAGATCCGCACCTCGCCCGCGCCGTAGTGGCCCTTGGGGATCGTCCCCTCGAAGCTCCCGTACTCGAGGGGGTGGTCCTCGGTGCGCACGGCGAGGCGCTTGTCCTTGGGCTGCACCGGGAGGCCGCGGGGGACCGCCCACGAGGGGAGCGCGCCGTCAAGCTCCAGGCGGACGTCGTAGTGCAGCCGGGTCGCCCGGTGCTTGTGGATCACGAACGAGTTGCCCTCGCCGCTGGCCTCGCCCGGCGGCGGCTCCGTCGTCCCCTCGGGGCCGAACGTTCGCTTGCGCAGGTACTCGGCGAGGTTCGGGTCCTTCGAGGCCGCGATGACCTCCTCGGAGTTCCGCGGGCGCCCGGATGCCGGTGCGGACGCCCGCGCGCCCGGCAGCCCGACGGCCTCGAGGGCGGCCGTGAGGTCCTGGGGCTGCGTTCGAACGCCCTCGAAGAGGTCGCCCAGCGTGGCGAACCGCTCCCAGACGTTGTCGATCCGGAAGTCCTGCGGGGTGACCCCGGCCTCCACCTCGTCCCACGTGAGCGGCGTCGACAGGGTCGCGCCGGGCTCCGGTCGCATCGAGTACACCGCGGAGATGTTGGCGCCGGATCGGTTCATGTTGTGGTCGATGAACACCTTCCCGGTGCGCCGCTCGATCTTCCACGCCATCGTCACGCGCTCGCGATCGGCCCGCTCGATCATGTGGCCCACGGTTCCGACGAAGTCCCGGACCTGCTCGTACGAGTAGCCCGGGGAGATCGGGACGTAGATCTGCACGCCGGTCGCGCCCGAGGTCTTCGGGTAGCCGGCGAGGCCGAGCGCGCCGAGCGCGGCGTTGACGTGCATCGAGACCGCGAGCACGTCCTCGAAGCTCGCGTCCATCGGGTCGAGGTCGAAGAACAGGTAGTCGGGCTGCGCCACCGAATCGCACCGCGAGTGCAGCGGGTGCATCTCGATGCAGCCGAGGTTGGCGACGAACAGCAGCGTCGACAGGTCGTTCACCATCAGGTAGCCGATGACGCCGTCGCGGCTGTCCTCACTCTGCACCGGACAGCGGGGGATCCACTCCGGCGTGTGGGAGGGCGCGGTCTTCTCGTAGAAGAAGCCGCCGGCCATGCCGTCGGGCATGCGCTTCATCGTGAGCGGCCGGTCGCGCAGGTGCGGCAGGATCAGCTCGGCGACGTTGAAGTAGTACGCGATCAGGTCTCCCTTGGAATACCCCTCGTCCGGCCAGAACACCTTGTCGAGGTTGGAGAGGCGGAGCTCGCGCCCGTCGGCCTCCATCCACCACGCGTCGCCGCGCTTCTCGGCGGGGAGGGGTCGCGGCAGGTCGACCGTGAACGCGCGCCCGCCCTTTCGCTTCGCCGGCATCCCTGAGATGGTAGTCGGGCCATGTGGCAGCGAAGCCTCGCCGCCGCGCTCGCCGTCGTCGCGATCGCCTGCTCGGCGACCGAGGACGGATCGTTCACGACGGAGCAGGTGCCCGGCATCGTCCTGCGGTCCGACGAGGCGCCCGCCGGCACGCGCAAGGTCGCAGGGGTCGGCGGGGAGCAGGACCTCGACGCCTTCGCGCGCGACGCCGCCGAGCGCGCGGCGCTCGTGCAGGATGGTTTCGTCTCGGGGTACGTCGCCTACTTCGCGCCGGAGGCGTACTTCGACCCGGAAGCGCTCGTCGGGGACGACGCGATCTCGTTTCAGGTCGTCGCGGGGGTCTTCGAGGCCCCCGCGGGCGCCTCGAGCTCGCTTCGGCGGTTCCTCGGAGACCTCCGGACCCGTCAGCTGGAGGGCGCCACCGAGGTCCCCGTTCCCGGGCTCGGCGACGAGAGCTACGGCGTGTCGGGACGCTCGCCGGCCGACGGCTCCGCGCTGCTCGTCTACCTGTGGCGGCGGGCGAACCTGATCCTCGTGCTGAGCGGGTCGGGACCGGTCAAGACGGAGGCCATGCTCGCGGCCGCACGCGCGATGGCCGATCGGGCGGGCTGAAGGGCGGGCCGAGCCTCGCCGTCGGGGCGGGGGAGCATCGTCGGTCCCCGAGGCTAGAATCGGGGCTTCCCCGCGCGCGGGGCACGGACCACCTCCCGAGGAGAGACGCCATGCCGCCAAGATCGATGTGGAAGGGGGCCATCTCGTTCGGCCTCGTGACGATCCCGGTCGCCGTCTACCCGGCCACCGAGGAGAAGAGCCTGAAGTTCAACCAGCTCCACGACGAGGACATGGGGCGCATCCGGTACAAGCGGGTGTGCTCGGTCGACGGCGAGGAGGTGGACTTCGAGCACATCGTGAAGGGGTACGAGATCGAGAAGGATCGGTACGTGATCCTCACCGACGACGACATGGACGCGGTCCCCGTCGAGTCCAGCCGCGCGATCGACATCCAGCAGTTCGTGGAGCTGGACGAGATCGACCCCATCCTGTTCAAGAAGTCCTACTACCTCGTCCCCGACGAGACCGGCGCCAAGGCCTACGCGCTTCTTCGCAAGGCGCTCGCCGAGGAGAAGAAGGTGGGGATCGCCAAGGTGAGCTTCCGCGACAAGGAGCACCTTGCGGCCCTGCGGTTCAAGGACAAGGTCTTCGTGCTCGAGACCATGTACTGGCCGGACGAGATCCGAGCGGCCGACTTCGAGACGGTGGACGCCGATGAGAAGGTGCGCGCCACCGAGGTCGACATGGCCAAGTCGCTGATCGACAGCCTCACCGAGCCCTGGAACCCCGAGGGGTTCAAGGACGAGTACCGCGAGGCGCTGCTCGACATCGTCGAGAAGAAGGTCGCCGGCGAGCCGATCGAGGCGCCGGCCGAGGCCGCGCCGGCACGGGTCGTCGACCTGATGGAGGCGCTGAAGGCCTCGGTCGCGGCGGCCAAGGAGAAGACACCGTCGGCCCGCACCAAGCGGCCTGCCGCGAAGCGTCCCGCGGCCAAGAAGCCGCCCGCGAAGCCGGCGGCCGCGAAGAAGACCGCACCGCGCCGCAAGGCCGCCGCCGGTTGAGGTCGCCGGCCGGCTTCACCGCCCGGCCGGCGACGAGGGGCGACCTCGAGGCGATGCTCGAGGTCGCGAACGCCTACGACGTCGTCGACCTCGGCGAGCCGGACACCTCGGTCGAGCACCTGGCCGAGGACCTGCCGGCCGACGGGGTGGGCGGCGGGCCGAACGCCGTCGCAGTGATCGCGGACGAGGGAACGCTCGCCGCGTTCGGGCTGCTCGAGCCGGCGGCCGACGATCTCGTGGAGGTCTTCGGGCGCGTGCATCCGTCGTACGCGGGGCGAGGGCTCGGCACCTCCCTCGCGTCCTGGAGCGAGAACCGGGCAAAGGAGTCCGCTCGCGAGCGCGGCGCGCCCGTGCGGCTGCACAACGGCATCACCGGAACCGACGTCGCCGCAGCCGCGCTCCTGCGAAACCGCGGCTACGAGGTCGTGCGGTTCGCCTGGCACATGGAGCGTTCGCTCGCCGACCTCGACGACCGCCGGCCGGAGGACCCCTCGGGATTCTCGTTCCGGCCGGCCGGGCGCGAGGAGCTCGCCGCCGTGTGGCGGACGATGACGGAGTCCTTCCGCGGGCACTGGGAGTGGCGGCCGCTGCCCTTCGAGGAGTACCGCGCCCACGCAGACGCCTCGGGGCTGCGGGCAGTGCTTGCCCTCGCCGGGGACGAGCTCGTCGGGGCGGTGACCTATCAGCCGACGTCGCGCTCGGGGTGGATCGAGGAGCTCGGGGTCCGGCCGGAGTGGCGACGGCGCGGCCTCGGCCAGGCGCTGCTGCTGCGCGCCTTCGGAGGGATCCGCGAGCTCGGCATGGACGTGGCCCGGCTCAACGTCGACACGGGGAACGAGTCCGGCGCCGTCGCGCTCTACGAGCACGTCGGCATGCACGTGCGGCGCGAATGGCTCGTCTACGAGAAGGCCGTCGCGCCCGACGTAAGCTAAGCGCCCCGAGGGAAGGGCGAGCGTGAAGCTGGTCGTCGCGATCGTGAAGCCGCATCGTCTCGACGAGGTGAAGGAGGCGCTGCGCGGCATCGGCGTGAGCGGTCTCACCACGTCCGACGTCGAGGGGTTCGGCCGCCAGCGCGGTCACACCGAGGTGTATCGCGGCGCCGAGTACCAGGTCGACTTCGTCCCGAAGATCAAGGTCGAGGTCCTGTGCGAGGACGACCAGGCCGAGGCCATCGCCGGGGAGATCGTCAGGGCCGCCCGAACCGGGAAGATCGGCGACGGCAAGATCTGGATCACCTCCGTCGAGCAGGTGATGCGCATCCGGACCGGCGAGATGGGCCCCGACGCCCTCTGAGGCGATGGCGGAGCCGGTCGAGCGACCCGAGCCCGTCGCCCGGCTGCGGGAGGAGCTCGGGGCGCTCGAGCGCGCGTACTCGCGCGGTCACCACGGGCGGTGGGCGGCCTCTCGACGCGCCGAGCTCGTCGACGAGTGCCTGCGGGCGCTGTTCGCGCACGCCGACGCGCCGGGTGGGCTCGCGCTCGTCGCGCTCGGCGGCTACGGGCGAGGGCGCCTGTCGCCGGCCTCCGACGTCGACCTGCTGATCGTCCACGACGGGGCGAACGCGGACCGGGTGGCCGCGCTCGCGGAGCGTCTGCTCTATCCGCTCTGGGACGCGGGCCTGCGCGTTGGGCACGGCGTTCGCACGCCGCAGGAGTGCGAGGCGCTCGCGGAGGAGCGGCTGGACGCGCGCACGGCGATGCTCGACGGGCGCGCGCTCACCGGCGACGCGGTCCCGTGGGTCGACGCCCTCAGCCGTGCGGCGGCGCCGGTCCGGGCGGACCCCCGGGCGTTCGCCGAGGCGCTGGCGGCGGACGCGGAGGCCCGCCGCGACCGGTTCGGGGCCGTCTCGTTCCTGCTCGAGCCCGACCTGAAGGAGGGGGCGGGGGGCCTCCGTGACGTCCAGCTCCTGCACTGGCTCGAGGCCGCGATCGGCGCGCCGCTCGAGGAGCGATCGCTCGTGCGATCGGCCGAGCGCGCCGCGGTCGACGGCGCCGACGAGTTCCTCGAGCGCGTCCGCGGGGCCCTGCACCTGGAGACCGGGCGTCCGACGGACCGGCTCGTGCTCGAGCAGCAGCCGCAGATCGCGCGAGACCTGGGGTTCGCGGACGAGCCGGGGCTCGTCGCGGTCGACGGGCTGATGCGCTCGGTGTTCGAGCACGCGCGGCAGGTCGAGCACGTCACGCGGTCGGTGCTCGACCGGTACCTGCGCGGCGCCTCGGCCGAGACCCCGGTGGATCCCACGCCGGAGGGCGTCCTGCGGGCGTTCGCGGACGTCGCCCGCGAGCGCGGGGTCATGCCGGCGGCCACGCTGGATCGGATCGCGGCGGTCCCGATCCCGGACACCGTCGAGTGGACCGAGGGCGTCCGCGCCGCGTTCCTCGAGCTGCTCGCAAGCGGCGGCGAGGGCGTTCGCGCCCTGGAGTCGCTCGACCGCATCGGGCTGCTGGCCCGCTACGTTCCCGCCTGGGCCGCCGTCCGGTGCCGGCCGCAGCGAGATCCCTACCACCGGTTCTCGGTCGACGTGCACCTGCTCCGCGCGCTCGAGGCCATGTCGGCGCTGCTCGACGGCGACCCCGCCGATCCGCTCGTCCCGGAGGCCGTGCGCGCCGTCCGCGACACCGACGCGGTGCGGCTGGGGACGCTGCTGCACGACATCGGCAAGACGGGCTCGCCCGGACACGTCGCGCAGGGCGCGGCGATCGCCGCCGCCACGCTGGAGGCGATGGGGCTGCCGATACGGACCCGCGAGCTCGCCGCGTTCCTCGTGACCGAGCACCTCCTGCTCGCCGACACCGCCACTCGACGGGACCTCGAAGACCCCGAGCTCGTGCACGACGTGGCCGCGCGCGTGGGGGATCCGGAGCGCCTGGCCGCGCTGTACCTGCTCACGATCGCCGACGCCGCCGCCACCGGTCCGCTCGCGTGGACGCCCTGGCGGGCGGCCCTGGTCCGCGAGCTCGTCGCGAAGCTCCAGCGCGTGCTCGAGCGCGGCGAGGTGGACGCCGACTCCGCCGCCCGGTTCGCCGAGCGCGTCGACGCGATTCGCGCCGCCCTGGTCGCCGAGGACGGCTCGGCGGTCGACGGGTTCCTCCGGCGCATGCCGAGGAGCTACCTGGTCGGGGTGCCGCCCGAGCAGGTCGCACAGCAGTTCCCCGTGATCGCGCCGCCGCTCGGCGGGAACGAGGTTCGCGCGCTCGCCGTCGCCGGGAGCCGCCCCGCCACCTCCGCGCTCACCGTGGTTGCCGCCGACCGTCCGGGCCTGCTGTCGTCGATCGCCGGCGCCCTCTCGCTCGCGGGGCTCTCCATCCTCACGGCGCAGGTCTTCACGACCGAGGACGGGACGGCCGTCGACGTCTTCGAGGTCGAGGGCGTGTTCGAGGCCGAGGTCTCCGAGGGGCGGTGGCGCGAGTTCCGCGGGACGCTGCGCAAGGCGGTCGAGGGCCGCCTGTCGTTGGACGCCCGCGTCGAGGACAAGCGCCGCCACTACCCGGCGCCGCGGGCCGGCGTGCGGGTGAGCGTGGCCGTCGACAACGACGCCTCGGACTTCTTCACGGTGATCGAGGTCGGCGCCGCGGATCGCATCGGCCTCCTGTTCGACATCACCCGGACGCTCGCGGAGCTCCGGCTGGACGTCCATCTCGCGAAGGTGGCCACGTACGACGGGCGGGTGGTCGACGCCTTCTACGTCCGCGACGAGCTCGGCCGCAGGCTCGAGGACCCGGAGCGGATCGCGGAGCTCGAGCGCGCCCTGCGCGCGCGGCTGGAGCCCTCGCCGGTCAGCTGAGCGCCGCGCGCAGGCGATCGGCCATGGCGGTGCTCGCGCCCTCGTCCTCGTGCTTGAAGTACAGGTAGACGTCGCTGCCGCGATCGAGCGCGGGGCGGATGCGATCGACCCAGCCGGCGAGCTCGTCGTCCGTGTACTCGGTCTTGCGCAGCCGGAGGTAGCCGAACGGATCCCAGGACAGGTCGTCCGGGCCGGGGTCCTTCTCGTCGGTCTCGGCCACGCACCACGCGATGCCCTGGTCCAAGAGCAGCTCGCGCGCTTCGACCCACGACGGGTGCCGGAACTCCATCGCCGCCCGCGGCGAGGGGGGCAGGTACCCGACGAACCGCTCGATCAGGGCGCGGTCGTAGTGCAGCGTCGGCGGGCACTGGTACAGGACGGTGCCGAGCCGGTCGCCGAGCAGCTTGCCCCGCTCGAGGAAGTCGCGAACGTCGTCGTCGACGTCGGCGAGGCGCTTCCAGTGCGTGATCCGCTGGTTGGCCTTGAGCGTGAACCGGAACGACTCGGGCGTCTCGTCGCGCCAGGTCGTGAGGGACTTCTCGGTCGGGAACCGGCGGAACGTGTAGTTGATCTCGACCGAGGGGAACCGGCTCGCGTAGTACGAGAGCATCTCGCGGTTCTTCAATCCCTCCGGGTAGAACACGCCGTGCTTCCAGGCGTCGTACGCGAACCCGGAGGTGCCGAGGTAGAGCGTTCCCGCCATCTGCGAGGATTCTAGGCATGGCGGTTCCGGAGCAGCGCGGCGGGCTCGGCGAGAGCCGCAGCGCCGTGTCGGCGGCCTGGATCGCCCCGCCGAAGGCCATCGCCTGGCTCGTAGTCGCGCACGGGGCCGGGGCCGGCATGGACCATCCGTTCCTCGTGGGGTTCTGCCGCGCGATGGCCGACGAGAAGATCGCGACCGCGCGCTTCAACTTCCACTACGCGAACGCCGGCAGGCGCTCGCCCGACGCCGAGCCCTCGCTGCGCGCGGCGTGGACGGAGGCGTTCGAGGGCGCGCGCGCGATGGCCGGGGCTCGCCCGGTGTTCGCCGGGGGCAAGTCCCTCGGCGGCCGGATCGCATCGATGTGCGTCGCCGACGGCATGGCGGCGGCCGGGCTCGTGTTCCTCGGCTACCCGCTGCACCCGCCGGGGAAGCCGGAGCGACTTCGCGCCGAGCACCTGGCCCGGATCCGGGTTCCGATGCTCTTCCTCGAGGGGACGGCTGACCCGTTCGCGCGGCCCGAGCTGATCCGCGACGTCGTCAAGGGTCTCGGGAAGCGGGCGACGCTCGAGACGATCGAGGGGGGCGACCACTCGTTCAACGTCCGGGGGCATCGCGCGGATCCCCGCGAGGTGGGGGCCGGGCTCGCCGAGCCCGCCGCGGCGTTCATCCGCCGCGTTGTCGGGAGCGGCTGATGCCCCGGAAGAACCGCCGCGCCCCCGACGACGCGCCCGAGCCTGTGCGCATGCCGCAATCGTCCGCGCCGATGTGGGCGCTCGCGCCCGGCTTCGACGTCCGGCGGGTGAGCGGCGACAAGCCGTATCGCTGCCCGGGCTGCGAGCTCGAGGTCCGCCCCGGGGTCTGGCACCTCGTGGTCGTGCCGCAGGAAGCGCCCGACGAGCGCCGGCACTGGCACGAGGGCTGTTGGCGCATCGAGCTCAACCGGACCCGGGGGCGTCGGCGAGACGCCTGAGCCGCGCCGCTATCATCCCCGCGTGCCCGGTCGCCACCTTCGCGCCACGATGCATCGCGATGCCGAGGGCTGGACGGGCCGGATCGCGGGACACGAGACCCGGACGCGGACGCGCGAGGCTTGCTTGTCCGCACTTCGTCGGCTGGCCGGCGAGGATGCGGTGCTCCTTGTGCAGGAGACGCCCGAGCTCGTCGGCGTAAGCGAGGCGGCGGCCATCCTCGGCTGGGATCGCCGCCGCGTCGCGACGTACGTCTCGCGCGGCGCGTTTCCGGCCGAGGTCGCCGCGCTCGCGTCGGGCCGGATCTGGCGACGCGCCGATGTCGAGGCGTTCGCGCGCGATCGGCGCCGCCGCCCGGGACGCAGGATCGCCCGGTGAGCGAGCGGATCGTCTATCTCGCCCGCCACGGCGAGTCCGACTTCGACTCCACCGACTTCCTCGCCGGCCCGCGGGGACGGCAGTGGGACCCGCCGCTCAGCGCCCGAGGGCGAGAGCAGGCCGAGCTCCTGGCCCGGCGGCTGCGCTCGATGGCACCACCGGCCGCCGTCTACTGCTCGCCGTTACGGCGTGCGCGCGAGACCGTGGCGCCCTTCGCCGAGACGACGGGGGTCGAGCCGCGATTCGCGGACGACCTCATGGAGGCGTTCATCGGGGAGTGGGAGGGCCGGCCGTTCGAGGAGATCCTCGCGAGCGACGAGGCGATGCTCCATCGCGTGCGCAACCAGGAGCCCATCTGGCGCCACGCCCCGGGCATCGAGGAGCTCGCGCCCTTTCGCGCTCGCGTGGGCAGCGCCGTCGAGGGGATGCTTTCCCGTCATCCGGAGGGGAACCTGCTCGTCGTGTGCCATGGCGGCGTGATCAACGCGTTCGTCGCGCCCATACTCGGCGTCGACCACGAGATGTTCTTCGTGCCCGAGAACGCCTCGCTCAACTCGGTCGTGGTGGACGGGGATCGCCGGCGCGTGCGGTTCCTGAACGACCACCTGCACCTGACCGACCCGCAGCTGTTCGAATAGGTCCGCCTATACTGCGGGCGCTCGAGACCGACCCGAGGAGGCTTGCCGTGCCCGTCCAGTTCCTCTCCGACGAATGGACCGCCGAGCTGATGCAACGCCTGAACGCGAGCGAGGGGTTTCGCCAAGCGGCCGGTCAGTCCGACGCCACCATCCAGAACGTGATCGCGACGCCCGACGGACAGAAGCGGTACTGGATGAAGCTGTCTGGCGGTCACGTCGACATGGGCTCCGGCGATGCCGAGCAGCCCGACGCGACGATCGAGCAGGACTACGCGACCGCCGCCGCCCTCGCCCGCAGCGAGCTCAACCCCGTGAGCGCGTTCATGACGGGCAAGATCCGGGTCAACGGGTCGATGATGCTCCTGATGCAGCTCCAGCCCGCCCTCAGCGAGCTCGCCAAGGAGATGCAGGAGATGGACGTCGACTACTGACCGGGCTCGGCCTGGAGCAGGAACGAGGCCGTCGCGCGCGCGAGCAGGACCCCATCCGGCCCCTCCACCTCCGCCTCCGCGTAGCCGAAGCGCCGGCCCCGCTTGAGGACGCGCCCGCGGGCCACCACCCGGTCGCCCAGCCGTCCGGCGGAAAGGAACGTGAGCTGGATCGAGGTCGTGAGGTGCGACCACCCGTCGTCGAGCGCCGACAGCATCGCGATCCCGGTGGCGGCGTCGGCGAGGCTCCCGATCACGCCGCCGTGGAGGACGCCCATCAGGTTCACGTGGTCGGGCCCGACCTCCAGCACCACCTCCGACTCGCCGTCGGAGAGCCGCGCCAGCCGCATCCCCATCCACGCGTGGAATCGCGATCGCTCGACGCGGGCACGGATGTCCGCCACCCGATCCTCGCGAGCTCCCACGCGGGCTATTCCTTGATGTAGGGCTTGTTCTCGGCCGCGGGCGGGCGAGCCTTGCGGCCGACGCCGGCCACGACGGCGATCGTGACGATGTACGGCGTCATGAGGAGGAAATCCGAGGGGATCGGCACGTTCAGGATCGAGAGCTTCGTTTGCAGGGAGTCGGCGAAGCCGAACAGGAGCGCCGCGAGGAACGCCCCCACGGGGTTCCAGCGGCCGAAGATCATGGCCGCAAGGCCGATGAACCCTCGGCCCGCCGTCATGCCCTCGTCGAACCGGCCGACCGACCCCAGGGTGAAGTAGGCGCCACCGATGCCCGCGACCATCCCGGCCAGGATGACGTTGCGATACCGGGTGAGCAGCACCCGAATGCCGACGGTATCGGCCGCCCGAGGGTGCTCGCCGACGGCGCGGGTCCGAAGCCCCCACCGCGTGTGGAACAGGCCGACATAGATGAGCGCCACGAGCGCGAACATGATGTAGACGAAGATGTTGTTGTCGAAAAGGATCGGGCCGAGGAGCGGGATCTTCGACAGGATCGGCAGGTCGATCGGCTGGAACCTGCCGGGGTTGTTCAGGTCCTGGTACTGCTGCAGGATCCGCGACGACAGATAGCTCGTCATCCCCAACGCGAAGATGTTGATGAAGGTCCCGCCGATGATCTGGTCGACGCGGTAGCGAATCGACAGGACGCCGAGGACCCACGCGAGCAGCGCGCCGATCAGCGCCGCACCGATCAGCCCGACCCACAGGTTGTGCGCGGCGCTCGCCACGATCGAACCCGTGAAGGCGGCGGTGAGCAGCATTCCCTCGATGCCGATGTTCACGATGCCCGATCGCTCGCAGAGCACGCCACAGAGCGCCGCGAAGGTGATCGGCACCGACCGCAGGAGCGTGCTCTGCAGCATGCCGACGAGGTTCATGGAGTTGTCCTGCGCCGCCCACGTGAGGAACGCGAACACGAACAGGAGCAGGACGACGCCGAGGATCAGGTTCGCCTTGCTGCCGAACCCTCGCGAGAGCTGGATCGCGCCGAGGAAGGCGCAGACGACGGCGATCACCCACGCCGTCGCCGCGGACGGAACGACGAGATCGGGCAGCGAGATCGCGTCGCCGCGCGGCGGGTTCAGGACGAATCGCGACTCGACGCCCCCCGCCGTGCCGCGGCCGAACAGCAGCGCGATCGCCACCGCGATGACGATGAACAAGATGCCGAGCACGCGGGCGCGCGTCACGGACACGGGCCGGGCCGTGAGGGTCTGGGTGGCGGCGCTCATCCGCCCCACTCCTTCGCCTGGAGCTCGAAGGCCGAGGAGGCCTTGGTCCGGATGTGGAAGATCCCGCTGACGATCGCCGGGGCGGCGATGAAGACGATGACCAGGGCCTGGATGACCACGACGATGTCGACCGGGGTCTGGGTCGCGGCCTGCATCGAGCGCGACCCCGCCCGCAGGATCCCGAACATGAACGCGGCCGCGACGACTCCCGAGGGCTTCGCCCGCCCCAGCATCGCGAGCGCGATGGCGTCGAACCCGAAGCCCGAGGAGAAGCCCGGGGTGGCGCTCGGCCCCGTGGACAGGAGCTGGTTCGCGCCGACCAGGCCGGCCAGCCCGCCGCAGAGCGACATCACGACGATGTAGGTCCTCGACGGGCTGATCCCCGCGGCCCGGGCGGCGTCGGGGTTGAGGCCGACCGCGCGGAACTCGAAGCCCTTCGTCGTGCGGTTGAGCAGGAACGCGACGGCCACGGCGACCCCGATCGCGAGCAGGAAGCCCCAGTGCACGCGCAGATCGCCCCCGAAGATCCGCGGGAACGCCGCGAGCACCGGCTTGCTGATCGGGTCGTCGCGGTCGGGGCGCTGGTACAGGTTCGTCGACAGCACGTAGTCGAGCAGCCGGTACGAGATGAAGTTCAGCATGATCGTCGTGATGACCTCGTGCGCCCCGGTCCTCGCCTTCAACACGCCGGGGATCCAGCCCCACATCGCGCCGCCGACGAACCCGCCGAGCACGATCGCGATCACGATGACCGGCCCGGGCCAGCCGCCCATCGAGAAGCCGACCAATGCGGCGACCATGGCGCCGAGCGTGATCTGCCCCTCGGCACCGATGTTGAACAGGCCGGCCTGGAACCCGAGGGCGACCGACAAGCCGGCGAAGATCAACGGCGTCGTCACGACGAGCATCTCGGAGAGCGGACGAAACGCGGCCCGGATGTCGTCGAGGTTGCCCGAGGCGATCGCCGAGGCGATCTCCCTGGGGTTGCCGACCGCGCCCAAGAGCAGGGCGCGGTAGGCCTCGTACACCGCGTCCCACGAGGCACGCAGCGTGGTGCCGGGATGCAGGAAGAAGCCCGACCACGAGCGCAGCAGGTCCGGGTTCGAGAAGACGATCACGAGCGCGCCGACGGCGAGCGCGAGCAGCACCGCGAGCGCCGGGATGAGGTATCGCTCGACCCGTCGCGTGCGATTGGCTGACTTGGTGCGCGCGGCGTCGTCGCCGTCGTGGGGCGGCGGTTCGGCGGGCGGCGCCGGCTCCTCGGCCGGAAGGACCGGCGTCTCAGCCACTCGCGGCGTCCTCCTCGGGTTGGTCGTGGACGCCGGCCATCAGGAGCCCGATGCCCTCGCGCGTCGCCTCCGCGGCCGGGACGACGCCGACCACCCTGCCCCGGAACATGACGACGATGCGATCGGCCAGGGCGAGCACCTCGTCGAGCTCGGGGCTCACGATCAGCACGGCCGTGCCCTCGTCGCGCTTGCCGACGATCCGCGAGTGGATGTACTCGATGGATCCCACGTCCAGACCTCGCGTCGGCTGGCTGGCGACCAGCAGGCTGATGGGGCGCGAGAACTCGCGGGCGACGATCACCTTCTGCTGGTTGCCCCCCGACAGGGTGGACGCGGGCAACAGGACCGACGGCGTGCGGACGTCGAAGTCCCGTGCGCGCTCGTCCGCCGCCTCCCGCACGGCGCGCTCGTTGCGGACGAACCCGCGGGCGAACGGCGGCTTGTCGTACGTGTCGAGGACCATGTTGTCCGCGATCGAGAAGTCGGCGACGAGGCCGTCGCGCTGACGGTCCTCCGGAACGTGGCCCACGCCGGCGTCGAGCACGTGGTCGGCGTCGGCCTTCGTGATGTCGCGGCCCTCGAGCCGGATAACGCCCTCGGCCGGGGTGCGCAGGCCCGTCACCGCCTCGACGAGCTCGGTCTGGCCGTTGCCCTGCACCCCCGCGACGCACACGATCTCGCCGGCGTGGATCTGGAGATTCACGCCGTCCACGGCCACGTTGCCTCGGTCGTCGAGAACCTTCAGGTCGACGACCTCGAGCACCGGCGCCCCGGGGTGGGCCGCCGACCTGTCCACCGTGAGCTGCACCGCCCGGCCGACCATCATCGCCGCGAGCTCCTCGTCGGTCGCGGTGGAGGGGTCCGCGCTCCCGACGACCTTGCCCCGCCGCACGACCGTGATCCGGTCGGCGACGGCAAGGACCTCCTTCAGCTTGTGCGTGATGAAGATGATCCCCTTGCCGGCGTCGCGGAGGCCGCGCATGACGGTGAACAGCTCCTCGGTCTCCTGCGGCGTGAGCACGGCCGTCGGCTCGTCCAGGATCAGGATCTCCGCCTCGCGGTAGAGGGCCTTCAGGATCTCGACCCGCTGCTGGACGCCCACGGGGAGCTCCTCGATGATCCGGTCCGGCGGCACGGCGAGGCCGTACCGCTCGCTGATCTCCGCAACGCGGCGGTGCGCCTCGCGCCGGTTGAGCAGCCCGAGCCCCTCCGTCGGCTCGACGCCGAGGATGATGTTCTCCGCGACGGTGAACACCGGGATGAGCATGAAGTGCTGGTGCACCATCCCGAGCCCGGCCGCGATGGCGTCCGCCGGTGATTCGAACCGGACGGCCGTTCCGTCGACGAGGATCTCGCCCTCGTCGGCGTGGTACAGGCCGTACAGGATGTTCATCAGCGTCGTCTTGCCGGCCCCGTTCTCACCGAGCAGCGCGTGGATCTCCCCGCCGGAGACGTCGACGGTGATGCCGTCGTTGGCGACGACGCCGGGGAATCGCTTCGTGATGCCCTTCAGCTCGAGGTGCATGCCGGCTCCGGCGAAGCATAGAGGAGGAGGAAACGAGAAAGGGCGCCGGTTCTACCCGGCGCCCCTTCCGTTCCCGACGGCGCTCGCCTACGCGTAGTCCGCCGGATCGACCGAGACCGTGCCGTCGATGATGCCGGCCTGCAGCTCCTCGATCTTGTCCTTCAGCTCCTGCGGAACCGCGCTGTCGAACTCGTGGTACGGCGCGATGCCCACGCCGCCGTTCTCGAGCGTTCCGGAGTAGAGCCCGCCCGCGAACGTGCCGTCGACGACCGCGGAGACCTGGTCGAAGACCGCGATGTTCATGTTCTTCATGATGCTGGTGAGGAACAGCGGACAGAACTCGGCCGCCGAGACGCAGCCGTCGGTGTCGACCCAGATGAGATCTACGCCGCCGGCGTCCTGCGCCGCCGCCGCCGCGCCGAGGCCGACGGGCCCGGCCACCGGCAGGATGATGTCGGCGCCCTCCGAGATGAAGTCCTCGGTGACGCGGCGTCCGTTGTCCTGGTTCTCGAAGTCACCGGTGAAGGTCCCGTCCTGCGCGACCGGGTCCCAGCCGAGCAGCTCGACGTTCGTGCCGTTGTCCTGGTTGTACGCGAGGATCCCGGCCGCGAAGCCGTTCATGAAGATCGTGACCGGCGGGATGTTGATGCCGCCGAACGTGCCGATCTTCCCCGACTGCGACATGCCGGCGGCCAGGTAGCCGGCCAGGAACGCTGCCTGGTCGGTCTGGAACGTCAGCTCCTTCGCGTTGTCGAGCGTGATGTCCTTGCCCTTGTCGGAGTCGAAGAAGTCGACGTCGACGATGGCGAACTTCTGGTCGGGGTTGTCCTGCGCGGCCGCCAGCGTCGCGTCGCCCAGCAGGAAGCCGACCGTCACGATGAGGTCGCATCCCTGGTCGATGAACGTCTGGATGTTCGGCGCGTAGTCGTCTTGCGTCTGCGACTCGAGCACCTGCGGGGTGATCCCGAGCTCGGTCTCCGCCTGCGTCACGCCGGCGTACGCGGTCGCGTTGAAGCTCTTGTCGTCGATGCCGCCGGTGTCGGTGACCTCACACGCGGAGATCCCGACGCCGGGCAGCTCGCCCCCGGTCGCAGCGGTGGCCCCCGTGGCCGAGGTTGCCCCGGTGGCGCTGGTGGCCCCCGTCGCGCCGGACGACCCACCATCGTTCCCGCTGTCCGAGCAGGCAGCGGCGACGACGGCGAGGATGCCCAGGACGGCCAGGAGCCGTACCCACTTGCTCATGCCCCCTCCTTCCCCATGAGGTTGGCCCTGAGGTTGCCCTCTGTTCGTACGTCCCCGAGCGAGCGCGAGGATGCCCCGCGCGAGCCCGGGGGGAATCTACTCGGTCCGCCTCGCCCCCGCTCCGGGCCCGAGGACCCGCGACGGCGGTGCCTCACTCGGTTCCGAACAGCCGATCCCCGAAGTCGCCGAGGCCGGGCAGGATGTAGCCGTGCTCGTTCAGCTGACGGTCCACCGCCGCCGTGAAGATCGGGACGTCGGGGTGGTCGGCCTGCATCTTCGCGAGCCCCTCGGGCGCCGAGACCACGCAGACGAAGCGGATCGACGCCGGCTCCCCGACCTTGACCGCCGCGGTGGCCGCCGAGCCCGATCCGCCGGTCGCGAGCATCGGGTCGAGCACCAGCACGTGCCGGCCCTGTACCGGCGGCAGCTTGCGGTAGTAGGACTGGGGCTGCAGCGACGCCTCGTCCCGCTCGAGCCCGATGTAGCCGACCGCCACCTCGGGGAAGAGCTCGGTCACGGCCTCGAGCATCCCCAGGCCCGCCCGAAGGATCGGGACCGCGACGAGATCGCCGAGCACGCGACCCTCGGCCGGCTCGAGCGGCGTGGCGACGTCGACCCTCGTCGTGGGCAGTTCCCGGATCGCCTCGACGGTCAGGACGAGCGCGAGCCGCTTCGCGAGCGTCCGGAACACGGCAGGGGCGGTCCGGGCGTCCCGGAGCTGCGCGAGCAGGTGGGCCGCGAGTGCGTGATCCACCACGGTGACGGACACGCGCGGATGGTAGCCGGTTGCCAGGCGGGGCGTTCGCTGGCACGATGGGGGTTCATGCGCGAGTTCGCCGGCATTCGGTACTTCTTCTTCGGGCGGAGCCCGGGATAGTCGCCTGAGCCGACGAACCAGACGACCCCGGGCACGCAGCCCGGGGTTCTTCGTCTCCGGGCCTCGGCCGGAACGGAGGAAGCCCCATGGTCGTGGTGATGAAGCGAGACGCAAGCGAGGCCGACATCGAGGCCGTCGCCGAACGGGTTCGCGCCGCGGGCGGCGAGGCGTTCGTCTCGCGCGGAACGGTCCACACGATCATCGGGCTGGTCGGCGACACGGAGCGCTTCCAGGCCTTCGATTGGAAGCTGATGGCGGGCGTGGATCACGTGATCCACATCGGCAAGCCGTACAAGATGGTGGCCGCCGACCTGCACCCCGAGCCGACCACCGTGAACGTCGGCCCGACGCCGGTCGGGCGGCGGACCTTCACGATCATCGCCGGCCCGTGCGCCGTCGAGAGCGACGAGCAGGCGCTCATCGCGACCAAGGCGGCCAAGGCCGCGGGCGCGACCATCCTTCGCGGCGACGTCTACAAGCCCCGCACGTCCCCGTACTCCTTCCAGGGCCTCGGCGAGCGCGGCCTCGACGTCCTGCGCGAGTGCCGCCGCCAGACCGGGCTTCCCATCGTCGTCGAGGTCGTCGACGTCTCCCAGGTGCAGCTCGTCGCCGAGGTCGCCGACTGCATCCGCGTCGGCACGCGTAACGCGCAGAACTTCGAGCTGCTGAAGGAGGTCGGCCTGGCGCGACGGCCCGTGATGTTGAAGCGCGGGCTTGCGATGACGATCGAGGAGTGGCTCCAGGCGGCCGAGTACGTGGCGCAGCGCGGGAACTCGGAGATCATCTTGTGCGAGCGCGGCATCCGAACGTTCGAGCCGGCGACGCGCAACACGCTCGACCTCGCCGGGATGGCCGTGGCGCAGGCCGAGTCGCACCTCCCCGTCATCGTCGATCCGTCGCACGCGGTCGGCAAGCGCCACCTCGTCGCCCCGATGGCGAGGGCGGCGGTCGCGGCCGGTGCCGATGCGGTGATGATCGACGTCCATCCGGATCCCGAGAGCGCTTTCTGCGACGGCCCGCAGGCGCTCACCCCGGACCAGATGCTCGAGCTCGGCCAGGATCTCGAGCGGCTCGCGGAAACGCTCGGCCGTTCCCTCAACCGGCCGGAGTGACGGCCCTCACTCGTAGGGGTCCTCGGGTGCAGGGATCTCGGCGACGGCGGTCGCGGCGATGCGGGGCGTCTCGTCGTCGCTCGGCTGGAACGTGCCGGTGACGCTCACCCACTGGTCGAGATCGGGCGGGTCGCCCGAGACGCCGACGACCCGGATCACGACGGGGACGGCGTCGGCCGCGCAGCAGGCGATCTGGAAGCGGGCCAGGCGGAAGCCGCCGTCCTCGACCCCGGCGACGAACCCCGTCAGCTCGACGGGCCGACCGTCGAAGCTCACCCCTTCGTGGTCGAACGCCCGCTGGCCGAACTCCAGCAGCGTCATCGGGACGGGAGCGTCGGCGTGGGGGAGCGGCGCGTAGACGACGCCCCCCTGCCGAACGTCCACCACTGCGCCGCGGTCGACCCCGTAGCTCCCGAGGGTCGGCGGCGCGACGAGCAGCAGGGCGGCGATCGGCGCGAGAAGGAGCCACCCGATCCCCTCGCCCCGCGGATGCCCGTGCGGATCGCGCTCGCCCCGTTCGACGTGGCGGAGCGCTTGGACCACGGTGACGGCACCGACCACGA
This sequence comes from uncultured Actinomycetes bacterium, assembly GCA_963716935.1. Classification (GTDB taxonomy): domain Bacteria; phylum Actinomycetota; class UBA4738; order UBA4738; family HRBIN12; genus CALGFI01. The sequence continues at coordinate 298,097 of CAVQUN010000008.1, read as the reverse complement.
GGATGCAGACCCCGGCGGCGACCAGCCACGGGCCCATCCCCGGCTGCACGTACCGCCGGTAGGTGCCGGTCAGCGCGAGGCGGAGCAACACCGCGCCGAGGAGCATGCTGATCGTCCCTCCCGCCGCCGTCACAGCAGCAACCACCCGATCACCACGCTGGCCGCGATGGCGACGGCGAGCGTGAGCGGTGCGAACCGCGACGCGAACGCACGGCCGAACGTCCCCGTCTGCAGGGAGATGAGCTTCAGGTCGACCATCGGTCCCACGACCATGAACGTCAGTCGCGAGCTGAGGGAGAACTGCGTGAGGCTCGCGGCCACGAACGCGTCGGCCTCGGAGCAGATGGACATGACGACGGCGAGGCCGGCCATCGTCGCGACCGCCAGCACGCCCCGGCCGGCGAAGGTCTCGAGGATGCGCTGCGGCACGATCGTCTGCAGCGTCGCCGCCGTCGCCGCCCCGATGATGAGGAAGCCGCCGGCGTGGAGCAGATCGTGCTGGGCCGTGCCGACGAACACCGAGCGCGGCGGGCCGGTGGGCGTCGGCTGGCGCCGGGCCCGCTCCACGAGGTCGTCGCGGCCGGACCGGGCCCAGATCAACCCCACTACGGTCGCCGCGATGAGGCTCGCGAGGAACCGGGCCACGACCACCTCGGGCTCTCCGGGGAACGCGACGGCCGTCGAGACCATGACGACGGGATTGATCGCCGGCGCGGACAGGAGGAAGGCGAGCGCCGCGGCGGGCGGTGCTCCTCGCGACACGAGGCGCCCCGCGATCGGCACCGAGCCGCACTCGCAGCCGGGGAGCGCGCAGCCGGCGAGGGCGGCGACCGGCACGGCGACGGCCGGGCGGTGGGGCAGCGCCCTGGGCAGGAACCCCGCGGGCACGAAGGCGGCGACGGCGGCGCTGATCGCCACGCCGAGGACCAAGAAGGGCATGGCCTGCACCGTGATCGCGACGAAGATCGTCGCCCAGTGCGCGACGGCCGGCTGGCCGAACAACCGCTCGAGGAGCGGGCGGAGCACCGCCGCCGCCACCACGACGAGCGCGACGATCGCGACGCTCGATCTCGCCGGCACGCCGGGGCCGTCGTGATGCTCGACCGAGCGGCCCCCGCTCGCGGCGACGTCGTCACCGATCGCCCGGGCCATGGGCGGGGAGCATACCCCGGCTCGCGTGAGCGCCGGCGGGCGGCTCCGACCCGTCGTCTGGCGTTCACGAACGCGTCGCGCGGCCGATTCGCGAACGTGTCAGGATTGGGCGGTCTTGGTCGGCGGGCACTCGATCTCGGGGAGGGGCAGATGAGGCGGAGCTGGCTTCGGAACGGGTTCACCCAGGCCGTCCTGGCCATCGCGGCGGTCGCGGTCGTCCTGGCGGCGCCGCTCGCCTCCCCCAACTCGGCGTCCTCGGGTGGTGTGGTCATCGCCGGCGCCCGCTCGATCACCGATCAGGTGCTCGTGAGCTACGGGCAGCCGGCCGTCGCGAGCCGTACCACCGACATCCACCTGCTCGCGTTCAACGACCTGCACGGGAACCTCGAGCCGGCCACGCTGAACATCTACGGGCACTACGCGGGCGGCGCGGCCTACCTTGCCAAGCTCGTGGAGGACCGCCAGGCGATGTACGGCGATCACCAGGCCACGATCTTCGCCGGCGACAACATCGGGGCCAGCCCGCTCGCGAGCGCGCTGTTCCACGACGAGCCCACCGTCCTGGTGAGCAACATGATCCACGTCGACCTCGCGTCGGTCGGCAACCACGAGTTCGACGAGGGGAGCGCCGAGCTGCTCCGGATCCAAGACGGCGGCTGTCACCCGGTCGACGGGTGCGCCGGCGCGCCCTACGCGCTGCCCGACGGCTCGACCACCGACACGTACCCGGGAGCCGACTTCCAATACCTGTCCGCCAACGTGGTGGTGGACGCAACGGGCAAGACCCTCTTCCCCGCATACGGCGTGGAGAGGTTCCGGTCGGACAGCGGCAAGAAGTTCTCGGTCGGCTTTATCGGTGAGGTGCTCGAGAGCACCCCGACGATCGTGACGCCGACCGGCGTGGCCGGTCTCACGTTCCAGGACGAGGCCGACGCGGCCAACCGCGCGGTCGCCCAGCTTCGGGCGCGGGGCGTGAACACCAACGTACTCGTCATCCACGAGGGCGGGTTCCAGACGTCGCCCGCCGCGTTGAACGGGTGCACCGGGAACCTGGCGGGGAGCGCCATCCTGGACATCGCGACGCGGCTCGACCCCTCGATCAAGGTCATCGTCTCGGCGCACACGCACGCCGAGTACCGCTGCACGATCACGACGAACGGCGTGACCCGGCTGATCACGAGCGCCTCGTCCTTCGGGCGGGTCCTGTCCGACATCACCCTCACGATCGACGACCGGACGGGCAGGCTCGTGCAGGCGAGCGCCGAGAACCTGATCGTCGACAACGCGCTGAACGCCGTCGGCACGCCGCGGATCCCGGACCCGTCGAAGGAAGATCCGCAGGTCGCGGCGGTCGTCGCGCAGTACGTGGCGGCCGCGGCCCCGTTGGCCAACGCGGTGATCGGCCGGGCCCAGGGCGACCTCACGAGGACGGCGTCGTCGTTCGGGGAGTCGGCGCTCGGCGACGTGATCGCGGACGCGCAGTTCGTCGCCACGCAGCCGACGGGCCTCGGCGACGCCGACCTCGCGTTCATGAACCCCGGCGGGATCCGGGAGAACCTGTTGTTCGACGCGATCTCCTCGGGCGGCGAGGCGCCGGGCGAGGTGACCTACGGCGAGGCGTTCACCGTCCAGCCGTTCGGCAACAGCCTCGTCACCAAGACGATGACCGGGGACATGATCCGGCGGCTGCTCGAGCAGCAGTTCGTCGGCTGCGGCGGCCAGACGACGCAGCGCATCCTGCAGGTCTCGATCTCGTTCAGCTACGAGCAGAACGCCGCCGGGGCGACCTGCCTGGACAAGATCGGGGACATGTGGGTGGACGGCGTCCCGGTCAACCCGACCGACACGTTCCGCGTGACGATGAACAGCTTCCTCGCCACGGGCGGCGACGGCTTCACGGTGTTCAACGAGGGCACGGACGCCCTCGGAGGCGCCATCGACCTCGACGCCCTCGTCGACGCGTTCGGCGCGGCCGAGCCCGGGGGGATCGCGGTGCCGCCGCTCACCCGGATCGTGGCGGTCGGCCCCTAGAGAGGTTCGCCTCGAGGAGCTAGCCGACGAGCGGCGTGAGCTCGGCGATGTCGCACGCGCCGCGCCAGCGCTTCAGCGAGTCGGCCGGCGGGCCCACGCGGCTTCGCCGACGGTCGACGAGCGCCTTCGCCGCCTCTTCCCACTCGCCGCCCTCGAGCAGCCGCACGGCGGCGTGGAACTCGTCGAGCGACGTGTCGCGGCCTTTGCGGCGCGTGACGACGACGAGGTCGTTGGCGTGCGGCAGGCCGGGGATCGTCTGCTCCTCGGGCCCGGGCTCGCGCTGGGAGAGGACGTGGATCTTGCCGTTCTTGTACGCGAACCACGCCGGCACCGATCGGCGGATCCCGTTGACCTCGACGCCGAGCCAGATCACGTCGGACTTGCGGAGCCCGTCCTCGACCTCCTTGGGGAGCTTGGCCGGTGCGGCCTGCACGTAGACCGGGACCTCGATCTCGCCGACGATCTCCTCGTCCAGCACGAACGAGGCGAGGTAGGTGCCGGTCTCGTCGAACACGGCGTCCTGCACGCGGTCGATCTCCACCGTGAGGTCCATGCTGCCGAGCATCCGGCGGACCTCGGGTCCCCACTTGTGCACGAGCCGGCCGGAGGGCCCGTAGAACTGGACCTCCTCGGTCACCATCCCGGTGCCGACCTTCCAGGCGCGCGAGATCGTGAACGGCAGCGCCCGCCCGGGGGAGTTGACGAGGTACACGCCCGCAGGCCCGCGATCCCCCTGCGCGGCCCAGACGCGGTCGTCCACCACGTTGGCGAAGACGAGCTCACCGACGGTCATCGCGGCGGAAGGATAGCGAACGAGCTCGAGGCGAGCGCGTCGACGTCGACGCTCACACGGTGCGGGCGAGCCAGAGCCTGGGTTCCTCGATCTCGGGGAGCGACGGCAGGGCGTCCGGTCCCTCCCACATGCGCGCGAGGGTGGCCTCGTCGGTGAGGTCGACGACGGTGTCGCAGAATCGGCGTCCCGCCGCGTACTGCTCCCGCTTCATCTCGATCCCGAGCAACCGCTCGAAGACCGGATCGCCCTCCGAGAGGTCGATCCGCGAGATGGCTTCCTCGATGCGCGCGGCCGAGGAGAGCAGCCGGCGTCCGAGCTCGTGGGCCACGTGGTCGCCGTACCCCTCGGCCGCGCTCATGAACGCCTGGATCCGTCCGAGCTTCAGCCGCTGCTCGTCGTCGAGGACCGCGCCGAACAACCCCTCCTCCGGCCCGAGGAGGTCCTGCATCGCCTCCGGATTGGCGGGGTCGAGGGTCGCGAGTCGCCGCTGCAACCCCTCCACGTCGAGTCGCAGGGTCGAGGTGTAGTCGTCGAGCAGCTCGCGGAACCTCGTTGCCGCCCACGCCGGCGCGAGCTCGAACCGGTGCGTGACCTCGTGCATCGCGACCCAGGTCCGGAACTCGGTGCGGTCCAGGCTCCAGTCCCTCTCGAACGCGACGAGGTTCGGCACGACGAACAGGAGCTCGCCGGCGCCCTCCGGACGGGGCACCGCGAGGTCGTACTGCCCGAGGACCCGTTGCCCGAGCGCCCCGAGCACGCTGCCCACCTGCGCGCCCAGCAGCAGCGGCGAGAGCTGTCCGAGCAGCTGCGCCATCCCGGCCGCCGACGGGTCGTCGGGGAGCGCCTCCGCCTGGCCGGCCGCCACCGCCTGCCCGATCCTGGCGGCCGCCGGCTCAAGCACGGTTCGGAGCCCCTCCAGGTTCCGCTCCACCCACCGCGCGCGGCGGACGGCCTCCACCTTCGGGAGGTCGCCGGGAGGCTCGAGCCCGCTGAAGCCCGCGACCTGGAGCTCGGCGAAGCGGACGGCCTCCTCGAGCCCGGCCTGATCCTCCGGGCTCGGCGGGGGATCCTCGGCTCCCCAGGACGCCGCGGCGATCCCGATCTGCCGGGCGAGCTCCCAGTTCACGGGCCCGCTCGAGGAGAGCAGGACGCGCTGGATCTCCCGGAACAGCGGCACGTCGTTCCAGATGTCGCCGAGCGGAACGCCGAACGGGCTCTCCTCGGGTGACTGGCTCATCGAGCCATCCTACGGCGGGTCCTCGTTACGATGGGCCGCGTGCGCGAAGACCTCCTCGTCCGGGTGACCGGCGATCCGATCGGCGCCGACGAGGCCGTGGCGTTCGTCGGCGACACCGGCGCCGGCGCGACGTGTGTGTTCGTCGGGACCGTCCGAGACCATTCCGAGCTCGGCGGCGTGACCGGCCTCACGTACGAGGCGTGGGACGAGCTGGCGGTCCGCCGGCTCGAGGAGCTTGGCGCGGAGCTCTTCGCGGCGTGGCCGCTTCGGCGCGTCGCCCTGCTCCACCGGGTCGGCGAGCTCGCGATCGGCGACGCGAGCGTCGTGATCGCCGTAAGCGCCGAGCACCGCGCGGAGGCCTTCGAGGCGTGCCGGCACGCGATCGAGCGTCTGAAGCAGGACGTGCCGATCTGGAAGAAGGAGCACCTGGTCTCGGGGGAGTCGAGCTGGGTGATGGGGTCGTGATCGCCGGGCCGCGAGTGCGCTGACGTGGGACGGGAGCTCGCGATCGACCTCGGCACGGCCAACACGCTCGTGTACCGGCAGGGTGAGGGCATCGTCTTCAACGAGCCCACCGTCGTCGCGATGAACGCGTCCACCGGCAAGGTGCAGGCCATGGGGGACGAGGCCTGGCAGATGATCGGCGGTCGCTCCGGCAACGTCGTCGCGGTACGGCCCCTGCGGCACGGCGTCATGACGGAGTTCGACATCACCCAGCGGATGATCGAGGTGGTCCTGCGGCGGGTGGGCGTCCCGCGGTTCCCGAAGCCGCGCGTGCTCGCCTGCATTGCGAGCGAGAGCTCGGAGGTGGAACGGCGGGCCGTGGACGAGGCCGTACGGTTCGCCGGCGGGCGGGGCGTGGTGCTGGTCGAGGAGCCGCTCGCCGCCGCCATCGGGGCGGGGCTGCCGATCCAGGAGCCGGTCGGGAACCTCATCGTCGACATCGGCGGCGGGACCACCGAGATGGCCGTCGTGTCGATGGGCGGCGTGGTCTCGGGCGTCTCCATCCGGGTGGGGGGATTCGATCTCGACGCCGCCATTCAGGATCACATCCGCGCCACCTACGGGGTCGCCGTGGGGGAGAAGGCCGCGGAGCGGATCAAGATCGCGATCGGCTCCGCGTTTCCCGGACCGAAGGCGCGAGCGGCGCTCGTGACGGGCCGGGAGCTCGCATCCGGAGCCCCCAAGGAGATCCGCGTCACGGAAGACGAGGTTCGCGCGGCGATGTCGGAGCCCGTGCAGCGGATCGTCGCCGCCGCCCGACGCACGCTGGCCGAGGCGCCGCCGGAGCTCACCCACGACGTCCTGGAGACCGGCATGTTCCTGACCGGCGGCGGCGGCCTGTTGCGCGGGCTGGACCTGCTGCTGTCGCAGGAATGCGAGGTGCCGGTCCACCTGACCGACCGGCCGCTCGAGACGGTGGTCCTCGGTGCGGGCGCCATGCTCGAGCATCTCGACGACTATCGAAGCTCCTTCCAGCTGACCCGGCGCCGGTAGGGCGCGAGGGCTATTGCTCGAAGAAGCGGTTGATCGTCAGGTTGATGAGGTGACCGAGCTGATAGATGCCGTACGCGAGCGCGGTCGTGGCGAAGAAGAGCAGGATCAGCAGCCCGATGAAACCCTGGACGCGGTCGCGCCACGACGGTCCTCGGGTGGCGACGCGAAGATACGTGTAGCCCGGCCCGGGTCCTTCGACGGGTTCACCGGCCTCGACGTCCGCCCCCTCGAACCCGACCGCGGCCGGTCCATCGGCACCGCCGCGGATCGTCGCGAGGTACACGCCGCCGCCGACGAGCAGCGAGAGCGCGACGACGATCGCGGCGGCCACGTCCATGTGACCGGAGCGTACCCCGATCGGTTCCGCCAGAAAGCGAGCGCGCCTCGTACGATCGGCCGGTGCGGTGGTTCCGTCGATCCCTTCCCTTCGTCGCGTTCGCGGCCGTGGTCCTGCTCGCGGGCACGGTGTACCTGCCGTACTTCGCAATCGGACCCGGGCCGGCCCGTCCGGTCGCGCCGCTCATCCGCTTCGACGGTCACGCGCGCTACGAGTCCGAGGGGAACTTCGTGCTCACGTCGATCCACTTCGAGCAGCTCACCGGGTTCGGGATCGTCCAGGCGTGGCTCGATCCCGATCGATCCGTGGTCTCGCGCGACTTTCTGTTCCGTCCCGGCGAGACCGACGAGGACGAGGAGCGCCGGGCCACCTCGCAGATGGACGAGAGCAAGCTCGCCGCGGCGTCCGTCGTTCTCGACCGGCTTACGGATTACCCGGACGAGCACGGCGACGGCGTGCTCATCGAGGGCGTCGTCGAGGGCTGCGCGGCCGACGGCAGGCTGTTCCCGGGCGACGTGGTCCACGCCATCGACGGGAGCGAGGTCGACGACGTCGAGGACGCCAGCCGCCTCATCCGCTCGGCGCCCGCGGGCTCGCGCCTCGCGTTTGACGTGACCGTCGACGGAGATCCCCAGTCGGTCTCGCTGGTCCGCAGGCCGTGCGGGGGACAGGAGCGGCCGATCGTGGGCGTGCGGATGATCGAGTCGTTCCCGTTCGACCTCCACATCTCGAGCGGCTCGATCGGTGGCCCGTCCGCCGGGCTCGCCTGGGCGCTCGGCCTCTACGACCTGCTCACTCCCGGCGACCTGTCGGGCGGCCGGACGATCGCGGTGACCGGGGAGATCGGCGTGGACGGAACGGTGTACCCGATCGGCGGCGCCGACGAGAAGGTGGCCGCCGCAGCGGACGCCGGCGCGACCGTCCTGATCCTGCCCGACGGCAACCTGGACGAGGCCAGGTCGATCGGCGACCGCGGCGTCGAGCTCGTCCCGGTCGCCTCGTTCGACGAGGCCCTCGCATACTTGCAGGGCAACGGGGAACAGGACGAACTCGTTCCCGAGGGCCGATGATAGGCTGACCGCGGCTTCCGACTGAAGAAGAGGCATGGTTACACGCATCCCGTCAGCGGGCACTGGCCGTCGTCGCGTGCTGTTGATCGTCGTCGCGGTCATCGCCGGACTCATCTTGGCGTTCACCGCGCTTTCCGGGTTCTTCGTCGACGTCCTGTGGTTCCGGGAGGTCAAGTTCTCGCAGGTCTTCTGGACGATCTTGCGCACCAAGGTCGTGCTGGGGCTCGTGTTCGGGATCGCGTTCTTCGTGCTCCTCTACACCAACCTGTGGATCGTGCGGAAGATCACGCCGCGGTACCGCCCGCTCACGCCCGAGCAGGAGGTCATCGAGCGGTACCGCATGCAGTTCGAGCCGTACGCGTGGTGGCTCCTGCCGGTGATCGCGGCGGCGATCGCGTTCTTCGTCGGGCTCGGCGTGACGACGGAGTGGCGCACGTTCCTGCTCTGGCGGAACTCGGGCGGCGTGAGCTTCGGCGCGACCGAGCCGCTGTTCCATCGCGACGCAGCGTTCTACGTGTTCACGCTGCCCTGGCTGAAGTTCGTGCAGGGGTGGTTGTTCTCGGCCCTGGTCGGGGTCCTTTTGATCACCGCCATCGCGCATTACGTGTGGGGCGGCATCCGTCCGAACGCGCCGGGAATCGGCGAGAAGGTGACGCCCCAGGTCAAGGCGCATCTGTCGGTGCTGTTCGGGCTGATCATGCTGACGAAGGCCTGGGGGTACTACCTCGGGAAGTTCGACCTGTTGACCTCCAACCGGGGCGTCGTGACCGGGGCGTCATACACGGACGTCAACGCGCAGCTGCCCGCGCTGCGAATCCTGGTGTTCATCGCGATCGCCTGCGGGGTGCTGTTCCTCGTCAACATCCGCATGCGCGGCTGGGCGCTCCCAGTGATCGCGGTCGGGCTCCTCGCGCTCGTGTCCATCATGGCGGGGGCGGCCTACCCGGCATTCGTGCAGCGCTTCAAGGTCGCTCCGCAGGAGCTCCAGCGCGAGCGCCCGTACATCAACGACAACATCGCCGCCACGCGAACGGCGTTCGCGCTCGACGGGATCCAGAGCATCTCGCGGCCACTCGACGCGAGCGTCACGGGCCCCGAGATCGCGGCGAACCCCGGCACGATCACGAACGTCCGTCTGTGGCGTCCGGACGTCCTGCGTCAGAACTACTTCGCGCTCCAACGGTTCCGCGCCTACTACGAGTTCAACGACATCGACGTCGATCGCTACGAGATCAACGGTGACCGCCGGGTGCTCATGATCGCGGCCCGCGAGGTGAGTCAGGCCCCCGAGGGCGCCCGCACCTGGCAGAACCAGCACCTCGTCTACACCCACGGTTTCGGGGCCGTGGCCTCGCAGGTCAACACGGCGTCGGCCGAGGGGCAGCCCGTCTTCACGCTCAGCGACATCCCCCCGATCGGCGAGCCCACGCTCGAGGGCAACGGCCAGCGCGTGTACTACGCGGAAGGTGCCGCCGACAACGCCGCGTTCGTCGTCGTGAACACCGGAGCCAAGGAGCTCGACTTCCAGGGCACGGCGGCGAGCGACGCGGAGCAGGTGACGACCACCTATCAGGGAACGGGCGGCATCCCGATCGGGAGCCTGTTCCAGCAAGCCCTCTTCGCCTGGCGCTTCCGGGACGTCAACCTCTTGATCTCGGGCCTGATCACCGACGAGAGCCGGATCCTCATCTACCGGGACATCGAGGAGCGGGTCCCCAAGGCGGCGCCGTTCCTCCAGTTCGACGGCGACCCCTACACGGCCGTCGTGGACGGCCGGCTCTTCTGGATCTGGGACGCGTACACCACGACGAACCAATACCCGTACTCGCAGCCGGCCGACCTCGACACCGTCACGTCGGGACCGGTGAAGGAGGGGGCGCCGAGCCTCTCCGGGAACGCCAACTACATTCGGAACTCGGTCAAGGTCGTCGTCGACGCCTACAACGGCTCAATGACGTACTACGTCACCGACCCAACCGATCCGATCATCCAGGTCTGGATGAACGCGTTCCCGGGCCTGTTCACCACCGAGATCCCGTCGAACATCCGCGAGCACTTCCGCTACCCGGAGAACCTGTTCCAGGTGCAGGCCGAGCGGTACACGAGCTACCACGTCACTGACCCGAACGTGTTCTACGGGAAGCAGGACTTCTGGGCGTTGCCGGTCGATCCGACCGTCCAGGGCGCCGAGGCCACGCAGTTCCTCATGCGCCCCTACTACGTCCTGATGAGGCTTCCCGGGGAGACCCAGGAGTCGTTCGTCCTCATCCTGCCGTTTACCCCGCAGGACCGGCAGAACATGGTTGCCTGGATGGCCGCCAAGTCCGACCCCGACGACTACGGGAACATCGTCGCATTCCAGTTCCCTGCGGGCCTGAACGTCGACGGGCCCACCCAGGTCTTCGCGCGCATCAACCAGGACTCCCGCTTCTCCGCCGAACGGACGTTGCTCGGACAGGGTGGCTCCGTCATCCGGTTCGGCGACTTCCTCGTCGTCCCCATCGCGAACTCGCTCCTGTACGTCCAGCCGGTGTACGTCGAGTCGCAACAGGCCAACGCGATTCCCGAGCTGAAGCGCGTCGTCGTCGTGAACGGCACGGCGATCGGCATCGGGTCGAACCTGCGCGATGCGCTCTCGGACTCCCTCGGGGAGGCGATCCCGCCGGAGGGCGGGGGCGAACAGCCGCCGCCTCAGGGCACCACCGACGAACAGGTAGCCCAGCTCCTGCAGCTGGCGGCCGGTCACTTCGCCGCGGCCGACGCCGCGCTCACCGCCGGCAACCTCGCGACGTATCAGTCGGAGATCGAGGCCGCCCAGGCCGCGATCGAGCAGGCGCAGGCGCTGCTGAACGCCCAATCCGGCGCGAGCCCGACGCCCTCGCCGAGCACGAGCGTCTCGCCGAGCCCGTCGGGCTGACCCGCCGAACTCCGTCCTCCGCGGAACGCCACGACGACCCCGGACGTCGAAGAGCGATTACGTTCCCCCGCGGTCGCGGGGCCGAAGCGGAAGGAGGCTCCCATGCTCCGTCGAACGTTCACGATCGGCGCCACGACCCTCGTCGCGCTCACGCTGTTTGCCGGTCCCGCGCTTGCGTGCGGCGGGCTCGTGAACGCGAACGGAACCGTAACGCTCGTCCGCACCACGACGCTCGCCGCGTACCACGCGGGCGTCGAGCACTACGTGACGTCCTTCGAGTTCGCGGGCGGCGAAGGTGAGTTCGGGTCCATCATCCCGTTGCCCGGCGTCCCCACCAAGGTGATCCGCGGGGGCGACTGGACGCTGCAGCGCCTCGTGCAGGAGACGCAGCCGCCGTCGCCACAGGCGCTCGCGTTCGCCGGCGCCGAGAGCGCGTCGCGAGACAGCGCGACCGTGATCCTGCAGACCGAGATCGACGCGCTCGACATCGTGGTGCTCGAAGGCGGCGGCACGGCCGTCGGGAACTGGGCGCGCGAGCATGGCTTCTTCCTCCCGCCGGACGCCCCCGAGGTGCTCGACTTCTACGCCGAGCGGAGCCCGATCTTCATGGCGGTCCGGTTCGACGCGTCGCGCGCCGCCGCGGAGGGGGTCGGCGTCGGCGACGGGACGCCGGTGCACGTCGTCATCCCGACCACGAACCCGTGGGTTCCGCTTCGGATCCTCGGCCTGGGAGCGGGCGCCGAGGCACCCGTCGAGGCCGACGTCTACCTGCTCACGGATCGCGAGCCGGCGCTGCTGCCCGCCCCCGTCTCGCCGACCGTGGCCGGCATCCTCCAGGCGCGAGGCGTGCAGCCGGGGATCGTGCTCGAGCGGAGCGAGCCCGCCTCGACGAGCCTGATCGCGGATCTTCGCTCCGACGCCGGCATGAAGTGGATGCCGATCGACGACCTGTGGCTGAGCTTCCTGCGGGTGGACGCGCGGGCGGGTGACCTCGTCTACGACCTCGCGGTCGACGCGAGCGGCGCGGGGCAGCCGTCCCCGGTCGCGGCGGGGCTCGAGCCGGACGCCGCTCGCACGCCGGCGAGCGCGACCGGGGATCCGACGATCTGGGTGGCCGTTGCGCTCGGGGCGGCGCTGGCCGCGGGGGTGGCGCTGTCGCGTCGCCGGATCAGCCCACCGACGGTCTGATGGTGCGGACCGCCGGGCTCCGGCAATGGGTCGGCGCGCTGCTGATAGGAGCGACGTTCGTCTCCTGCGCCCCGGCGGTGGCGGCTCCCGGAGTCCGCGTCGTGCACGTTCGCATCCACTACTCGCACTTCACCCCGTCGGACTTCGCGTTCGCGCCGGGCGAGACGGTCACGTTCGTCGTCCAGAACACGGACCCGATCGACCACGAGTTCCTGCTGGGTGACGAGGCGGTCCAGCTCGCGCACGAGCGCGGCACCGAGGCCTATCACCCTCCGCGGCCGGGAGAGATGACCGTTCCGGCCGGGACGACGATGCGAACGACCTACACCTTCGCCGACCCCGGGCAGGTGCTCCTGGGCTGTCACCTGCCCGGTCACTACGCCTACGGGATGCGAGGCACGATCACCGTCGGCTAGCTGTCGTTTGGCACCGACGCGGCCGGGTCGCTATCATCCGGCTGCGGGGTGGAGCAGTCCGGTAGCTCGCTGGGCTCATAACCCAGAGGTCACAGGTTCAAATCCTGTCCCCGCGACGACAGGGCCCACCGGCGCGCGAGCGCGGTGGGCCCGTCCCGTCTTACGCCGGCCGATCGTCGTCTTCGGTGGCGGGAACGGGGTCGTCGCGCCGGACCACGATCCAGGCGATCGCCGCGTAGGGAAACGGCGTGATGAGCAGCGGCCATGTGGCGTCGGCGGCGCTCGCAAGGCCGACGAGCCCGAAGCCGATCAAGAACAGCAGCACGATCGCGGTGATGCGCCGGCGCTCGGTCACGACGTTCATCCTATCCGGCCGCTCGGTTCGCGTCGGCCGGGCGCGCCTGGATAGGATACGGTGCCTCATCGGGCGCACGGTTCGCGGGTGAAGGAGGATGGCGCAGGTGGCCGAACAGGACATCTCCGGCAAGCTCGCGAAGGTGCCGATCTTCTCGGGGTGCACCAAGCGAGAGCTCGCGATCATCGCCCGGGCCTCGAAGGAGGTCTCGCACCGGGCGGGGACGGTGATCGCCCGCGAGGGTGAGCGGGGCATCGGCCTGTTCCTCATCCTCGAGGGCGAGTGCACGGTCACGATCGGCGGCCGCGTGAAGGCGAAGCTGGGACCCGGGGACTTCTTCGGCGAGGTCGCGCTCCTCGACGGTGGGCCGCGGACCGCGACGGTCACCGCGCTCACCCCGGTGCGACTCGTCGGGATCACGGGGTGGGTCTTCCGCGGCCTCCTCATGGAGCATCCCCAGATCGCCCTGCGGACGCTCGAGGCCGTCGCGGGTCGGCTCCGGACCGTGTCGAAGGAGCCGGTGTAGCGGCTCGTGAGCCAGGTGCCCGAGGAGGTTCGGGCGCTCGCGGCGCGGCGCGAGGACGCGCGCGCCGCCAAGGACTACGCCCTCGCGGACGAGCTTCGCGACCGGATCACCGAGCTCGGTTTTCGCGTCGTCGACGGGCCGGCCGGATCCACGCTGGAGCCGATCGCCGTCTCGCCGATCCGCCGCCTCCGCCCGCGTGACGTCGAGAGCGTTCTCGAGGAGCCGCCGCTCGCGGACGTGAGCGTGCACTGGGCCGTCCTGGGCTTGTCCCGCGATGTGGTTCGCGCGCTCGACGCCTTCCGCGCCACCGCCGGAACGACGCGCACGCAGTTCGTGGTGGCGGACGTGACCGAAACGGATCCGACCGTCTACGGCGACGGGGTCGAGGTCGTCGCGCTCGAGCCGCAAACCGGTTGGGCAGCCGCGATGAACGCCGGCCTTCGGCGTTCGCGCGGAGAGATCGCCGTCGTCGTGGACGGTTCCGTCGAGCCGACCGGGGACGCGCTCGGGCCGCTCGTGGCCGCGCTCGCGAATCCGGCGGTCGGCGTCTGCGGCCCGTTCGGGATATCGACGCACGACCTCCGCGAGTTCCACGAGAGCGCGGGCGTCGGCGCCGAACGGCGGGTCGACGCGATTGAGGGCTACCTCATGGCCTTTCGGCGAGACGTCGTGCGCGACGCGGGCCTGTTCGACGAGTGGTTCTCGTGGTACCGGACGGCCGACATCGAGCTGAGCTTTCGGATCCGCGAGACCGGACGCCTCGCCGTCGTCGTCGACGTCCCGGTCAGGCGGCACGAGCACCGGATGTGGGCGGCGACGGCGCCGCAGGAGCGCGACCGGCTGTCGAAGAGGAACTACTACCGGTTCCTGGAGCGGTTTCGAGGCCGGTTCGACCTGCTGGTGGAGCCCCAGGAGCGGGCCTGAGTGCCGGCTCAGCCCACGACGGGGGGCTCGACCACGATCCCGGGTCCGGTGGCGGCCGACTCGCCCGCCCCCGAGCTCCCGTTGCCCGCCACGTCGCGCTTGAGCTCCTCGATCGAGGGGATCGGCTTGGTGCCCTCGAAGTACGCGTGCAGGTCGGGCCCGTCGATCACCTCGGTGAGGATCAGGATCTGCGAGAGCTGCTCGAGGAACGCCCGGTGCTCGGTGAGCACCTGCGTCGCGCGCTCGTGTGCCTCGTTGACCAGCCGGGCGGTCTCCTCGTCGATGATCGCCGCGAGGTCGTCGGAGAGCTCCGGGCCCGCGCCGGGATAGAACAGGCGACCCGCGCCGCCCCGGAACCCGTCGCGCCCGAACGAGAGCGGCCCGATCTTCGGGCTCATCCCGTACTCGGTGACCATGGCGCGGGCGATCTCGGTCGCGCGCTCGAGGTCGTTCTGCGCCCCGGTCGAGATGACGTTGTCGAACAGGATCTCCTCCGCCGTACGTCCGCCGAGGAGCACCGCGAGCCGGTCCTTGAGCTCCGGCTCCGTCAGGAGGTAGCGATCCTCGATCGGCCGCTGCATGGTCATGCCCAGCGCCGCCGCGCCGCGCGGGATGATCGAGACGCGGTGGACGGGGTCGGCCGTCGGCGCCGTGAGCGCGACGAGCGCGTGACCCATCTCGTGCATGGCGACGCGCTCCTTGTCCTTCTCGGACATCACGCGGCTCTTGCGCTCGAGCCCGGCGACGGTCCGGTCGACGGCCTCCTCGAGCTCGATCATCGTCACCGAGTCCTTCTCCTTGCGGGCGGCGAGGAGCGCGGCCTCGTTCACCACGTTCGCGAGATCGGCGCCCGTGAACCCGGGCGTGCGCGCCGCGAGAATCCGCAGCTCGACGGAGGGATCGAGGGCGACCCCTCGAACGTGCACCCTGAGGATCTCCTCGCGTCCCTTCAAATCGGGCTGATCGACCACCACCTGGCGGTCGAACCGTCCGGGGCGAACGAGAGCCGGGTCCAGGACGTCGGGCCTGTTCGTCGCGGCCATGATGATCACGCCCTTGCTGGCGTCGAAGCCGTCCATCTCGACGAGGAGCTGGTTCAGCGTCTGCTCGCGCTCGTCGTGGCCGCCGAACCCGGCGCCGAGCGCCCCGGCGCGACCCTTGCCGATCGTGTCGATCTCGTCGAGGAATACGAGCGCAGGTGCCTTGTCCTTCGCCTGCTGGAAGAGCTCGCGCATCCTGGCGGCCCCGAGCCCGACGAACATCTCGACGAACTCGGATCCGCTCATGAAGAAGAACGGGACGTTCGCCTCGCCGGCGACCGCCCGAGCGAGGAGCGTCTTGCCGCAGCCGGGCGGGCCGAGGAGCAGCACGCCCTTGGGGATGCGCCCGCCGAGGCGCTGGTACTTCTTGGGATTCCGCAGGAACTCGACGATCTCCTTCAGCTCCTCCTTCGCCTCGTCGACGCCGGCGACGTCGGAGAAGGTCGTCTTCATCTCCTTGCGGTCGTAGATCTTGACCTTGTTCCGCCCCAGGTTGAGGGCCGCGCCGGCTTGCGCCCCGCTCATCCGTCGCACGAGGAAGAACCACAGCAGGCCGAAGAGCAGGAGCGGCGCCACCCAGCCGATCAGGAACGTCTGGATGCCGTTCGGCGTGACGCCCGTGTAGGAGACGTCGTTCGCGTCGAGCGTGTCCGTCAGCGCGGACGTCCCCTGCAGGATCGGCGGGATCGTCGTCGTGAAGTTGACGGTGTCACCCGTCGAAGGGTCCCGGTACTGTCCGCTCACGGACGCCTGCGAGATCTCGAGCGTCCCCACGATCTGTTGCTGTTCGACGCGGTTGAGGAACTCCGAGTAGTCGATCGTGTTCGGGCGGTCGGCGCCGAGGTAGTTGATCAGGACCAGGACCACGAAGAAGGCCAGGATCCAGACCCAGGGGGACGTCCGCATCCGCCGGGGTTCGCCGGGGGATCCGCCGCCGAAATCGAAGCCCTGCCACCTGCCACGTCGGTCGTTGCCGTTTGCCATGGGGTGCGTCCATCTTCCCATCACCCACCACGAGCGACAGCCAGGCGGACCGTGCGCATCCGATTCGCCGCCCGACCGCTCTCCCGCGGGGACGCGGAGCGGATGCTGCGATACTTAGTGCCCGCCGAGGTGGCGGACGGTCGCGATCGGCCAGGGGTCGGAGCGGACAGGAGGGAGCTGTGGCGCGGAGTCAGGCGGCGCCGCCCGAGGACGAGGCGCTCCGTGCCCGATTCGAGCGCGACGTGCTCCCAATACTCCCGAACCTGTACGGCGCGGCGCTGCGACTCACGCGCAACCCCGCGGACGCGGAGGACCTGATCCAGGAGACCTCGTTGCGGGCCTTCCGTGGCTTCGCCGGGTTCGAGGAGGGCACCAACCTCCGAGCCTGGATGTACCGGATCCTCACGAACACGTTCATCAACACGTATCGCAAGAAGCAGCGCCAACCGGTCACCGTCGCGGACGACGAGCTCGAGGACTGGTACCTGTACGACCGTCTGGGCGAGTCCGGCGTCGAGGCATCCGCCGAGAGCGAGGTGCTCGAGCGCATCCCCGACGAGGACGTGCAGCGAGCGCTGGAGGAGCTGCCGGAGATCTTCCGGATGGCGGTGCTGCTTGCCGACGTCGAGGGCTTCAGCTACAAGGAGATCGCCGAGATCCTCGACATCCCGATCGGGACCGTGATGTCCCGCTTGCATCGGGGAAGGAAAGCCCTCCAGAAGGCGTTGTGGGACACGGTACGGGAGCGTGGACTTGTCATCGACTGAATGCGAGCACGTGCTCCGCCAGATCGAGCTCTACCTTGATGGAGAGCTCGTCGGTGTGGAGCGCGTGGAGATCGAGCGGCACCTGGGAGCGTGCTCCCCCTGCCACGGCCATTCCGAGTTCCAGCGGCGCCTGAAGGAGCTGCTCCGCGCCAAGTGCGGATGCAACGAGATGCCCGCGGAGCTCCTCGAGCGGATTCGGACGCTCGTCGCCGCCCCCCACGAGCACCCGCCGGCCCCTTCGTAGGGGGACCCGGGTCAACTTCGTCTCGGCGCGAACCCCCGAACCCCGGTCGGCGAATAGCCGTGGAGGAGGTCCGCCCCGTGACCAAGGGAACTCGTCCCGGCCAGCTCCCCCCGCCGTCGCGGGTCGAGGAGGAAGGACGCGTGTGCTCCGATCCGGAGTGCACGACGCAGCTCTCCGTCTACAACGCCGCGGACCGATGCTGGCAGCACGCGGAAGCGGCGTTTCCGAGCCACCGCGGCAAGCGCCTTCGGATCCAACGAGCCTGAGAACGCCCGCGCTCCCCCCTCCCTCGCGCGGGACAACCAGGAACGGCCCCCGACCGGGGGCCGTTCCGTTTTCCCGGTCCCGGCGGCGCGTCGAACGGGTCGACGATCGCGGCCGGAACCGACACAATCGCCCCTCGGGCGTTGGCCGCGGGCGCGAGGGAGCGCGACCGGCCTGAGGAGGACCGGATGGACGAACTCGGCACGATCCTCGGCGTCTGGGCCCACCCCGACGACGAGGCCTATCTGTCCGCGGGGTTGATGGCCCGGGCCGTCCGGGCCGGCTCCCGGGTTGTGTGCGTCACCGCCACACATGGCGAGGGCGGCTCGATGGACGAGGAGCGGTGGCCGCCCGAGACCATGGGCGAGGTGCGCACGGCGGAGCTCGAGCGCTCCCTGCAGATCCTTGGGGTCACCGAGCACCACTGGCTCGATCTTCCCGACATCGACATGGAGACCGGGCTGCCGGAGGAGGGGTACGCCTCCGTCCGCGACCTGGTCGCGCAGGTGCAGCCGGACACGCTGCTCACCTTCGGCCCCGAGGGGATGACCGGTCACGAGGCCCACAAGACCGTCTCGCGATGGGCGACCCTGGCGCATCGCGAGGCCGGCAAGCCCGGCTCTCGCGTCCTCTATGCGTGCGTGACCCCCGAGTGGGCCGCCGAGTTCCTCCCGATCTGGGAGCCCTTCAACGTCTTCCTGCCGGGCACGCCACGCGAGGTTCCGCGCGAGGAGCTCGCGATCTTCTACGAGCTCCCGCCCGACATCCTCGAGACCAAGGTGAGCGCCATCAGCGCGCACGTGAGCCAGATCGAGTCCATCCTGCAAGCCGTCGGCGACCAGGTCTGGTGGCGACAGATGTCGTTCGAGGGGTTCCGGCCGGCCGGAGAGGGCGCGTGACGGAGCGCCCCGACGCCGAGCTCCGCTCGAGCGAGCTCCGCGAGGGGACGGCGTGAGCGACGTCGCGATGGCACTCCTCGGGTCGGGCGAGTTCGAGCCGTGGTCGGAGCCGGTGGACCGGTGGCTGCTCGGCTGTTCACGGAGCCCCGACGGCGTCGTGCTGGTCGCGCCGACGGCGTCGGCCCACGAGGGCGAGGATTCGTTCAACGGATGGGGCTCGAAGGGGCTCGAGCACTACGCGGCGCTCGGCCTTCGCGCCGAGGTGCTGCCGCTTCGCACGCGGGAGGACGCCCACCGCGAGGACGTGGTCGCGCGGCTGGACGACGCCGCGTTCGTGTTCTTCTCCGGCGGGAACCCGGCCCGCCTGGCCGACGTGGTGCGCGACACGCCGTTCTGGGCGGCGCTCGTCACCGCCCTGCCCGACGGGCTCCCGTACGCGGGGTGCAGCGCCGGCGTCGCGTGCCTGACCGAGCGGACGTACGACAGCGACACGCAGGACTTCGAGCACCTGTGGCGGCCCGGGCTCGGGTTCGTGCGCGAGACCCTCTTCGGCCCGCACTGGGACATCGTCGATACCTGGGTCCCGGGGGCCTCGAGCTTCATCGTCGGCTCGGTGCGCGACGGCGACCGCTTCGTCGGTCTCGACGAGGAGACCGCGATGGTCGGCGACGGCGAGGCGTGGACGGTGATCGGCCGGCAGGGGATCCACGTCCTGCGCGGCGGCGCGTGGTCGAGCTACCGGGACGGCGACGCGTTCGCGCTCGGGCTCCCGCTCGACGGCCGGAGCTGACCGATGCCCGGTGCCCGCCTCGGGCGGGACGACCCGATCGAGTCCCGCGCCCCGGAGATCGTTCGGATCCTCTCGAAGGCCTACCCGGACGCCCACGTCGCGCTTCACTTCACCACGCCGCTCGAGATGCTCGTGGCGACGATCCTGTCGGCGCAGTGCACGGACGAGAAGGTGAACGAGGTCACGGCCACCTTGTTCGAGAAGTACCGCTCGCCCCAGGACTACCTGCGAGTCCCCGAGGACGAGCTCAAGCGCGACATCAAACCGACCGGCTTCTTCAACCAGAAGGCCACCTCCATCCGCGCGGCGTGCCAGCGCATCGTCGACGCCTACGACGGGGAGGTCCCGAACACGATGGAGGACCTCGTCACGCTGCGAGGCGTCGCGCGCAAGACCGGCAACATCGTGCTCGGCAACGCGTTCGGCATCGTCGTAGGGATCGCCGTCGACACGCACGTCCGTCGCCTCGCGAATCGCCTGGGGTTCAGCGCCGAGTCCGATCCGGACAAGATCGAGCAGGACCTCATGCGGCTGATCCCCAAGAATCGGTGGTTCGACTTCACGTACGTACTTATCGACCACGGCCGCGCCGTCTGCGTCGCGCGCAAGCCTCGGTGCGACGTCTGCCCGGTCAGTCCCCTGTGCCCCGCGAGCCTCGTCTAGCTGGTGTCCGTGCGCGACCACCGGTTCCCCGCGGACGCGTTCCCGGTGATCGTCGCCCATCGAGGTGCGTCGTCCACACGGCCGGAGAACACGATGTCCTCCCTCGCCGAGGCGCTGCGGCTCGGGGCCCGGATCGTGGAGCTCGACGTCCGGCTCTCGAGCGACGGCGTCGCGGTCGTCATGCACGACGCGACCGTCGACCGGACCACCGACGGGAGCGGGGCCGTGCACGAGCTCGATGCGCGGGCGCTGGCCGCCCTCAACGCCGGAACCGCGGAGTCGCCGGAGCCCCCGCCCACGCTGGCCGAGGTCCTCGACCTCGCGAGCGGAAGGGCGGCCGTCGCCCTCGAGATCAAGAACCTGCCCGGCGAGCCCGGGTTCGAGTCCGGGCGCGAGCGCGCCGTCGAGGCGACGCACGCCGAGCTCGAACGCACCGCGTTCGCGGGATCCGTCCTGATCGTGTCGTTCAACCCGGCGTCGGTCGCCGCTTCGAAGGCGCTCGACGCATCGGTCCCGACCGGGTTCCTGTCGACCGACCCCATCCCAGCCCGGGAGGCGCTGGGGTTCGCCGCCGCGGCGGGACACGACCTCGTGCTGCCCGGGACCCGGTCGCTGGTCCCGCTCGGCGCGCCGTTCGTGAAGGACGTCCACGCGGCAGGCCTGCGCGTGGGGACGTGGACCGCCGACGAGCCGGCGGAGGTCCGGACGCTGCTCGAATGGGGCGTCGACGCGATCGCGTCGAACGACCCCGCGATGGCGCTCGGCGTCCTCGCCGAGCAGGGATGACGTGGCCCTCCGGCGTCGCCGCCTGCCACCCGACCTCGCGCCGGCGTTCGCGGCGTTCGAGGGGTTGATCCCTCCGCTCGAGCGGGCGAAGGACGCGCTCACCGCGGCGGTTCCCCGGACGCGGCTGCCGGGACGTCCCCTCGCCGAGGCGCTGTCCGAGTTCGAGGAGGAGCTGCGCGCCGTCCGATCGGGCATGGGCGCGTGGAGGGTGGCGGAGGTCGAGGAGGTCTGGCGCGGCGCGAGCGACGGGCTCGGCGAGGCGATGGCGATGGCAGAGCGGGTCCGGGCCGAGGCGAGCGCCCCCGACGGGTTCGAGGCGCTCATCGGACTCGTCGGAGAGCTCCTTGCACCGCTCGAGGCGTTCCGGGCCGCCGCGGATCGATTCCGGGAGCTGCGCGCGTGAGCGAGCTCCGCACGGTAGGGGAGGAGGTCGTCGCGTGCCGTCGATGCCCGCGCCTCGTCGAGTGGCGCGAGCGGGTCGCCCGCGATCGCGTCGCTCGGTACGCCGACCAGGAGTACTGGGGCCGGCCCGTGCCCGGGTTCGGCGATCCGCGCGCGCGGATCCTGGTCGTGGGTCTTGCGCCGGCGGCGCACGGCGGCAACCGGACCGGCCGCATCTTCACGGGCGACCGGTCGGGCGACTTCCTGTACGGGTCGCTCTTTCGCGCGGGGCTGTCGAGCCGACCCGTCTCGACGCGGCGCGACGACGGACTCGAGCTGCGGGGCGCCTACCTCACCGCGGTGAACCGGTGCGCCCCGCCAGCGAACAAGCCGACGCCGCAGGAGCGCGATCGCTGCCTCCCGTTCCTGGAGCGCGAGCTCGTCGCGCTCGGAAGGACGCGGGTGATCGTCGCGCTCGGCGCCTACGCGTGGGACGGGGCGCTGCGGGCGTGCGCGGCGCTCGGGCACGTTCGCCGGCCGAAGCCGCGTTTCGGCCACGGGGCGGAGGCGGAGCTCGGTCCCTACGTCCTGCTCGGCTGCTACCACCCGAGCCAGCAGAACACGTTCACCGGCAAGCTCACCGAGGCGATGCTCGACGCGATCTTCCGCCGGGCGGTGGCGCTCGCAGCGTCAGCGCGGTCCGGGCTCTGAGGAAGGGCCCCCGTCGTCGGGAGACCGGCGCAGGAACGGGACCACGTCCAGCTCGAGGATGACCAGGACCAAGACCGTGAGGAGCACCGAGCCCACGTATGCGCCGGCCCCGGCGACGATCCCGATCGCCGTGACCGCCCACGCCCCGGCCGCCGTCGTGAGGCCGCGAACGTCGCCGACGCCGCGGCGGAAGATGACCCCGGCGCCGAGGAACCCGACGCCCGCAAGGATGCCCTGAATCACGCGGCTCGTGCCGTCGGGACCGAGGGAGAGCGAGCCCACCGCGGTGACCGCCCCGGCCGCGAGGGCGAGGAGGGCGAACGTCCGCTCGCCGGCCGTCTTGCCGCGGGACTCCCGCTCGAGGCCGATCGCGAACCCGAGGAGCGCCGCGAGCGCCGCTCGCCCGAGCAGGGTGAGCTGCGTCGTCACGTCCATCCGCACAGCCTAGTCCGAGGACCGGTCGTATCGGAGGGCGGCCGTATCCTGGCTGAACCATGCGTGGTCACGGCCGGATGTTTCGCGTCCCCTCCGAGGAGGACGATCGCCCGATCGGGCAACACACGATCCGGCGCGTCATCGGGACCTTCCGTCCCTACCGCAGAAAGGTGGCGGTCGTCGGTCTCGCCATCGTCGTGACCTCGGGGCTCGGGGTCGTGAACCCGCTGCTCATCAAGGCCGTGTTCGATAACGCGCTGTTCGGGAACCCGCCCGGAACGTGCGCCGGCGGGCCCTGTCCGGACATGAGCAACCTGTACCTGTACGCGGGGCTCATGATCGCGATCCCGATCGTGACGGCCGTCATCGGGATCGGGCAGACCTACCTCGCGAACCTCGTCGGGCTCCGCGTGATGCAGGATCTTCGGAACCAGCTCTACACGCACCTGCAGTTCATGCCGTTGCGATTCTTCACCACGACCCGGACCGGAGAGATCCAGTCGCGCCTGGCCAACGACGTCGGCGGCGTGCAGTCGGTCGTCACAGACACCGCATCGAGCGTCCTATCCAACGTCGTCGTGATCATCAGCACGCTCATCGCGATGACGTTCATCTCGTGGCAGCTGACGCTGCTGTCGCTCTCCCTGATGCCGCTCTTCCTGTGGCTCACGGTGAAGGTCGGCCGCGCCCGGCGCGAGGTCGCGACGAGCACCGCCAAGACCTACGCGGACCTCACGTCCGTGACGGAAGAGACCCTCTCGGTCTCCGGCATCTTGCTGTCGAAGGCCTTCGGTCGTCAGCGCCACGAGATCGACCGGTTCCAGAGCGAGAACGAACGGCTGACCGGGTTTCAGATCCGCCAGACGATGATCGGCCGATCCTTCTTCGCCGTGGTGGGGACGTTCTTCTCGATCACCCCGGCGCTCGTCTACCTGGTTGCGGGCTGGGTCATGCAGAACGGCGGCGACTCGTTGACGGCCGGCGACATCGTCGCGTTCACCACGTTGCAGGCGCGCCTGTTCTTCCCCATCGGCTCGATGCTGCAGGTCTCCACCGAGGTGCACTCGTCGCTCGCGCTCTTCGACCGGATCTTCGAGTACCTCGACATGGACCACGAGATCGAGGACGCGCCCGATGCGGTCCGCCTCGCGCCCTCGGAGGTCCGCGGCCGCGTCGCCCTGCGCGATGTCTGGTTCCGGTATGAGGCGCCGCCGGAGGCCGACAGGACTCCCGTCTCGCCGACGGACCTGGCGCTCGCGAACGAGGCGCCGCGCGAATGGACGCTCGAGGACGTCTCCTTGGAGATCGAGCCGGGTCAGCTGGCCGCCCTCGTCGGCCCGTCCGGCGCCGGGAAGACGACGATCACGTACCTCGTCCCGCGCCTGTACGACGTCCAGCGTGGTCGCGTCGAGATCGATGCGATCGACGTCCGCAACCTCGCGCTCGAGTCCCTCGGCGATGCGATCGGCGTGGTGACGCAGGAGACCTATCTCTTCCACACGACGATCCGCCGCAACCTGATGTACGGGCGGCCGGACGCCCCGGTCGATGAGCTCGAGGCGGCGGCGCGCGCCGCGAACATCCACGACCGGATCGTCGAGCTGCCCGAGGGCTACGACACGGTGGTGGGAGAGCGCGGGTACAAGCTTTCGGGCGGCGAGAAGCAGCGCCTCGCGATCGCCCGCGTGATCCTGAAGGACCCACGCGTCCTGATCCTGGACGAGGCCACGTCGTCGCTCGACACGACGTCGGAGCGCCTGGTCCAGGCGGCGCTCGAACCGCTGATGCACGGCCGGACGACGATCGCGATCGCGCACCGCCTGTCGACGATCCTGTCGGCAGACGTGATCTTCGTCGTCGACCGCGGCCGGATCGTCGAGCGTGGGACGCACGACCGGCTCATCGAGCTCGGGGGGCTCTACGCGCAGCTGTACGAGCAGCAGTTCCGTGGCGGGCTCGTCCAGGCCGAGTGCGAGGACGGCGTCATCCTGTCGAGCGGCGAGGTCGTTCGGACCGCCAGCGGCTCGTGACGCGCTCGAGACGTCGGTCTCGTCAGTCCGGAATCGTCCGCTCGTAGGAGAGCAGGACGAAGCCGTCGGGGAAGACGCGATCCGGCAGCCGCTCGAACCCCATCGCCTCGTACATTCGCTGGGCCGCCCGCATCCGTGATGTGGTGTGAAGAGTCATGCGGGTTCGTCCGGCCGTCCTCGCGACGTCGAAGCACGCCTGCATCAGCGCGCGCGCCACGCCCCTGCCGCGCCAGTCGGGGTGGACGCCGAGCATGCGGATGTGCGCCTCGTCCGGTGCGAGCGGCGGGTCTTCGCCGATCCGGTCGCCGAGCTCGAGCGTCGCGCTGCCAAGGATCCGGCCCTCCTCCTCGGCCACCAGGACCGTCGCCGACGGGGCGCGCGAGGCCACGTCGGCGATGTGCTCGAGATACTCCTCCCAGTCGGCATCGCCCGGCGTGACGAACTCCTGGTAGGCGAGGGCGGTGACCGCGCCCGCCTCCGCGAATTCCTCCGGCCGCACCTCGCGAACCCGCACGGAGATCGAGGGTAGCCGCTCCACGCGGTCAAGCAGGTTGACGACACCGAGCGCGAGCGCGACCATCCGGACGTGGGCGAGCCGGACCTGCCGCGCCTGCTGCTCGAGGCCTCGCGGGCGCTCGGCGCGGAGGTCGTCGCCGGGCTCGAGGAGCGAGGGTTCCCCGACGCCCGTCCCGGACACGCCGCGGTCTTCATGCACATCGATCGCCGCTCGGGCACGCGGCTCACGGACCTCGCCCGGCGGGCCCGGATGACCAAACAAGGGATGATGCTGCTCGTCGACGACCTCGAGACTCGCGGCTACGTCCGGCGAGTTCCGGACGTTGAGGACGCTCGCGCCAAGGTCGTCCGCCTCACCGCTCGCGGTCGGCGCTACGTTGCCGAAGCCCGGCGCGCGGTGGCCGCCGTCGAGGCCAGGGCCCGGCGCGAGCTCGGCGACCGGCGGTACGAGTTGCTACGCGCGACGCTCGAGGAGCTCACCGAGACCGGCGCCGGGCCGGTCGAGCCCTGAGGGCCGTGGCCGATCCCCACCGTTTGGTCGTCCTGCCCGACGCCGAAGCGGTCGCCGGCCGCGGCGCCGAGGAGGTTCTCGCGGCGGCGCGGGTGGCCGTCGCCGCCCGGGGCTCGTTCGCGCTCGCCCTGAGCGGCGGCCGCACCCCGCGAGCGATGCTCGAACGCCTCGCCGAGCTCGACGTGCCGTGGGCGCGCACCCGCATCTGGCAGGTCGACGAGCGCGTCGCGCCGGACGGCCACCCCGATCGCAACCTGAGCGGCCTGCTCGCCGTGCTCCCCGCCGTCGGTCGCGACCTCGTCGAGCCCATGCCGGTCACCGCCGCCGACCTCGGGGCCGCGGCCACGCGCTACGCCGCGGGGCTGCCCGATCCATTCGATCTCGTGCACCTCGGGCTCGGCGAGGACGGGCACACGGCGTCGCTCGTGCCGGGCGACCCCGCGCTCGACGTCGGTGATCGCGACGTCGCGATCACCGGGGAGTATCGCGGCCGCGTCCGAATGACCCTTACGTACCCGGTGCTCGACAGGAGCCGGTTGGTCCTGTGGCTGGTGACGGGCCGGGACAAGTCGAGGGCGCTCGGCCGGCTGCTCGCCTCCGATCTCTCGATCCCGGCCGGGCGGGTGCGCGCCGCTCACCAGCTCGTGCTCGCCGACGAGGCCGCGGCCTCCTCCGGCTAGATGCCGACGGTCACGTTCAGGAGCCTGCCGACCAGGTACGTGACGCCGGCCGCGGCCGCCCCGATCCCGAGCATCCGAAGGCCCGAGCGGATCGCGCCCCGTCCGGTGAGATACGACATCGCGGCGCCGACCCCGAAGAGCGCGACGCCCGAGAGCGCGGCCGAGACGACCACGGCCGCCGTTCCCGATCCGAACAGGAACGGGAGCAGCGGCACGAGCGCGCCAACGGAGAACGTCAGGAACGACGCGCTCGCCGCCGCGACCGGCGATCCCAACCCCTCGTCGGGGTCGAGCCCGAGCTCCTCGCGGGCGTGCGTGTCGAGGGCGACCTCGGGGTCCTTCATCAGCTCCTCGGCGAGCCGGTTCGCGAGCTCGCGCGACAGGCCCTTGCGCACGTAGAGGTCCGCGAGCTCGGCCCGCTCGGCCTCGGGATCGGATCCGATCTCGTGCGCCTCGAGGTGGATCAGCCGCTCGAACACCTCGCGCTGCACGCGCACCGAGATGTACTCGCCGGCGGCCATCGAGCAGGCGCCCGCGAGGAGGCCGGCGACGCCGGCGACCACGACGACGCTGTTGTCGACGCCGGCCCCGGCGACGCCGAAGATCAGCGAGAGGTTCGAGACCAACCCGTCGGTGACGCCGAAGATCGCCGCCCGCAGCGCCCCCGACTTGCTTCGGAACCGCTGCTCGCCGGCGATCGGTCCGGGATGGGGCAGGATCCGCCACTGCCGGCCGCGCAGCCGTCGCACGACCGAGGACAGCAGGTCGACCCGGGACTTCGTGACCCGGTCCTGCGGCGACAGCGGGGGCGAGCTCACGACCAGAACCGCCCGGTCAGGAATCGCTCGATCGGCAGCGGGGCCGGTTGTGCCGTGGCCAGGTCGGCGAGGATGCGCCCGATGAGCGGAGCGAACTTGAATCCGTGGCCGCTGCACGGCGAGCCGATCACCACCGGGCCGCGGCGATCCAGGACGAAGTCCTCGTCGGGGGTGTTCGTGTACAGGCACGTATCGGTCGCGCCCGTCGGACGGTTGGGCGCAAATCGCGCCGCGGCGTACGCCTCCACCCTTCGCACTCGGTCCGGATCGGGATCGAACGAGCGGGCGTCGGGGTCGACGTCGGGGCCGGACAGGTGGAGCGCCACCTTGAAGTGGCTCGGCTCCTCGGGGTTCGGGACGGTGTAGGGCGTGCGCGGGGGGTCCACGGTCCAGTCGATCAGCGTGGGAATCGCAGCGGGATCGTCGAGCGCGAAGTAGGTGACCTGCTCGAAGCTCGGCACCAGCGGGAGGTCGATGCCGGCCGTCCGGAGCAGGTCGCCGGCCCACGGGCCGGCGGTCACCACGACGACCGGCGCCCGATACATCCCGGCGTCCGCGTGCACCTCGGCGCCCGTTCCCGTCGCGACGATCCGCTCGACCCGCACGCGCTCGAGCACGGTGGCGCCGAGCCCGGCCGCGACCCTCGCCTGCGCTCGCACCGTTCGATCCGCCATGCAGACGCCCCCGTCCTCCTGGACGAACGCCTCGGTTCCTGTCTCGAGTCGCAGCGCGGGCCACCGCTCCCGAATCGCCTCGACCGACAGGTACGCGAACGGGACGCCGGCGGCCTCGAGGGCCTCCGCCGAGGAGCGCCCCTCCGGACCGATGTCGAGGCCCGCGGTGGTCACGAGCAGCGGCTCGCCGGCCTCGGCCTCGAGGTCGCGCCACTCGTCGAGTGCGCGGCGCGCCATGCGGACGTAATCCGGGTGGTGGTAGGTGAGCCGGAAGATGCGCGTCGGTCCGGCCGAGCTCGCACGCGCGTCGCCGAGCTCGAACCGGTCGAGCAGGAGGGTGCCGCGACCGCGTTTCGCGAGCCAGCGCGCGGCCGAGGTCCCCATCACGCCCGCGCCCACGACGATGACGTCGTAGTCCTGCGTCACGCCGCGAGCCTATCGTGGCGAGGATCGGCGTCGGCGTGCACGCCGTCGGTAGCATGTCGGCATGCCCCAAGAGGCTCGCGGCAAGTCGGGCAAGCCGACCGAGACCCGCAACAAGCCGGAGCGGCCGCGCGACCATCTCGGCCGGCCGCAGCCCTGGGGCGCCGAGAGCACCTTGCACCTGGAGGACTTCGACGCGCTCACGCTCGCCGAGAACCATCGCCTCGGCCGCTCCCACCTGAACGCCGGCCGGTACTTCCCGGCGCACGAGGCGTGGGAGACCGCCTGGAAGCAGGCACGCGACACCGAGGACGCGGAGTTCTTCAAGGGGCTCTCGCAGCTCGGGGCCGGCTACACCCATCTGCTTCGAGGCAACCCCCACGGCGCCGTCCAGCTGCTGCGGCGGGCCGCCCGGCGGATCGGGGCCTATCCCGATGGCCACCGGGGAGTCGAGACGGCCCGGGTGGCGGGCGCGGCCGAGGCTCTGGCGGAGGAGATCGAGGCGGGTGCAGTCGTGCCGGGGGAGGACGCACGGTTCGAGCACCCGATCGTGTGATCGGTTGACGACCCCCTTTTCAACCTGCACGATGGACCCGTCATGGCACCGGAGATCGCGAACACGCTCGAATGGAAAGGCCGGACGGGCCCGTTCACGATCGAGGTCAATCCCGGGGTCTTCGCCCCCACCTACACGAGCCGAACGATCGCGGAGGCGCTCGAGATTCGCGCCGGCGAAACCGTCATCGACGTGGGCTGCGGCAGCGGGGTCCTGTCCCTGGTCGCCGCCCGCCTCGGCGCCGGCCGCGTGATCGGGGTCGACCTGTCCGAGGAGGCCATCGAGGTCGCCCGCCGCAACGCCGTGCGCCTGGAGGTCGACGAGCGCGTCGAGTTCCGGGTCGGAGACCTGCTCGAGCCCGTGCGGGGGATCAGTGCCGACGTGATCATCGGCGACGTCTCGGGCATCCCGGACGAGATCGCCGCCGTTTCCGGCTGGTTCCCCGACGGCCGCGCCGGCGGCCCGACGGGTGCGGAGCTGCCGGCGGCGATGCTCGAGAGCGTCAACGAGAGCGGTTGCCTGCGCCCGGGTGGGCGCCTGTTCCTGCCCACGGGGACCCTTCAGGCGGAGGGACGCATCCTCGAGGTCGCCCGCAGGATCTTCGGCGCGGCGAACCTGCAGTCGCTCCTGGAACGAGAGTTCCCGCTGCCCGACGTGGTGGCAAAGTCCAAGGCCGTCGCGCAGATGATGAAGGAGGGCATTCTCGACCTCCACGCGCGCGGCAGCCGGCTGCTCTGGCGCCTCCAGGTGTGGCGTTGCGAGATGCCTACGGCGCTGAGCGAGTAGCGCTCGCTTCTAGTCGGCCGGCTCCACCTCGACCACCGACCGCACCCAGTAGCCCTCGCGGCGAAGCGGCTCGGCCCCGCCGCGGTCGATCGCGAGCACGATGATCCCGACGCGGCAGCCCTGCGCCTCGAGCACCCGTGCCGCCTTCAGGACCTGATGGCCGGTGGTCGACACGTCCTCGATGAGCGCCAGCTCGGCACCGGGCGGGGCGTGGCCCTCCACCTGCGATCTGGTGCCGTACTCCTTCGGCTCCTTGCGAACGACGGCCACCGGCAGCCCGGTCTCGATCGCGACCGCGGCGACGAGCAGCGTCGCCGCGCCCTCGGGGGCGGCGAGGTGCGTGACTCCGTCGGGCAGTAGGTCCGCGACGGCGTGGGCCGTCTCGCGCAGCAACGAGGGCTCGGTGAGGAACCGGAACTTGTCGAAGTAGACCGAGGACCGCTTCCCGGAGGAAAGGACGAAGTCGCCGTGCAGCTCCGAGGCCTCGAGCAGGCGTCTCGGAAGGTCGTCCGGCATCGCGCGTAGCATAGGCCCCGATGGAGTGGTACCGAACGCTGGCACGACCCGCGTTCTTCGCCCTTCCTCCCGAGGCCGCGCATCGACTCGCCGGCCGGCTGCTCGCGCTCCCGCTTCCGTGG
This sequence comes from uncultured Actinomycetes bacterium, assembly GCA_963716935.1. Taxonomy (GTDB): domain Bacteria; phylum Actinomycetota; class UBA4738; order UBA4738; family HRBIN12; genus CALGFI01. Next base: position 268,058 of record CAVQUN010000008.1, on the reverse strand, counting down.
GAGCGACTCGGCGGAGCCGCGCGCCATCCCGCTCTCCACGCGACGTTCGCCGGCGTCCCGATCGAGAACCCGGTCGGGCTGGCCGCCGGCTTCGACAAGACGGGACGGCGGCTCGCGCCGCTCGGACGCCTCGGCTTCGGGTACGTCGTCGCGGGGACGTTCACGCACCGCCCGCGCGCGGGCAGCGCGAGGCCCCGGATCGTTCGGTATCGCGACCGGGGGAGCCTGACCAACGCGATGGGATTGCCGAACCCCGGCGCGCGGGCCGCCGCGGCGAATCTCGCAGCCGTCCCGCGGACTACGCCGCGGGTGGCGAGCATCGCGGACGAGGAGGTCTCCGACGCCGTCGAGGCGTTCCGTCTGCTCGAGCCGCACGTGGACGCGATCGAGCTGAACGCCAGCTGCCCGAACGTCGCGTGGGGACGGGATCGAGACAACGAGGCGCACCTCGCGACGCTCCTGCGAGAGCTCGGAGCGCGGCGGCGGCCGCTCGCCGTGAAGCTCCCGCCGTACCGTGGCGACCGGGAGCGCGAGGCCGTCCTCGCGCTGGCGGGCGTCGCGGTGGACGGCGGGGCGGACGGGTTGACGTGCTCGAACACGCGACCGGTGCGCGACGAGCGTCTCGCGGTGGGCGAGGGCGGCCTGTCCGGGAGGGCGCTGTCGGAGGACACCCCGCGCATCGTCGCGGAGGTCGCCGAGGTCACGCGCGGGGCCCTGCCCATCGCGGCCTGCGGCGGGATCACCTCGGCGGCCGACGCCGTGGCCTGCCTGGACGCGGGCGCCGCATCGGTGCAGCTGTACACCGCCCTGGTCTTTCGCGGTCCGAAGGTGGTGGGCGAGCTGACCGCCGGGCTGCTCACCGCCAGGGAGCCGGAAGCTGCCGGGATGGCGTAGGCGCGGCCGCTGCGTGCGACGGCGCGATGGGTTGCCCGGGCTCGGCAACCCGTTCAAGATGGCGCGGTTCCGAACGCCAACGAACACGCGGAGGGGGATTGGGGCAGCCGCAGGCACGGCTCGACGACATCGCGGTTCCCACGGGCGCGGGCGCCGCGGTACGGCTGGTCGGGGTGCAGAAGCGCTTCGGGGACGTCGTCGCCGTGGACCGCGTCGACCTCGACGTCCGCGAGGGCGAGTTCTTCTCGATGCTCGGTCCATCGGGCTCGGGCAAGACCACGTGCCTGCGAATGATCGCGGGCTTCGAGGCCCCGACCGAGGGACGCGTCGAGCTCGGCGGTCGCGACGTGACGGGGCTCGCGCCGTACGAGCGCGACGTCAACACGGTGTTCCAGGACTACGCGCTGTTCCCGCACATGACGGTGCTGGAGAACGTCGAATACGGGCTCTTGGTGAAGAAGGTCGCGAAGAAGGAGCGCGCGGAACGGTCCGAGGAGGCCCTCGCGATGGTGCAGCTCTCGGCGTTCGGCGATCGAAAGCCGTCGCAGCTGTCGGGCGGCCAGCGCCAGCGGGTGGCGCTCGCGCGCGCGCTCGTGAATCGCCCGAAGGTCCTGCTGCTCGACGAGCCGCTCGGCGCCCTCGACCTGAAGCTTCGCCAGGCGATGCAGATCGAGCTCAAGGAGATCCAGCAGCAGGTCGGGCTCACGTTCATCTACGTCACGCACGACCAGGAGGAGGCGCTCACGATGAGCGACCGCCTCGCGGTGTTCAGCCGGGGCCGCGTCGAGCAGGTGGGGACGCCGGCGGAGGTGTACGAGCTCCCGGCGACGGGGTTCGTGGCCGGCTTCGTCGGGACCTCGAACGTCCTGTCGGGGCCGGTCGCCGAGGCGATCGCCGGCTCGCCCGCGGCGTTCACGATCCGGCCCGAGAAGATCCACCTCGTCGAGCTGTCCGCGCCGGTGGAGGACGACGAGTGCTCGGCGACCGGCCACGTGCGCGAGGTCGTCTACATCGGCGCGCTCACGAAGTACGCGGTCGCGCTCGACGCGGGCGGGGAGCTGATGGTCTTCCAGCAGAACCTCCGCACGTCGTCGATGGAGGCGCTCCAGGTCAAGGGACGAGCCGTCCGCTTGACCTGGAGCAGGGGGAACAATCGCCCGGTCGAGACGGCCGGAGAGGGAGGGTCCTCGGACCCGAAGGGGGGAACCGCATGAAGGTGCTCAGGGGGGCGCTGCCGATCGTCTTCGTCCTCGCGCTCGTCGCTGCCGCGTGCAGCAACGACGAGGGCGGCGGTGGTGGCGGCGGCGAGCCGCAGGCGTACGACGCGAACGCCGAGGGCGAGGGGGCCCTCAGCCTCATCGCGTGGCCCGGCTACACGGAGGACGACTGGGTCACGCCGTTCGAGCAGGAGACCGGGTGCGAGGTCACGGTCAAGCCCGGGAACACCTCGGACGAGATGGTGAACCTGATGCGCCAGCAGGGCGGCTCGCTGTACGACGGCGTGTCGGCCTCGGGGGACGCCACGCTCCGGTTGATCGCGAACGGCGACGTCGCGGCGATCGACACCGGGTCGTTCCCGGACTACTCGGACGTGATGCAGTCGCTCCAGTCGCCGCCGCACAACACGGTCGACGGCGTGCACTACGGCGTGCCGTACATGTGGGGGCCGAACCTGCTCATGTACAACGCGGACGTGGTCTCCCCGGCGCCGACGAGCTGGAGCGTGGTCTTCGACGGGAGCTCGCCCTACGCGGGGAAGGTCACGGCGTACGACAGCCCGATCTACATCGCGGACGCCGCCATGTACCTGATGGCGACGAACCCCGACCTCGGGATCACCGACCCGTACGAGCTCACGCAGGACCAGCTCGACGCGGCCGTGGAGATCCTGAAGACGCAGGCGGGCGTCGTGGGCAAGTACTGGGCCGCGTACACGGACGAGATCGACGGGTTCGTCGCCGGCGACATGGTGCTCGGCACGGCGTGGCCGGTGAACTGGCAGTACACGAAGGCCGAGGACATCCCGGTCGAGGCGATCATCCCGTCCGAGGGCGTCACGGGATGGGCCGACACGTGGATGATGTCCTCGAACGCGCCGCACCCGGTCTGCATGCTGAAGTGGATGGAGTACACGCTCCGCCCCGACGTGCAGACTGCGGTGGCCGAGTTCTACGGGGCCACGCCCTCGAACACGGCCTCGTGCACCCAGCTGGAGGCGGACCTCGGTGACGCCGCCGCCGCGTTCCATTGCGGCGACGACGAGTTCCTCTCGACCGTCTACCTGTGGAAGACGCCGCTGCCGGACTGCGGCGACGGGTCGACGTGCGCCGACTACTCGGCCTGGACGAACGCCTGGACCGAGATCCGGGGCGCCGGATAGGACCGACGCGGCCCGGGGCCCGGCGACGCCGGGCCCCGGCCGCGAGTCCGAACCCATGGCGACCGCGGCCACGCCCGTCCCCCCGGAGCATCGATCGATCGTGCGCCGGACCTCGACCGCGCTGTTCCGCCGTCCGCGGGCCAGGCTCTCGCTCACGCTCGGCCCTCCGCTCACCTGGATGGTGCTGGTCTACCTCGTCTCGCTCGTGCTCCTGCTCGTGACGTCGTTCTGGCGCTTGAACGTGCTCACGTCGCAGATCGAGCACACGTGGAGCCTCGTGAACTACCAGACGCTCGTTCAGGAGCCGGTGTACCGGACGATCGTGCTGCGCACCGTGGGGATGGCTGCGGCCGTGACGGTCACGGACCTCGTGCTCGCGTTCCCGATCTCGTACTACATGGTGCGGCTCGCGACGCCGCGCGTGCGTTCGCTCCTGCTGCTCGCGGTGGTCGTGCCGCTGTGGTCGAACTACCTGGTGCGGATCTACTCGTGGAAGATCATCACGGCCGGCAACGGTCCGCTCGAGAGCTTCCTCGGCCTGTTCGGGATCCACACGAGCCTGTCCGCGAGCAACTGGGCGGTCTGGATGACCTTCTGCTACCTCTGGCTGCCGTTCGCGATCCTGCCCATCTACGCGGCGTTCGAGCGCCTGCCCTCGTCGTTGCTCGAGGCCTCGGGCGACCTCGGCGCGCGGGGGTGGATGACGTTTCGCCGTGTCGTCGTCCCGGTGATCTTCCCCGGGCTGGTCGCGGCCTCGATCTTCACGTTCTCGCTCACCCTCGGCGACTACATCACGCCGATCACGGTCGGCAAGGCCTTCTTCATCGGCAACGCGATCTACAACCTCGTGGGGCTCGCGAGCAACCTGCCGCTCGCGGCCGCGTTCGCGACGATCCCGGTGGTCGTGATGGCCATCTATCTCACGCTCGCTCGCCGCTCGGGCGCGCTCGAGGCCCTGTAGGCAGACCATGGAGTCCCGCCTCGTGCGCGCGCTCATCAAGGGAGGAACGGCCTTCACGCTGTTCTTCCTCTACGCGCCGCTCGTCATCCTGGGGCTGTACGCCTTCAACAAGACCATCGCCCGCCGGTGGCCCCCCGACCTGTGGACGACGAAGTGGTTCACCGCGGCGTGGCACGACCCCGACCTGCCGACGGCGCTGATCGGCTCGCTGGAGGCGGCCGTCGGGGCGACGATCGTGGCGTTGTTCCTCGGCTCGCTCGCCGCGTTCGCCGTGCACCGGTTCCGCTTCTTCGGCCGCGAGGCCATCTCGTTCGCGCTCGTCCTGCCGATCGCGCTCCCCGGCATCGTGACGGCGATCGCCCTGTCCTCGGCGATCAACTTCGGACACGAGCTGTTCGGCCTCACGTTCTCGATCTGGACCATCATCATCGGCCACGCCACGTTCTGCATCGTCGTCGTGTTCAATAACGTCGTGGCGCGGCTTCGGCGAACGCCGACCTCGTTTACGGAGGCGTCGATGGACCTCGGGGCCGACGGCTGGCAGACGTTCCGCTACGTGACGCTGCCCGCGATCCGAACTGCGCTCGTTGCCGGGGCCCTGCTGGCGTTCGGCCTCTCGTTCGACGAGGTCGTGGTCACGAACTTCACGGCCGGGACCAAGCTCACGCTCCCGCTGTGGATCTTCGCCAACATCCGGACGCCGCGGCAGCAGCCGGTCGTGAACGTCGTCGCGCTCGTGCTCATGGTGGTCTCGTTCATCCCGATCTACTTCGCGCAGCGGCTCGCCACCGATTCGACCGCGGCCGTCAGCCGGCCCGTCCGTCGGTAACCTCTCCGGGCAGATGCGCCGGGTGCTCGCTCCACTGCTGATCGTGCTGCTCGTCGGCGCCGGGTGCCGCTCCGAGGAGCCCGAGCCGCCGGCGCCGAAGGGGCCGGCGGCCGTGTTCGACGACATTGGCGACCCCGAGGGCGAGCTCAGCCTGATCGCGCTCGCCGGGTACGCCGAGGACGGGTCCAGCGATCCCGAGTTCGACTGGGTCCACCCCTTCACCGAGGAGACGGGGTGTGCCGTGGACGTTCGCTACGTCGACACGGGGGACGAGGTCGTCCAGCAGCTCGAGCGGGAGGACTCGCCCTACGACGGCGCCTCGGTCCCGGGTGACGCGGCCGGCGAGCTCATCGCGGACCGCAAGGTGGCCGCCGTGGAGCCCGAGCTCTTCCCCGCCTGGGATCAGATCCTCGCGCCCCTTCGCGGCGACGACGCGCGCCACTACATCGTGGACGGCAACGTGTACGGGGTCCCCGCGCTGTACGGCCCGAACCTGCTCGTGTACGACACGAAGAAGGTCGAACCGCCGCCGACGAGCTGGGACGTGGTGTACGAGCGCGACACGCCGTACGCGGGACGGATCGCGGTGCTCGACTCGCCGATGACGATCGCCGACGCGGCCCTCTACCTGGCCGCGCACCGGCCCGAGCTCGGCATCACCGACCCGTACGAGCTCACGCCGACGCAGCTCGAGGCGGCCACCGGGCTCCTCGACGAGCAGGAGCCGAACGTGGGTCGCTACTGGCGGCTCCTGTCGGACTCCGTCGACGCGTTTCGAACCGGCGACGTCGTCGTCGGCACCGCGTGGCCCTTCGCGCTCAGCTCGCTCCAGCTCGACGGGTTCCCGGTCGACGCCGCCGAGCCGGCCGAGGGCATGACCGGCTGGGCCGACACGTGGATGATCGCGGTGGACGCGCCGCACCCCAACTGCATGCTGCGGTGGATGCGTTGGACGCTGTCCGCGAAGGTGCAGGCGCAGATGGCGCTGTGGTACGGCGGCGCGCCGAGCAACGGCGCCGCCTGCGACCGGATGCGGGACGAGCTCGGCCAGTTCGGGGACCTCGTCGACACGCTCCGGTTCGGCCGGTGCGGCGACGAGGCGTTCCTCTCATCGCTCGCGCTCTGGCGGATGCCGACGGTCGACTGCGGCGACGACCGCGGGCGGGCGTGCACGGGCCTGCCCGCGTGGCGGCTGCACTGGCGTTCGATTCGGAGCTAGGCGAGGCGCGTCGCGATCGCGGCTACAGGTACTGGCCGCCCCGAACCTCGGGACCGGGCTGCGGGGTCTCGGAGCCGCTCGGCAGCCCGCGACGGCGGATCTCCTCGAACTGGGCCCGCGCCGACGCCTGCTGGGCGAACAGCGCCGCCTGGATCCCGTGGAACAGGCCCTCGAGCCAGCCGACGAGCTGCGCCTGCGCGATGCGGATCTCCGACTCCGTCGGGACGCCCTCCATCGGGGGCGCCAGCGACTCCAGCTCCTCGCGCAGGTCGGGCGAGAGCACCTCGGCGAGCTCGCCGACCGAGCGCTCGTAGATCTGGCGGAGCCGGATGCGACCGGGCTCGTCGAGCGAGGCCTGGCGCGTGTCCTCGAGCAGCTCCCGAACCATGCTCGCGATGCGCAGGAGCTTCGCGGGCTGGGTGATGGACTCCTGTGGCCCCCCGGGCTCGACCGGCTCCACCGGCTCGGCCGTCGCCGCGACCGGCGGCTGGGGGATGGCCTCCTCGTTCACGGCCCCACCGTAGCAGCGAGCTCGGAGAACAGGAGCGCCTCGGCCAGGATGGCCCGTTCGAGGTCGCCGAGGTCGACGCTTTCGTCGATCGAGTGGTACTGGCTCTTCTCGTCCGACGCTCCGTAGATGAGGATCTCGGCGTCCGGCAGCGCGTGGGCGAGCACCGGGACGAGCGGGACCGAGCCGCCGCTCCCGCTCTCGACCGGCGCATGGCCGTAGGCGCGTTCCATCGCGCGGCGCATCGCGGCGAACGCCGGCCCGTCGTTGCGAAGCCGGAGCCCCCGGCCGCTGTTGCCGTCGTCGACCGAGACCTCGACTCCCCAGGGTGCGTGGTCGCGAAGGTGGGCCGCCAGCAGGTCCATCGCGTCGCGCGGCTCCTCCTCCGGCGGGATCCTCAGACTGACCTTCGCCGTGGCGACGGGCACGAGCTGGTTCGACGCCTCGCGGACGCGGGGGGCGTCGATCCCCAGGACGGAGACGGCGGGCTTTGACCAGAGCCGGTCGGCGATCGAGCCCGACCCGAGCAGCCGCACGCCCGGGCGGACCGGCGCCTCACGCCGCAGCTCGTCCTCGGTCAGCTGCACGCCTTCCCAGGACGAGCGCTTCAGGCCGGCGATCGCGACCTCGCCGTCGTCGTCGTGCAGGGTCGCGAGGATCCGTGCGAGCGAGGAGATCGCGTCGGGGATCGGGCCGCCGTAGGTCCCCGAATGCACGGCGAGGTCGAGCACCCGAACGGTCACGCGGCAGTCGACCACGCCGCGGATGCTGGTCTCGAGCGCCGGGACGCTGGTCCGCCAGTTTCCCCCGTCCGCCACCCCGACGACATCGGCGGCCAGCAGCTCGGCATGGTCGTCGATCAGGAAGGGCAGGTGCTCCGCGCTCGCCTCCTCCTCGCCCTCGACGAGCACCTTCAGGGCGATGGGAGGCGAGCCGTCCCACGCGCGGAGCGCGGCCGCGTGCATCGCGATCCCGCACTTGTCGTCGGACGTGCCGCGGCCGAACAGGCGGCCCTGCCGAACCTGCGGCTCGAATGGTGGGGTCGTCCACTCCTCGACCGGCCCCTCGGGTTGCACGTCGTGGTGGGCGTAGAGCAGCATCGTCGGCGCCCCGGCCGGCCCCGCGATCTCCCCGTACACCGCGGGATGCGGGACCCCGTCCGGCAGCTCGATGAGGCGGACCCCCTTGAAGCCCCCGGCCTCAAGCACCTCCGCCGTCGCCTCGGCCGAGGCGCGGACCGGGGCGCCGTCGTAGCCGGGGAACGCGATCGACGGGATCCGGACCAGGCGCGTGAGCTCGTCGAGCACGCGCGGCATGTCCTCGGAGACCACGGCACGCAGGTCGTCGGCGTTCATACGGGGCCGAACGATACCAGCGGGCTTGGGAGGACCGTTCGGGCAGGTCGACGAGGGTCCTTCGGCGTAGGGCACAACGACCATCAGCGCGGATGCTCTTGACGACCGAGGAGGGAGCACGATGTCGGATATCGGCGTGCGGCACGAGGAGGGCGACCGCTACCGGATCGAGGTTCGGGGACACTCGATGTGGGTCGATCAGCCGAAGCAGCACGGCGGCGACGACTCCGCGCCGACCCCGACCGAGCTGTTCGTGGCCGGTCTCGGTTCGTGCGTGGCCTTCTACGGGGGCCGGTACCTGGCGCGACACCACCTGCCGACCGATGGGTTCGGCGTCGACTGCTCGTTCGAGCTCTCGGACGATCGACCGACCCGCGTCGCCTCGATCCAGATCTCCGTCGTGCTTCCCGAGATGTTTCCGCCGGAGCGGCGCGAGGCCTTCCTCGCGGTCATCGAGCACTGCACGGTGCACAACTCGATGATGACGACGCCCGAGATCGCGATCGCCCTGCGCGATCGGCGACGCGCCGCGTAGTCGGCTGCTCGGAGCGTCGGGCGTCAGGGCCAGAGGCGCTCGACGCGCCAGCCTCTCCCCGTCGTCGTGAAGCGGATGCGGTCGTGGAGGCGGTGCTCGCGGCCCTTCCAGAACTCGATCGTTTCCGGCGCGAGCCGGAAGCCTCCCCAGTGCGGGGGGAGCGGGACCTCATCGGGGAAGCGCGCATCCACCTCGCGGTACGCGGCGTCGAGCTCTTCGCGCGAGGCGACGACGCGACTCTGCCTCGACGCCCACGCCCCGACGCGTGCCTCGCGCGGGCGGGTGGCGAAGTACGCCGCGGAGTCCTCGCGCGCGATCGCCGACGCCGTTCCCGTGACGCAGACCTGGCGGTCGAGCTCGCGCCACAGGAACGCGAGGGCGGCGCGCGGGTTCTCGACGAGGTGGCGACCCTTGCGGCTGTCGAGGTTCGTGAAGAACGTGAAGCCCTCGACGTCGATGCCTTTCACGAGCACGTGCCGCACCGCCGGCGCCCCCGTCGCGTCGGCCGTGGCGAGCGCGGCGGCTTCCGGGAAGTCGACGCCCGCCGCCCGAGCCTCCTCGACCCACGCGGCCATGCGGGCGATCGGATCCGGGCCGAGGTCCGCCTCCGAGAGCCCGCCGCCGTGGGAGGCGGGGACCTCGCTCACCCGCGGTCCCGTGGGGTCACGTACGAGCGCAGCCGGCCGCCGCCGCGCGCGACATCCGTCCAGCCGCCGTCGAACTCGAATTCGGCGAGCGCGCCGGTGGGAAACCGCTCGCGCAGGTGGTCCGCGTCCGGGCCGGACTCGGTGAGGGCGAGCCGAAGGGCCAGCTCCTGCATCCCGGGGTTGTGGCCGATGACGAGGACCGTCCCGGCATCCGCGGGGAGCGCGGCGACGAGATCGAGCAGCTCGTCCTCGTCGGCGCCGTAGAGTCGATCCTCGAAGCGGATCTCCGCGTCGGGGATCCCGAGGAGCTCGAGGGTCTGGCGCGTTCGCGTCGCCGTCGAGCACAGGACCACGTCCGGAACGAGGTCGGTTTGTTGCAGGTGGGAGCCGACCTGCTCGGCCGCCCTCCGTCCGCGCTTGGCGAGCGGGCGATCGTGATCGTCCAGCTCGGGGTCGTCCCAGCTGGACTTCGCGTGGCGCAGGAGCAGCAATCGGTGCGTCATCAAAGACCCGTCCGCGATGGTCGGGTGCCCTCGGCAGGACTCGAACCTGCGCCCCCGGCTCCGGAGGCCGGTGCTCTATCCACTGAGCTACGAGGGCGGTGCGGACGGAGTCTAGCAACCGCCCCCTCGACACTTATGCTGCGGTCGTGCCGCCACGAGCGCCGATCGTGCTCCTCGTCGACGACGAGTCCGTCGTCCGACGGATGCTGGAGGTGAACCTGCAGCTCGGTGGGTTCGAGGTGCGCACGGCGGGCAGCGGCCGGGACGCGCTGCTCCTCGCGGAGCACGAGGCACTCGACGCGGTCGTGCTGGACCTCGGGCTCCCCGACCTCGACGGATGGGACGTCCTCGAGCGCCTGCGGGCCTTCGAGGGCCTCGCCGACGCGCCCGTGATCGTGCTCTCGGGCCTCGACCGGGACGCGGCGGGGGCGCGCGGCTACGCTGCTCGCGTGTACGCGTTCCTCACGAAGCCCGTGGACCCGGCCGACCTCGTCGAGACGCTCCGCCGCGCCGTCGCGCCGGCGGAAGCCTGACCGGCGCCGCTCCCGCCGATGATCGAGGAGCGCCTGGCCGACCTGCTGCGTGCGGCCGTGCGGGCCGCCGGCATCGAGCCCGACGGCCCGCCGCCGGCGATCGAGCTGCAGAAGCCGCGGCAGAAGGACCACGGCGACTTCGCCTCGAACCTCGCGCTCGTGATCGCCGGTCGGGTGGGCCTGCCGCCGCGCGATGTGGCCGAGCGCATCGTCGCCGGCATGCCGGCCTCGGACCTGGTCGCCTCGGCGGAGGTCGCCGGCCCCGGCTTCATCAACCTCCGGCTCACCGACGGCTGGCTGCACGGCGCCCTCCGGCAGATCGTCGAGCGCGGCGAGGACTACGGACGGGCCGAGCGCACCGGGCGCCGTGTCCAGGTCGAGTTCGTGAGCGCGAACCCCACCGGGCCGCTCACCCTCGGCCACGCGCGGAACGCGGCGATCGGCGACGCACTCGCCCGGCTGCTCGAGTGCGCCGGCTGGGACGTCGAGCGCGAGTACTACTTCAACGACGCCGGCGGACAGATGGACCGGTTCGGCGCGAGCGTCGAGGCGCGGTACCTGCAGCTGCTCGGGCGGGCGGTGGAGGTGCCCGAGGACGGCTACCACGGCGCCTACGTCGGCGATCTCGCGCGATCGATCCTCGAGGCCGAAGGACCGGGGCTCGACGAGCTCCCGGAGCCCGATCGCGTCATCCGCCTGCGAGAAGAAGGAGCCGCCCGGATCCTGAACCAGATCCGGTCGACGCTCGAGCGGTTCGGCGTGGCGTTCGACGTCTTCATGTCCGAGGCCGCGCTGTCCGAGCGCGGCGAGATCGCGGTCGCCGTCGAGCGCCTCCGCGCGTCGGGGTACGCGTACGAGCACGACGGCGCCGTCTGGTTCCGATCGACCGAGTTCGGCGACGACAAGGACCGGGTCCTGATCCGTTCGAACGGCCAGCACACGTACTTCGGCGCGGACTGCGCGTACGTGATCGACAAGTTCTCGCGCGGCTTCGACCACGTCGTGTACGTGTGGGGGGCGGATCATCACGGCGACATCGCCCGCGTTCGCGGCGCCGCCCAGGCCCTCGGCTACGACCCTTCGGCCGTCGAGGTCGTGATCTACCAGTGGGTGTCGTTCGTTCGCGACGGCGTTCCGGTGCCGATGAGCAAGCGCGCCGGCACCTTCATCACGCTCGACGAGCTGATCGACGAGGTCGGGACCGACGCCACGCGTTTCCACCTGCTGATGTTCAGCAACGACGCGACGATGAGCTTCGACATCGAGGCGGTGAAGCGCCAGTCGATGGACAACCCCGTCTACTACGTGCAGTACGGGCACGCGCGCATCGCGTCGATCCTGCGCACGGCGGCCGGCCGCGGCGTCGAGCTCCGTCCGCTCGAGGAGGCGGACCTGTCGCGGCTCGGCCACGAGGCCGAGCTCGAGCTCCTTCGCTTCCTCGCCGACGTCCCGTCGGAGCTCTCCCGCGCCGCCGAGCTCCGGGCGCCGCATCGGCTCACGCACGCCGCGCAGGATCTCGCGGGGCGGTTCCATCGCTTCTACACCGAATGCCCCGTCCTGTCGGACGACCCGGCCCTCACGCAGGCACGGCTGTGGCTCTGCGTCGCGACCAAGCGGGTCGTCGCCAACCTCCTCGGCCTCCTGGGCGTCTCGGCGCCCGAGTCCATGGAGCGCGCCGATGGCTGATGCCGGCCCCTGGCCCGATCACGCGGAGTTCGGCCCCGACGGCCTCTCGATCGCCGGCGTCGCCGCCGAGGATCTCGCGGTGCGCTACGGGACCCCGCTGCTCGTCGTCGACGAGGACCATCTGCGTGCCCGCGCGCGCGCCTTCGCCTCCTTGTTCCCGCATCCGCTCTACGCCGTGAAGGCCTTCACGTCGCGGGCGGTCATCAGGATCGTGGCCGAGGAGGGCCTCGACCTGCTCGCCGCCACCGGCGGCGAGCTCGAGGCGTGCCTGCGCGCCGGCGTCGCAGGCGACCGGATCGTGCTGCACGGGAACAACAAGACGGACGACGAGCTGCGCCTCGCCGTGGCGAGCGGCGTGCGGCTCGTGAACGTGGACAACCCCGAGGAGCTCGAACGGCTGGACCGGGTCGCGGACGCTGCCGGGGTGGTGCAGCCGATCATGCTGCGCGTGATCCCGGAGATCGGGGCCGGGGGGCACGAGAAGGTGATCACGGGCGCCGCCGGGTCGAAGTTCGGGACGGCGCTCGAGCTCGTGCCCGACACGGTGCGGCGCGCGCTCGAGCTCGAGCACGTGCGCCTGGTCGGGCTCCACGCGCACGTCGGGTCGCAGGTCCTGGAGCTCGAGCCGTACCTCGCCGAGGTGGACGTCCTGCTCGACCTGCTCGTGCGGCTCCGCGAGCAGACGGGGTTCGCGGCCGAGCTCGTCGACGTCGGCGGCGGGTTCGGCGTGGCGTACACGGACGAGCGGCCGTTCGCGCTCGACGCGCTCGCGCCGGCGCTGCTCGCGCGCGTGCACGAGGGCGCGGCCGCCCGCGGACTGCCCGACGTCCACGTGCTCGTCGAGCCCGGGCGCTCGGTGATCGGCACGGCGATCCTGACCCTGTACCGGATCGGATCCGTGAAGCCGGGCGCGAACGGCCGCGCGATCGTCGCCGTCGACGGCGGGATGTCCGACAACGTCCGCCCGATGCTGTACGGGGCGCGCTACACGGTCGCGCTCGCGGGCCCGCCGGCGTCCGGATCGCCGACGGTTGTTGACGTCGTCGGACGGCACTGCGAGTCGGGGGACGTGCTGGCGCGCGAGGTGAAGCTCGCGCACGAGCCGCGGCACGGCGACCTCCTCGCCTTCGCCGCCACCGGCGCGTACACGTACTCGATGGCGAGCACCTACAACCGGGTCGGCCGCCCGGCGGTCGTCGCCGTGCGCGATGGCTCGATCCGGCGGTGGCTGCGCCGCGAGGAGCCCGAGGACCTCGAGCGACTCGAGGTGGACGAACGAGCCCTCCCGCCGAGGTCGTCGTCCTCCCGTCGGGCACTCGACGCGCCGGCGGGCATCCTGATCCGACCGGCTCGGCCCGGCGACGCGCGCTCGTTCGTCGAGGCGTTTCGCTCCGTCGCCTCCGAGCGCCGGTACATCCGCACCGAGACCGTCGGTCGGTCGTCGGCCCCCTATCGCCGCCGCTTCCGCCGGACCTGGAACGAGCGGGGCGCGCACGTCCTCGCGCTCGAGGGCGATCGCGTGGTGGGCAGCGTCTCGATCCACCGAGACGAGCACCCCACGACGCGGCACGTCGCCACCCTCGGCATGTTCGTGACGGCCGACCGACGCGGCCGCGGCATCGGCGGTGCCCTCATGGACGCGGCGATCGGGTGGGCCCGGGAGTTCGCGATCGAGCGGGTCGAGCTGTCCGTGTACCCGAACAACGCCGCGGCCCGCGCCCTGTATCGGCGCTTCGGTTTCGTCGAGGAGGGGCGTCTCGTCCGGCGATCGAGGAAGTCCTACGGTTACGAGGACGAGATACTGATGGCCGTTCGGCTCGAGGGATGAGGGGCGCGTGAGCGAGCGGACCATGCGGATCGGGATGCTCGGCTGCGGCACGGTGGGCGCGGCCGTCCTTCGCCTGCTCGAGGAGCATCGAGACGACATCGCCCGGCGGGCCGGATGTCTGCTCGAGGTCGCGAAGGTGGCCGTCCGGAATCCGGGGAAGGAGCGCGGCGTGCCGCTCGATCCGGCCCGGTTCGTCGCCGATCCGATGGAGGTCGTCGAGGACCCCGAGGTCGACATCGTCTGCGAGCTGCTCGGAGGGCTCGAGCCAGCCGGCCGGCTCGTGCTCGCGGCGTTCGATCGCGACAAGCCGGTCGTCACCGCGAACAAGGAGCTGCTCGCCGCGCGCGGCCGCGAGCTGTTCGACGCGTCGGACGCCAAGGGTCTCGACCTGTACTTCGAGGCCGCCGTCGGCGGCGGGATCCCCCTCATCCGCCCGCTGAAGGAGTCGCTCACCGGCGAGCGCCTTCGCCGGGTCATCGGGATCGTGAACGGGACCACGAACTTCATCCTCACGAAGATGTCGGACGAGGGCCGCGCCTTCGAGGAGGTGCTGGCGGAGGCGCAGCGTCTCGGCTACGCGGAGGCTGATCCGAGCGGCCGACGTCGACGGGGACGACGCCGCGGCCAAGTGCGCGATCCTTGCCTCGATCGCCTTCAACGCGCGCGTCGTCGCGGACGACGTCTACCGCGAGGGGATCACGAGGGTCACGATCGAGGACGTCGAGTACGCCCGTCGGCTCGGCTACGTGGTCAAGCTGCTCGCGATCGCGGAGATGGGCGACGACGAGCGGATCACCGCGCGGGTCCACCCGGCGATGATCCCGGCGGCCCATCCGCTCGCGAGCGTCCGCGACGCCTACAACGCCGTCTTCGTCGAGGGGGCCAAGGTGGGCGAGCTCATGTTCTACGGGCGCGGCGCGGGCGGCGACCCGACGGCGACTGCGGTCGTGGGCGATCTCGTGAGCGTGGCCCGGAACGTGCTCGCCGGCGCCCGCGGCGTCGGGTGCACGTGCTACCACGAGCGCACGATCAGGCCGATGTCGGAGATCACCGGGCAGTACTACCTCCTGCTGCGGGTCGAGGATCGGCCCGGCGTCCTCGCCGAGATCGCGAGCGTCTTCGGGCGCAACGACGTCTCGATCCGCAGCGTCTGGCAGGAGGGGACCGGCGGCGACGCGGTGCTCGTGTTCGTCACCCACCGGGCGAACGAGGGCGCGCTCCAACGCGCGGTCTCCGAGCTCCACGCGCTCCCCGCGGTCGAGCAGGTCCGCAGCGTCCTTCGCGTGGAGGCGGAGGAATGAGCGCGCGACCCTGGCGGGGCGTGATCGAGGAGTACCGGGACCGGCTCCCGGTCTCCGCCGACACGCCGGTCGTCACCCTGTGCGAGGGTGGGACCCCGCTGGTGCGCTCGGAGCCGCTGTCCGACGCGACCGGGTGCGACGTTTGGTTGAAGTACGAGGGCGCGAACCCGACGGCCTCGTTCAAGGATCGCGGGATGACCCTCGCCATCAGCAAGGCGGTCGAGGAGGGGTCGAAGGCCGTCGTCTGCGCCTCGACCGGGAACACGAGCGCGAGCGCAGCCGCCTACGCCGGCAAGGCCGGGCTGGCGTGCGCCGTGCTCGTGCCCAAGGGCAAGGTGGCGATCGGCAAGATGGCCGGCACGCTCGTCCACGGTGCGCGAGTGCTCGAGGTCGAGGGGAACTTCGACGACGCGCTCGAGCTCGCGCAGGGCCTCGCGGACCACTACCCGGTCACGCTCGTGAACTCGGTGAACCCGTTCCGGCTCCAGGGCCAGAAGACCTGTGCCTTCGAGATCGTGGACGCGCTCGGGCGGCCGCCCGACCTGCACTGCGTGCCGGTCGGCAACGCCGGGAACATCTCCAGCCATTGGATGGGGTACTCGGAGTACCTCGCCGACGGCGTGATCCACGAGCCGCCGCGCCTGTTCGGGTTCCAGGCGGCCGGCGCGGCGCCCCTGGTCCGGGGTGAGCCGGTGAAGGATCCGCAGACGATCGCGACGGCGATCAGGATCGGCAACCCCGCGTCGTGGGACCTGGCGCTCGCCGCCGCGCGCGAGTCCGAGGGCGCGATCCTCGCCGTTACCGATCGCGAGATCCTGGCGGCGTACCGGCGCGTCGCGCACGAGGGACTGTTCGTGGAGCCGGCGTCGGCGGCCAGCGTGGCCGGCCTGCTCCAGCTCGCCGCCACCGGCCGGGTTCCCTCCGGCGCGACCGTGGTCTGCATCCTCACGGGTCACGGGCTGAAGGACCCCGAATGGGCGATCTCGGGGGCGGCGCATCCGCCTACGGTGCCGACGGACCCGCACGCCGTCGCCGCGGAGCTCGGGCTCTAGCGGCCGCCAGGACCATGCGGCTCACGGCACGCGTCCCGGCGACCTCGGCCAATCTCGGCCCCGGATTCGACTGCTTCGGGCTGGCGCTCGAGCTGTGCAACGAGGTCACGGTGGACACCGATGGCGAGCCCGGCGTGACCTGGGAGGGCGAGGGCGCCGACGAGCTCGCGACCGACGGCACCGACCTCGTGAGCCGGGCGATCGCCGCCACGGTCGATCGGCAGGCGCGACACCATTCCGGGGCATCGGTGCCGGCCTTCGCCTTGCACGGCCTGAACCGGATCCCCCTGGAGCGCGGTCTCGGCTCCTCATCCGCGGCCGCCGTCGCGGGCGCCGCCCTCGCGAGCGCGCTGTTGGGTCCGGCGGGGCTCGGGGACGGAGACCTCCCCGGCTACGCCACGTTTGCCTACGCCGCCGAGCTCGAAGGGCACCCGGACAACGCCGCGCCCGCCGTCTACGGGGGGCTCACGGTGGTCGCCGACGGCCAGGTCCGGCGGATCGACGTGGCGCCGGGCATCACCCCGGTCGTGCTGATCCCCGACCTCCGCCTCTCGACGGGAGAAGCCCGCAAAGCGCTGCCGGAACACGTTCCCCTGGCCGACGCC
Organism: uncultured Actinomycetes bacterium; assembly: GCA_963716935.1. GTDB lineage: Bacteria > Actinomycetota > UBA4738 > UBA4738 > HRBIN12 > CALGFI01. Next base: position 251,222 of record CAVQUN010000008.1, on the reverse strand, counting down.
GTGTACAACGTCGCCCACGGGGCGCTCGCGGTTCAGGCATTCGCCACCGGCGATCTCGATCTCCTCCGCGTCGCCCTCCGCGACCGCCTGCACCAGGCGGCCCGCCTGTCGCTCATGCCCGAGGTCCGGGCCGTCTTCGATCGCCTCGATCGCTCGCTCCCGGTGTGCGTCTCGGGCGCCGGGCCCTCCCTGGTCGCGTTCCCGGCGGAGCACCGCGACGTCCCCGATCCCGGCGACGGCTGGCGGGTCCTGCGGGTCCCGGTTCGCGCAAGCGGCGTCGAGGTCGTCCGGGGGTGAAGGACGCCCCGAAGCGTGACGATGCAAGGATCGATGTCGTTGAACGACCGCGACCCCGAACCTAGACTCCGCCGCGACCTCCGATGAGCCCCGACGACGGTCCATCCCAATCCGAGCGGTCGGCGCCCGCCGCCCGTCCCGTCCTCGTCACCGACATCGCGAGCAAGACGCTCGCGGTCAAAGAGGGCGACACGTTCCTGTACTCGGACCTCGAGGGGAACCTCGATCACGAGGGCGACTTCGGCCTGGGCTTCTACACGAAGGACACCCGATTCCTGTCGCTGTTCCGCATGACGATCAACGGCCGCGATCCGGTCCTGCTGTCCTCGTCCTCCGAGCGCAGCTACATGTCGCACGTCGACCTCACGAACCCCGACCTGTACGAGGGCGAGGCGCTCGCGATCCCGCAGCAGACGCTGAACGTCCGCCGGATCCGGGCGATCAGCGGGCGGCTCTTCGAGCGCATCCGGATCAAGAACTACAACGCGTTCCCGATCGCGCTGGATCTCGAGTTCCGGTTCGGGGCCGACTTCGCCGACATCTTCGAGGTTCGCGGCATGGCCCACGGGACGGCCCATCCCCCGCGCGCGCCGCGCGTGCAGGATGCCCTGATCGAGTTCGTCTACGACGGCCGCGACGACGTCCGCAGGACGACGCGGGTCGAGTTCGGCTCGGCGCCCGACCGGATCGAGGTCGACGGCGCGATCGCCACGGCCGTGTTCCGGATGCAGCTCGGTCCCTACCAGACCAAGCTCGTCGGCCTCTCGATCGACCCGGTCATCGAGGACGCACCGTCGTCACCCTTGGACTTCGACCACGCGGTGCACCGCCTCCGCCGTTCCTACGAGGAGTGGGAGCGCGAGTCGACGCAGATCGTGACCGACAACGAGCTGTTCAATCAGCTGCTCGCGCGCAGCCGCCGGGACCTGCGGGCGCTTGACACGAACACGGAGGGCGGCGCGATCCTCGCGGCCGGCATCCCCTGGTACGTGACGGTCTTCGGCCGCGACGCGCTGATCGCCTCACACCAGCTCCTGATGGTGAACACGCGGCCGGCGCGCGAGGCGCTTGAGCTGCTCGCCGCCAAGCAGGGGACGCGCGTCGACGACTGGCGGGACGAACAGCCGGGGAAGATCCTGCACGAGATTCGCCAGGGCGAGCTCGCCCGCGCCGGCATCGTCCCGCATTCCCCGTACTTCGGTTCGGTAGACGCCACCCCCTGGTTCCTCATCCTGTACGGGATGCACTTTCGCTGGACGGGAGACCTCGCGTTCGCCGAGAAGCTCCTGCCGGCGGCCGAGGCGGCCCTCGAGTGGATCGATCGCGACGGCGACCTGGACGGCGACGGGTTCGTCGAATACCTCACGCGCTCACCGAGCGGGATCCGCAACCAGGGGTGGAAGGACTCGCACGACTCCGTGGTGCACGCGGACGGACGGCTCGCGGAGCCCCCGATCGCCCTCGCCGAGGTGCAGGCGTACGTGTACCTCGCGAAGCTACGGATGGCGGACGTGTACCGGGCCCTGAAGCGGCCGGAGGACGCGACCCGGTTGGAGGGCCAGGCCGAAGAGCTCCGACGACGGTACAACGAGGCCTTCTGGATCGAGGACGAGCAGTTCTTCGCGGAAGCGCTCGACGCCGACAAGCGGCAGGTCGCCACGGTGACGTCGAATCCGGGCCACGGGCTCTACTGCGGCATCGTCGACGAGGAGAAGGCGGTGGCGCTCGCGAAGCGGCTGCTGTCGCCCGACATGTTCTCCGGGTGGGGGATCCGGACGATGAGCAAGGCGGCCGCCGCCTACAACCCGATGAGCTACCACAACGGCTCCGTCTGGCCGCACGACAACGCCCTCATCGCCGCGGGCTTGAAGCGCTATCGCTTTGCCCGCTCGACCAACCGGGTCGCGACCGCGCTGTTCGACGCCGCGGTCCAGGCCGACTACCTCCGGCTTCCCGAGCTCTTCTGCGGGTTCACGCGTCGCACGCCCAACCGGCCCGTGAGTTACCCGATCGCCTGCTCGCCCCAGGCGTGGGCGGCGGGCGCCCCGTACCTCATGCTGCAGGCGCTCCTCGGCATCTCCGCGCGCGCGCACGAGAACCTGCTGACGGTCAACCTGCCCCACCTGCCGACCTGGCTGAACGCCGTCGAGGTGCGCAACCTCGCGGTGGGGGAGAGCCGGATCAGCGTCCTGTTCCGCCGCGAGGCGGAGATCACGTCGTTCTCGTTGCTCTCGCGCGAGGGCGACGTGCGCGTGGTGATGGAGGAGTAGCCGGACCGCCCGGCGTCAGCGGCGGACGATCACCGGCGTGCCGAGCCGCAGGAGCGGTCGCAACCGTCCGAGGGTGGACTCGGACACCCGCAAGCACCCCGCGCTCGCCGAACGACCGATCGAGGACGGCGCGTTCGTCCCGTGGATCGCGAGCTGGTCGCCGCCCGACCATCCGGGCGGCAGGTGCGGCTGGATCCCGGACAGGCCGAACGCGAAGGTGCCGAGCGCCCCGCCGCCCGGAAACGCCACGCGGTCCGTCACGAAGAAGCGACCGGTCGGGGTCGGCGACGCGGGGGCTCCCGTCGCCGCCGGCGCGCGGAACAGGACGTCGTCCCTGCGGACGACGGTGATGCGATGCTCGGACAGGTCGGCGATCACCCGGATCCGGGTCCACGAACGCGCGAGCCCGCGCAGCCGGATCCACCCCGTCGTGCGGGTCGCGACGTAGGGGACGTCGACGAGGCCGAACCGCCCGTCCACGCTCAGCCGACGGACCCACGCGACGGTCTGCTCGTTGTAGAACCGCGAGCCGGCCGGCATGGTGCCGATGACCCTGCCGCCTCCCGGACGGGCCGTGATCGAGAGCGCGCGGTCGAGCCGGACGAGCAGCGATCGGGCGGGAGCGGGGGAAGCGGTCGCGCCGGGGAGCTCGAGCGGCGGCGCCCCCCTGAGCTCGGCGGGCGTTGCGCTCCTCGCCGCGCTCGTGGGCTCCGCGAGCACCACCGCGCGCGCCCGCGTCGCAATCGCGCCGACGCCGAGCAGCTCGAGCACCAGCAGCAAGGTCGCGAGTGCGATCAACGCGAGCGTCGGCCGCCGGGCGGGCGTCATACCGCCCGTATCGGGTCAACGGGCCGGATGGTTCAGGCTCGCTGGGCCGTTGTGGCCGGATGGCGTCGGCCGCCCCCGGGACCGGCATGCCCCGATCGGCCGATGATGCCCGGGCGTGCGGGGCCGCGACCCTCGGCGGCCGTCAGCGAACGCAGGGCCCGGTCGCGACCTCCGCGGAGGCGCCGACCGCGTCCTGCAGCCGCGGGCGGATCTCGTCGGCCGCGATGGCGTACCCGACGCCGTCCTCCGTCGAGGAGGCCGCGAACACGACGCCCGCGACCGTGCCGTCGGGAAGGACGAACGGGCCCCCGGAGTTGCCCGGGCGGACCACGACCTGCAGCTCGAGCACGTCGCGAACCGCCCTGCCAGTGCCGTAGATGTCCCGGCCTACGGCCTCCATCGGACGCAGCACCGCCGCGCCGCTCGCCGCGAGCGGTCCGCCGCCCGGGTAGCCGAGCACGGTCCCGGCGTCCCCGCGCTCGGGGTCCGTCTGGGCGAGGTCGAGGATCCGGCCGGCGGGATCGGGCACCAGCAAGATGGCGAGGTCGAGGTCGGGATCGAACAGGACGGTGGTGGCGTCCTGCGTCGCGCCGGCTTGCGTCTGGACGACGGGGTCGTCGACGCCCGCCACCACGTGCGCGTTCGTCACGACGTAGCGGTCGGCGGCCACGAACCCGGATCCCTCCTGCACGTGACCGCAGGCCCGCCCGTAGATCTTGACGGTGCTCCCGGCGCCCGCGTCGAAGGCCGCGCGCTGCTGCGCCGAGGTCGGCGGCTCGACCGGAGCGGCGGGCACGGGCGGGATCCCGGCGAAGACGTCGGGGAACCCGAACCGGTCGAAGAAGCGCTGGACCTCCGCGAGCAGCGAAGGCGGCTCCGGGAGGGCGCCGTCGATGGTTCGCACGACCGCCGATCCCTGGATCTCCTTGGCCACCGAGGGGAAGGGGCCGTTCACGAGGTTCAGGGCGACGAACCAGATCGCGAGGAGGGACGCGAGGACGGCGACCAAAGAGCCGCCGACGGCGTCGGCCGACCCGAAGCGCGTGCGGCGCGCACGCTCCCGGATCCGGGACCCGAGGAGCCAGCCGCCCGTGTCCCCGGCGGCCGCGAGCACGAGCAGAGTCACCGCCGCGATGGCCGCCTGAACGCCGGGGCTGTCGGCGACGCGGGCGACGGGTGGCGCGAGCACCGCGCCGAGCGCGAGGCCGATCAGGAGCCCTCCGAAGGCGAAAGCCTGCAGGGCGAGCCCGCGGCGGAAGCCGGAGACGGCGGCGAGCGCCAGCAGCAGCATCAGGACCACGTCGAGCACGTTCACGGCGCCCTATCGTCCCACGCGCCCCGCCCGAGCCCACGACCCCCGACTACACTTGGGGCAATCGTGGTGATGATCGCCCACATCTCGGACCCCCACGTCGGCTCGCCGTACTTCGTGCCGAACCTCATGAATCGCGTCATCAAGGAGTTGAACGAGCTGCAGCCCGACGTGGTGATCTGCAGCGGTGATCTGACCACCGAGGGATTCCGGCAGGAGTTCAAGAGCTGGGTCGCCTACGCGCAGCGGATCGAGGCCCCGGTCCTGACGGTCCCGGGCAACCACGACGCCCGCAACGTCGGGTACCTCCACTTCGAGGAGCTGATCGGCGAGCGACACTGGAGCGTCGACGTCCGCGGCGTCCGGATCGTCGGCGTCGACTCCAGCGAGCCCGACATCAACGAGGGGCAGGTGGGCCGCGAGCGCTACGAATGGATCCGCGAGCGGTTCGACGTCCCCGCCGACCTGAAGGTCTTCGTGCTCCATCACCACCTGCTGCCCATCCCCGGCACCGGGCGAGAGCGCAGCACCGTCATGGACGCCGGCGACCTGCTCGAGGTCCTGATCACCGCAGGGGTGAACATCGTGCTTTCGGGGCACAAGCACGTCCCGTACGTCTGGCGGCTCGAGGAGCTCTACGTCGCGAACGCCGGCACGGTTGCCTCGCTTCGCGTTCGCGGCTACACGAAGCCCTGCTACAACGTGCTCGAGTTCGAGGGCGACGAGGTGACGATCACGCGCAAGTACCCGTTCGGCGGCGGCAGCGTGATCGCGCACTTCTCGCTTTCGACCGGCGAGCAGTTCCACCGCGAGCTGGAGCCCCCGGTCCAGCAGCGAGCCGCGGCGGCCTCGAGCGAGCTGGGGGAGTAGCGCCGAGGCCCCGCTCGTTCCGCACGACCCGGGAGGCGTCGTGAGGGTCCTGGTCCTTGTCGATGGCGAGCACTATCCCCCCGTCACCCGGTGGGGGATCGAGACCGCGCGCGAACGCGGGTTCCATCCCGTGGCCGCTCTTCTCGTCGGGGGTTCGGAGAAGCTGCGCCCCGGGCTCCCGGAGGACTTCGGCCTGCCGCTGCGCCTGGCGGGCGAGGACCTGATGGCGGCGCTCGCGACCGCGATCGAGGAGCTCGCGCCGGACGGGCTCGAGGGGATCCTCGACCTGTCCGACGAACCGGTGCTCGGGTATCGCGAGCGCATGGAGCTCGCGGCGGTGGCGTTGGTGCGGGGGATGGTCTATCTGGGCGCGGACTTCCGGCTCGAGCCGCCGATCGAGGGCCCGCCGCTCCCGGTGCCGACGGTGGCGGTGATCGGGACCGGCAAGCGCACGGGCAAGACCGCCGTCGCCGGCGAGCTCGCGAGGACCGCCGCCGCCTTGGGCGCGAACCCCGTGATCGTCGCGATGGGGCGCGGGGGCCCGGCGGAGCCGCAGGTCGCGCGGGCCGGCACCGTCACCCTGGATCGGCTGCTGGAGCTGCTTCGAAGCGGCGAGCACGCGGCCTCGGACTATCTCGAGGACGCGGTGACCACGGGCGTGACGACGGTCGGTGCCCGCCGCGCCGGCGGGGGGCTCGCCGGTCGGCCGATGGCGACGAACGTCCGCGACGCCGCGGAAGTGGCCGTCGGTCTCGGCGCCGGGGTCGTCGTGCTCGAGGGAAGCGGTGCGGCGGTGCCGACCGTGCCCTGGGACGCCGGCGTGCTCGTGGTGCCCGCGACGGCCCCGGTCGAGTACCTCGCGGGCTACCTGGGCCCGTTCCGACTGTTGCTATCGGACCTGGTCGTTGTTACGATGGGTGACAGCCCAGCCGGGCTCGAGAACCTCCCTGCCCTCAGATCTCACGCCAAGCGACTGCGCGGTGACGCCCGGCTCATCGTGACGGACTTCCATCCACAACCGCTCGGCGATGTCGAAGGCAGAGACGTGTTCTTCACCACGACGGCGCCGGCGTCCGTGGCCGCGATGCAGGTCGCGTCCCTGGAGCGGCACCACGGCTGTCGCGTGGTCGGGTGGAGCGACCGGCTCGCCGATCGGGCGGGGCTGGCGCGGGAGATGGACGGCGCCGGGGGATACGAGGTGCTGCTCACCGAGTTGAAGGCCGCGGCGGTCGACGTGGCCTGCGAGCGGGCGTTGGCCCGCGGCGCGCACGTCGTGTTCGTCGACAACCGTCCCGTGTCCCTGGAGGGCGAGCGCAATCTGGGCGCCGCGCTCGAGGACACGGTCCAGCTCGCCCGAGCGCGAGCGACTGGCAGATGAGGCCCGAGTCCGGGTCGGAGAGCCGAGTGGAATCCAAGAAGGACCGCAAGAGCCCCCACATCCTGATCGACGATGGCCTGTCGGGGCTGCCGTACTCGAAGGGGTTGCAGGCCTCCGAGGTGATGGTGACGGGGCTTTCGCCGAACCGTGCCTACCAGGTCGCGGAGGCGGTCGAGGAGCGCCTGCTCGAGCGCGGACAGTCTTCGGTGGCGAGCGGCGACGTCGTCGAGCTCACGCTCGCCGTGATCGACGAGCTCGCGGGCGAGCGCTACGCGGAGAACTACCGGCGCTGGCGAGAGGTCGGCGCCCTCGACGTGCCGATCGTCGTGCTCATCGGCGGCGCGACAGGTGTGGGGAAGTCGACGATCGCGACGCAGCTCGCCACGCGCCTGGGGATCGTGCGGGTCGTGGCCACCGATGCCGTGCGCGAGGTGATGCGCGCGGTCTTCTCCCCCGAGTTGATGCCGTCGTTGCATGCATCCTCGTTCGAGGCGGGGCAGTCGCTTCGCGAGCCGCCGTCGCGCGACGCCGTGATCGTCGGGTTCCGGGAGCAGACGGCCGCGGTGGCCGTCGGGGTGAACGCCCTGCTCGACCGCGCGGCGATGGAGGGGACGAGCCTGATCATCGAGGGCGCGCACGTGGTGCCGGGGTTCCTCGACGCCGAGGCTTGGGGGGACCGCGTGCTCGCGGTCCCGGTCATCCTGACGGTGGAGGAGGAGGACGCTCACCGAAGCCACTTCGCCGCCCGCGCCGCCGATCATGCGGGCCGGTCCGCCGACCGATACGTCTCCCGGTTCGAGAACATCCGACGCGTCCAGCGGTACATCAAGAGCCAGGCGCTCTCGCATGGGGTACCGATCATCCCGAACTACAACTTCGACCGATCGCTCACGGCGGTCATCGACCTCGTGATGGAGCGAGCGACCGAGCGGGCGGCGCCCTACCCGGCTCGCGTCGGCACCGCGATCGAAGGAGGAAGCCGATGAAGCTGTTCCTCGACACCGCGAACATCGACGAGATCCGCGAGATCAACCGGTGGGGCGTCCTCGGCGGCGTGACCACGAACCCGTCGCTCGTCGCCAAGGAGGCCGACGACCCCGACCGGGTCTGGAAGGAGATCCTCGCCGAGGTCGACGGGCCGATCTCGCTCGAGACGACGGAGCTCGAGGCGGAGCCGATGTACGAGCAGGGCGTCGGGCTGTCCCAGATGGCGCCGAACGCGGTCGTGAAGGTGCCGATGACGCCCGCGGGACTGACCGCCGGCAAGCGGCTTGCGGGCGAGGGCATTCGCGTCAACGTGACGCTCGTCTTCTCGCCGGCGCAGGCCATCCTGGCGGCCGAGATCGGCGCGTACATCGTCTCGCCCTTCCTGGGCCGCCTGGACGACGTGGCCTCCGACGGGATGGAGCTGCTGCGGAAGATCTGCGAGATCTACGAGGTTCAGGCCTACGAGACGAACGTGCTGGCGGCCTCCCTTCGCCACCCGATGCACGTCGTCGAGGCCGCGCTTGCCGGCGCGCACATCGCGACGATGCCGTACGCGGTGTTCAAACAACTCGTGAAGCACCCGCTCACCGACGCGGGGATCGAGAAGTTCCTCCAAGACTGGAAGGCCCTCCAGGAGGAGCTGGAGAAAGGAGCCTGAGTGGCCACCATGGACAAGAGCACCCTCGAAGGCAAGGTCGCGGCGGAGCTGCACCAGATCGCCGCGGACCTCGGGATCGAGGGACACAAGGGACTGAAGAAGGCGGAGCTCGTCGAGCGAATCGTCTCCCACACGAACGGGTCGACGGCATCGGCGAGCGCCCCCGCGGCCGCCCCGCCCCGGCCGGAACCGGCCGCGGGTAACGGCTCGGCGCGGCCGGAGGCAGAGTCCCCCGGCGGCGGAGACACCCGCGTACAAGACGCGCGACCCGATCGGCCGCGGGAGCGGTTCGACCGGCCGCAGGAGCGCCGCGACGACCGACCCGCCGGCGCAGGTCAGCCGCGGGACCGGGAGTCCGGTCCGCCGCAGGGTCGCGAGGGCGGTCCCCCTCGCGATCGTGACGGCCGCCGGCGCCCCTCGCGCGAGGAGCGCCGTCGCCAGCGCGAGGAGCGCCGCGTCCGGGATGTCGAGATCCGCGAAGAGGAGCTCGCGACGGCTCCGACGGCGACCGGGCTGCTCGACATCCTGCCCGAGGGGTACGGGTTCCTGCGCACGTCCGGGTTCCTGCCCGGTCAGCAGGACATCTACGTCTCGCTCTCGCAGGTGCGCCGCTTCATGCTGCGCAAGGGCGACACGGTGACGGGCAAGGTTCGTCACCCCAAGGACAACGAGAAGTACTACGCGCTCCTGCAGATCGACACGGTGAACGGGCTCGACCCCGAGACCGCGAAGACGCGCCCGAACTTCGAGAAGCTGACGCCGCTGTTCCCGCACGATCGGTTCCGGCTCGAGACCGGTCCCACCGACGTGACGGGCCGGATCATCGACATGGTGGCGCCGGTCGGCAAGGGACAGCGAGGGATGGTCGTCTCGCCGCCGAAGGCGGGAAAGACGACCGTGCTCAAGAACATCGCGAGCGGCATCATCAACTCGAGCCCCGAGACGCACGTGATCATCCTGCTCGTCGACGAGCGTCCCGAGGAGGTCACCGACTGGCAGCGCACGGTCACGGCCGCCGAGGTCGTCTACTCGACGTTCGACAAGCCGCCGGACCAGCACATCCAGGTGACCGAGCTCGTGCTCGAGCGGGCCAAGCGGCTGGCCGAGATGGGCAAGGACGTCGCGATCATCCTCGACTCGATCACGCGGCTCGCGCGCGCGTACAACCTCGCGGCCCCGGCCTCGGGCAAGATCCTGTCCGGGGGCATCGACTCGACGGCCCTGTACCCGCCTCGCCGGTTCTTCGGCGCGGCTCGCAACATCGAGGAGGGCGGTTCGCTCACGATCATCGCGAGCGCGCTCGTGGAGACCGGGTCGCGGATGGACGAGGGGATCTTTGAGGAGTTCAAGGGCACGGGGAACATGGAGATCCGGCTCGACCGCACGATGGCGGAGAAGCGGTTGTTCCCGGCCATCAACGTCGAGGCCTCGAGCACCCGCAAGGAGGAGCTGCTGCTGCCCACGGAGGAGCTCGCGCTCGTCTGGCGGCTCCGTCGGGTCCTGCACGCCCTCGAACCGGGGGCCGCGCTCGAGCTCCTCACGGACAAGATCCGCCAGACCAAGTCCAACGAGCAGTTCCTGAAGGAGATCGCCAAGGCGCCGGCCTCGTAAGCTGGTGCGCGACCACCCGCGCCTCAAGGAGCACGAAGCGCGGTAGGCGGAGGCCGATGGCGGCGCCGGTCGCCGTCATCGCAGGGCCTCAGAGAAAAGAGGAAGAGATGAAGCAGGGAATCCACCCCGAGTACCAGATCACCACCGTCCACTGCTCGTGCGGCAACACGTTCCAGACGCGGAGCACGGCCACGGACCTGCGCGTGGAGCTCTGCTCGAACTGTCATCCGTTCTACACCGGCAAGCAGAAGCTCGTGGACACCGGCGGCCGCGTCGAGCGGTTCCAGCGCCGGTACGCGCAGCAACAGGAGCAGCAGAAGGCGGCCGCGAGCGCGCGTCGCGCCGCCTCACCCGCGCCCGTGTCCCCGGAGCCGAAGCCGGAGCCGGAGCCGGCCGAGCGGGACTGACCGTCGGGCGGCATGGCCGACGACGCGGCGACATCGAACGCGTTCTACGGCGGCCAGGCCGTCGTGGAGGGCGTCATGATGCGCGGCCGCGACGTCTGGGCCGTGGCGGTGCGACGGCCCGCCGGCGACATCCACGTCGAGTCCCACGACATCGACTCGGTCGTCCGTCGCCACCCCGTGCTGGGCAAGCCGTTCCTGCGCGGCGTCATCGCGCTCGGGCAGGCCCTGGGGATCGGGTTTCGGGCGCTGTCGATCTCGGCCCGCGAGTCTGCGCCCGAGGACGAGCGCCTGACCTCCCGGCAGATGGGGTTCTCGATGGTGCTCGCCGGCCTGCTCTTCGTCGGGCTCTTCATCGTCCTGCCGGCCGTCACGTTCCGTTGGGTGGGTCACCGGATCGACTCGAGCCTGCTCGTGAACGTGCTCGAGGGGGTCTTCCGGGTCGGGCTGTTCCTCGGCTACCTCCTGGTGATCGGGCGCACGAAGGACATTCAGCGCGTCTTCGCCTATCACGGCGCGGAGCACAAGACGATCGCCGCATACGAGCACGACGAGCCGCTGGTGCCCGACCGCGTCGACCGCTTCTCGACGCTGCACGTGCGGTGCGGGACGAACTTCCTGCTGCTCGTCATGGTCATCACGATCTTCGTCTTCGCGCTGTTCGGAGACCCTGGCCTGTGGTGGCGGATCGGGTCGCGGATCCTGGCCATCCCGATCATCGCCGGGATCGCATTCGAACTGCTGCGGCTCGGCGCGAGGTTCCCGAGCTCGGCGGTCATGCGCGCCGTCATGGCGCCGGGTCTGTGGCTGCAGAAGATCACCACGAAGCCGCCGGATCGAGACCAGATCGAGGTCGCGATCAGCTCGTTCCAGGCCGTGCTGCGCCGGGAGGCCGAGCGCTCCGCGATCGGCGATCCCGGGCCTGCGGGCGCATGAGCCTCGTCGCGCGATCGCCGCGGGGTGCTTGCATCCCGGCTCCGCGCGTGTAGCGTCTTTCGGGTCCCCCGAGCGATCGAGGAGGCTTCCCCATGCCCGCCGCCCGGCTCGATCACCCCGTCCTGATGTCCGCCGAACAGATCCGCCGCCGCGAGTTCGTCACGACGCGGCGCGGATACGATCCCGATCAGGTCCGCGGCTACCTGGTGGAGCTCGCGGATCAGATCGATGCCATGGCGTCGATGATCCGCGAGGCGCGTATGGAGGCGGAGGCCGCGGCCGCCGCGGCGTCGGTGCGCCCCGCGCCCCCGCCGCCGCAGGAGGACCCGTACGAGCGGCTCGCCACGCGGGTCGCCTCGGTGATCCGCGAGGCCGATTCCACCGCCGAACGCCTCCTGCACGAGGGAACGCGCGAGGCCGAGCGCATGCTCGGCGAGGCGCGAGAGGACGCCGATCGGATCCGGCTCGACGCGCAGGCAAGGGCCGAGCAGGCTCGTGCGGACGCGCAGCGCGCCCTCGACGAGGCGCGGGAACGCGCCGACCGCACGGTGTCGGGGCTCGCGTCCCGCCGGCAGGCCGTCGTCGACCAGCTCGCGGAGATGCAGGAACGGCTGCTCGGCGTGGCTCGCGAGCTCGAGTCCGCGATCGAGATCCCTGTGGACGACGACCTCGGCATCGGCGAGCCACCCGCGCTCGCGGACACGAACGGCGGCCCGTCGACGAACGGGATCGTCGACGTTCGCGGCGACGACGAGCGCCCGGCACCTCCCGCTCCCCCGCGCGTCACCGTCGACGACGACCTCGACGACCCCTCGTACGAGGACCTGTGGGACGGGACCGAGGCGATCCGACTCGAGGTGCCGGACATCCCGCCGCTCGACCTCTCGTGGGGGACGGAGGACGAGGGCGGCCCGAACGGCTCCGCCTAGCGCCGCCCGCCCGGTCGCCGCTCGCGTTCGGCCGGGATAATCCGGGCATGGACGTCGAATCCCGCCTCGCGGAGATCGAGACCCGTTTCGAGCAGCTCCAGGCCGAGATGAGCGAGCCCGGCGTCGCGACGGACCCCGACTCGCTTCGGCGGCTCGGCAAGGAGCTGTCCGACCTCCAGGAGATCGTTGCGCCCTACCGCGAGCTCCGGACGGCCCGTCGGCAGGCGGAGGAGGCCCGCGCCCTCGCCAAGGAGGAGGCCGACCCCGAGATGGCGGCCTTCCTGCGGGGGGAGGCCGACGAGGCCGACTCGCGAGTCGCCGAGCTGCGATCTCGTCTCGAGACGCTGCTCGTGCCGAAGGACCCGAACGACGAGAAGAACGTCGTGCTCGAGATCCGAGCCGGCGCCGGCGGCGAGGAGGCCGCGCTGTGGGGCGGCGAGCTGTTCGAGCTCTACCGGCGCTACGCCGAGCGGCGTCGGTGGAAGACCGACGTGCTGTCCGCGTCGCCGTCGGGGCTCGGCGGGTTCAAGGAGGTCGTGCTCGAGGTTCGCGGGAAGGGCGCGTATTCGCGGCTGAAGCACGAGTCCGGCGTGCACCGCGTCCAACGCGTCCCGGTGACGGAGTCCTCCGGCCGCATCCACACCTCGACCGCGACCGTCGCGGTCCTCCCGGAGGCCGAGGACGTCGAGGTCGAGCTCCGCCCCGAGGACCTGCAGGTCGACGTCTACCGTTCGTCCGGACCGGGCGGGCAGTCGGTGAACACGACCGACTCCGCCGTGCGGATCACGCACCGGCCGACCGGGATCGTCGTCGCGTGCCAGGAGGAGCGGTCGCAGCTGCAGAACAAGGAGAAGGCGCTGCGTTACCTCCGCACGCGCCTCCTGGTTCGGGCGCAGGAGGAGGCGGCCGCCAAGGAGGCGGCCACGCGTCGGTCGCAGGTCGGGACCGGCGAGCGCGCCGAGAAGATCCGCACCTACAACTTCCCGGAGAACCGCGTGACGGATCACCGGGTGAAGCTCACCGCGCACCGGTTGCACGAGGTGCTCGACGGGGACATCGACGAGTTCGTCGACGCGCTGCTCACGGCCGAGCGCACCGCGCAGCTCGCCGGCGAGGCCGGGGATTGAGGTGCGCCCGACCGAGGTGCTGCGCCGGGCGACCGCCTATCTCGAGCGCCACGGGGTCGAGAGCCCCGAGGCCTCGGCCGAGCGGCTCCTGCTCCAAGTGCTCGAGACGGATCGCGCCGGCCTGTACACGCGGGCCCGCGGTCTCGACGGCGGCGAGGCTCGCCGGTTCGGCCGGGCGCTCTGTCAGCGATGCGCCGGGACGCCCCTTCAGCACCTGACGGGCGAGCAGGCGTTCCGGCGCCTGGTCGTCCAGGTGCGACCAGGGGTGTTCGTTCCGCGGCCGGAGACGGAGGTGCTCGTCGGCCACGCGCTCGACGCGCTCGGCGCTCGCGACGACCCGGTCGTGGTCGACGTGGGCACGGGGACCGGCGCGATCGCGCTCGCGATCAAGGACGAGCGCCCCGGCGCCACGGTGTACGCCACCGATCGCTCCGCGGAGGCGGTCGGGCTCGCCCGGGCGAACGCCGACCGTCTATCCCTCGAGATCCACGTGCTCGACGGCTCGTTCCTCGAGCCGCTCCCGCCGGGGCTGCGCGGGCGGGTCGACCTCGTCGTGAGCAACCCGCCGTACGTGTCGCGCGCCGAGTACGAGGACCTGCCGGCCGAGGTCCGGGCGGACCCGGAGGAGGCCCTCCTCGGCGGCGCCGCCACGTACGAGGCGCTCGCCGGTCAGGCCGTTCGGTGGCTCCGGGACGGCGGCGCGCTGGCGGTGGAGGTCGCCGCGTCGAGCGGGAGCGAGGTCGTACACCTCCTCTCGGCCGAGTTCGTCGACGTCCGACTCGAGCCGGACCTCGCCGGCCGCGACCGCGTCGTCCTCGCGCGCCGGCCGTGAGCGATCCGGTCGAGGAGGCGGCGAGCGCCGCCCTCCGCGGTGAGCTCGTGGTGCTGCCCACCGACACCGTCTACGGCCTCGGCACCCGCCCCGACGAGCCGTCGGCGACGGCGCGCGTCTTCGAGGCGAAGGGGCGGCCGCGGGGCCTCGAGCTCCCCGTGCTGGTTCCCACCGTCGCCCTCGCGCGCGAGATCGCCGAGCTCGATCCGAGGGCCGAGCGACTGGCCTTGCGGTACTGGGCCGGACCGCTCACGCTGGTGCTCCCGCGCGCCGACGCCAGTCGAGCATGGGATCTGGGCGGCGATCCCTCCACGATCGGCGTCCGCGTGCCCCGGCATCCGCTGACCCTCGCCGTGCTGACGAGGACGGGGCCGCTCGCCGTGACGAGCGCCAATCGCTCGGGCTCGCCGACGCCGGCCACCTGTGACGGCGTCGTGGACGTCTTCGGCGATGGCGTCGCGGTCTACCTCTGCGAGGAGACGCCGCTCGCCGGATCGGCATCCACGGTCGTGGATCTCGCGCACGACGTGCCGATCGTCCTTCGGCACGGAGCGGTATCCGACGACGACGTGTTCGCGACGCTCGAGGGGGCGTGATCGCCGGCAGGGGTCGGAAGGTCGGCGTGTAGACTCGCGGCTCGCATGGCCTCCATCCTGGTCGTCTGCACCGGCAACGTCTGCCGTTCCCCGGTCGCCGAGGCGTTCCTTCGCGCTTCGTTCGATGAGCGGTTCGGCTTTCGCGCGCCGTCCGTGGCGTCGGCGGGCACGGCCGGCTGGCGAGATTCGGCCGCCAGCCCCGGCTCGATCGCCGCGGCCGCGGAGCTCGGCATCGACATCCGAGATCACCGGGCCCGCGGCCTCGAGGAGGGGGACGTCGCGGAGGCGGTGCTCGTCCTGGCGATGGCGGCGGAGCACCGGGACGTGGTCGAGACGATCGAGCCCGACGCGTCCAGGCGCACCTTCACGCTGAAGGAGCTGGTCCGGCTCCTCGAGGCGCTTCCCCCGCCCACCGGGGCGTGGAAGAACCCCGCCGCGGCGCTCTCCACGCGGGTCGCCGAGGCGGCCGCCCTGCGGCGAAACGGGTTCGCGCCGGACGGGGAGCAGGACGTCGAGGATCCGCTCGGCAAGCCCC
This sequence comes from uncultured Actinomycetes bacterium, assembly GCA_963716935.1. GTDB lineage: Bacteria > Actinomycetota > UBA4738 > UBA4738 > HRBIN12 > CALGFI01. The sequence continues at coordinate 235,652 of CAVQUN010000008.1, read as the reverse complement.
ACGAGAAGTACCGCGAGATGGCCGCCGAGCTGGACGAGTGGTGCCGGCGGCTCGCCGACGGACTCTTCGGCCGCGCCCCCGCCCGCGCGGTCGCCGAGGGCGACTGAGCCGTGCGGATCGCCATCGGCGCCGACCACGCCGGCTATCGGTTGAAGGAGAACCTGACCGACTCGCTCCGCGAGCAGGGCCACGAGGTCCTCGACCTCGGGACCGACTCCGAGGAGCCGGTCGACTATCCCGCCTACTCCGCAGCGGTCGCCCGCGCCGTCGCGGACGGCCGGGCCGAGCGCGGCATCGTGCTCGGGGGATCGGGGCAGGGGGAGCAGATCGTCGCGAACAAGGTCCCGGGCGTGCGGGCGGCACTCTGCAACGACCTGCACCTGGCCGAGCTCGCTCGCCGGCACAACGACGCGAACGTGCTCGCGATGGGCGGGCGGATCGTGGCGGTGGAGCTGGCTCGGGAGATCGCGCGCGTGTGGCTGGAGACGCCCTTCGACGGCGGGCGGCACGCGCGGCGGCTCGAGCAGATCGCCGAGATCGAACGGGGAGATCGCTGAGATGAAGGACTTCGTCGCGGACTGGGACGCCCTCGCCGGCGCCGACCCCGAGGTGGCGACCGCGATCGCGGGCGAGCTCGGCCGCGAGCGCTCGACGCTGCGACTCATCGCCTCCGAGAACTACACGAGCCCGGCCGTGCTCGCTGCGCTCGCGTCCACCATGACCAACAAGTACGCCGAGGGCTATCCCGGTCGCCGGTACTACGGCGGCTGCGAGTTCGTCGACGTCGTCGAGAACCTCGCGATCGAGCGCGCCAAGGCGCTCTTCGGCGCCGAGCACGCGAACGTCCAGCCGCACGCCGGGGCGCAGGCCAACCTGGCGGTGTTCGGCGCCTTCCTTCGTCCGCGCTCCGACGACACCGTGCTCGGGCTGGTGCTTGCCCACGGCGGCCACCTGACCCACGGCTCGCCGGTGAACGTGTCCGGCATGTGGTTCACGTTTGCGGGCTACGAGGTCGACCGGGAGACCGAGCAGCTCGACTACGACCGGATCCGCGATCTCGCGCGCGAGCGGCGCCCCCGGATCGTGCTCGCCGGCTACACGGCGTACCCGCGGGTGATCGACTGGGCCGCCTTCCGCAGCATCGCCGACGAGGTCGGCGCCGTGCTGTGGGTTGACGCCTCCCATTTCATCGGCCTGTGCGCGGGCGACGCCTACCCGAGCCCGGTCCCGTTCGCGGACGTCGTGACGTTCACCACCCACAAGACCCTGCGAGGCCCCCGCGGCGCGATCGTGCTGTGCCGTAAGGAGCACGCCACCGCGATCGACAAGGCCGTGTTTCCGATGATGCAGGGCGGACCGCTCGAGCACGTCATCGCGGCGAAGGCCGTGGCGCTCAAGGAGGCGATGAGCCCGGACTTCCGCGAGTACGCGGCCCGGGTCGTGCGCACGGCCCGTGCGCTCGCGCAGGGGCTCGCCGACGAGGGGGTGCGGATCGTCTCCGGGGGGACCGACTCGCACCTCGCGCTCTGCGACCTGCGCCCGCTCGAGATCGGCGGCAAGCGGGCCGAGGCCGTGTGCGACGAGATCGGCGTCGCGATCAACAAGAACGGCATCCCGTTCGACTCGAGGCCGCCGCTCGATCCGTCCGGCATTCGCGTGGGCACGCCCGGCCCGGCCACGCTCGGCATGGATGAGCCCGAGATGAAGGAGGTCGCGAGCATCCTCGGCGAGGCGCTCCGCCATCCGGACGACGAGGGAGTCAAGGCGGCGTGCCGAGCACGCGTCGGCGAGCTGATGGCGCGGTTCCCCGTCTACCCGGGCTGAGGCGCCGCCCTCGCCTCCGGCCCTCGAGGCGGTAGCATCGCGCAAGGCCGTGGTTCGCTACTACTTCTTGGTGTTCGTCGCGAGCGCGGGCGTGACCTTCCTCGCCACGCCACTCGTGCGTCGCCTCTCACTCCGCTTCGGCTGGATCGACCGCCCATCCGACCGCAAGGTCCATCCGAAGCCGACGCCCACGGTGGGGGGGCTCGCGATCTACCTCGGCGTGATCGCCGGGCTCATCGCCACGCGATTCGTCCCGTTCCTCGGCAACCTGTATGAGACGAGCTCGGATCTCGACGCCGTCGCCGTGGCGGGCACGCTCGTGCTGGTGCTCGGCGCGGTCGACGACACCCGGGGCGTCTCCCCTCTCGGCAAGCTCACGGGTCAGATCCTCGTCGCGGGCGTCGTCGTCCTGCTCGGCGTCCAGCTCCTGTACTTCTACTTCCCGGGGCAGGGAGTGCTCTCCCTGTCGCCCGACCTCGCGGTGTCGCTCACGATCGTGTGGGTCGTCGCGATGATGAACGCGGTGAACCTCATCGACGGCCTCGACGGCCTCGCCGCGGGGATGGTGGCGATCGCGGCCGCGGCCTTCTTCGCGTACATGGTGCGGTCGCCGGGCGGGGACGTGCAGGCCTCCACGGCCGCGGTGCTCTCGACGATCGCCGCCGGCTCGGCGGTCGGCTTCCTCCCGTGGAACTTCTACCCGGCGAAGATCTTCATGGGGGACTCGGGCGCGATGCTGCTCGGGCTGGTGATGGCGATCGCGACGGTCTCCGGCGTCGGACGGAACCTGAACGGACCGAGCGGCGGCGACCTCGCCGTGGTCGCGATCCCGGTGCTCGTCCCCCTTCTCGTGCTCGCGGTCCCGCTGCTCGACGTCGTGCTCGCGATCGTGCGCCGGATGCGGCGCGGGATCGGGGTGGCACACGCGGACAAGGAGCACATCCACCATCGGCTCATGGACATCGGGCACTCCCACCGGCAGGCGGTCCTCCTGATGTACCTGTGGTCCGCGCTGATCTCCATCTGCGCGCTCGCGGTGGCGTTCATCGACGGGCGCCTGCGGGTCGCCATGATCCTGGTGGCGGCCGTCTTGGTCGCTACCGTTCTGCCCCGGCTCATCCGCGACCGCGCCCCCCGCGGGAGCGACGGTGTGGCCGCCGTCTCGACCAACGGGGCCGGTCATCATCGCCGGCGGCGCCGGGCCCGGCGTCCGGCCGCCCCCTCGACCGGCCCCGAAGCCGGCGAACCCGGCACGCCCTCGACGGACGACGTCGCGCCGGACGGTCCTCAGCCCGCCACGGACGGTCATCCGCCGGCCGAGACGCCGGCCCCGGCCCGCGCCACCGACGCCCCCTGAATCCACCCTGGGCGGCCGCGGCCGGCCCGGAGGCATCCGATGCCGTTGTCCACCTCGTACAACCCCAGCGATGGAACTGGTCGCGCCGGGCCGTCTCGGGACGCGGAGCCCCTCGGGTGATAATCGCGGAGCCCGTGGGGCATAATCGGGCGGCCGGGCCGTGCCCGGCGATCGCGTTCCTGCTTTCCGTCTCGGGGACGAAGGGGGCGAGTTGGCGGAGGTCGACGTTCGGCTCGAACGGGTGACCAAGGACTTCGGCGAGATGGTTGCCGTCGACGACCTCTCCCTGGACATCGCCGAGGGCGAGTTCTTCAGCATGCTCGGCCCCTCCGGCTGTGGGAAGACCACGACGCTCCGGATGATCGGCGGCTTCGAGGAGCCCTCCCGGGGGACGGTCTACCTTGGCGGGCGCGACGTGACGAACCTCCCGCCCTACAAGCGGGACGTGAACACGGTCTTCCAGTCCTACGCCCTGTTCCCGCACCTGAACGTGTTCGACAACGTGGCCTTCGGCCTGCGCCGACGGAAGGTCGCCGGCGGCGACGTCGACACCCGGGTTCGGGATGCCCTGCGCCTCGTGGACCTGGAGGGGTTCGAGAAGCGCCGGCCCTCGCAGATGTCGGGCGGCCAGCAGCAGCGCGTGGCGCTCGCGCGCGCGCTCGTGAACCACCCGAAGGTCCTGTTGCTCGACGAGCCCCTCGGCGCGCTCGACCTCAAGCTCCGCAAGCAGATGCAGCTGGAGCTGAAGCGGATCCAGCAGGAGGTCGGGATCACGTTCATCTACGTGACGCACGACCAGGAGGAGGCGATGACCATGTCGGATCGCCTCGCGGTCATGCGCCTGGGCAGGATCGAGCAGATCGGCCCCCCGGAGGACGTCTACGAGAACCCGCAGACGCAGTTCGTCGCCGGCTTCCTCGGCGCCTCGAACCTGCTCGACGGCGAGCTGAAGGAACGGACCGACGGCGTGTCCTCGGTCGCGCTCGCGGGCGGCGACGTGGTGCACCTGCCGACCGACCGGGCGCCGTTCCCGGTCGGCGCCAACGTCCTCGTCGGCGTGCGGCCCGAGAAGATCACGATCGCGGGCGACGACGGCTCCCCGATACGCGATGGCTGGAACGCGGTCACGGGGCTGCTCCGCATGGCGACGTACATCGGCGTCAGCCACCAGTACAAGGTCGAGGGCCCCGGCGGCCACGAGCTGACCGTCTGGGTGCAGAACCTCGGGGCCGAGGCGGCGCCTCGCCCGGGGGAGCGGGTTCGCCTCTCGTGGCAGCGCGAGCACACGTTCGCGGTCCTGCCGCAGGAGGGCCTGTCGATGGAGGAGGAAGAGCTATGACGGGGCGCGAGCAGGACCGGAACGACGACCGCGCGTTGAACGAGCTCATGCGGCGCCGGCTCACGCGCCGAAGCGTGCTGAAGGGCGCGGGCGTGGGCGTCGCGGGGTTCAGCCTCGCCTCGTTCCTCGCGGCGTGCAACACCGCCGGAGGCGGAGGCGGAGGCGGAGGCGGCGGATCGGGGAGCAGCGGTGCGAGCACCGACATCTCCCAGATCTACGCGGGCGAAGCCGGCGACACCGTCAACTTCGCGAACTGGCCCTTCTACATCGACCAGTCCAAGGACGCGAACGGCGACGTCTACAACCCCTCCCTGAAGGCGTTCACCGATCAGTCGGGCATGGCGGTCAACTACCAGGACGTCATCAACAGCAACGAGGAGTTCTTCGGCCGGCTGCGTCCGGTCCTCGAGGCCGGGGACGACACCGGCTGGGATCTCATGGTGATCACGAACGGCCGTATCCTGACCGCGCTCATCGCGAACGAGTGGGTGTATCCGCTCGACCCGAGCCGACGCCCGAACTTCGACGCGAACGCGGCGACGTGGGCGCGGAGCCCCTTCTACGACCCGGATAACGCGCACAGCATGGCGTGGCAGTCGGGGATCACCGGGATCGGCGTCAACCCCGCACTCGTGAACGGGGAGGTCACCACGCTCGACGACCTCGCGAACCCGGACAAGGTCGGCCAGTCGCAGGTGGGCATGCTCAAGTACGACATGCCGGACTTCGTCATGATCAACCTCGGGATCGATCCCGAGACCTCCACGCCGGCCGAGTGGCAGGAGGCGGCGGACTGGCTCCAGATGCAGAAGGACTCCGGGGTCGTCCGCGGCTACTACGGGAACGACTACCTCGATGAGTTCCGGGGCGGGAACCTGTCCGCGACCATGGGGTGGTCGGGCGACGTCATCTATTCGAAGATCTGGCTCGGGTTCGATCTCGACTTCGTCTTCCCGGAGGCCGGCGCGTTGCTCTGGATCGACAACATGCTCATCCCGGTCGGCGCCGCGAACCCCGTCGGCGCGGCGGAGGTCATGGACTACTTCTACGACCCCGCGCCCGCAACGATGGTCACCGAGTGGGTGCAGTACATGTCGCCCGTCCCGGCGACGAAGGACGGCATGCTCGCCGACGCCGACCAGGCGGAGGCAGACGGCGACAAGGGCAAGGCGAACAAGCTCCGCGAGTCGGCCAACAGCCCGTACCTGTATCCCACCGATGAGTTCCTCGCCAAGACCTCGTTCGGCCGGCCGCTCGAGACCGACGAAGAGGCCGCCGAGTGGGACTCGATCTTCCTTCCGATCTCCCAGAGCTGAGCGGGAGCGACGCGAGGTGGCCGACGCGGGAGTCGTCGAGGGGGCGGCGCCGGGTGGGCCCGGCGGGCGGCGGACGCTCGGCCTGCGCCGCAAGCTGATCCCGTACTACCTGCTGTCGCCCGGCGGGGTGTACCTCGCGATCTTCTTCCTGCTCCCGCTGTTCCTCATGGTCTACGTGTCGCTGCAAAGCGGCGGGATCCTGTCCGGCGGGTTCACGTTCACGTGGGAGTGGAGCAACTACACGGACGTGATCACCGCCTACCAGACGCAGTTCGTCCGCTCCATCGTCTACTCGCTGATCGTCACCTTCGCCGCCCTGCTGCTCGCGTACCCGATGACGTACTGGATCGCCTTCTACGGCGGCCGGTGGAAGTCCTCGCTGCTGTTGCTGATCCTCCTGCCGTTCTTCGTCTCGTTCGTAATCCGTACGGTCCAGTGGAAGTTCATCCTCGGGGACGACGGGCCGTTCCTCGGGGTCCTGAAGAACCTCGGGGTGGTGCCGGAGAACCTCCACCTGCTGGCAACGCCGTTCGCCGTGATCGCCGGGATCACCTACAACTTCCTGCCGTTCACGGCGTTGCCGCTCTACGTCGCCCTCGAGCGCATCGACAAGCGCCTGGTCGAGGCGTCCAAGGACCTGTACGCGACACGGTGGGGGAGCTTCGTCAAGGTGGTCTGGCCGCTCTCGCTCCCCGGCGTGTTCGCGGCGTTCCTGTTGACGTTCGTGCCGGCCACCGGCGACTACGTGAACGCGTCGCTCCTCGGCGGGCCGGGCACGACGATGATCGGCAACATCATCCAGGACAAGTTCCTCACGGAGAACAACTACCCGGAGGCGGCGGCGCTGTCGGTGATCCTGATGATCGCCATGGTCATCCTCGCGAGCATCTACGCGCGCATCCTCGGCACCGAGGAAGCGACCAGGGCGGCGGCGGCGGCATGAGCACGATCGAGCTCACCGCCGACGCGCTCGCGCACAAACACGACCTGCCACCGCGAAACCCGCCGGGCAAGCGTTGGACACGGTTCATCCTGCCCGTCTACACGATCGCGATGATCCTGTACCTCGCGAGCCCGATCTTCGTGATGATCCTGTACAGCTTCAACGACATCCCCGGCATCCGCCCGACGCAATCGCCGAAGTTCTACGGCTTCACCCTCGAGTGGTGGAAGAACGTCTTCAACGTGCCCGGCCTCGTCGAGGCCTTCAAGCGGTCGTTGTTCATCGCGCCGATCTCCGCGGCCGTCGCGACGGCGATCGGGACGCTGTTCGGCCTGGCGCTCGGCCGGTACCGCTTCCGCGGCTTCCGGATGATCGACTTCATCATCTTCCTCGCGATCGCCGTGCCCGAGATCGTGCTCGGCTCCTCGCTCCTGTCGATGTTCGTGACCGGCAAGGTTTCGCTCGGGATCTGGACCATCCTCGCGTCGCACGTCGGCTTCTCGATCGCGTTCGTGGCGGTGACGGTCCGGGCCCGCGTGGCAGGCCTGGATCGCTCCCTGGAAGAGGCGGCGCAGGACCTGTTCGCGACGCCCGTGACGGGCTTCTTCAAGGTGACGCTCCCGCTCATCGCGCCGGCGATCCTCGCCGGCTTCCTGCTTGCGTTCGTCCTATCGCTCGACGACTTCGTCATCACGAACTTCGTCGCCGGCACGACGACCACGTTCCCGCTCTGGGTCTACGGCGCTCAGCGCGTCGGGATCCCGCCGCAGGTCAACGTCATGGGGACGCTGCTGTTTGGCGCCGGCATCTTCGCCGCCCTGTTCAGCGTCTTCGCGCGGCGCCGGCGGACCTGATCCCACCTGACCCCATCGACGCCGATCCCGCCCGAAACGCTTGTGAATCCCTTCACAAAGTCACAAGGAAATGGCCGCTGACCAGGGAAAACGCAGCGTGAGCGCTTTGACGGGCTCGAGCGGGCACGGATATACTCGCCGTCCCATGCCCCAGCCACGGCCGATCGATGCCTGGTCCGGCATGGGGATCGGATGGGCGATCAGCGCCACCCTGCTCGGGGGCATCCTCGCGTGGGGGGGCATCGGCTACGGCGTCGACTGGCTCGTCGGCACGAAGCACGTCTTCACGGCGATCGGCTTCGTGGTCGGCGCGGTCGGCGGGGTCATCGCGGTGTACCTGCGGTACGGAAGGGAGGGGGATGGCGGTGGCGCCTGAGCGAGAGTTGATCCGCCGCATCGCCCCCTTCACGCCCGTGGTCATGGTGGCCGCGTTCGCCGTCGGCGCCTTCTTCGGCGGGACCGACGCCGGCTGGTCCGCCGCCATCGCGATCGCCGTGGTCTCCGCCAACTTCGTGGCGCACGCGTCGTCGCTCTCCTGGGCCGCGGCGATCTCGCCGGTCGCGCTCGCCGCCGTCGGCCTCGGCGGCTTCGTGATCCGCCTCGCCGCGATCGTGGTGATCATCGCGCTGCTCAATCAGCTCGCGTGGTTCTCGGTGGTCGCGTTCATTGCCGCGCTCGTCCCGGCCACGGTCGTGCTGCTCTTCGTCGAGATGAAGATGCTCTCTGGCCGGATGCAGGCCGACCTCTGGTCGTTCCCGAACACCGCCGGGCAGGCGCCGCGATGAGCGCTCAGCTCGCCGCGATGGGAGCGGTCCTCGCGGCGTTCGAGCCTCCGTCCACGAAGGACTTCGTCTGGGCCTGCTGGGGGCCGACGTTCGAGGTCGGGGGCGTCAGCTTCTGCTTCAACTTCATCACCTTCCTCGTCCTGGCGGGCTTCGTCCTGCTGCTGTCGTTCTTCTACTTCGGGCTGCGCAAGCCGAAGGTCGTTCCGGGCAAGTGGCAGAGCCTGACCGAGCTCGGGATCCAGTTCGTGCGGGAGAACATCGCGTTCCCGATGCTCGGGCACGAGAGCGACCACTACATGCCGCTGCTCGTCACGCTGTTCTTCGCGATCTTCTTCTGGAACATTTTCGAGGTGGTGCCGGGGATCAACTTCTCCTCGAACAGCCGCATCGCGTTCCCCCTCATGATGGCGCTGACCGCGTGGGTGGTCTACAACACCGTCGGGATCCGCAAGCACGGGTTCGTCGGGTACATGAAGCACGTGATGTTCCCGCCGGGAGCCCCGGCGCCGCTGTACATCCTGCTCGTCCCGATCGAGTTCGTGACGCAGATCCTCATCCGGCCGATCACGCTGTCCGTCCGACTCTGGGCCAACTTCCTGGCCGGGCACTTCCTGCTCGCCGTGTTCTTCCTCGGGACGGTCGCCATGCTCCAGGGAGGCTGGATCGCGATCTTCGCGCCGTTCTCCTTCACCATCGCGGTCGCGCTCGTGGGGTTCGAGATCTTCGTATCCGTCTTGCAGGCGTTCATCTTCGCCATCCTCACCGCCTCCTACATCGGCGGCGCGATGGCCGAGGAGCACTAACGAGGAGGCATGGGAATGCTGGGTTTGCTGGCACAGGTCACCGGTGATCTCGACGGGCTCACCACCATCGGCAAGGGGCTCGTCATCGGCCTCGCCGCGATCGGGCCCGGCATCGGCCTGGGCATCCTGATCGGCAAGTCGGTCGAGGCGATGGCCCGGCAGCCCGAGTACGCGGGCCAGGTCCGGGCGACGATGTTCATCGGCATCGGGCTCATCGAGGCGCTCGCGCTGTTCGGGATCGCCTTCTCGTTCATCATCTAGGGGAGGGGGCCGAGCATGGTGGCAGCCATCCTCTCGCTCCTCGGGCAGGCCGAGGAGAACGCGAACGACAAGGCCGACCTGTACCCACACTGGCAGGAGCTCATCGTCGGCGCCCTCGCGTTCGCGATCCTGTTCTTCTTCGTCTGGAAGTGGGTCCTACCCCGCGTGAACAAGCTCCTGGAGGAGCGTCGCGAGAAGATCCAGGGCGAGCTCGAGTCGGCCGAGGAGACCCGCCGCACCGCCGATCGCGAGCTCGCCGAGTACCGGCAGCAGCTCGCCGGCGCGCGCGAGGAGTCGAACCGGATCATCGAAGAGGCCCGACGGACGGCCGATCAGCTGCGCGCCGACATCGAGGCGCGCGCCGAGCGTGACTCGGCAGCGATCGTCGCGCGCGCACAGGACGAGATCCGCGCCGAGCGCGACCGCGTCTTCCAGGAGCTCCGCGCGCAGGTCGCCGAGATCGCGGTCGGCCTCGCCGGCCGGGTCGTCGGCGAGTCGCTCGACGCGCAGGCGCATCAGCGGCTGATCGACGAGTACATCGACGAGGTCGCGGGGGACGGGAGGAACTGACGTGGCGGTAAGGGCAGAGCTCGTTCGCGGCTATGCCGAGGCGATGTTCACGATCGCCGAGGCCGAGGGCGAGCTCGAGGCCGTCGAGGGCCAGCTCTACGCGTTCGCCAAGCTCATCGAGCGCGACAACCGCGTCCGCGAGGCGATCACCGATCCGGCGCTGCCGGCCGAGAACAAGCGGGGTCTGATCCACGACGCGCTCGGGGAGCGCGCGAACCCGGTCGCGGTGAACCTGCTGGGTTTCCTCGTCGAGCAGGGGCACGGGCGCGAGATCGGCCGCATCGTCGAGGAGCTGGCCGAGGTCGCCGCCGAGCGCCGGTCCCACGAGCTCGCGGAGGTTCGGAGCGCGGTTCCGCTCGACGCCGAGCGTCGGGCGCGCCTGGCGGAGGCTCTGTCCCGGGCGACCGGCAAGACCGTCGAGGTGAAGGTCGTGGTGGATCCGAGCGTGGTGGGCGGCGTGGTCGCGCGCGTGGGCGATGCGATCTTCGACGGCTCGGTGCAGAGCCGTCTCGCCGAGGTGAAGCACCACCTGGGCGCCTGAGCGATGGGGAGCGTGTGATCCGATGGCCGTTGACGAGCTGAACTTCGATCCCAACGACATCACCGAGGCCCTTCGGCGCAACGTCGAGAGCTGGACGCCCTCGGTCGAGCGCGAAGAGGTCGGCCGGGTCATGGAGGCGGGCGACGGCATCGCGCGCGTCAAGGGCCTGCCGAACGCAATGTCCAACGAGATCCTCGAGTTTCCCGGCGGCGTGCTCGGCCTCGCCTTCAACCTCGACGAGGACGAGATCGGCTGCATCGTCCTGGGCGAGTCCGATCACATCGAGGAGGGGGACCTCGTCAAGCAGACCGGCCGGATCCTGTCGGTTCCGGTCGGCGACGGGTTCCTCGGTCGGGTGATCGACGCGCTGGGTGACCCGATCGACGGGAAGGGACCCATCGCGGCGCAGGCGCGAAGGAACCTCGAGGTACAGGCGGCCAACGTCGTCGACCGCCAGCCGGTGAAGGAGCCGCTGCAGACCGGGATCACCGCGATCGACGCGATGACGCCGATCGGCCGCGGCCAGCGCGAGCTGATCATCGGCGATCGTCAGACGGGAAAGACGGCGATCGCGATCGACGCGATCATCGCCCAGCGCGACAACTGGGAGAGCGGCGACCCGAAGCAGCAGGTCCGCTGCATCTACGTGGCGATCGGGCAGAAGGCCTCGACCGTCGCCGAGGTCGTCGAGACGCTCCGCGACAACGGCGCCCTCGATTACACGGTCGTCGTGAACGCGGGTGCCTCCGACCCCACGCCGTTCCAGTACGTCGCGCCCTACACGGGCGCGGCGCTCGGCGCGTACTGGATGTACGAGGGCCAGCACGCGCTCGCCGTCTACGACGACCTGTCCAAGCAGGCGACGGCGTACCGAACGCTCTCGCTCCTCCTGCGCCGCCCGCCGGGTCGCGAGGCGTATCCGGGCGACGTGTTCTACCTGCACTCGCGCCTGCTCGAGCGGGCGGCGAAGCTCTCGGATCGGCTGGGGGGTGGATCGCTGACGGCGCTCCCGATCATCGAGACCAAGGGGAACGACGTCTCCGCGTACATCCCGACGAACGTCATCTCGATCACCGACGGGCAGATCTACCTCGAGCCCGACCTGTTCTTCGCCGGGGTCCGCCCGGCCATCAACGTCGGCATCTCGGTCTCGCGGGTCGGCGGCAACGCGCAGATCAAGGCCATGAAGAAGTTCGCCGGGCGCCTTCGGATCGACCTCGCGCAGTACCGGGCGCTCGAGGCGTTCGCGCAGTTCGGCTCCGAGCTCGACAAAGCCTCGCAACGGCAGCTCGCGCGCGGCGCTCGCGTGGTCGAGATCCTCAAGCAGCCGCAGTACCGTCCGGTCCCCGTGGAGCGTCAGGTCCTCGCCATCTGGATCGGGACCGGTGGTCACCTCGACGACTTCCCGGTCGCAGACGCGAGGCGATTCGTCGACGAGTTCACCGACCGGCTGGCGTCGGGCACGAGCGTCCTGGACGGGATCCGGTCCACGGGTGACCTGTCGGAGGAGGCCGAGGCCACGCTGAAGCAGGCGATCGAGGACTTCAAGCGGTCCTTTGCTCCGACCGCGGCCGACCCGGGGAGCGAGCATGCCGCCGGACAGGGCGCGCCGCGCGACGGGGTTCGCGAGGACGTGGGCTGGGATCGCCTGTCCTCGCACGACGACGAGCCCGCGGGCGACTAGGTCGTGGGCGCACAGCTCCGGGTCGTCCGCCGGCGGATCCGCTCGGTCCAATCGACGATGAAGATCACTCGGGCGATGGAGCTCATCGCGGCCTCGCGCATCGTGAAGGCGCAGCAGCGCGTGATGGAGGCGCGCCCGTACGCGGACCTGCTCACCTCGGCGATGGAGGACGTGGCGCGACAGACCGGGTTCCTCGTGCATCCGCTCCTGGAGGAGCGCGAGCACACCGAGCGCGCCGGCGTCCTGGTCATGACCTCGGACCGAGGGCTCGCCGGCTCCTTCAACGCGAACCTGCTGAAGCGTGCGGAGGACGTTCTTCGCCGCCTCCGGCGGGCCGGCGTGGAGCCCGTGTTGTACGTGACGGGGAAGAAGGCCATCGGCTACTACCGGTTCCGACAGGTGCCCGTCGAGGCATCGTGGTCCGGATTCTCGGAGGTGCCGAGGTACGACGCCGCGGAGGAGATTGGGGCTCGCCTCATCCGCGACTTCGGCGAGGGCCGGCTCGACGAGCTCCACGCCGTGTACACGGACTTCCGCTCGGCGTTCACCTTCCGCGCCACGGACAAGCGTTTCCTGCCGATCGCGCCGGAGGAGATCGGCCACCCCGAGGGCGGGCCGGCGGCCGAGTACCTGTTCGAGCCGGAGCCGGCGGAGATCCTGGACGAGCTGCTGCCCCAATACGTGGTGACGAAGATCTTCTTCGCGCTGCTCGAGTCCGCGGCCGCGGAGAACGCCGCCCGCCAGCGGGCGATGGCGGCCGCCACCGACAACGCGGAGGAGCTGATCAAGGTGTTGACACGGCAGGCGAACCGTGCCCGCCAGGACGAAATCACGACGGAGATCATGGAGATCGTCGGCGGCGCCGAGGCGCTCGCCCACACATCGGCGGAGTGAGCGATGACGGAAGGGGCGAGCGCGGCAGCGCGAGCGGCGCGCCCCGAAGGAAGGGACTGAGCGATGGCTGAGGAGACACACGAGAACGGGCGGGTCGTCCGGGTGATCGGTCCCGTGGTGGACGTCGAGTTTCCGCCCGAGGAGCTGCCCGAGATCAACACCGCGCTGACGATGGACATCACCCTGGAGGAGGAGACGCACACGATCACGTGTGAGGTCGCCCAGCACATCGGCGAGGGCACGGTCCGCACGATCGCGCTCCGGCCGACCGACGGGCTGGTGCGCGGCGCGCCAGTTCGGAACACCGGGGCGCCGATCAGCGTCCCGGTGGGCGAGGGCGTCCTCGGCCACGTCTACAACGTGCTCGGCGAGCCGCTCGATACCGACGCCGCGAACATCCATCCGAGCGATCGTTGGCCGATCCACCGCGAGCCGCCGCCGTTCGAGGAGCTCGAGGCTCGGTCGCAGATGCTGGAGACCGGCATCAAGGTGATCGACCTGCTCGAGCCCTACGTGCAGGGCGGCAAGATCGGGATGTTCGGCGGCGCCGGCGTCGGCAAGACCGTGATCATCCAGGAGATGATCCGCCGCCAGGCGGAGCAGCACGGCGGCGTGTCGGTCTTCGCCGGCGTGGGTGAGCGCACGCGCGAGGGCAACGACCTGTTCCTGGACATGACGGAGTCCGGCGTCATCGAGAAGACCGCGCTCGTGTTCGGCCAGATGGACGAGCCTCCGGGCGTGCGCCTTCGGGTCGCGCTCGGGGCGCTCACGATGGCCGAGTACTTCCGCGACGTCGAGCGCAAGGACGTGCTCCTGTTCATCGACAACATCTTCCGGTTCACGCAGGCGGGCTCCGAGGTCTCGACGCTCCTCGGCCGGATGCCGAGCGCCGTGGGCTACCAGCCGACGCTCGCCGACGAGATGGGTGACCTGCAGGAGCGGATCACGTCGACGAAGGGTCGGTCGATCACGTCGCTCCAGGCGATCTACGTGCCGGCCGACGACATCACCGACCCCGCGCCGCACACGGCGTTCGCGCACCTGGACGCCACGACGGTGCTTTCGCGCGATATCGCGGCGCTCGGGATCTACCCGGCAGTCGACCCGCTCGACTCGACGAGCCGCATCCTCGACGCGCGCTACGTCGGGCAGGACCACTACGACACCGCCCGCCGCGTGCAGGAGATCCTGCAGCGCAACAAGGACCTGCAGGACATCATCGCGATCCTCGGCGTCGACGAGCTGTCGGAGGAGGACAAGGTCATCGTGGCGCGCGCGCGGCGGATCCAGCTGTTCCTGTCGCAGCCGTTCTTCGTGGCCGAGCAGTTCACCGGGATCCCCGGCAAGTACGTCCCCATCGACCAGACGATCGCCTCGTTCCGGGCGCTCTGCGAGGGCGAGTACGACCACCTGCCCGAGCAGGCGTTCCTGCTCGTCGGCGGGATCGAGGAGGCCGTCGAGGCCGCCAAGAGGATGGAGGAGGCGGCCTAGCTCCGTGGCGACGATGCGGGTGTATCTCGTGACCCCGGAGCGGGAGGTCTGGGCGGGTCCGGCGCAGATGGTGATCGCGCGGGGGGTCGACGGCGCGGTCGGGATCCTGCCGGGCCATGCGCCGCTGCTCATCCGTCTGGCGATCGCGGTCCTGCGCATCCAGCAGGAGGACGGACAGTGGCAGGCGGCGGTGGTCGACGGCGGCTTCCTCCACGTCACGAGCGGCGAGGAGGGGACGCGGGTCGACGTGCTCGCCTCGCACGCGCAGATGGCCGACGAGATCGACGCGGTCGCCGCGCAGGCGCGCGCCGAGGAGCTCCAGCGGGCCATCGCGCACCACGCCGACGCGGCGGCATCCGCCGAGCTCGCGAAGGCGCACGTCCGGGCGAGCCTGCGACCCTGAGCCTGCGAGGGCGCGCCCCTCGCCGGCCCTACACTGGGAGATTCCGATGGATCGACTCCACGTGACGGGGGGGACGAGCCTCCAGGGAAGCGTGCCGATCGCCGGCGCGAAGAACTCGGCGCTCAAGCTCATGGCGGCCGCGCTCCTCGCCGACGGCCGGACGACCCTTCGCAACGTGCCGCGGATCCAGGACTGCGTCACGATGGTCGAGGTCCTGGATCATCTCGGCGCCCAGTGCGCCTGGGACGACGGCGCGCTCGTGGTCGACACCTGCGGCGTCGAGGCGCGAGAGACCCCCTACGAGCTCGTGAGCCGGATGCGCGCCTCGATCGCCGTCCTCGGACCGCTGCTCGCGCGCTTCGGGCACGCGCGCGTCGCGATGCCGGGGGGCGACAACATCGGCTCGCGCAAGATCGACCTGCACGTCCGGGGCCTCGAGAAGATGGGGACGCGCTTCGTCTCCGAGCACGGGTACCTGGTGGCCTCGACCACTGGGCTGCGCGGCGCCGTCATCGCGCTCGACTTCCCGAGCGTCGGCGCCACCGAGAACATCCTCATGGCTGCGGTCGCGGCGAAGGGCACCACGGTCATCGAGAACGCGGCGCGCGAGCCGGAGCTCGTCGACCTGGCCGACTTCCTCGTCTCGATGGGCGCGCGGATCGGCGGGATCGGCACGCCCACCGTGGAGGTCGAGGGCGTCGATTCCTTCGAGCCGGTCGCCCACACGGTGATCCCCGATCGCGTCGAGGCGGGCACGTTCGCGATCGCCGCCACGACGACGCAGGGGAGTGTCGCGCTCGAGGGGGTTCGCGGCGACCACCTGGACCTCGTGTTCGCCAAGCTCGCCGAGGTCGGCGCCGACGTGCTCGTCACCGAGGCCGGGGTCGCCGTCTCGATGGACCGGCGCCCCCGGGCCGCGGATCTCGTGACCCTGCCGTACCCGGGGTTCCCGACCGACCTCCAGCCCCTGATGATGGCGCTCCTCGCGGTCGCCGACGGCACCTCGATCGTGACCGAGAACGTCTTCGAGAGCCGGTTCATGTTCGTCGACGAGTTGATCCGGATGGGCGCCGACATCCGCACCGAGGGCCATCACGCGGTGATCCGCGGGGTCGAGCGCCTGTCCGCGGCGCCGGTGCGAGCCCTCGACATCCGCGCCGGCGCCGCCATGGTCATCGCGGCGCTCGCGGCCGACGGCGTGACCGAGATCGAGGACATGTTCCACGTCGACCGCGGCTACCAGGACTTCGAGGCCAAGCTCTCCGCCCTCGGCGCCGTCGTCCGGCGCGAGCGCGAGCTCACCCCGGCCCTGCCGTGACCCGGGCGCGTCTCGGCGCCCTCGCGCTGCTGTGCGCGGGACCGATCCTGCTCACGTCCGGGCGTGTGGGCGCGCTCGCCCAGCGCGCCGAGGGGCGGCAGGCGATCGTCATTCGGGTCGACGGCGTCTCCTTCGAGGAGCTCCTTGCGATCCCCGAGGTCGCGGATCTGGCGCGCGCGGGCGGCGCGGGCCTGCTCGCCAACGGTCAGGATGTCGCGACGGTGCCCGGAGACCCGGATGCTCCCGAGCGCACGATCGCGATCGACCCCGACGAGCTGGGGAGTCCGCAGGACGTCGGCGCGGCGATCCGGGACGCGATCGAGCGCTCGCCGGCCGACGAGCTCCTCGTCGTCGTGCTTGCCGATCAGTCGCCGGAGATGCGGACGAACAAGGACGACCTGCTCGGCATCGCGGTCGCGTCGGGCACCCCCGCGGAGCTCCTCTCCGGGAAGGGGGCGGCCGGCTCGCTCACGTCCGACTCCACCCGCCGAGCCGGCGTGGTCACGGGTGGCGACGTTCGCGCCACGCTCGACGAGTTCCGGGGCACGGTGCTGATGACCTCCGCGCCGCTCGCTCCCGGCGAGCCGATCCGGGTCGTCGCGGGACCGCCGCCGTTCGCGCTGCACGAGCGCTACCTGGCGCAGCGGCGGATGTCGGTCCCCATCGGGACGGCGGCCGCGCTGTACGTGGCGGCGGCGGGCCTGCTCGGCGTCGCGTTCGTCCTGCTCGGCGAGCGGGTGCCGAACACGTGGCGCCGCATCGTCGGCTGGTGGACGCTGTCGATCCCGATGCTCGCCGTCGGGATGCTCGCGGCCGGGCACCTGCCGACGGAGTCGTACGCGACCGCCGTGCCGATGATCGCCATCGTGACGGTGTTCGGCACGCTCGCCCTCTCGCCGCTCGAGCGCCAGGAGCTGACGCTCGTGCCGGCCGGCATCGGCGCCGTGGTCCTGGGGCTGTTCGCGCTCGAGGCCGTCCTGCAGTGGACCGGGATGCTCACGCCGCTGCTCGGGGGGTCGCAGCTCGACGGCGGCCGCTTCTTCGGGCTGCCGAACGTCGCGATCGGCCTGCTCGTCAGCTCGGGGCTCTGGGTCGCGCAGCGCCTGCGAACCTCAACCGGCGTGATCCTGCTTTGCGGGCTCGGCCTGTTCGCCGGCCTTCCGCTTCTCGGGACAAATCTCGGGGGCGCCGTCACGGCGTTCGCGGCGGCGGGCGCCTGGCTCGCCGTGCGGGAGCGCGAACGGCTCGGCGCCGCGAAGGGGGTCGCGGCGGCCGTCGGCGTCACCGTGGCCGGCACCGTGGCGATCCTGGTCGCGCACGCCATCTCGCCGGTCGCGACGCACGTCACGCGGTTCGAGGAGAACGCCGGCGGGATCGCGGGCGTGCTCGACAAGTACGCCGATCGCCTGCAGGTCGGCTTCGACCTCATCGGCCGGAGCCCGGCCGCCCTCATCCCGGTCCTCGGGCTGCCGATCGCCCTGTTCGTCGCGCTGCGCCCGCCTCCCGCGATCCGCGAGACCTTCGAGCGGTGGCCGGCCTGGCGCGACGCGGTCGTCGTCACACTCATCACAGGGATCGTTGCCTATCTCGCGAACGACTCCGGCCCGGCGGCCGCCGGCCTCGCGTTCGGGATGGGGCTCGGCGGGATGCTGGGGGTGTCGCTCCTGGCTCCGGCGCGCAAGATGGTGGGGCGATGAGCGCCGAGCACGTCCCCCCGCGGCCCGACGGCCTGCACCCGCTGCCGGTCCCCCGGATGCCCGTGGCGGCGGGGGTCGGGGGGTTGGCCGGCCGCCCCAGGGCGACGTGGAGGATCTGGGAGGCGCTCGGCGTCTACCTGGTGGCCATCATCGTCGCCGGCTTCGCCACGCTGCCGATCCTGGAGTCCGTCGACGACGAGGACTACGCGGCCCTCGCGGCGTCGGCCGTCGCCGCGGTCGTGATCGTCGGGGTCCTCATCCTCTGGCTCAGCCGATGGCACCCGACCTGGAAGCAGGTGCTGGGGTTCCCCGCCGCCGGCGAGTGGTGGCGCGAGATCCGGGCCTCGATCGGGTTCGGGCTGTTGCTGTACCCCGGCATCGTGTTCGGGGTCGGGTTGATCGTGAACCTCCTGCTGTCGGCGATCTCGGGCCAGCAGGTGCAGACGCCCGAGCAGGTCCCGGCCAACCTGCCGCCGTTGGGGGTCGCGGTGACGATCCTGTACGCGATCGTCATTGCGCCGATCCACGAGGAGCTGTACTTCCGCGGGATCTTGTTCCGCGCCGCGCGCGATCGTTACGGCCTCGCGGTCGGGTTGCTCGTCTCCGGCCTCGGGTTCGGGCTGATCCACTATCTCGACGGCCCGTGGCAGAACGCGGCCCTGCTCATGGGCGTGATGTTCTTCAACGGGATCGCGCTCGCGTGGTGGTACGAGCGCCGCGGGACGATCGTCGCGTCCGTCGTCGCGCATATGGTCTTCAACGTGATCGGGCTGACGCTGATCTTCGCGATCGGCTAGGGGGGAGTCGACGGTGGCGGTGTTTCCGAGCGGCGAGTGGCTCGCGGTCTATCGCGATCGCATCAACGACTCCGCGGAGTATCGCGAGGCGGCGGCGACCTGGGAGGGCGCGGTCGCCTTCGTGTTCGAGGCGGAGCCCGACAACGGCGTCCCCGAGGACCTGTGGGCGCTGCTCGACCTGTGGCACGGCGAGTGCCGCGCCGCGCGCATGCTCGAACCGGGCGAGGACGGCGGCGCGCCCTACGTGATCCGGGCGCCGTACTCGCGGTGGAAGGAGGTGCTGCGGGGCGACCTCGACCCGGTCAAGGGCATGATGCAGGGCAAGCTCAAGGTGCAGGGCGACCTCGCGATGATCGTTCGGTACGTGCGCGCCGCGAACGAGCTCGTGCACCTCACGATGCAGGTGCCGACCCAGTTCCTCGACGAGCGGCCCGCCGCGGGCGCCTGACGCGTGCGCGCGGTCGTCTACCGCGGCGAGCGGCGGGTCGAGGTCGCCGACGTCGCGGACCCGGTGATCGACGATCCGGGCGACGCCATCGTCCGGGTGACCACCTCCGCGATCTGCGGCTCCGATCTCCACTTCGTCCACGGCAAGGCGCCGCTGGATCCCGGCGAGACGATGGGCCACGAGGCGGTGGGCGTCGTGGAGCGCGTCGGGGATCGGGTGGCGCGGTTCGTGCCGGGCACGCGCGTCGTCACCTCCTTCAGCATCGCGTGCGGCGCCTGCTGGTTCTGCGAGCGTGGGCAGACGCAGCTCTGCGAGGACGCCCGGATCCTGGGCGCCGGACTGTTCGGCGGTGCCCTGGGCGGCGCGCAGGCCGAGCTCCTGCGCGTGCCGAACGCCGACGTCAACCTGCTCGCGGTTCCCGACGCCGTCGACGACGAGCGGGCGATCTTCGTCGGCGACGTCCTCACCACGGGCTTTCACGCCGCCGAGCTCGCCGCGATCGGGCCGGGCGACCACGTCGCGGTGGTCGGGGCGGGTCCCGTGGGGCACCTCGCGATCCAGTCGGCGTTGCTGCGCGAGCCGGCCGAGGTCGTGGCCATCGACCTCGAACCCGAGCGCCTGGCGCTCGCGGAGCGGGCGGGGGCGGTCCCTGTGAACGCCGCCGAGCGCAACCCCCAGACCGCCGTGTTCGAGCGGACCGGCGGCCGAGGCGCCGACGTCGTCATCGAGGCCGTCGGCTCGCCGGCCGCGTTCGAGCGCGCGCTCGACGTCGTGCGCCGCGGGGGCCGCGTGCTGGTCGTCGGCATGTACGCGAGCGAGACCTTCGAGGCGCAGCTCGGCGTGTGGTGGACGCGCGCGCTCGACCTGCGGTTCACGGGCCTGTGTCCGGTGCACGCCGTCTGGGAGCGCGCGATGGCCGAGCTCGAGCGCGGCCGCCTCGACCCGACGCCGCTGATCTCGCACCGGCTGCCGCTCGAGGAGGCGGCGCGCGGGTACGAGCTCTTCGGGGCCCGCCGGGCGACCAAGGTGCTCCTGCTGCCGTCGTGAACGGCGTTCGAGTCGAGCTCGCCGACGCCGAGCCGAACGGGCTGGCATCGATGCTCGCGTCCCTCCTCGAGGGCAACCTCGCCCGCGATCCCGAACGCGCGAGGATCGTCCGCCGGTCCGTGGTCGAGCTCCACGCCCTCGACGCCGGCGTGCGGGTGACGGTCCGCATGCGACCGGGCAGGGTCGCGGTTGCCAACGGACCGGCGCGCCCGAGCGCCGACCTCGTGGTCCACGCGTCCAGCCAGGGCCTGCTCGACCTGGCCGCCGCGCCGCTGCGGCTGGGGTTTCCCGACCCATTCTCGCCGCGAGGGCGCGCCGTGCTGCGCGAGATCGCCGTCCGACGCGTGCGAGTATCGGGCATGCTCCGTCACCCCGTTCTGCTCTCCCGGTTTGCGCGCCTGCTCTCGGTCGACTGATGGCCGTCGTCGTCGAGCCGCTCCCGGCTCCCCCGCCGCGCGAGCGCGCGGTCCTGCCGGTGGTCGTCCTCGTCGCCGTGCTGGGTGCCGTGGTCTTCGGCGGGTACGCGCTCTCCGACGCGATTGCCTCGCCGGGCGCCGGCCCGGTCGACGTCGGCGCGGTCGTCCGCGTGCAGCCGCCGCCTGGATGGGGCGTCGCGTCGCAGTCCTCGGATCCGGCGAGCGTTCGGCTCACCCGGGGGAGCGGGACGCTCGACGTGCTCGGCGGTTCGTTCTCCGGCAGCCCGGAGGATCTGCTTCGGGTGTACGTCACGCGCAACCTCGAGCCGCAGGCCGACCAGCTCTCGGTGTCGCGTCCCGAGCCGGTCCGGCTCGACTCGGGATTGACGGGCCTGCGGGTCTCCTACGTGGGGACCTTCCACGAGGTGCCGACGCCGATCGAGGGCGAGGTCACCGCCGTGGTCTCGAGCTCGGGCAACGGGGTGATCTTCGACGCCTGGGCGCCGTCGGGGGTGCTCGGCTCGGTGCTCGAGGACGTCCACGCGATGATCGAAGGGGCGGAGGTCGCGTGAGCACCGCCCGCGCGGCTCGAGCCCCCCGCGCCGGTTGGGGCGGTCACACGTCGCTGTACCAGCCGCAGCAGCCGGCGTTCTGGGTGTACGCCGTGGTGGTCGGCGTCACCGCGATCTACGCGTGGCGGGAACAGCGGCTCTTCAGCGAGCTCTCGACCTCGGGCTGGGCGCTGTCGTGGCTGCTCCTGCTCCTGTACGCGCTCCCGGTCTTCCTGGCCATCTACTTCCTCGACCTGTACGAGCGCGAGCCGGTCTCCCTGGTGCTCGGGGCGCTCGTCTGGGGCGCGGTCGCGGCCACCGTGCTGGCCGCAGTGGCCAACGAGGGGTGGGCGCTGGTCGTCTTCCGGCTCGGCGGTCCGGCGTTCGCCGCGCGATGGACGGCCGCGCTCACCGCGCCCATCGTCGAGGAGACCGTCAAGACCGCTGGGGTGGTCCTCATCTACCTCATCGCCCGGCGCGAGATCGACGACGAGATGGACGGCTTCGTGTATGGCGCGATGATCGGACTCGGCTTCGCGCTCGTGGAGGACGTCTTCTACTTCGTGGCGATCTTCGGGGGGACGCCCGGCGGCGTGCTCGCGGGGTTCTACGTCCGGGTCATCTCGGCCGGCCTGTACGGGCACGTGCTGTACACGGGCATCGCGGGCATGGGCGTCGCGTATTTCGTCTCCCGGGCGGGCGAGGAGCCGTTTCGGCGCCGCCTGCTCGTCGCGATCGGGCTGTTCGCCGCCGCCGTCGCCGCCCACTTCCTGTGGAACTCGCCGCTGCTGAACTTCTTCCCCGGCACGATCGACACCGCGGCCGACTGGCTCCGGATCCCGCTCGCGTCGGCGATCAAGGGCCTGCCGCTGCTGGTGTTCGTCTTCGTGCTCGTGAAGCTGGCCCGCCGCCGCGAGCGGTCGTGGCTGGAGGCCGCGCTCGTCTCGGAGTCGGACACGCCGGCCCTGTCGCGCACCGAGCTCGGGATCCTGCTCGATCCTCGCGCGCGCCGGCGCTCCCGTCGGGACATGCGGGTTCGCGCCGGGGAGCCCGCCGCGCGGCTGCTGAAGCGCCTGCAGCGCGAGCAGATCAACCTCGCCATGCTTCGCACGCGGGTGGCGGCCGAGGACGACCCCGCGCTCGAGCGGCAGCGCCAGCTCTGCCGATCGCTGCGCGACGCGCTCTCGGCGATCCCGGGGGCGGCGCCGGCGGCCCCGGTCGTCGGCGGCCCGGGCCCGGCCGACCGTCCTCAGTGAGTCCCGGTCGGCCCGACGCGGAGCGCCGAGCCCTGGCCCGCCGGCCGGGAGGCCGCCGGTAGGCTTGGCGCGTGGAGCTCGTCGACGACCTGCTGCGCGGCGACCCGCGAGCGGTCGCCCGCGCGATCTCGATGGTCGAGGACGGCGCCCCGGGGCTCGCGGAGCTGTCGGCGGCCGTGTTCCCGCACACCGGGCGTGCCTGGACGATCGGGCTGACCGGCGCGCCGGGGGTCGGCAAGTCGACGCTCGCGGGCGAGCTCGTCCGCGCGGCGCGCGAGCGCGAGCGAACGGTCGCCGTCCTCGCGATCGATCCCACGTCGCCGTTCAGCGGCGGCGCGCTGCTCGGCGACCGCCTCCGGATGCAGGCGCACGCGACCGACGCCGGCGTGTTCATCCGGTCGATGGCCACCCGCGGCCACCTCGGGGGCATGGCGCTCGCCGCCCCCGAGGCCGTCAGGATCCTCGACGCCTCCGGCCGCGAGCTCGTGATCGTCGAGACCGTCGGCGTCGGGCAGGCCGAGGTCGACGTCGCGGCAGCGACCGACACGACCCTCGTGGTCGTCTCGCCCGGGTGGGGCGACCAGGTGCAGGTGGCGAAGGCGGGCATCCTGGAGATCGCGGACGTCTTCGTCGTGAACAAGGGCGATCGCGAGGGGGCGGAGACGTCCGCGCGCGACCTGGTGCAGATGATCCGGATGGGCCCGGAGCTCGCCTGGACGCCACCGGTGGTGACCACCTCCGCCGTGAGTGGAGACGGCGTCGACGACCTCTGGCAGGCGATCGCGGCCCACCGGGCGCACCTGGAGCAGCACGGCGGCCTGGACGCCGGGCGGCGGGAGCGGCTGGTGCGCGAGGTCGAAGGGCTCGCCGCCGAGCAGCTTCGTGATCGGATCCGGGCGGTGCTCGACGCCGATCCCGAGCTGGCGGGCGAGCTCGCCGCGCGCCGGATCGACCCGTACCGGGCCGCCGCTATCCTGCAAGAGCGGGTCCGAACGGATGCGGATCCGCAGGAGCCCGCCGCACCGTGAAGCAACGCGAGCGCCACGAGCTGAACGCGTCCGAGCGCGCCGCGACGGGGCGCACCCTCTCGGGCGAGCCGCTCGAGCCGCTCTATACGGACGAGGACCTCGCGGGCTTCGACCCGGCCACCAAGCTCGGCGAGCCGGGCGCCTACCCGTTCACCCGCGGCGTCTACCCGAGCATGTATCGGGGCCGGCTCTGGACGATGCGCCAGTTCGCCGGCTTCGGGACGCCGGCCGAGACCAACGCCCGCTACCGCTTCCTGCTCGAGCGCGGGCAGGGCGGGCTCTCGGTCGCCTTCGACATGCCGACGCTCATGGGCCGCGACTCCGACGACCCGCTCGCCGAGGGGGAGGTGGGCCGGTGCGGCGTCGCCACCGATTCGCTCGAGGACTTCGACGAGCTGTTCGCCGGGATCCCGCTCGGCGAGATCTCGACCTCGATGACCATCAGCGGGCCGGCGGTCATCGTCTTCGCGTTCTTCCTGGCCGCGGCCGAGCGCCAGGGCGTGCCCTGGGACCGCCTGGACGGGACGCTCCAGACCGACATCCTGAAGGAGTACATCGCGCAGAAGGAATGGATCTTCCCGCCGCGACCGCACCTCCGGCTGATCGGCGACCTGATGACGTTCTGTCTCGAGCGGGTGCCGCGGTTCCATCCGATCAGCGTGTCCGGGTATCACATCCGCGAGGCCGGGGCGACCGCGTCGCAGGAGCTCGCCTATACGCTCGCGGACGGGTTCGCGTACGTGGAGCTCGGGCGCGAGCGCGGGCTCGACGTGAACCGCTTCTCGCCGGGGCTCTCGTTCTTCTTCAACGCCCATCTCGACTTCTTCGAGGAGATCGCGAAGTATCGGGCCGCCCGCCGGATCTGGGCCCACTGGTTGCGCGATCGCTACGGCGCGACGGACGAGTCCGCGCTCCGCCTACGGTTCCACACGCAGACGGCCGGCGTTTCGCTCACCGCCCAGCAGCCCATGAACAACGTCGTCCGCACGACGATCGAGGCGCTCGCCGCCGTGCTCGGAGGCACCCAGTCGCTGCACACGAACGCGCTCGACGAGGTGCTCGCCCTCCCGACCGAGGAGGCCGCCAAGCTCGCGCTCCGGACCCAGCAGATCATCGCCCACGAGACCGGGGTGGCGGACGTCATCGACCCGCTCGGCGGCTCCTACTTCCTGGAGACGCTGACCGATCGGATGGAGGAGCTGGCCGAGGCCGAGTTCTCGCGGATCCTGGCGATGGGGGAGGGGTCGATGCTCGAAGGCGTGCTCGCCGGCATCGAGCGCGGCCACTTCCAGCAGGAGATCGCGGAGTCGGCCTATCGGGAGCAGGAGCGCACGGAACGCGGAGACCTCGTAAAGGTCGGCGTAACGACCTTCGTCGAGGAGGGAGAGCGGCCGGTCGAGATCCTGGAGATCTCACCCGACGTCGAGCGCGACCAGATCGCCCGCGTCCGTGCCGCTCGCGGGCGCCGGGACGTTCCAGTGGCAGAGGCGGCGCTCGGCCGGCTCGTCGAGCTCGCGAGCACCGACGCGAACCTCGTCGAGCCGCTCGTCGACTGCGCCCGCGCGGGGTGCACCGAGGGAGAGATCGTCGGGGTCCTCCGCGGCGTGTTCGGCGAGTACACCGAGACGCCGCGCCTCTAGGCGCGAGCGCCGGGCGCGAATCGACGCAGCCGCAACGCGTTCAGCACGACGGTGACGCTCGACAGCGCCATCGCCGCGGCCGCCCACGCGGGGTTCAGCACACCGAACACCGCGAGGGGGATCATCACGATGTTGTACGCGAACGCCCAGAACAGGTTCTGCGCGATCACGCGATAGGTCCGCCTCGTGAGGACGAGCGCGTCGGCGGCCGAGGCGAGCGACCCGCCGAGCAGGTTGACGTCGGCGGCGGCGATCGCGACGTCGGTGCCGGTGCCCATCGCGAGCCCGACGTCCGCACGCGCGAGCGCGGGGGCGTCGTTGATCCCGTCGCCCACGAAGACGACGGTGTGGCCGTCTCCCTGCAGCCGCTCGACCTCACGCACCTTGTCCGCGGGCAGCACCTCCGCGAGGACCCGGTCGATCCCCGTCTTCGCGGCGATCACCTCGGCCGTGGACGCGCGGTCGCCGGTCACCATCGCGACCTCGAGCCCGAGGCCGTGCATCCGCGCGATCGCCGCCGCGGCGTCGGGTCTCGGCGCGTCGGCGACGGATACGACGCCGACCGGCTCGTCGCCGCGCCAGACCGCGAACGGCGTGCGCCCCAGAGCGGCCAGGCGGTCGGTCGTCGCGGCCAGGTCCGCCGGCAGGTCCTCCGGGCGGCCCACGCGGACGATGGTGTCGTCGATCGTTGCGATGGCGCCCGCCCCCGGCCGCACCTCCTGGTCCCGAACGGGGGGAACCGCGATACCGCCCTCGACGGCGGCCCGCGTGACCGCCGAGGCGATCGGATGCTCCGACCCCGACTCCGCCGCGGCCGCGAGGGCGAGCACCTCGTCCCGCCCGTGGCCGTTCGCGGGCACGACGTCCGCGAGGGTCATGACGCCCCCCGTCACCGTGCCCGTCTTGTCGAGCAGGACGACGTCGGCCGCCCGCGCCCGCTCGAAGACCGCGCCGCCCTTGAACAGGATGCCGAGCTCGGCCGCGCGGCCGGTCCCGGACATGATGGCGGCCGGCGTCGCGAGCCCGAGCGCGCACGGGCACGCGATGAGCACGACCGCGACGGCGTGCAGGAGCGCGGCGCCGGGAGAGCTGGGATCCGCGGCGAACCAGCCGAGAAACGTGAGGGCCGCGAGGGCGAGCACCACCGGCACGAAGACCGACGAGACGCGATCGGCCAGGCGCTGGATCGGCGCCTTCGACCCCTGGGCGCGCTCGAGCAGCCGGACGATCTCGGCGAGCTTCGTGTTCGGCCCGACCGCCGTGACGAACACGACGATCCGGCCGTTCCCGTTGATCGAGGCCCCGACGACCTCGTCGCCCGGCCCGACGTCCGCGGGCACGGACTCGCCGGTGAGGAGCGAGAGGTCGACCCACGATCGGCCCTCGCGGACCACGCCGTCCGCGGGGATCTTCTCGCCGGGACGCACGACCACGATCGAGCCGGGGAGCAGGTCGTCGACCGAGATCGGGCGCTCGACGCCGTCCTCGAGCAGCGTCGCGTCCTTCGCGCCGCGCTCGAGCAACGCGCGAGAGGCGTCCGTCGCGCTCATGCGCGCCCGGGCCTCGAGCACCTTGCCCACGAGGATCAGCGTCACGATGACCGCCGCGGTGTCGAAGTAGTGATCCTCGCCGCCGGCCACGACCGACCACACGCTGTACCCGTAGGCGGCGAGCGACCCGATCGAGATCAGCGTGTCCATCGTCGTCGTCCGGTGCAGCGCGGCCCGCACGGCGGCGCGATGGAACGGCCAGCCGGCGTAGAACACGACCGGCGTCGCGAGCACCCACGCAAGCTCCATTCCTCGCTCGAGATCCGGCATGACGAACGTGACCACGAGCAGCGGGAGGGTGAACGCGATGGCAACGAGCAGCCGGATCCCGTACGCGCGCACCTCCTCGGCGGGGGAGCGGTCGTGACGGTGCGGGCTCGCCCCGTAACCGACGCCCCGAACGGCATCGAGCAGCGGCTCGAGCTCGTCCGAGGACGTGTGGACGGTCGCCGTCCGATTCGCCAGGTTCACCGACGCCTCTCGGACGTCGCCGACGTCGGTGAGCGCGCGCTCGACCTTGCGAACGCACGACGCGCAGGTCATCCCCTGGATGTCGAGGACGACCTCCCGTTGCGTCGTCGCCGGCACCGTTACCTCCCGACCAGCCGCCCGACGGCGGCCATGAGCTCCTCGACCTTCTCGTCGCCGTTGCCCTGCTCGATGCTCTCGCGCACGCAGTGCCGGACGTGGTCGTCCAGCAGGCCCATCCCGACCGCCCGAAGCGCGGCGAGCACGGAGTTCACCTGCGTGAGGATGTCGATGCAGTACTGGTCCTCGTCGACCATTCGCTGGAGTCCGCGCACCTGCCCCTCGATCTTGCGCAGGCGGTCGAGCACGTCCTTCTTGTTCTTCGCGTAGCCGTACATGCGTCACATCCCTCGCCGCGACGCATCGGGCGTCAGGAAGGCATCGGGATCCGCCTTGAAGCGCTCGAAGCAGGACCGCGAGCAGAAGTAGTACGTCTCGCCGCCGTGCTCCCAGGCCCCGGCCGCGGTCTCCCGGGTGACCTCCATCCCACACACGGGATCGGTCATGTCCACCGCGCTCCTCTCGTGTTGATACCCCTGGGGGGTATGGTACCGCAGTCCGACAAGAAGCGTGGCCCCGCCCGGGATCTTCGGGTCGGCCCGGCCGTGCTCGCCGCCTTGACGCTTCATGGAGGCTCGCCCTAGCATGGCGACGAGGAATTGCGGGTCGTTGCAGGTGCGCTTTCCTGCGGTGGCCCCGAGCCGAACGTCGGCCAAGCGGTGGAAAACGGGAGGACGTGGATGCACATTCCCGATGGGTTCATCGGCCCCGGGGTTTCGGCCGCGGCCGGGGTGATCTCGGCCGGCTGCGTCGGCGTGTCGCTGAAGAAGGCCGCCCAGACGATGGACGACAAGCAGGCGCCGCTCGCGGGCCTGGTGGCCGCGTTCATCTTCGCGGTCCAGATGCTGAACTTCCCGGTCGCGGGTGGCACCAGCGGGCACCTGCTCGGCGGGTGTCTTGCCGCGGTGCTCGTCGGACCCTGGGTCGGCGTGATCTGCGTGACGCTCGTCCTGGTCGTGCAGGCCCTCTTCTTCGCCGACGGAGGGCTGTCCGCCCTCGGCCTCAACGTGTTGAACATGGCGATCGTTACGGCGCTCGGCGGCTACATGATCTTCGCGCTGCTTCGCCGGGTCCTGCCGAGGACCAAGCCGATGGTCGTCGTCTCCTCGGCGATCGCGGCCGGCGTGTCCGTGGTGCTCGCGTCGCTCGCGTTCGTCCTCGAGTACGCCCTCGGAGGCGTCGGGAACGCGTCGATCGGCGCGGTCGCCACGGCGATGATCGGCGTGCACACCCTCATCGGGATCGGTGAGGCCGTGATCACCGGCCTCACGGTGAGCGCCGTTCTGGCCGTGCGTCCCGACCTCGTGTACGGCGCGCGCGACCTCCTCCCGCCGCTCGAGATGCGGGCCCCCCAGCCCGCGGTGGGGAGCTAGCGATGGACAAGAAGAACCTGACGCTGTTCATCGCCGGCGGCTTGATCGTGGCGCTCGGGCTCGCGTTCTTCGTGAGCCCGTACGCGAGCCACGATCCCGACGGCCTGAACAAGGTCGCGATCGACAAGGGCTTCGACTCCGGCGCGACCGACTCCGCCACCGCGGACAGCCCGCTCGCCGGCTATGCGGTCTCCGGCGTGGACGATGCCGGTCTGTCGAAGGGGCTCTCGGGCATCGTCGGCGTGGCGATCACGTTCGGGCTGGCGATGATCCTGTTCGGGATCCTGCGGGTCGTCCGCAACCGTCGTTCGGGGGCGGCGGCGGCCGCGAGCCCGTGATCGCGGGCGCGAGGACCGACGGCTCGTGAGCGGCGCCCATACCCACGCCCTCTACGTCCACGGTCACTCGCGGATCCACGCGATGCCGGCGCAGTGCAAGCTCGTGGCGCAGCTCCTGTTCGTGTTCGCCGTGGTCGCCACGCCACGCGAGGCGTTTTGGGCCTTCGGGCTGTACGCCCTCATGCTCGTGGTCGTGATCCGGCTGGCCGAGCTGCCGGCGGGGTTCGTCGCGCGACGGCTCGTGTTCGAGGTGCCGTTCATCGCGTTCGCCATCCTGCTTCCGTTCATCGGACGAGGGGAGCGCACGGAGGTGCTCGGACTCTCGCTGTCGATCGAGGGCCTGTGGGGCGCGTGGAACATCGTCGCGAAGGCGACGCTCGGGCTCGGGGCGAGCATCGTCATGGCCGCGACCACGACGATGCCCGAGTTCCTGCGCGGCTTCGAGAGGCTCCGCATGCCGAAGGCCTTCACCGCGACGGCGTCGTTCATGATCCGGTACTTCGACGTGATCGCCGACGACATGCGCCGAATGAAGGTCGCTCGCGAGTCGCGCGGCTACAACCCGCGCTGGCTGTGGCAGGCACGGGCGGTGGCCACGTCCGCCGGCGCGCTGTTCATCCGCTCCTACGAGCGCGGCGAGCGCGTGCACCTCGCGATGCGCTCGCGCGGCTACACAGGCACCCTGCCGCAGACCGACGAGCAGCCTGCCTCGGGTGCCGACTGGGTCCTCGCCGCGGTGGTGCCGGTGCTCGCGACGGCGATCTGCGCGATCGCCTGGGTGGTGACACCGTGACGCCTCCCGCCCTCGAGGTCCGAGAGCTGCTGTTCGCCTATCCCGACGGCACCCAGGCCCTGTTCGGCGTGAACCTGTCGATCGCGCGGGGCGAGCGCGTCGCCCTGCTCGGCCCGAACGGCGCCGGGAAGACCACGCTGGTGCTGCACCTGAACGGCATCCACCCCGCCCAGTCCGGCACGGTCGAGGTCGGCGGGCTCCGGGTCGCGAAGGAGCACCTGCAGGAGATCCGCCGGCGCGTGGGCATCGTCTTCCAGGACCCGGACGACCAGCTGTTCATGCCGACCGTCCGCGAGGACGTCGCCTTCGGGCCAGCGAACCTCGGGCTGCGGGGCGAGGAGCTCGACATCCGCGTCAAGCGCGCGCTCGCGTCCGTCGGGATGGACGGGTTCGAGGACCGCGCGCCGCATCACCTGTCGTTCGGGCAGCGCCGCCGGGTCGCGGTGGCGACCGTGCTGGCGATGGAGCCTGAGATCCTCGTGCTGGACGAGCCCTCGTCGAACCTCGATCCGGCCGGCCGACGAGAGCTCGCCGAGATCCTGCTCGGGCTCGACATCACGATGCTGATGGTGACCCACGATCTCCCGTACGCGCTCGAGCTGTGCCCGCGGTCCGTGGTGCTGAACGAGGGGCTCATCGTCGGCGACGGCCCCACGGTGGACATCTTGAGCGACGTCGACCTGATGAAGCGGAATCGGCTGGAGCTGCCGTTCGGCTTCTTCCCCGCGGAGGCGCTTCGAGGCGACGACGCCGGCTAGGCGGGCGAGACGATCGCCGCGGCAGCGCACTCGGCGCAGAGCCCGCTGATCGCGAAGTGGGTCAGGTCCGGCTGAAAGCCGTGGTGGCGCTCGATGAGCCGGACCATCGCGTCGGCCTCGTTCATGGACAGGTCGTCCTCGACCCCGCAGTTGGAGCACGTCAGGTGGACGTGTCCGGCCTCCTCCGCGCGGTGGTACTCCGCGCCGCTCTCGAGGTGCGCGTGGGCGAGCACGCCGACCTCCTCGAGCAGCGAGAGCGTCCGGTAGATGGTCGAGGCGTTCACGCCGGGCATCTCCCCCTGGACGGTCCGCGCGAGCGCGGTCGGGGAGATGTGGCCCTGGGTGCGCATGATCTCGGCCACGATGGCTCGACGCTGCGGAGTCATGCGGAGCCCCCGGCCGCGCAGGATCTCGATAACGTCGTCGGTCGAGCGCGGCTCCATGGCGGGGCGATTGTAGCAGCGGGTTGCAGGTGCAAGGCGTCGGCCTAGGAGGGCTCGGGGAGCCCGAGGGCTCGAGCCGCCCACGGCAGGGCGGTCCGCGCCTGGCGGAGCTGGATCGGCCGGACGCCGGGCGCGGTGGGGATCGGCGGGCGGCCGGCGTGCGCGCAGAAGTACCCCGCGACCACCGCCGCGAGCTCCGCGGGAACTCCCGGCGCCACCTCGGCGGGCGCCGGCCCCCCTTCGGCGTGCAGGCTGGGCAGCCACCCGGCGACGTCCAGCCACGGGTTCCCGACCGAGGTCCAGTTCCAATCGATCAGGACCGCCGATCCGTCGGGCCGGAAGCAGAGGTTGTCGCTGCGGACGTCGAAGTGCAGCAGCGACGCGCCCTCGAGCGGCGCCGTCAGGGAAGCTTGGATCAGGACCGGCAAGGCCGCCGAGAGCCACCGCCCCGAGCACAGACCCAGCGCGAGGAACGGCGCGGGCTCGCGCTCGACCTCCGGCCACCCCTCGCGCAGGCCGAGATGGTCGTCGGCCGCGAGCGGCAATCCGTCCGGCGCCGGGGTCGCCGCCACGCGCTCGAGGCAGGCGAGGACGGACCGGACGAGCTCGGGAGCCCAGGGCGGGGGCCACGTCGCCGACGAGAGGTCCTCGACCGCGAGCACGGGCCGCGCCCCGTCGTCGTAGAAGCCGACGTAGGCCGGCATAAACGGGGCACCGCGCAGCATCGAGTACGCGAGGTGCTCATCCCGGATCCAGCTGGCGGTGAGGTCGTCGGTCGCCACCTTCACGAACGCGGTCCTGCCGTCCTCGAGCGTGACGACCCATCGCCGGGCGGGGGTGTGACCCGCGGTCGTGACCGCTCCCCACCCGGCCGGCTCCGCCCGCAGCCGCTTCAGCGCGCGACGGACATTGTCGGCCTCCTCGGTGGTGGGTTCCACGGGCTCGGAGGCTAGCGCCTCCCACGGTCCGCGGCGGTCGCGTCTGCGAGGATAGGGCCCGTCATGGGGGAGTTCGTTCGCGTCGAGCTCGAGGCCGCGGTGGCCATGATCCGCATCGATCGGCCGCCGGCGAACGCGCTCGCCCGTCCGGTCTCGCTCGAGCTGTCCGAGGCCGCGCGCGCGGTGACCGCCGACGCCAACGTGCGGGCGGTCGTCGTGTGGGGCGGCGACCGGCTCTTCGCTGCGGGCGCCGACATCAAGTCGATGGTCGACTACGGGCCCGAGGAGGTCGTGCCCGACGTCGGCGCGCTCGAGACGGCGTGCCGGGATCTCGAGGCCGTCCCGTGTCCCGTCGTCGCGGCGATCAACGGCTTCGCGCTCGGCGGCGGCCTCGAGGTCGCGCTCGCATGCGACCGGCGCGTCGTCGCCGAGGACGCCAAGCTGGGGCTGCCGGAGATCCGGCTCGGCATCATTCCCGGCGCCGGCGGCACCCAGCGGCTCCCGAGGCTGATCGGGCTCGCGGGGGCCCGGGACCTGGTCCTCACGGGACGGCAGGTCGGCGCCGAGGAGGCGGCCGCGATCGGGCTCGTCGACCGTGTGGTTCCGGCGGGCGACGTCCTTTCCGAGGCGATGGCCGAGGCCCGGCGGTTCGCGCTGGGACCGACCCTGGCATACGCGGCGGCCAAGCGGGCCCTCGCGGCCGCGACCGACGGCGATCTCGCGCGGGGGCTCGAGGTCGAGCGGGAGGCCTTCGTGCCGTTGTTCGCGACGTCGGATCAGGAGGAGGGCATGCGCGCCTTCCTCGAGAAGCGCGCCCCGAGCTTCGAGGGGAGGTAGCCGTGAAGGTTCGCCAGGCCACGCCCGAGGACGTCCCGGCGCTCGTCGCGATGTTCCAGGAGCTCGACCGCATGCAGGCGGACTGGCGCGTGTTCACGCCGCGTCCGGGGTTCTTCGACGAGGTCGGGGAGAAGTATCGCGAGGCGATGAACAACCCCGACGCCGTGGTGCTTATGGTCGAGGACGACGAAGGCGAAGCCGTGGGGATGGCCTACGGGGAGGCGCGGACGCCGTCGCGCTTCTCGGACGAGCGGGCGCTCGAGCTCTCCGGCGTGGTCGTCCGGGCGGGCTATCGCGGGCGCGGGGTCGGGCGCGAGCTCGTCCAGGAGGCCGCCCGCTTCGCCGATGAGCGCGGGATCGCCTGGATCGAGCTGAAGACCTTCTCGCCCAACCGGGGCGCGATGGAATTCTGGGAGACGATGGGCTTCGAGGCCCGGGTCGTGCAGCTCACGACCCCCACGCGTGAGCTGCTCGAACGCCTCGCCGACGGCTGAGCTCCGCCCTCGCCGTTTTCGTCGTCCGCCACGTCCGCGTCCCCTCGGGAACGAACCGGGCCGCCGGTTGGTTCGAATACCTGACAACCCGCCTGCGGGCGGGGATCGTCGGCCGAGGGGAGTGCGATGGCAGAGTCCGGATACCGCGGAGGCCGCGTCCGCGAGCTTCCTCGGGCCAACCGAACCTATCCGGGGGGACGGGTCTGCGCCGCCGAAGGGTGTAGCACGAAGCTGTCCATCTACAACAAGTGGCAGTACTGCTGGCAGCACGAGCCGGTGCACGAGTACATCTCTCGCGGGAAGCGTCGAAGCCGCAAGGAGATGGCGGCCGCCTAGGCTTCCGGCCTAAGGAGAAGGTCTCGTCAAGGTGGGCGCGCTCGTTCCCGACAACTCGGGGGAGACCGCTCCCCCCGACCGAGCGGCGTCACATGTCACAGGACCTCGACCGCAGCCCCGACATGCGGGAGGCGGAGTGCCCTTTCTGCGAGCGCTTCGTGCTCGTCTACGAGGAGCCTCCGCGATGTCCGCTCTGCGCATGCCCCCTCGACGAGGATCGCATGCATCCCTATGCGTGGCCGGACGAGGAGCCCTTTCCCTCGGGATGATCCTCGAGGACGTCGCGGACGATCGACCTCGCCTCCTCGAGCCGCTCGCGATCCACGAACAGCCGCACGCCCCGCTCCCAGATCTGACTGAGGTAGCCGGGCGCCTTGTACCACCAGACGATCTCGGCCTTCTCGAGCCGGGCGGCGATGGCCTCCGCGTGCTCGTGCGTGTACTGGCCGAGGTGCACCGTGTGCACGTCCCGCGGCTTCACGCGCTCGCGATCGTCGCCGTCCGCCATCCGCGCACCGAGCTCACGAGCGCGACCCGATCGGCGGAGCGGAGCTCCGCGAGCGTGATCGGCCGCTCGACCAGGGTTCCGTCGCCGAGCAGCACCGCCCGATAGGTGCCGGGCAGCAGGCCGGCGGCGATCGGCGGCGTGCACCATCGCCCGTCGACGTGTACCGCGAGGTTGGCGATCGTCGACTCGGTCGCCTCCCCGCGGTCGTTCACCAGGATCACGTCGTCCACGTCGGGTCGCGCGTGGCGCCGGCGATCGTACGGCGCCCTGCGCGTGGTCTTGTGGAACAGCCACACGTCGCGGGGGTCGACGGGATCCGGATCGATGCCGAGCAGCACCGGCCGGTTCGGCCGCGCCGGCAGCTCCGAGGCCTCCGCGTCGACCGACCCGTCTCGCCAGGATCGGAGCCGCACGACGAGCTCGCTGCCGCCCACCTCCGAGGCCGCGCGCTTCAACGCCGCGACCACCGCCTCCGGGTCTAGCCGGAAGCCGAAGTAGCGGGCCGACGCCCCGATCCGCTCCAGATGCTGCGGCAGGTGGACGAAGCCCTCTCCCGGGTCGTGACGCACGGTCTCGAGCAGCGCGAAGTCCGGGCGCGCGACGGTCAGCACGGTCGCCTTCGCGAGCAGCTCCGTGTACTCGCCCTCCGCCGACGAGTCGAACGTGACGCCGCCGCCGACGCCGAACTCGGCCGTTCCGGGCCCCGGGTCGAGCAGGACCGTGCGGATCGCCACGTTGAAGTGCGCGCGGGGTTCTCCCGAGCCGGAGGGCGCGAGGTAACCGATCGCCCCGCAGTACACGCCGCGGGGCGAGTCCTCGAGGTCCGCGATGACGCCCATCGTCCGGACCTTGGGTGCACCGGTGACCGAGCCGCTGGGGAACAAGGCCCGGAACACCTCGACGAGCGGCATAGGCGGCTCGAGCTCGGCGGACACGGTCGAGGTCAGCTGCCACACGGTCTCGTAGCGCTCGGGCTCGAACATGTGCGAGACCTCGACGGATCCGGGCCTGGCGATCCGGCCGAGGTCGTTGCGGAGCAGGTCGACGATCATCGCGTTCTCGGCCCGGTCCTTCGCCGAGGTCACGAGGCGCGCCGCGGCCTCGTCGTCCTCCTCCGCCCACCGGCCGCGGGGGGTCGTTCCCTTCATCGGGCGGGTCGTGATGATGTCGCCGTCGATCCGGAAGAAGAGCTCGGGCGACGCCGACAGCACGCGGTAGCGGCCGAGGTCCAGATAGGCGGCGAACGCGCCACGCTGCGCGAGCGCGAGGTCGCGGTACAGCCCTCGCGCGTCCCCCGCGATCCGCGCCCGAAGTCGGATCGTGTGATTGACCTGATAGGTCTCGCCCGCGGCGATGAGCTCGCGGATGTGCTCGATCGCCCCGTCGTAGGCGGCGCGATCGACCGACGGCCGCCACGCGGCATCGGTCGCGGGCCGCTCGACGGTGGGCGGCGCCAGGGGCGCGATCTCTTCTCGGCGCTCGAACAGGGCAAACCAGGCGAGCGGCAGCTCCGCGAACGGGTCCGAGGGCGCGCGCTCGCGGACGCGCAGGGCCGAGTCGAGCCCGGGGGCCGCCTCGTAAGCGAGGTAGCCGCCCACCCAGAGCCCGCGGCTCGCGGCTCCCTCGGCCGCCTCGAGGGTTCCGGGGACGTCTCCCGGCTCCCGGGCCAAGAGCACGCCGGCGGGATCGGCGAGGCGGAACGATCGTCCGGCGCCCGGCGTGAGATCGTCGAACCGCGCCTCGATCATCGGGTCGACCGGCGGCGGATCTCCTCGATCAGTGGCGGGAGGACCGCGAGCGCGTCGCCGACGATGCCGAGATCCGCGAGTCGGAAGATCGGCGCGTCCGGGTCCTTGTTGATCGCGACGATCCGCTTGGATGCCTTCATGCCGACGACGTGCTGCGTGGCGCCGCTCACCCCGATCGCGAGGTAGACCTCGGGGCGAACGGTCTTGCCGGTCTGCCCAACCTGATAGCTGTAGGGCACCCAGCCCGCATCGACCACGGCCCGGGTGGCGCCCACGGCGGCGTCGCCGATCGCGTCGGCGAGCTCGTGTAGGACGGTGAAGTTGGAGGCCTCCTGCAGGCCGCGCCCGCCCGCGACCACGACCTTCGCCTCCTCGAGCTTGGGGCCGGCGGCCGCCTCCTCGTGTCGCTCGATCCGCCTGGCGCCGCGCAGCTCGTCGGGGATCGCGACGTCGACGGGCACGACCGTCGCGGTTGCCCCCGTCGGCTCGGCCGCGACCGACTTCGGCCGCACGAGCACGAGCCGCGGCGTCGGGCCCTCGAGCTCGACGTCGACGATCCTGCTGCCGCCGAAGATCTGCGTCTGCGCGGCCGTGGGGCTCGAGACGGCCGTGGCGTTGCTCAACAGCGTGCAACCGAGCTTGGCCTGGAGGCGGCCGGCGGCGTCGCGCGCGTCGTAGCTCGACGAGAACAGGACGAGGTCCGGCCGGTGCTCGCGAACCAGCGACTCGAGCGCGTGGGCCTGCGGCCGTCCCATGCCGTCCGCGTACGCCGCGTCGTCGCTCGCGAAGACCGTGGCCGCCCCGTGATCCCCGAGCGCCGCCGCAGCCGCCGTGGCGCCGGGTCCGAGCGAGACGGCGGCGACGTCCTGGCCCACGGAGCGGGCGATCGTCAGCAGCTCGAGCGCCGCCGGCAGCGGCCCGTCCGGCTCGACCTCCGCGACCACCCAGACCTTCGTCACCTCAGATCACCTTCGCCTCGGCGAGCAGGTCGGCCAGGCGCCGGACGGCCTCGTCGCCGGCGGGGAGGATCTCGCCGGGGCCCGTGTCGGGCGCGGCGCTCGCCGCCGTCACGCGCTGCGTGGGCGCGACGTCGTCCGTCGACAGCCCGAGGTCGGCGAGGGAGAGCTGCTCGAGCGGCTTCGTCTTCGCGGACATGATGCCCTTCAACGTGGGGTAGCGGGGCTCGGCGGCGCTGCCCGTCACCGTGGCGAGCGCCGGGAGCGGGCACTCGACCACGTCGTAGCCGCCCTCGGTCTGCCGCTCGATTCGCAGCGTGGCGCCGTCGACCTCCAGCTTGCGCGCGAACGTCGCGCTCGCGACGCCGAGGAGCTCCGCGACGGCCACGGGGACCGTGCCCGTGTACCCGTCCGTCGACTCGACGCCGGCAAGGACGAGGTCGAACGGCGCGCGACGGAGCGCCGCCGCAAGAACCCGGGCGGTCGCGAGCGCGTCCGCCCCACGCAGGGCTGGGTCCGAGACTAGGACGCCGGCATGCGCGCCCATCGACAGCCCCTTGCGGATCGCCCCGGCCGCGACCTCCGGCCCCATCGAGACGATCGTCACCTCGCCGCCCTGCGCCTCGACGAGCTGCAGCGCGGCCTCGATCGGGTACTCGTCGCCGGGGTCGAGCGCGCCCTCGACGCCCTCGCGCACGAGCAGGAGATCCTCCCCGAGCGTCGGCGTGCCCATCGGTTGCGGCACGTACTTCGCGAGGACGACGACCTGCATCGTTCCGGGCTCCTCCCTCGGGGCGGGCGCACCCGAGGATACCCGCGGACCCCTCGCGGGGCGCGACTCGCCGATCGCTCGGCGGCATCGCTCCCGGCCCGAACCGACGTCGTAGCATCGGCCCATGTCCGCGAAGGGATCGGTGCTCGTCGCGATGTCCGGCGGGGTCGACTCGTCGGTCGCCGCGTGCCTCCTGCACGAGCAGGGCTACGAGGTGCTCGGCTCCCACCTCGACCTCGTCGACCTCGACGCAGGCCTGGACCACGGCTGCTGCGGCCCGACGGCGCGAGCGGACGCGGCGGAGGTCGCCCGGATCGGCGGCTTCGCGTTCGAGATCGTGGATCTCGGCGCGACGTTCGCCGAGACCGTGCTCGCCGACTTCTACGCCGAGCACGAGGCCGGCCGGACGCCGAACCCGTGCGCCCGCTGCAACGAGCACATCAAGTTCGGCGCGTTCGTGCGTCGGGCCGACGAGCTCGGCATCGACTTCGTCGCCACCGGCCACTACGTCCGGTCCCGTCGCGACGATGCCGGCGCGTGGCACCTGCTGAAAGGGGTCGATCGCCGCAAGGACCAGACCTACATGCTCCACACGCTCGGGCAGGCCGAGCTGTCGCGATCCCTGTTCCCGATCGGGGGGATGCCGAAGGCAAAGACGCGAGAACGCGCGCGACGGCTCGGCCTGCCGGTGGCCGAGAAGCCGGACTCGCAGGAGGTGTGCTTCGTGCCCGGTGCCGACCATGCCGCGTTCCTCGAGGAGCGCCGACCCTCGCTGATCCGTCCCGGCGAGATCGTCGACCCGGTCGGCGCCGCCCTCGGTCGGCATCGCGGCACGTTCCGCTACACGATCGGGCAGCGGCGGGGCCTCGGCGTGTCGACGGGGGAGCGATCCTACGTCGTGGATCTCGATCCGGTGTCGCATCGCGTGGTCGTCGGTCCGGGCGAGCTGCTCGAGCGGCAAGGCCTCGAGGCCGACCGCGCCCGCTGGGTCGCGGGTCGTCCGCCGGCCGATGGCCCGTTCGAGGCCGACGTGCGGCTGCGCTATCGCGGCGAGGACGTCGCCGCCGTCCTCGAGCCGGACCGCGACCGCTTGCGCGTGGAGTTTCGATCGCCGCAACGAGGCGTGGCGCCCGGGCAGAGCGTCGTCGTCTACCGCGGCGACGAGCTCCTCGGCGGAGCCCGGATCCTGCGCGCGATCCGCTGACCGAGCTCGCGGCGGCGAGCGGGCACGGCTCGGCCGGGAGCGTCGTCGTGCGCGACTATCATCGGGCTCGACGACCCCGACGACGGAGGCCGCTTCGCTCGTGAAGCTCCTCAAGCGAAAGCCCCGAACCTTCGACATCCAGGTGCAGGACATGACCCTGCACATCCAGGCAGGGACCGACTTCAACGAGGAGTCCCGCGCCGCGGCGCTCTCCTTCTGGGAGCAGTTGAACGCCTACACGCTTCGCAACCCGGACATGCGGAGCAGCAAGCGGCCGATCGAGGTCCCGAGCGATGCGCCCGAGATCGTTCGCGAGATCGTGGCCGCCGCCCGCCGCGCCGGCGTCGGGCCGATGTACTCGTACCAGGGCGCCGTGACCGACTACGTCGGGCGGTACCTCGCGCACGAAGTGCCCGAGGTGATCGTGAACTGCGAGGGCGACTACTTCATCCTCGGTCGGCGCCGGCAGAAGCTCACCGTCCTTCGCCGGCCGACGGGGGATGTCGTCGCGATCGTTGTCCCCGCCAGTCGCGACGGCGT
The DNA here is from genome assembly GCA_963716935.1 of uncultured Actinomycetes bacterium. Lineage (GTDB taxonomy): Bacteria > Actinomycetota > UBA4738 > UBA4738 > HRBIN12 > CALGFI01. The sequence goes on along the minus strand of CAVQUN010000008.1, from coordinate 196,213 downwards.
CGGCGTGTCGATGACCCTCGGTCGGGGCCACGCCGCGGTCGACGGCCTCGCGATCCTCGCGGACTCCTGCATGGTGGCCGACGCCGCGGCCGCGGGCGTCCAGGCGATCCTGCCGAAGGAGAACGGGTTTCGCAGCGCCCTCACGTACCTGAAACAGGTGCGCGGGGTCCTGGGCGGCCTGGTGGTGGTCGGCGACCGCATCGGCGTGGCGGGCGGGGTGGAGATCGCCGCGTGAGCCCGTCGCGTCGAGCGAAGGGTGGCGGGGACGAGCAGGACCGCCAGCTCGCCGGCGCGAAGGTCCGGGTCGAGGAGTTGCGAGAGCAGCTGAACCACCACTCCTACCGGTACCACGTGCTCGACGACCCCGAGGTGTCCGACGCCGAGTACGACGGGTTCATGGCAGAGCTCCGCGGGCTGGAGGGGCGCTTTCCCGAGCTCGTCACGCCCGACAGCCCGACCCAGCGCGTCGGCTCGACGCCGGCCGACCTGTTCGCGCCGGTCCCGCACCGCTCGCCGATGCTCTCGCTCGACAACGCGTTCACGCGCGAGGAGCTCGAGGCGTGGGTCGCCCGGGTGGAGCGCGGCGTCGGTTCCGAGGTCGCCTACTCGTGCGAGCTGAAGATCGACGGCGTGGCCGTCGCGCTCACCTACGAGCGGGGCGTCCTCACCACCGGGGCGACGCGCGGCGACGGCCGGACCGGCGAGGACATCACGGCCAACGCGCGGACCGTGCGCAGCGTCCCGGCTCGGCTGTTCGTGGACGATCCGCCGGCGTACCTCGAGGTCCGCGGCGAGATCTACCTGCCGGTGAAGGCCTTCGAGCGCCTAAACGACCAGCTGCTCGACGCCGGGCAGCGGCCGTTCGCGAACCCGCGCAACGCGGCGGCCGGATCGCTGCGACAGAAGGACCCGAAGGTGAGCGCCGCTCGGCCGCTCGCGCTGTGGGTCCACTCGTTCGGCTTCGCGGACGGGGTGCGGTTCGACTCGCACTCCGGGTTCCTGCAGTGGTGCCGCGACGCCCGGCTGCCGGTCGCGCCGACGTCCGAGGTCCGCGACGACCTCGACGGGATCGTGTCCTACCTCGAGCGGTGGGAGGCGGATCGCCACTCGGTCGACTGGGAGATCGACGGTGCGGTGATCAAGGTGGACCGGGTCGACTACCAGCAGGAGCTCGGCGCCACGTCGCACGCGCCGCGGTGGGCGATCGCGTACAAGTTCCCGCCCGAGGAACGGACCACCCGGCTGCGCCGGATCGACGTCCACACCGGGCGAACCGGCATCGTCACGCCGTTCGCCGTGCTGGAGCCCGTGCAGGTGAGCGGGGTGACCATCACGACGGCGACCCTGCACAACGAGGACGAGGTCGCGCGCAAGGACCTGCGCGAGGGCGACACCGTGATCGTCCGGCGGGCCGGCGACGTGATTCCCGAGGTCGTCGGTCCGGTCCTGTCCACGCGAAAGCGCGGCGCGCGACGATGGAAGTTCCCGGCGACCTGCGGATCCTGCGGCACGCCGCTCGTGCGGCAGGATGGCGAGGCCTACCGGCGCTGTCCCAACAAGCGGGGGTGTCCCTCGCAGCACGTCGAGTGGCTCTTCAGCTTCGCCTCCCGCGGCGCGATGGACATCGAAGGGCTCGGGTACAAGACCGGCTTCCAGCTCCTCGATCGCGGGCTCGTGAAGGATCCGGCCGACATCTTCTCGCTCACGGCCGAGGACCTCGCCGGGCTCGAGGGATTCGCCGAGATCTCGATCAACAACCTCCTCGGCTCGATCGAGCACGCGAAGGACCGGCCCCTGTGGCGGCTGCTCGTGGCGCTGAACGTCCCGCACGTCGGCACGCACGTCGCGCAGGTCCTCGCCCGCGCCTTCGGGTCGCTCGACGCGATCGCCGCGGCGTCGGAGCAGGAAATCGACGACGTTCCCGAGATCGGCCCCGAGATCGCGCGGACCGTGCACGAGTGGTTCGCCGACGAGCACAACCTCGCGCTCGTGAAGAAGCTGCAGGCGGCCGGCGTCCGGACGCGCGACGAGCTCGAGGAGCAGGGCGAGCGGCCGCTCGCCGGCACGACGCTCGTGCTCACCGGCGGGCTCGCAGACCTCTCGCGGGAGGAGGCGGTCGCCGCGGCGCAGGCCGCCGGAGCGCGGGTCGCGTCCAGCGTCTCCAAGAGGACCGACTTCGTGGTCGCCGGAGAGAACGCGGGCTCCAAGCTCGCGTGGGCGGAGGAGCTCGGCGTCGAGGTGATCGACGAGAAGGAGTTCCTGCGGCGGCTCGGGCGCTGATCGCCAAGGCTCGCCGACCGCCGACCGCCGACCGCCGGCCCGCCGAGTGGCCGCGGTTCCACGGGAGACGAAATCCCGCGACGTATGCTGCCGAAACCGACCTCATGGACGAGCACGGACCCTCTACGTCCGACGAGGCGCGCGAGGCCACCGAGCGGGCACGCCAGCGCCTGGTCGTCGCAGTGCTGCGCCAGCTGTGGCTGGGGCTGTCGACCTACCGGCTCTATCCGGAGAACCCGGGGCGGGCGGGGTTCGTCGAGGCGGTCGAGCGCGTCGGCAACGCGGCGCGCGACGCCCTCGCCGTCGGCCCCGTCGACGTCGAGATCCGCGGCGAGCGCTTCGTGCTCGAGGGCGAGTTCCTGCCGCCCGACGACGCGGTCGATCGCCTCGCGCTCGTCTGCTTCGAACGGCGGGTGGAGCGCCTGACGCTCGTTCGGGAGCCGATTGCGTCGGATCTCGAGGCGCTGTACCGGACGCTTTCGAGCCCGGCCGGAGAGCTCGAGGAGGCGGGCGGCGCGGAGAGGGTGCTCCGGGATCGCGGGGTCACCTCGGTGTCGCTGTCCCCGATCGGCCCCGGGACTGTCGAGGAGGCCGATCACGTTCCCGAGGACCTCGAGATGCCATCGTCGGAGCCGCGCATGAGCTCCGACGTGCTCGCGTCGGAGCTCATGGTCGAGGACCTCGGCGGCTCGCCGCAGGACCAGGCGGAGATGCTGCTCGCGCGGATCCGGAAGGTGCTCGGCGAGGCGGGGAGCGGAACCGCGCCGCCGATCGAGACCCACAGCGCCTTCCACAACCTGCTGGGCGACCTGCCCGACGACGTCCGCCGTTCGCTGGTGAAGATCCTCGTCGACCGGGTGGGTCAGGACGAGCTCGCCGAGCGCCTGATCGGCACGATGAGCAACGCGGGCCTCTCGCGCGCGCTCGTCGACATCGGGCGGGGCGGCGAGGGTGATGCCGTCACCCTCGCGCGGCGCCTGGCCGATACCGGCGTCCGGCACACCGACATCGTCGACCTCACGAAGGCGCTCGAGGCGGGGCAGGAGGACGCCGGAACGATCATCGCGGGGCTTGAGCAGCTCGGCGTCGATCTCGGCGAGGGGGGCGACGTCGCGACCGGCGGCTCGGTCCTGGACATGCTCTCCCAGTACCTGACGGCGACGGCCGGCGACGACGTGCGATCGATCCGGTCGGCCATCGACACGGCGCCGGAGGAGGGGGGCGTCCAGGCGCTCGCGGTCGCCGACTACTTGACCCTGGAGACGGACTCCGAGCGCGCCGGCGAGGCCCTCGGCATCTGGTCGGACGAGCTCCAGCGCGCCATCCGCGATCGCGACGAGCAGGCGGTGGGGGCGTTGCTGCAACCCGTGCGTAACGCGCTCCTGGCCGCCGGCGAGGAGCGCCCCGCGCTGTTCGACGCGTACGTCCGGCGGGCGCTCGACCCCGACGTCGTCCTCGACGCCGTCATCGCGGACGCCGCGGACGACCGACCGCACGCGGCGGCGCTGTTCGCGCCGTTCGGCGATCGCGGCGTCGAGGTGCTCTTCGGGCTGCTCGCCGACGAGGAGGACCGCGACCGGCGAGCCCTCCTGTACGGCGCGCTGCGCCGGACGGTGCCGAGCCATCCGCGGCCGTTGCTCAACCGCCTGAACGACGCGCGTTGGTACGTCGTGCGCAACGCGGTCACGCTCCTCGGCACGGCCGGGGGGCAGCAGACGCTCCCCAGGCTCGCGGAGGTGGCCAGGCATCCCTCGGAGCAGGTCCGCCGGGAGGTGCCGGACGCGCTCGCGGCGGCCGGCGGCCCCGCGGCCGTGCCGTACCTGGTGGCCCTCGCGGTCGAGGGCTCGCCGGACGTCCGGTCGCTCTCGGTGAGCGCGCTCGGCAGCCTCGTGGGGCAGGAGGCGGGGGCGGGGCTCGCCGAGGTGGCTCGCCGATCGCCGGATCGGGCGCAGAAGTTCCAGGCGCTCGACCAGATCGCCACCCGGACGGACGCCGCGGCCCTCCTCGAGGAGCTCGCGGGCGGTGGGGAGCCGCGGCTTGCCTGGCGGGTGCGCCGGTACGCCAAGCGGCTCCTGGCCTCGGCCCGCAGGAGCCGCCGATGAACGGCGCACGCGCGTCCGACCGCGAGATCGCCGTCGTCCGCGAGCTGCTGCGCACGATGTCGTCGGGGCGGCAGGTGTACGCGCTGTATCCCGCCGGGCACCCCAAGCGCTTGGAGCTCTCCGTCCAGCTGCGCGATCTCGTGATCCGGCTCCGCGAGGAGCGAGCGGCGGCCCCGGTGCTGTTCGCCACCGACGGCAACTTCTACCTGGGAGCGACCCTGCTGGCGTGGGAGTCGCTCACGCTGTACCGGCTCGGCCAGTCGTTCGCCGAGGCCGGCGTCCAGTCCCTCGAGTTCCTGCCCGGCGTGACCGAGGGCGAGATGGACGCGCTCCTGCGGCTGCTGTCCGGCGAGCAGGACGCACGGCGCGAGCTCGTGAGCATCGGCGTGAACCGGGCCGGACCGGGCACGTCGCCCGAGGTCGCGGAAGCAACCCTCAGCGAGCTCCTGCAGAGCTACGCGGCCGGCCTCGACCTGCTCCGCCAGACGGCGGCGCGGCTGCTCGCGGGCAGGCCCGCGGACATGGACGCGACGGTGCGCCTCACGGAGCACCTGACGACGATCATCGCGTCGGATCCGGCGCAGGCGCTCCTGCTCACCACCGTCAAGTCCTACGACGAGTACACGTACCACCACATGGTCAACGTCTGTTGTCTCTCGCTCGCGCTCGCGCGGGCGCTCGGTCTGTCGACGGATCAGGCGGTCGCGCTCGGGATCGGCGCGCTCCTGCACGACGTCGGCAAGGTCAAGGTGCCGGCCGAGATCCTCCAGCACGACGGAGCGCTCGACGAGGAGCAGTGGCGGCTCATCCAGCGCCACCCCGTCGACGGCGCGGGCCTGGTGCTGATCGCGAGCCGCAACGCCTACCACCCCGCCGTCGCGACCGTGCTCGAGCACCACGCGGCGTTCGACGGCTCGGGGTATCCCGCACTCTCGGGTCGCCGATCGCCGTCGCTCGCGGCGCGCATCGTGTCGGTGGCCGACTGCTTCGACGCCGTCACCAGCAAGCGGTCGTACCGCAAGCCGGAGGAGCGGCGGCAGGCTCTCAGCCTCCTCCAGGCGGGTGCCGGCCGCGCGTTCGACCCGCGGGTCGTCCGCACGTTCGTGCGGATGGTCGGCATCTTCCCGATCGGCTCGCTCGTGCAGCTCGCGAGCGGGGACGTCGCGATCGTGGTCCGAAACCACGAGCGGCTCCTCGCGCGCCCGACGGTCCGGCTCGTGCTCGACGCCATGGCGAACGCGACCGATCCCGAGGAGATCGACCTGTCCGAGGTCGACGGGCGGGGGGAGTTCCGGCACTCGGTGATTCGCAGCGTGGACCCGACCGACATCGGCATCGACATGCTGTCGCTGCTCGCGTCGGGCCGGTTCGACGTCCCGCCGCCGGCCGAGGCCGGGCCCGGGCTCGTGCACGAGCCGAGCCCCGGGGAGGCCCTTCCGGAGGGCTACGTCGAGGCGCACGACGACCCGATGCCGCTCGACCTCCCGCCGGCGCCCGAGGGGGGACGGGCCGATCGTCGCCGCTAGACTGCGCGCCATGCCGGTCGAGATCGACATCGATCACGTCGCGAGGCTCGCGCGACTCGAGCTGACGCCGGAGGAGAAGGAGCGGCTGCGGGAGCAGCTCGGCCTCATCCTGGAGAACGCGGCCAAGGTCGGCGAGGTCGCGACGGCCGACGTCCCGCCGACCGCCTACGCGATCCCGCGCGAGAACGTGCTTCGCCCCGACGAGCGCACGCCGTCGCTCCCCGTGGAGGACGTGCTCGCCAACGCGCCCGAGCGCGAGGACGACCGCTTCAAGGTCCCGCGGATCGCGGAGGTCGAGTGAGCGAGCCCTGCGACAGCACCGCGTTCGATCTCGGCGCGAGCCTGCGGGCCGGCGAGATCTCGAGCGTAGAGATCGCGGCCTCGTGCCGCTCGCGCATCGACGCGGTCGACGACCGCGTGCGGGCGTTCCTCACCCGCACGGACGAGCTCGCGCGGGCGCAGGCCGCGGCCGCCGACTCGCGAGTTCGGACCGGCGACGCCCCGGGCGTCGCCGGGATCCCGGTCGCGCTCAAGGACGTGCTCTCCACCCGCGGGGTGCGCACGACGTGCGGATCCAAGATCCTCGAGACCTACGTGCCGCCCTACGACTGCACGCCGTGGAGCCGGCTCGAGGCCGACGGCGCGATCCTGGTCGGCAAGACGAACTGCGACGAGTTCGCGATGGGGTCCTCGAACGAGAACTCCGCGTACGGGCCGGTTCACAACCCCTGGGACCTCGCGATGGTGCCGGGGGGCTCGAGCGGCGGAAGCGCCGCCGCCGTCGCGAGCGGCCAGGCCGTGTGGGCGCTCGGGACCGACACGGGCGGGTCGGTCCGCCAGCCGGCGGCCCTATCCGGTGTCGTCGGGCTGAAGCCCACCTACGGGCTCATCAGCCGGTACGGGCTGATCGCGTTCGCGTCCTCGCTCGATACGATCGGCACGTTCACGCGATGCGTTCGCGACGCGGCGCTGTTGCTGTCGTGCATCGCCGGGAAGGACCCGATGGACGCCACGAGCCTGGAGACCCCGCGGCGCGACTACACGGTCGGGCTCGAGGCCGGGATCGCCGGCCTGCGGTTCGGCGTGGTGCGCGAGGCGTTCGGCGAGGGCGTCGAGCCCGGCGTGCGGGCGAGCGTGCGGAACGCAGTCGACCGGCTCGAGGGCCTCGGTGCGAGCGTGGGCGAGGCGTCGCTCCCGCACGCGGACTATGCGCTTTCCGCCTACTACCTCATCGCGCCATCGGAGGCCTCGTCGAACCTCGCGCGCTACGACGGCGTCCGCTACGGGCTGCGCGTCGACGGGGACGACTCGGTGGAGATGATGACCCGCACCAGGGGCGCGGGGTTCGGCGCCGAGGTCAAGCGCCGGATCATGCTCGGGACCTACGCGCTCTCGGCCGGCTACTACGAGGCGTACTACGGGCAGGCGCAGAAGGTCCGCACGCTGATCATCCGCGACTACGAAGCCGCGTTCGCGGACTTCGACGTGCTGGTCTCGCCGACCTCCCCGACCACCGCGTTCCCGATCGGGGCCAAGGTCGACGACCCGCTCGCGATGTACCTGAACGACGTCTTCACGATCCCGGCGAACCTGTCGGGGATGCCGGCGGTCTCGATCCCGAGCGGCCTCGACGAGGCCGGCCTGCCCATCGGGCTGCAGCTCACCGCGCCGGTGCTGCAGGAGGACCGGTTGTTGCGGGCGGCGTTCGCGCTCGAAGACGCGATCGGCTTCGACGCGCGTCCGCCGCTGCTCGCGAGCGCGGCCTAGGCCGCCGCCTCGCCGGCGCGGACGTCGATCTCAAGCGGCTCCTCGCGGCGCGCCGCGGCGCCCGTCGAGATGATGATCGCCACGCCGACCAGCACGATCGCGCCGGCGATCACGGTTCGGATCGTGATGGTCTCGTCCAGGATGAGCCAGCCGAGGAAGACGGCGACCACCGGGTTCACGTACGCGTAGGTGGATACGAGCGACGTGCGCGCGTTCCGCAGGAGCCACACGTACGACGTGTAGCCGATCCACGACCCGACGACGATGAGGTACGCGAACGCGAGAAGCGAGCGACCCGAGAAGGCGTCGAGGTGCAGCAGCGAGAGCTCGCCGCGGATCGCGCCGGCAACGACGAGCGCCCCTCCGCCGATCATCATCTCCATGCCGGCGCCGACGAGCGGTCGCGCCGGCAGCGGGGCGTTGCGCGAGTACAGCGAGGCGGCCGTCCAGGACAGCGAGGCGATCACGCCGACCAGCAGGCCGGACAGCGGAACGCTCGTCGTGAGCGCCGTCCCGCCGATCAGCAGCGCGGCGCCGGTGAAGCCGAGCACGAGCCCGAACGCGGTGAGCCACCCGACGCGATGGCGCAGGATCACGGCGTCGATGAGCGCCATCCACAGGGGCACGAGCGCGATGATCAGCGACATCACGCCGGTCGGGACGGTGCGCTCGGCCAGCACGACGAGCCCGTTGCCGCCCGCGACGAGCCCGAGCCCGACGATCGCCGCCGCCTTCCACTGCGACGCTTGCGGCCGGTCGCCGCGCACGTCGCCCCGCCGCACCATGACGGCGTACAGCACGGAGCCGGCGACGAGGAAACGGATGCCCGCCGCGATGAGCGGGGGGAGCGTCTCGTTCACAACGTGGATCGCGAGATACGTCGTGCCCCAGATGACGTAGACCGCCGACAGCGCCGTCCAGATCGCCCCGGTCGAGGCCCGACCGTCGCCGCCGTGGCCGGGTCCCGTCATGCGATCACGATAGGGCCCGCTCGTGACACCGTCACCTGCCTGAGCCCCTTTGCCGGTTACCAATTGGTCGGGCGTTGCCGCGGCCGTCCACGGATCGTCGCGGGCGGGAACCGCGGGGTGAGCGGCGCGGTCAGCGCCGTTCGGTACGCTTCGCGCGTCATGACCGAGTACGAGTCCGTCATCGGTCTGGAGTGCCACGTCGAGCTCTCGACGGATACGAAGATGTTCTGCGGCTGCCGGAACGAGTTCGGCGCCCCGCCCAACTCGAACGTGTGCCCGGTCTGTCTCGGGCTGCCGGGATCGCTGCCGGTCCCGAACGAGAAGGCGATCGAGTCCATCGTGCGGATCGGGCTGGCGCTCGGCAGCGAGATCGCCCCCGACTCGCTGTTCCACCGGAAGAACTACTTCTACCCGGACATGCCGAAGGACTACCAGATCAGCCAGTACGACCTGCCGATCTGCGTCGGCGGGACGCTGGAGATCGACGTCGACGGCGCTCGCCGGCGGATCGGCATCACGCGCGTGCACATGGAGGAGGACACCGGCAAGACGACGCACGTCGGACAGACCGGGCGGATCGGCCAGGCCGACTACGCGCTCGTCGACTACAACCGGGCCGGCGTGCCCCTCGTCGAGGTCGTGTCCGAACCCGACCTGCGCTCGGCCGACGAGGCGCGCGCCTACCTGACCGAGCTCCGGGCGACGCTCGAGGCCCTCGACGTCTCCGACGTGCGGATGGAGGAAGGCTCGCTGCGCTGCGACGCGAACATCTCGACGCGCCCGGCGGGATCGCAGACACTCGGCACCAAGGTCGAGATCAAGAACCTGAACTCGATCCGCTCGCTCGAGCGGGCCCTGCGGTACGAGCAGGAGCGGCAGCGCGCGGCACTCGAGGCCGGCGAGCCGCTGCGGCAGGAGACGCGGCACTTCGACGAGGAGCAGGGCTCGACCCACACGCTCCGCTCGAAGGAGGAGGCGTTCGACTACCGCTACTTCCCCGAGCCCGACCTGCCGCCGCTCGCGCCCGATCGCGGATGGGTGAGCGATCTCGGCGCGGCCCTGCCGGAGCTCCCGGCCGCCCGCCGCGACCGGTATGTGTCCGTCGACGGCCTGAAGCCCGATCAGGCCCAGGCGCTCGTCGCCTCCCGCGAACTCGCCGAGCTCTTCGAGGAGGTCCGGGCCCTGCTCGGGGGCGTCGAGCTGCGGACGATCGCGAACTGGATCGTGCAGAACGTCGTCGGACTCGCGAGCGAGGGCGGAATCGAGCTCGCGGCGTTCCGCGGCAAGGCGAGTGCGATCGCCGACGTCGTCCGGCTCGTGAGCGACGGGACGATCTCGGCCACCGCCGGCAAGCAGGTGCTCGAGGAGGCCGTCCGGACCGGCAAGGGTGCCGAGCAGGTCGTCGAGGAGCGCGGGCTCCGACAGGTCTCCGACGTCGGCGCGCTCGAGGCCTGGGTGGACGAGGCCATCGCCGAGAACCCCGGGCCGGTCGAGCAGTACCGCCGTGGCAAGGAGGGAGCGTTGAACGCGGTCCTCGGCCAGGTGATGAAGAAGTCCGGCGGCTCGGCCAACCCCGCGGCGGCGCGCGAGCTGCTGCTCCGGCGGCTGTCGGGAAGCTGAGCCGGACGAACTCGTGAGGGTCGACCCCACCCGGCCCAAGCGATACCCGTGGTGGCAGCTGATCCTGCTCGGCGTCGTCGGGCTCGTCGAGGCCGTCCTGCGACCGATCGGCCGCATGTGGAGCTCGGACCTGCCGCTCGAGCGCTACGGGCTCGCCCACTTCGCGAGCGTGGCCGGCGACACGTTCGTCGCGTTCGCCCTCGCCGGCTCGATCTTCTTCGACGTCCCGGTCGGCGAGGCCGGCCCGAACGTCGCCCTCTACCTGGCGCTCACGATGGCCCCGCTCGCGGTCGCCGGGCCGATCCTCGTCCCCCTGCTCGACCGCGCCGGCCCGCGCCGGGCCATCTCGTTCGGCGCGGCCGCCGGCCGCGCGATCGTGGCGTTCTACGCGGCCTCGCGGTTTGAGTCGCTCCTGCTGTACGGGTGGGCGTTCCTGCTGCTCGTGCTCTCGAAGATCCACGCGATCACGAAGACCGGGCTCACGATGGCGTACGCGGGGCCGAACGAGGGGCTGGTGCGCGCGAACGCGCGCCTCGGCAGGATCGGCGTCGGTGGAGCGCTGCTCGCGGCGGTCCCGGCGTACGCGCTGCTCAAGATCGATGGCGCCGAGGCGGCTCTGTACGGCGCGGCGGTCGTCTACGCGATCGCCGCCGGGTTGAACCTCCGGCTTCCCGTCCCCCACGCTCGCGCGGGCGAGGCGTCGGCGACGCGCACGGGCTCGATCCCGGCCCTCACCGCGCCGGCGATCGGCGCGGCGGGGCTGCGAGCGGCGACGGGGTTCCTGCTGTTCGCGCTCGCCTTCGGGCTGCGCCGGAGCGGCCAGCCCACGTGGTGGTTCGGGGTGCTCGCGGCGGCTGCGACGGCGGGTGGGTTCGTCGGCGACCTCGTGGCGCCCCGGCTGCCCTCGAACGTGCGCGAGGAGGCCGTGGTCGTGAGCTGCGTCATCGGGGCCGGCGTCGGCGCGACGCTCGCGTTCGCGGCGTACTCGCTCCCGGTGCTCGTCGTCTTCGCGCTCGTGGTGGGTACGACGGCCGAGCTGGGCCGCCTCGCCTTCCAGAGCCTGATGCAGCGCCTCGCGCCCGAGGGGGCGCACGGCCGCGTGTTCGTGCGCTACGAGGTGATCTTCCAGCTCGCCTGGGTCGCCGGCGCACTCATCCCGGCCATGCTGCCGATCGACGTCCGCAGCGGCTTCCTGATCCTCGCCGGCCTGTACCTGGTCGCCGGCATCGGCTACCTCACCCCCGATATCGTCGCCCGCCGGCGCGAGCGCCGCGAGAGGGGAGGGCGCGCGCCGGGGTCGTCGACCTGACCGCGCCCCCCGGCGGTCGCGGGGGGTGCGATAGTCTGCCGCCGACCCTGCAACCGATCGCGGAGGAGGATCCGGGGATGCCAGAGTGGATCAGCGTCGGAACCGCCGGCGAGGTCGCCGACGGGGAGATCAACTCCTACACCGCCGGCGAGCGCCAAGTCGCGATCGCGAACGTCGACGGCGACCTCCATGCGTTCGACGACCTCTGCACGCACCAGCAGTGCTCGCTCGCCGAGGGCGATCTCGACGGCACGACCGTCGAGTGCCCGTGCCACGGGAGCCAGTTCGACGTCACGACCGGTGAGGCGGTGAACGGTCCCGCCACGGACCCGGTGGACATCTTCGAGGTTCGCGAAGAGGGCGGGACGCTCCAGGTCCTGCTCGACGAGTAGCGGGGACGAGGAGTGGCCCCGATCGTCATCGTCGGCGCCGGTGAGGCCGGCGCGTCGGCCGCCGGAGCCCTTCGCGACGAGGGCTACGACGGCGAGCTGGTCCTGATCGGCGAGGAGTCGATGACGCCGTACGAGCGCCCGCCGCTCTCGAAGGAGTACCTGCGAGGGGAGTCCGAGCACCACTGGGTTCGGCCCGAGGGCTGGTACGACGACAACGCCGTGGACGCGCGGTTCGGCACGCGGGCCGAGCGCCTGAACGTCACCGACCGGACCGTCGAGCTCGCCGATGGCAGCGCGGTCCCGTTCGACCAGGCCGTGATCGCCACGGGTTCGCGGAACCGGCACTTCGACTGGCCCGGAGTGGATCTCCCCGGGGTCCTCGACCTGCGGTTCGCGCAGGACTCCGACGCGATCCGTGCCGCCGCCGCGGCGGCTTCGAAGGCCGTCCTCGTCGGCATGGGTTTCATCGGCGCCGAGGTCACGGCCTCGCTGCGCCAGCTCGGGCTCGAGGTCGAGGTGGTCGAGTTCGCCGCCACGCCGCTCGAGCGGGTGCTCGGCCCCGAGCTCGGCGGCGCGATCGAGGCGCTGCATCGCGACCACGGCGTCGAGATGCACTTCCACGAGGGCGCCGAACGGTTCGAGGGCGACGGGCGGTTCGAGTCGCTCGTCACCAACACCGGCCGGCGGATCGAGGCGGACTTCGCGGTGGTCGGCGTCGGCGTCGAGCCGGTCACCGAGGTCGCCGCCGCGAGCGCGGTCCCCGTCGACAACGGAGTCCCGGTGGACGCCACGCTTCGCACAGCCGTCGACGGGGTCTGGGCGATCGGCGACGTTGCGCGGCACGACCACCCGGTGTTCGGGCCGGTGCGCGTCGAGCACTTCGACAACGCCGTGAAGATGGGAGAGCACGTCGCGGAGAACCTGCTCGGCGCGAACGAGATCTTCGACGACGCCCACTGGTTCTGGTCGGACCAGTACGACGCGCAGATCCAGATGTCGGGCTTCGCGATGAAGTGGGACCAGACTGTGATCCGCGGCAGCGTCGAGGACCGATCGTTCGCCGCGTTCCTGCTCGACGAGGGGCAGCTCCTTTCGACGTTCTCCATGAACTGGAAGTTCGACGTCCGGCGGTCGATGCCCCTGATCGTGGCGAAGGCCCACCCGGACCCGGCGCAACTCGCGGATCCCGAGCTCGACCTGCGACAGCTCCATCCGCCGAAGGACTAGCGGGCCGGCGAAGTGCCGGTGATACGCTCGGCCGAACCGTTTCGAGGAGCCCCGTCGATGAACCGACCCGAGATCATCCTTGCGCCCGGGCCGACGCCGATCCCGCCCGAGGTGCTCCTCGCGCAGGGCAGCCCGCTCGTGTACCACCGCGGGCCCGGCTTCGGCCGGCTGATGCGCGACGTCACGGCGCGGCTGAAGGAGCTGTATCGAACCGATCGCGCCGACGTGCTCCTGATGACGTCGTCGGGCACCGGCGGGCTCGAGTCCGCGATCCAGAACGTGCTCTCGCCGGGTGACGAGGTGTTCGTCCCGCTCGCGGGCTTCTTCGCCGAGCGATGGAAGAAGCTGGCCGAGGCCCACGGGCTCGTCGTGCGCACGGTCGAGTTCGAGTGGGGACGCCGGGTCGACCCCTCGGAGGTCGCGGCCGCCCTCGCCGAGCACCCCGTGAAGGCCGTGCTCCTGACTCAGTCCGAGACCTCGACGGGCGTGATCCAGCCGATCGAGGAGCTCGCGCGCGTGGCGAACGAGGCGGGCGCGCTCGTCGTGGCCGACGTCGTGTCCAGCCTCGGCGCCGTGCCGTTCGCCTTCGACGAGTGGGGGGTCGACGTGGCGGTCGGCGGCTCGCAGAAGGCCCTGTCCGCCTCGCCCGGGATCGCCTTCGTCGCGATCTCCGAGCGGGCCTGGGAGGCGAACGCGACCGCGAGGATGCCGCGCTTCTACTTCGACTGGGCGATCTATCGGACCTTCGCCGCGCTGAAGGACCCGGAGAACCCCTGGACGCCGGCGATCAGCGTGATGCAGGGGCTGCACGCGGCGCTCGAGCTCTACTTCCAGGACGGTGTCGAGCGGGCGCTCGCGCGCCACCGGATGCTCTCGCGGGCCGTAAAGGAGGGCGCGCAGGCGCTCGGGCTCGACCTGTTCGGCGAGGGCCAGGAGAACAACTGGACGGTCACGGCGATTCGCGCGCCCGAGGGGATCGACGCGGACACGATCGCCGAGCGGATCCGCTCGGACTTCGGCTGCGTGCTCGCGCCCGGGCAGGGACCGCTGAAGGGAACGGTGTTCCGAATCGGGCACTTCGGCTACTTCAGCGAGCTCGACATCGTCCGCGGGCTGGCGGCGCTCGAGATGACGCTGGAGCGGCTCGGCCACCCGGTCAAGCGCGGCTCGGCGGTCGGCGCCGCGGAGGGCGTGTTCCAGGAGTCGGCGTGAGGGTCCTCGTCACCGAGCAGCTCTCGGATGCCGGCCTGGAGCTCCTGCGCCGCGACTTCCAGGTCGACGAGCGCCCCGAGCTCGCGCGCGGCGGCCTCGCGGACGCCATCGGACCGTACGACGCCCTCGTCGTGCGATCGCAGACCCAGGTGGATGCCGACGTGATCGCCGCGGGGGACAACCTCAAGGTGATCGCGCGAGCGGGGATCGGCCTGGACAACGTGGACGTCGAGTCGGCGACGCGCCGCGGCGTGATGGTCGTGAACGCCCCGCAGTCGAACATCGTCTCGGCCGCCGAGCACACGCTCGCGCTGCTGCTCGCGCAGGCGCGCAACGTGCCGCAGGCCAACCGCGAGCTGAAGGCCGGTCGCTGGGAGCGCTCCGCCTACCAGGGCGTCGAGCTCCAGGGCAAGACCCTCGGCGTGATCGGGCTCGGGCGCGTCGGGGCGCTCGTCGCGGCGCGGTGCGCGGCGTTCGGGATGCGGATCATCGCGTTCGACCCGTACGTGCCCAAGGAGCGTTCGAAGGAGATGGGCGTCGAGCTGATGCCCACGCTCGAGGCGTTGCTGGTCCAGGCGGACTTCGTCACGATCCACCTCCCGCGCACGCCGGACACCGAGGGCCTCATCGGCGAGCGCGAGCTCGCGCTCGTGAAGGAGGGCGCGCGGCTCGTGAACACCGCGCGGGGTGGCATCGTGGACGAGGAGGCGCTTGCGAAGGCGCTCGAGGACGGCCGGCTCGCCGGCGCCGCGCTCGACGTGTTCGCGACCGAGCCCACCACCTCCTCGCCGCTGTTCGGCTTCGAGCAGGTCGTCGTCACGCCCCATCTCGGCGCCTCGACCACCGAGGCCCAGGACAAGGCGGGCGCCTCGGTGGCCGAGATGGTGCGGCTCGCCCTGTCGGGCGAGTTCGTGCCGTACGCGGTGAACGTCTCGGCGGGCGCCGAGGTGAGCGAGGCGGTCAAGCCGTTCCTGCCGCTCGCGCACAAGCTCGGCGCCTTGCTCACCGGGCTCGCGCAGGGCGCGGTCCGCGGCGTCGAGGCCCAATACCTGGGGCGGCTGGCCGAGTCCGACACGCGCGTGCTCACGCTCGCCGTCGTGAAGGGCGTGCTCTCCGGCGTCGTGCACGAGCCCGTCTCGTTCGTGAACGCCCCGATCATCGCCATCGAGCGGGGGATCGCGATCAGCGAGATGCGGTCCACGGTCTCGAGCGACTACGTCAACCTGATCCACGTGCGCGCGGACACGGACGGGGGGCCGGTCAGCGTGGGCGGCACCCTCGTGGGCAAGCGCAACGCCGAGCGCGTGATGCAGGTGAACGACTACGACATCGAGATGGCTCCGGCCCGGTTCATGCTGTTCTTCACCTACGAGGACCGGCCGGGGATCATCGGGAAGGTCGGCACGATCCTGGGCGAGGCCGACATCAACATCGCGACGATGGACGTCGGTCGTCCGACGAGGGGCGGCACCGCGCTCATGGGGCTCACGCTCGACAGCGCGGTCCCAGCCGAGGTGATCGAGCGCATCCGCGAGGAGATCGGCGCCGGGCCGGCGCGATTCATCGTCCTTCCCGACTAGGGAACTCGCCCTCAGGTGATCTTCGTCACAAAGACTTCCCTCGTGTGAGGGCCGCTGCTACACTCGCGCGGTCATGGATCGACTCTTGGTGATCATCGGGGTTTGGGAGGCGGATCCCGCCTTCCCGTTCACGGCCTGACGGCCGCGCCCGCCGCCCGGCGGGTGACCCAGATCACCGAAACCACGTTCCCTCAAGCGGTAGGAGTCGTCCGATGCGCACCACGAGTTCCACTTCCAAGAAGGCCGTCCGCAGGCTTGCGCTCGCGCGCCTGATCTCGGTCACCGGCGGCGCCGCCGCGTTCGCGGCGCTGAACTTCACGATCTACGAGATGACCCACTCGGCGGCGTGGCTCTCGGCCGGGTTGCTGATGACGTTCGGCGTGGAGGGCCTCGTTGCCCCGCTCGGCGGCGCGCTTGGCGACCGGTTCGACCGCCGGCGCGTGATGATCGCGTCCGACCTCGCGAGCGCCGTCTGCTTCGTGGCGATGGCGTTCGCCCATGAGCCGGCAGCCCTGCTCGCGGTCGGGTTCGTGGCCGCGATCGTCGAGTCCCCGTTCTGGTCGGCCTCGGCGGGCGCCGTCCCGAACCTGGTCGGCGAGGACGACCTGGCGTGGGCCAACGGCCTGCTCCAGCTCGGAGCGAACGTCGGGATCATGCTCGGGCCGGCGGTCGGCGGGGCCCTGCTCGCCGTCTTCGGTGCGGGACCGGTGTTCGCGGCGAACGCCGTCTCGTTCGTGCTCTCGGCGGCGCTCGTCGCGACCGTGCACGGCCGCTTCTCCGCCGAGCGGACCGACGAGGACGAGCATCGCGGGCTGAAGGCCGGATTCGTGTTCGTCGCGAAGGACCCATTGCTTCGCCGGATGCTCCTCGCCTGGGTCGTGTTCGTGATCGGCCTCGGGATCGTCATGGTCGCCGACGTGCCGCTCGTCGAGCTCTTCGGCGCGGGCGCGGGCGGCTACGGCCTGTTGATCGGGGCGTGGGGTGCCGGCTCGGCGCTCGGCTCCCTCTCGGGGCGGTGGCTGAACGAGCAGACCGAGGTCCGGGCGCTCGTGGCTGGGACGATCGCGATCGCGGTGACCACGGCCGGCGTGGCGATCTCGCCGTGGTTCGGCGCGGTCCTGCTCCTGACGTTGCTCGCCGGGGTCGCCGAGGGCGTCACGATGGTGGCCGAGACGAGCATCCAGCAGCGACGGACTCCCGACGCCGTGCGGAGCCGCGTCGTGGCAGCCTCAGAGGCGGTCGTCCACCTCGCGCTCGCGGTCGGGTTCGTCCTCGGCGGGCCGGCGCTGGAGGCGGTCGGTCCCCGCGGCATGTACGCGGCGGGCGGGCTGCTCGGGCTGCTGGGTGGGGCCATCCTGCTGCCCGCACTTCGGAGCGAGCGCGCGCCGGCCCAGGTGGAGGCCCCGGCGCTCGCGGAGCCCGAGTTGGTCGCGGAGGTCACGCTGGAGCCGATCCTGTGACCGGGAGCAGGCGCGGAGCCGTTCGCCGCCTCGCCGCCGGTCGCCTCATCTCGGTGACCGGCGGCGCGGCGGCCTACACGGCGTTGAACTTCACCGTGTGGGACCAGACCCACTCGCCGGGCATGCAGGCGCTGTCGTTGCTGCTCACGTTCGGCGTCGCGGGTCTCCTCGGCCCGCTTGGCGGGGCGCTGGGCGACCGGTTCGATCGCCGGCGGGTCATGATCGTCTCCGAGGCCGTCGCGGCCGCCTTCTTCGCCGCGATGGCGTTCGTCGACGCGCCGGCCGTGCTCATCGTGCTGGCGTTCGGCTCGGCGATCGCCGAGCTGCCGTTCTTCTCCGCATCTCGAGCGGCCATCCCGAACCTCGTCGACCGCGAGGAGGACATCGCCTGGGCGAACAGCCTCGTCACCGTGGGTGTGCACGCGGGGATCGCGGTCGGGCCGCTGATCGGCGGGCTCGTGGTGGCGTCGTTCGGGGCGTCCTGGGTCTTCGCCGCGAACGCCGTCTCGTTCGTCATCTCGCTGCTGCTCACGATCTCTGTGCACGGGACGTTCTCCGATCCTGCGCGAGCCGAGACCGAGGACGAGCACGTCGGCGTCATGGCCGGCGTCCGCTTCCTCATGCGCGAGCCGGTGCTGCGGCGCATGTCCATCGCGTGGGTGGTCTTCGTGATCGGCATGGGTATGGGGATGGTCGCCGACGCTCCCATCGCCGAGTCCTTCGGTACGGGCGCGGCGGGCTTCGGGTTCCTGATCGCCGCGTGGGGGACCGGCTCCGTGCTCGGATCGGCGGCGGGCCGATGGATGACCGCGCGCACCGAGCCGATCTGGATGGTGATCGGGGCCGCGTTCATCACCCTCACGGCCTTCGGCGTGGGCCTCGCGCCGGCCTTCTGGATGGTCCTGGTCTCGCTCTTCGTGATGGGGACCTCCGACGGGCTCACGATCGTCGCCGAGAACGGCATGATGCAGCGGCGCACGCCCGACGCCGTGCGGAGCCGGGCGATGGCGGCATTCGAGGCGCTGCTCTCGCTCGGCCTTCTCGTGGCGTATCTGCTCGCCATTCCGGCGCTTCGAGCGCTCGAGCCGCAGCACGTATATCTCCTGGGCGGCATCGGAGCGGGCATGGCAACCGTGGTGCTCCTGCCGCTGCTGCGGCTCCCGCACTCGGTCGGTGCCGCGCCGGCCGTCGCCGAGTCCGTCGCCGTCGAGCCCGAGCCCGAACCCGTAGCCCTGCCGATCGAGCCCGCGTAGCGCCCCGACCTGCGACGTTGAACGGCCGTTCAGGCCTGTGGTTCGATACCCCGACTCCGACCTCGAAGGGGCGACGTGGCGACCAACTCGTACCACGCGATCGTGATCGGCGGGGGGCACAACGGGCTCGTCGCCGGCGCCTACCTCGCGAAAGCCGGCGCGCGCGTCGTCGTCTGCGAGGCGAGGCACAAGACCGGCGGGGCGGCCGCGACGGACCAGCCGTGGCCTGACCACCCGGAGTTCAAGGTCACCACGCTCAGCTACGTGATGAGCCTCATGCCCGACACGATCCTTCGCGACCTCCGTATGGAGGAGCACGGCTATCGCGTCCACACGGTCGGCCCGTACGTCGTGCCGTTCGCGGATGGGCGCGTGATGATCGAGTACGACGACCCCCGCAAGAACCACGAGGAGTTCGCCAAGTTCTCCAAGCGCGACGCCGACGCCCTCGAGAGGTGGGAGGCGTGGATCGGCGGGCTCGCCGCCGTCCTCGGGCCGCTGCTCATGGCGACGCCGCCGCAGGTCGGCTCGAAGCGGCCGGGCGACCTGTTCGAGCAGCTCCGCCTCGCCTGGCGGTTCCGCGGCCTCGACGTGAAGACCGTCGGCGACGTCACGCGACTGATGACGATGTCGATCGCCGACCTGCTCGAGCGCTTCTTCGAGACCGAGCAGGTGCGCGCCGCCATGTCGATCAACGGGCTGATCGGCACCTGGGCGGGGCCGTTCGAGCCGGGCACCGGCTACGTGATGGCGCACCACTCGATCGGCGACGTGGGCGACGGAACCCTCGGCTCGTGGGGGGTGCCCGAGGGCGGCATGGGCGCGGTCGCGGAGGCGCTCGAGCGGAGCGCGCGCTCGTTCGGCGCCGAGATCCGGACGAACGCGCGCGTCGACAAGGTCCTGATCCGCGATGGCCGCGCCACCGGCGTCGTGCTCGAGGGCGGCGAGGAGCTCTCGGCGCCGATCGTCGTCACGGCGTGCCACCCACAGATCACGTTCCTGCGCCAGATCGATCGCGCCGAGCTGCCCGAGGAGTTCGTTCGCGACATCGAGCACTGGTCGAGCCGCTCGGGCGTCGTGAAGATCAATCTCGCGATCAGCAAGCTCCCGGTGCTCGCCGCCGACCCGGAATGGAAGGACTACAGCGGCGGCTTCGAGATCGCGCCCTCGCTGGATCAGCTCGAGCGCTCGTTCGAGGAGGCGCGAGCCGGGAAGGCGTCCACGTTCCCGTTCAGCGACGGCGTGATCCCCTCGGCGCTCGATCCGTCGCTCGCGCCGCCGGGGGCGCACGTGGTGTCGCTGTTCACCCAGTGGGTGCCGCACACGTGGTCGCAGGAGCCGCATCGCGAGGAGCTCGAGGCATACGCCGACCGCGTGATCAAGGCCTACGACGAGGTCGCGCCCGGGTTCGCCGAGTCCGTCGTGGCGCGACAGGTCCTCGGCCCGTACGACATGGAGAACGAGTGGGGGCTGATCGGCGGCAACATCTTCCACGGGGAGCTCTCGGCCGACCAGCTCTTCCACATGCGGCCGGCGCCGGGCTACGCCGACTACCGGACGCCGATCGCCGGGCTGTACCAGTGCTCGAGCGCCACGCACGCCGGCGGCGGCGTCTGCGGGATCCCCGCCTACAACTGCGTTCGCGAGATCCGTAAGGATCGCCGGCGCCGGCGGGGGCGTGGAGGCTCATGAAGCGAGCCCGAGCAGGGCGAGCGGTAGCCCCCGCAAGAAGGAGGAGCCGGCGATGAAGGAGCCCTACTCGTTCACGTTCTACACGGCGACGTGGTATCGGCGGTCGCCGTACTGGCAGCGAACCGTCGAGGCCGGGTGCACGAGCTGGGACCTGTACAACCACATGCTGATCCCGACGCTGTACGACGACGACGAGGCCGAGTACTGGCACCTGCTGAACCACGTGACGCTGTGGGACGTCGGCGTCGAGCGCCAGGTCGAGATCACCGGACCGGATGCCGCGCGGTTCACGCAGCTGCTCACCTGCCGAGACCTGTCGCGCTGCGCGGTCAAGCAATGCAAGTACGCGCCGATCATCGCACCGAGCGGCGGGATCGTGAACGACCCGATCCTGCTCCGCCTCGGCGAGAATCACTTCTGGCTCTCGCTCGCGGACTCCGACGCGCTGCTGTACGCGCTCGGCGTGCAGGCGTTCGCCGGCCTGGACGTGACGCTGCGCGAGCCCGACGTGTCCCCGCTCCAGGTGCAGGGACCGAAGAGCAAGGACCTGATCCGCGACCTGTTCGGCGAGGAGGTCTCGGGCCTTCGCTACTACTGGTGCTGGGAGGGCGAGCTCGACGACATCCCGGTCGTCGTCTCGCGGACCGGGTGGACGGCCGAGGTCGGGTACGAGATCTACCTGCGCGACGGCGCGCGCGGCGCCGACCTCTGGGATCGGGTCATGGCGGCGGGGCTGCCGTACGAGATCCGGCCGATCGCTCCGTCCGACCAGCGGCGCCTCGAGGCCGGGATCTTCAACTACGGCAACGACATGACGATCGAGGACACGCCGTACCACGTGACCGGCATGGAGCGGCTCGTCGAGCCCGAGTCCGAGTTCATCGGCAAGGAGGCGCTCGCGCGGATCGCGAGGGAGGGCGTCGACCGCAAGCTCGTCGGCGTCGAGTTCGGTGGGGAGCCGTTCCGGATGTGGCTCGACGACTTCTGGCCGGTCCGCCACGACGGCGAGGTCGTGGGCCGCCTCACGAGCGCCAGCCACTCGTTTCGGCTCGAGAGGAACCTCGGCTACGCGTGGGTGCCGATCGGCCTCGCGGCGCCGGGGAACGAGCTTGAGCTCGCGTCGCCCGACGGGCCGCTCCCGGCGGTCACGGCCGCGCTCCCGTTCCTGGACCCCTCCAAGGAGGTCCCGAAGGCGTGAGATCACGCCAAGCAGGTCTCGAGGGCTTGACCGCTCGTGTACGGGCTCGGGCAAGATGGGCGGCGTGAACGCGCTCGGCGGGTCGCTCCTGATCGCGGGTCCCGGGCTCTGGGACCCGAACTTCCGGCGCACGGTCGTGCTCGTCGGCCACCACGACGACGAGGGCGCGGTCGGCGTCGTCCTGAACCGGGTCGCCGAGGTCGAGGTCGCCGTCGCTGCGCCGCCGCTCGCCGAGCTCGTCGGGCCGGGGCAGCGCCTGCACATCGGCGGTCCTGTGCAGCCGCAGTCGGCCGTGGTCGTCGCGGACTTCGAGCACCCGGACCGCGCTCGCGTCGTCGCGTTCGGCTCGATCGGGTTCCTGCCCGACGAGGTCGACTCTGCCGAGGTCGGCGACCTCCGCAGGGCGCGGGTTTTCGCCGGCTACGCCGGATGGGGCCCCGGCCAGCTCGAGGCCGAGCTCGAAGAGGGCTCGTGGATCGTCGAGCCCGCCACCGCGGAAGACGTGTTCACCGACGAGCCCGAGGAGCTGTGGAGCGAGGTCGTCCGCCGGATGGGCCCGAAGTACCGGCTCATGGCGACCATGCCGCTCGACCCGTCGACGAACTAGCCGGTAGGCTCCGCCGACCACCCGAACAGGAGCGCGCGATGGCGTCCGAGACCTTCACGTTCTACGTCCAGCCCTGGTACCGGAAGTCGCCCTACTACGAGGCCACCAAGCGGCACGGCTGCAAGAGCTGGGGCCTGTACAACCACATGCTGCTGCCCACGTTGTACGACGACCCGGTCGCCGAGTACGAGGCGCTCCGCCACGACGTGACGCTGTGGGACGTGGCCGTCGAGCGCTGCGTCGAGGTCCGCGGCCCGGACGCCTTCGAGCTCGTGAACCTGATCACGTGCCGCGACCTCACGAAGGTGCAGGTCATGCAGGCGCGGTACGTCCTCGTCACCTCGCCATGGGGCGGCATCGTGAACGACCCGGTGCTGCTGCGGCTCGCCGAGGACCGGTTCTGGCTCGCGCTCGCGGACTCCGACGCGCTGCTGTACGTGGCCGGCGTCGCGGGAGCGAGGGGCATGGACGTGCGGATCTTCGAGGCCGACGTCGCGCCGATGCAGGTCCAGGGGCCGCGCTCCAAGGACGTGATCCGCGACCTGTTCGGCGACGCGGCGGCCGACCTCCGCTACTACTTCTGCGCCGAGGCCGATGTGGACGGCATCCCGGTCGTGATCTCGCGCACCGGCTGGACCGGCGAGGTCGGCTACGAGCTGTACCTGCAGGACGCGAGCCGCGGCGACGACCTGTTCGAGCGCGTGTTCCAGGCCGGTGAGCCGCACGGGATGCGCGTCATCGCGCCGAGCGAGGCGCGGCGCATCGAGGCCGGCATCTTCAACTACGGCTCGGACATCCGCGTCGAGGACACGCCTTTGCACGTGACCGGCCTCGAGAAGTACGTCGAGTGGGACCAGGAGCAGGACTTCCTCGGTCGCGGCCGGCTCGAGGAGATCCGCGACGGAAACCTGCTCGACCGCAAGCTCGTGGGGATCGACATCGGCGGCGAGCCGATGACCGACGAGGGTGCCCTGAACGACTTCTGGACGTTGTATCGCGGCGAGGCTGCGCTCGGCCGGGTGACGGCCGGCGCGTGGTCGCCGCGGCTCGAGCGGAACATCGGGTACGCCTGGCTGCCGATCCGCTGGGAGGAACCGGGATCCGAGTTCGAGGCCGAGACGCCCCGCGGCAGGGTCCCCGTCACCGTGGCGCCGCTGCCCTTCGTCGACCCCAACAAGGACCTGCCCAAGTCGTAGGCTCGAAGGCCGTGGGCAAGTCGATCCGGTTCGACCGCGCGGCCGAGTTCTACGACCGGAGCCGCACGATCTCCGAGGAGTCGATGGCGCGCAACGTCGCGCTCGTTTCGGGCGAGCTCGCCGAGCGAGGCCGGGTGCTCGAGATCGGCGTCGGCACCGGCCTCATCGCCCTCCCGCTGCTCGAGGCCGGGCTCGACCTCGTCGGCCTCGACATATCGCCGCCGATGCTCGGCAAGCTGGTCGAGAAGGCGGGCGGACGGCCGCCGTTCCCGCTCGTGCTGGCCGACGCGACCCGGATGCCGTTTCCCGACGACCGCTTCGGCGCGGCGTACCTGCGGTGGGTCCTGCACCTCGTCCCGAACTGGCGGGACCTGCTCGCAGAGATGGTCCGAGTGGTCCGTCCGGGATCGGTGCTGCTCATGAACCTCGGTGCGTACGGCGGCGACCGGGCGGCGATCCAGGAGCGGTTCGGCGAGCTCGCGGGGATCTCGGTAGATCCGGTCGGCCTGCGGTGGGGCGACTTCGACGAGCTCGACCTCGCGATGACCGCGCTCGGCACCGTGCCGCGCGACCTGCCGGCGCTCGCGGACGCCGACGACGCGCCGCTCTCGGACTTCCTCGACGGCATCGAGGAAAACCGCTATTCCTGGACGTGGAAGGTGGACGACGCCATCAGGCTTCGCGCGCTCGAGGAGCTGCGCGCGTGGTCGAAGGATCGCTTCGGGCCGCTGGACGAGTCGCGTGCCCGAGAGCACGCCACGCGCTGGCGCGCCTACGACCTGCCCTGACGCCCGCGGAGCGCGCTCACCAGCAGGTATCCTTCGGACGAACCGCCCGGGCGACCGGGCGGCGCTGCGTCCGGACAGGAGGGCCGATGCCGATCACCGAGGTCGAGAAGATCTGGATGGACGGCGAGCTGGTGGACTGGCGCGACGCCAAGATCCACGTGCTCAGCCACGCGATCCATTACGGCAGCGGGGTCTTCGAGGGAATCCGGGCGTACGAGACGTCGCGCGGCGCGGCGGTGTGGCATCTCGACGAGCACCTCAAGCGCCTGTTCCGCTCGGCCAAGCTCTACCACATGGACATCCCGTACTCGCGCGAGGCGATCACGGAGGCGACGAAGGACGTGATCCGCGCGAACGGGCTGAACGCCTGTTACATCCGGCCCGTCGCGCTGCGCGGCTACGGCGAGATGGGCGTGAACCCACTGAACGCGCCGGTGAACGTGTTCATCGCGGTCTGGCCGTGGGGCGCCTACCTCGGCGAGGACGCGCTCGAGCAGGGCGTCCGGATCAAGATCGCGTCGTGGCGCCGGAACTCCCAGAACTCGCTGCCGGCGGCCGCGAAGGCGACCGGCCAGTACATCAACAGCGTGCTCGCGAAGGTCGAGAGCCTGAAGGCCGGCTACGACGAGGCGATCATGCTGAACGAGGCGGGGTTCATCACCGACGGCTCCGGCGAGAACGTGTTCGTCGTCCGCGAGGGCGTGCTGACGACGCCGCCGATCCAGGCCGGCTGCCTGGACGGCGTCACGCGGCAGTGCGTGATCACGATCGCGCGCGATCTCGGCTACGAGGTGCGCGAGGAGAACCTCGTGCGCACCGACCTCTACAACGCGGACGAGGCGTTCTTCTCCGGCACCGCGGCCGAGCTGACGCCGATCCGCGAGGTCGATGACCGCGTCGTCGGCGAGGGGCATCGCGGCCCGGTCACCAAGGAGCTGCAAGGCGCGTTCTTCTCCGCCACCAAGGGCGAGACCGAGAAGTACCTGAGCTGGCTCACGTACGTGAACGACTAGCGCGTTGACCGAGGAGACGCGCTTCCGCCTGCCCCGCACGGTCGTCCCGCGCCGCTACGACCTCGTCCTCGAGCCCGACCTGGACGCCGCCACGTTCTCCGGGACCGAGGACGTCCAGGTCGAGGTCCGCGAACGCGTCGACGAGGTGGTGCTGAACGCCGACGACCTCGTGATCTCCTCGGGCTGGCTCGAGCGCAACGGCTCGCGCCTCGGCGTGGTCGAAATCAGGGTCGACGCCGAGAATGAGCGCGCGCACGTGCGCCTCGACGGCGCCGCCGACCCGGGAGAGTGGGTGCTGCACCTGGAGTTCGGCGGGCGCCTGTCGGATCGGATGCACGGCTTCTACCGATCCACCTACGAGGCCGAGGACGGAGGAACGCGGACGGTCGCGACGACGCAGTTCGAGTCGACGGACGCCCGTCGCGCCTTCCCGTGCTGGGACGAGCCGGACCTGAAGGCCGTGTTCGGGATGTCCCTCGTGGTGCGCGAGCACGACCTCGCGATCTCGAACGGTCCCGAGGTCGAGCGCGAGCCGCTCGGGGACGGGCGCGTCCGGCTCCGCTTCGCCGACACGATGCCGATGTCGACGTACCTCGCGGCGTTCGTGGTCGGACCGATGGAGGCGACCGAGCCGGTCGACGTGGACGGCGTCCCGCTGCGCGTCGTGCATCAGCCGGGCAAGGGCCACCTCGCCGCGTACGGGCTCGAGATCGGGGCGTTCTGCCTGCGGTTCTTCGCCGACTACTACGGGATCCCCTATCCCGACGCGAAGGTTGACCTCGTCGCGCTGCCGGACTTCGCTCAGGGCGCGATGGAGAACCTCGGCTGCATCACGTTTCGCGAGAACTTCCTGCTCGTCGACCCGGACTCGGCGACCCAGCCCGAGCTGGCGGCGGTCGCGGACGTCGTCGCGCACGAGCTCGCGCACATGTGGTTCGGCGACCTCGTGACGATGCGGTGGTGGAACGGGACCTGGCTGAACGAGGCGTTCGCGACGTTCATGGAGATCCTGGCCGTGGACGCGTATCGGCCGGACTGGGAGCGCTGGACGCAGTTTCTGCGGACGCGCTCCCAGGCCCTCGAGATCGACGCGCTCGCCAGCACGCGCTCGATCGAGTACCCGGTCGCCTCGCCCGACGACGCCGCGGGGATGTTCGACACGCTCACCTACACCAAGGGCGCGGCCGTCCTGCGGATGCTCGAGCAGTACCTCGGCTCGGAGCGGTTCCGCGACGGCATCCGCAAGTACCTGGCGGACCATCGGTTCGGTAACACCGAGACGCACGATCTGTGGGAGTCCATCGAGGCCGCGACCGGCGAGCCCGTGCGCCGGATCATGGACGGCTGGATCTGGCAGGGCGGGTACCCGATGGTCACCGCCGACCTCGAGGACGGGGCGGTGCGCCTGGGGCAGCGGCGGTTCGCGCTGTCGGGGAACGGGGCCGAGGGAGCCTGGGACGTCCCGCTGCTCGTGCGGGCCGGCGGCAGCACCCGGCCGGTCCTGGTCGAGCCGGAGGGAGCCGAGGTCGAGGCCACCGGCGACGGCCCGATCGTGGTGAACGCCGGGGCCCACGCGTTCGCGCGCGTGCGGTACGACGAGGCGCTGCTCGGGCGGATCGCGGGCTCGCTCGGCGACCTCTCCGCCGACGAGCGCACGCAGTTGGTCGACGACACCTGGGCGGCGGTGGTCGCCGGGAGCTCCTCGGCATCCGAGTTCTGCCGGTTCGCCGACGCCTTCGCCGAGGAGACCGAGATCACTGTCTGGTCGGCGCTCCTGCAGGGCATGAGCTGGTGCGAGCGGTTCCTGGACGACGAGCCGCGCGAGCGCTTCCGGGCGTGGGCGCGCCGCCTGACGGGCCCCGCGCTCGAGCGGATCGGCTGGGAGCCGCGTCCGGACGAGTCCGATCTCACGCACACATACCGCGGGATGCTCCTCACCTCGCTCGCCGTCCTCGGCGCCGACCCGAACGCGCGGGCGCTCGCGCGGGAGATCGAGTCGGAGTCGCGCTCGGGCGCGCCGGCCGACCCGTCGCTCGCGGCGGCGTCGGTCGCGATCGTCGCCGACGGCGGCGGGCCGCGGGAGTACGAGGTGTTCCTCGACGCCCGCAACTCCCGCCCGACGCCGCAGGAGCAGCTGCGGTACTTGTTCGCGCTGCCCGACTTCCGCGACGCCGCGCTCATGGACCGTACGCTCGAGCTCGGGCTCGGCGAGGAGGTGCGGCCGCAGAACGCGCCGTGGCTCTTCGCGCGGGCGATGGCCAACCGCGAAGAAGGGGACCGGGCGTGGCGCTTCCTCCGGGACCACTGGGACGACATTGTGGCCCGCTGCGCGCCGTCCACGATCGTGTTCGCGGCCGAGGGCGTGCGGTACCTCACGACGCCCGAGCTCGTCCAGGACGTGGCCGCGTTCTTCGCGCGCAACCCCATCTCGCAGTCGGTGCTGCAGCTCGAGCAGACGCTCGAACGCCAGCGCGTGAACGCGGAGCTGCACCGGCGAGCGGCGCCGGACCTCGAGGCGTACTTTTCCGCCACCGCCTGAGGGCGGGAACCGGGCCGATCAGGGCGTGCGGCGCCGAAGCGTGGTCGCCCCCAGCGCGAGTGCACCGACGATGAACAGCACGATGATGGCCATGTCGCGCCAGACCTCCGAGGAGACGCCGGTTGCGACGGTGAGCTCCTTCATCGCGTCGACCGCATAGGAGAGCGGCAGGAAGTCGGAGATCGTGTCGAGTGGCGGCGGCAGCGTGTCGCGGGGCGCGATGAGCCCGCATAGGAGCAGCTGCGGCAACAGGATCGCGGGGAGGAACTGGACCGCCTGGAACTCGGTCTTGGCGAAGGCGCTGACGAACAGGCCGAGGCCGGTGCCGAGCAGCGCGTCGAGCACGGCGACCAGGAGGACGGCCCACACGGGGCCGCGGACGTCGAGCCCGAAGATCGTGAACGTGAAGGCGCTCACCACCAGCGCCTGGGTCGTGGCCGCGATGCCGAACGCGAGGCCGTAGCCGAACAGGAAGTCCTGCTTCGCAACCGGCATGGTCATCAGGCGCTCGAGGGTCCCGCCGGTACGCTCGCGAAGCGTGGCGACGGACGTGACGATGAACATGGTGAGCAACGGGAACAGGGCGAGGAGGCTCGCGCCCCACCGGTCGAACGCCCCGGGCGTCCCGCTCAAGACCCACGCCAGGAGCCCCATCAACATGGTGGGTGCGCCCAGAAGCAGCGCGATCGTGCGCGGATCGTGCCGAAGCTGCCGGAGGATCCTGGCGGAGGTGGCCCACACGCCCCGAAGGTGCCCCGACCCTCTGGCCGCGGCCATGTCGCGCGCCGGGACCGACGTCACGACGCCCCCGAGACCAGCACGAGGAACGCGTCCTCCACGTCGTCCGCGCCGGTCCTCGCCAAGAGGCCGGCCTCCGTGTCGTCGACCAGCAGGTCGCCCTCGCGCAGGATCAGCAGCCGCTCGCACTGCGACGCCTCCTCCATCACGTGGCTCGAGACCACCAGCGTGACCCCGTGCTCCGTGAGCCGGTGGAACAGAACCCACAGCGTCCGGCGCAGGACGGGGTCGAGCCCCACGGTCGGCTCGTCGAGCACGAGGAGCTCGGGCGAGCCGAGGAGGGCCGCCGCCAGCGAGACGCGGCTCTGCTGCCCGCCGGAGAGCGAGGCGACCACGCGATCGGCCTCCGTGCCGAGGTCCACGTCCTCGATCGTGCGCTGGACGCTCTCCCGATCCGCGCCGATCACGGACGCGAAGTAGCGGAGGTTCTCGCGAACCGTGAGATCGAAGTAGACCGCGGGGGCTTGCGTCATGTACCCGATCCGCGCGCGGAGCGCGGGATGGCCGGCGGGAAGCCCGAGAACGTCGCACCGCCCGGTCACCCGTTGCTGCACGCCGACGAGGGCCCGGATGAGCGTCGACTTCCCGCTGCCGCTCGGGCCCAGGACGCCGATGACGCTGCCCACCGGCACGCGGAAGCTCAGCCCGCGCAGCACCTCGCGTCCGCCGCGCGAGACCCGCAACCCGTCGACGGCGATCGCGTCCGAGCCCGTGGGCGGCATCAGGCGATCGCGAAGGCCTCGGTGTTCGCGCCGCAGAGCAGGACCACGACCCGCTCGTCCGGGTCGGGCCGGTAGCGCCGAGACAGCAGCGGGGCGAGGGCTGCCGCGCCCCCGGGCTCGGCGACGATGCGCAGGTCCGACCACAGCCGGCGCTGCGCCTCGGCGATGTCGTCGTCGGTGACGAGCAGAACGTGCTCGACGTAGGCGAGCGCGAGCGCAAGCGCGATCTCGCCGGTCTGCCGGACGCCGAGGGAGTCGGCCGCGAGGCCACCGACGTCGACGGGGATCGGGCGGCCCGCGCGAATCGCCTCGGCCATCGTGGGACATCGATCCGGCTCGACGCCGACGACGCGCGTCCGCCCCTCGTACCAGGCGGCGATGCCCCCGAGCAGCCCGCCGCCGCCGGCGGCGACGAGCACCGTGTCGGCGTCCGGCACCTGTTCGGAGAGCTCGGCGGCGATGGTGCCCGCGCCGGCGACGACCTGGGGCTGGTCGAACGCGTGCATCTCCATGGCGCCCGTCTCCCGCGCGCGCTCCTGGCTCGCCTCGAGCGCGTCGGCGTAGTAGCCGGGGATCAGCCGAACCTCGGCACCCTGCTCGGCGATGCCTCGCGCCTTGACGGGCGGCGAGGTCTCCGGAACGAAGATCTCGGCGCGATGCCCCAGCTCGCGAGCGGCGTAGGCGACGGCGAGCCCGAAGTTGCCGCCCGACGCCGCGATCACGCCGGCGTCCGGCACATCGGCGGAGAGCATCCGGTTGAGCGCCCCGCGGAGCTTGAACGAGCCCGTGTGCTGGAAGAGCTCGAGCTTCAGCGTGATCCGGCCGGGGAGCCCGAGCGCGCCGGGCTCGAGGTCGAACACCGGGGTTCGGCGCACGCGATCGCGGATGCGCTCCTCCGCCGCCCGGACGTCGTCCGGTCCGACCGGAAGGTCCGTGCGGGAGGGGGCTTCCACGGGTCGCATGGTGTCATGCGGATGGATAGGCGCCCACCGCGTCGCGCTTGACAGCCATCCGAGGGCCACCCTACCGTTCGGCACCGAATGACCGCCGTCGTCGAGGACGTCGAGGTCTCGACCGATCACTGGATCGGCGGCGAGCGCGTGTCGTCCTCGGCGACGTTCGAGGACCGCTCGCCGATCGACGAGGGCGTGCTCGCGCGCGTCGCGCGAGGGACCGCGGACGACGCGGACCGCGCGGTGGAGGCCGCCCGAGCCGGTGCCGAGGTCTGGGGCGCAACGGCGCCGAAGCGGCGCGCCGAGATCCTGCAGGGGATCGCCGACCTCGTCGACCAGCGCGTCCCCGAGCTCGCCGCCGTCGAGACCCGGGACAACGGCTCGCTCCTTCGCTCGATGCGCACCTCGGTGATGCCACGCGTCGCGCGGAACTTCCGGTTCTTCGCGGACCAGCTCGGCGGGCTGGACGAGGCCTTCGAGATGGACGGCTTCCGGAGCCGGACCGAGTGGGACCCCTCCGGCGTGACCGTGGTGATCACGCCGTGGAACGCGCCCCTGATGCTCGCGACGTGGCGGGTGGCGCCGGCGCTCGCGGCCGGGAACGCCGTCGTCTTGAAGCCGCCCGAGTGGGCGCCGCTCACCGCCTCCCTGCTCGCCGACATCGCCCGAGAGGCAGGGCTCCCCGACGGCGCGTTCAACGTGCTCCAGGGGATCGGGGAGGAGGCGGGTGCGGCGCTCACCCGGCACCCGGGCGTCGACCGCATCGCGTTCACGGGGTCGATCGAGACCGGCAAGCTCGTGGCGCAGGCCGCCGCGGCGAACCTGACGCCGGTCTCGCTCGAGCTGGGCGGCAAGTCGCCGTTCGTGGCCTTCGCCGATGCGGACCTCGACGCCGTCGTGAAGCAGGCTGTGAACCAGTTCGACAACGCCGGCCAGGTATGCCTCGCCGGCACGAGGCTGATCCTCGAGCGCTCGTTGCGCGAGGCCTTCCTCGAGCGATTCCTGCCGGCGGCGAGCGCGATCCGCCAGGGCGACCCGCGGCTCGACGAGACGGACCTCGGCCCGCAGATCACACGCGAGCACTTCGAGCGCGTCGACGGGTTCGTCCGGCGGGCGCACCGGGAGGGCGCGACGGCGATCCTCGGCGGGGGACCCAACGACGAGCTCGGCGGGCTGTACTACCGGCCGACCCTGTTCGTCGACGTCCCCGAGGGGGCCGAGGTCCTGCGCAGGGAGGTCTTCGGCCCGGTCCTCACGTTGCAGACGTTCGAGGACGAGGAGGAGGCGATCGCGCTCGCGAACCAAACCGAGTACGGCCTCGCGGCGATCCTGTACACCGGCGATCGCGAGCGCGCCGAGCGCGTCGCCGCGAGGCTCGTGTCCGGGACGGTGTGGGTGAACTGCTTCTTCGTCCGCGACCTGCGGGCGCCGTTCGGTGGGGCTCGGTCCTCGGGTGTCGGACGCGAGGGCGGCGTTTACAGCTTCGATTTCTACGCGGACGTGAAGAACGTCTGCTCGGCCCCATGGGGGGACCTCGAATG
The DNA here is from genome assembly GCA_963716935.1 of uncultured Actinomycetes bacterium. GTDB lineage: Bacteria > Actinomycetota > UBA4738 > UBA4738 > HRBIN12 > CALGFI01. Next base: position 164,467 of record CAVQUN010000008.1, on the reverse strand, counting down.
ACGATGCGATCGACCGACGAGGAGGAATCGTATGGGTGAGATCGTCGGCGCCGCGCTCACGGCGCACGTCCCAACGATCATGCTGCCGGAGGAGGTCCGCCTCGAGATCAACGAGGGCAAGGAGATCACGCTCGTCCCCGGCCTGCGCCGGATGAAGGCGGAGTGCCTCGACCGGGTGCGGCCGGACACGGTTGTGGTGTTCGACACCCACTGGGAGTCGACGTTCGAGCACATCGTGACGTCGCACGATCGCCGGCAGGGCAAGTTCACAAGCCACGAGCTCCCGCGCGGGATGAGCGCCATCCCGTACGACATGCCCGGCGACCCGGAGCTCGCGAAGCTCATCGAGGCGCAGGCCGACGGCCGCGACGACTGCTGGATCCTCGCGTGCGACGACCCCTACCTGCCGATCTTCTACGGGACGGTCAACATCTGGACCTTCCTCGGCGACCCGGACACCCGCTGGATCAGCGTCGCGATCAACCAGACGTGCGACACGAACGACTTCCTGCTGTTCGGCGAGCTGATCGGCAACGCGATCGCCGAGAGCGACCGACGCGTCGTCCTGCTCGCCTCGGGCGGGATGACCCACCGGTTCTTCAACTTCAAGGAGCTGCGCGGGCGCGAGAGCTCGGCCGTGCCGGACAACATCTACGACGCGGCGTACTACGAGGCCGACCAGCGGGTCCTCGCGAAGTTTCACGCGGGGGACCACGCGGGCGTCATCGACGGCATGCCCGAGTACCGCAAGGCCTATCCGGAGGGGCACTTCGGGCACTACCTGATGATGGCCTCGGCCCTCGGCGGCCGGGCGTGCACCGCACCGGGCGAGCCCTTCAGCGAGTACGAGGCGTCGGTAGGGACGGGGCAGGTCCACGTGTGGTTCGAGCGTCCCGAGTCCGGCTGGGCGGCCTGACGCGAGGATCGAAACGGGGGAGTAGCGTTCGCAGGCGGTTCACGACAGAGGGGGGACGGTCGTGGCAGACAACCAGCTGAGCGGGGACGGGGCGAAACCCGTGGGCCAGGGGTACGAGCGCCTCGGCGCGAAGAAGCTGTCGCTCGTCGATGTGCTCGCGCAGTCCGTCGGCTTCATCGGGCCGGTGTTCAGCGCGGCATTCATCATCCCGTTCATCATCGGCGTGAACGCGGCCGCCCGCGGGGCCGGGACGTCGGCGCCGCTCGCCGTTCTGCTCGCGGCGATCGGCATGTTCGCGCTCGGCTGGATCGTCGCACGCTACGCGAAGCGAATTCACGCGGCGGGCTCGCTCTACGACTACGTCTCGAACGGTCTCGGCAAGACGATCGGAGCGGCGGCAGGCTGGCTGTACTACGGAGGGACGATCATCCTCACGACCGGGCTCGGCGTGCTGCTCGGCGGATACGTCCACGACAACCTCCTGCCCGCGTGGAACATCGACGTCGCGATGCCGATCTGGCTGTGGGACGTGATCTTCGCGCTCGGCCTGTTCGCCGTCCTGTACTACGGCGTGAAGATCTCCACGCGCGTGCAGCTCACGCTCGCGTTGATCTCGATCGCCGTTGTCCTGATCTTCTTCGTGACGGTGATCGTCGACCTCGGCGACGCGAACGACGTCGCGAAGGCGTTCGACCCCTCACCCTCACCCGACGGTTTGGCAGGGATCCTCTTCGGCGTGTTGTACGGGGTCCTGATCTTCGTTGGGTTCGAGACCGCGGCCAACCTCGCTGAGGAGACCGCGGATCCCAAGCGCTCGATCCCAAGGGCCGTGCTCGGGGCGGTCGTGATCGTGTCGATCTTCTACCTCATCGCCGCCTACGTTGAGGTCGCGGGCTTCGGGTTCGACTTGTCCGTGATCACGAGCCCGGAGGTGGCCGGCGCCCCACTGTTCGCGCTCGGCGCGCCGGGGAGTCCTGCCGGATCGGAGTTCTGGCTGAAGACCCTGTTGCTGGTCGTGTTCCTGGACATGTTGGCGGTGTACGTAGGAGCCGGCGTCGCCTCCACACGCGGCGTGTTCGCGTTGGCCAGGGATCGGCGGTTACCGGCCCCGCTCGCCGTGGTGTCGCGGAAGTACGGGACCCCGGCGGGCGCGATCGTCTTGCTCATGGTGGTTCAGGCGATCCTGATCGTAGTGGCGGAGGGAAACGACACCCTTCTCGCTCTGCCCGGCTTCCCGCACTACTTCTCGGTCTTCGCATGGTGCGCAACCTTCGGGCCATTCGCTCTCGTCGTGGTCTACCTGCTCCTTTCGGTGGGCGGCTTGTTCGGGCTCCGGGACGACGACGCTTTCGTCAGCGTCGTTCTGGCTGCGATCGTGGGCATCCTGGTCAGCGCCGCGGCGATCTTCGGCTCGTTCTACAAGGTGCCGAGCCCCACTTTGCTCGCGCCGTGGGCGGCGGTGATCTGGGGGGTCCTTGGCATCCTGTACATGCTCGCCGTCAGTGGCCGCGAACCCGCGAGCCAGGCGCTCGAGGACCTTCGCTCGAGCTCCTGAGCGGCGGATGATGCGTGACGGCGGGGCGGCGCCGATGGCGCCGCCCCGCCTCGTCCTGATCCTGTCCGAGAACTGGACGCTCACGCCGCCGCGAGATCTTCGCGCGCTCGTGCGGATGGCACGGCAGGCGGAGGTCGCCGGCTTCGACGCCGTCATGGTGAGCGAGCACGTCGCGGCTCGGGCCCGGCGCCGACGCCGGCGGGCTCCCGGCCAACCCCCGCGACTACGCCCTGCCCGGCAACCAGGACCCCGCGACGCCGTGGCCCGACCCGCTGATCGTCCTCGGGGCGGTCGCCGCAGCGACGACCCGGATCCGCCTGGTCGCGAGCTCGGTCATCGCGCCGCTTCGCCATCCCGTGCTGCTCGCGAAGCAGCTGGCGACGCTCGATCTGCTCTGCGAGGGTCGCCTGGTCGTCCAGCCGACGGTGAGCTGGCACCGGGCAGAGTACGAGGCGCTCGGCGCGCCGTTCGCGACACGTGGGGAGCTCCTCGACGAGCACCTCGCGGCGTGGCGGGTCCTGTGGCACGACTCGCCCGCGTCGTTCGAGGGCCGGCACTATCGCTTCGAGGACGTGTTCCTCGAGCCGAAGCCGTTTCGTCCGGGCGGGCCGCCGCTGTGGTTCGGGGGCGAGCGGATGCACGAGCGGCTCCTCCGACGGCTGGTCGAGTTCGGGAGCGGCTTCAACCCGCTCGGCGCGCCGAGCGACGAGGATCTCGAGCGGTTGCGAGCCGGCATGCGCGCCGCCGGACGCGACCCGTTGGAGCTCGAGATGGTGGGCGGCACGCGGGGACGGTTCCCCGACGCCGAGAGCGCCGCCGACCTCGGCGAGGCGCTCGCGTCGATCCCCGCGCAGCTCGCCCGGGGGTTCACGACGACCTGCATCAAGCCCTCGCAATTCATCGACGACCTCGGCGCCTTCGAGCCGTTCTGCCGCGAGGTCGTCGAGCGCGTCGGTCAGATGACCTCGAAGTAGCGGCGCCGTTCCCACTCGGTCACGGCGGCCGGCGCGAGGAACTGCTCCCACTCCCACCGGCCGGCCTCGGCGTAGTGCGCGACGACGTCCTTGCCGAGCGCATCGGCCGCGAACGCGCTGTCGCGGAAGGCGGTCACGGCCTCGCCGAGCGTCGCGGGCAGCGGCGGCACCGGTCGGTCGAAGTCGCGGCCCATGAGCGGCTCGCCGGGCTCGATCCCGTTCGCGATCCCGTCGGCGGCCGAGGCGAGCACGCCCGCGATCGCGAGGTACGGGTTCGCGTCCGCGCCGGCCACGCGCCACTCGAGCCGGGTCGACGCCGGCCCCTCGACCAGCACTCGGCACGAGACCATCCGGCTGTCGAAGCCCCAGGAGACGCCGTTGCCGCTGAACTCGCCGCTCGTCGTTCGGCGATACGAGTTCACCGTCGGCGCGTAGAACAACATGAGGTCGGGCGCGTGGCGGAGCACGCCGCCGACCGCCGCGCGCAGCGACGCCGACGTGCCGTCGCCGGCGCCCGCGTCGTGGAAGACGTTCGCGCCCTCGCCGTCGAGGAGCGACACGTGCAGATGGCACGACGAGCCCGTGGTGTCGCCGAACGGCTTGGCCATGAACGTGACCGCCATCCCGGCGGCGGCGGCGAGGTCGCGCATGGCGAGCTTGAACAGGATGTGCCGGTCCGCCATCTCGAGCGCGGTTTGGTGCTCGAGGTTGATCTCCCACTGGCCGAGCCCCCACTCGACCTGGCTCGTCCACGGCCCGAGGTCCGAGGCCGCGAGCGCCTCGCGCACGCCGGCGAAGAAGGCCTCGTGCTGGTCGCCGGCTTGGATCGTGTAGTCGGCGCGCGCGAGCGTGGTCGGGCGGAGCGTTATGTAACCGTTCGCGCGGCCCTCGTCGTAGGTGCCTTGGTACAGGGCGAGCTCGACCTCGCTCCCGACCTGCGGCGTGAGGCCGCTCTCGGCGAGGCGCTCGACCTGCCGGCGGAGGATCGTCCTCGGCGCCACCGGAACGAGCTCGTCCGAGCCGATCTCGACGAAGTCGGCGATGCAGATCGCCGTGCGTTCGAGCCAGGCGGCGGGCCGCAGCGTGCCGAGGTCCGGCACGAGCCGGATGTCGTGCCAGCCGGTGTGGTGTCCCGTGTACTCCTGCTCGGGTCCGGGCCACTGGTCGACGTCCCAACCCAGGACGCACGAGCTCAGCGGGACCCCTTCGTGCAGGAGCCGCCGGAACACGTCGACCGAGAACCGCTTGCCGACGAGTCGCCCGGTCACGTCGGCCGAGGTGACGACGACCGTCCGGATGCCCTCGGACTCGAGGTCGTCCGGCGACAGGCTCATCGCGTGAGCCATCCGCCGTCGACCGGGAGCTGCGCGCCGGTGATGTAGGAGGCCTCGTCGGAGAGCAGAAACGAGATCGCCGCCGCGACGTCCTCGGGCTCGCCGACGCGCGGCACGAGCAGGCGGTCCTTCATCGACTCCCACGCCTCGGGCGACCGGATGTCGCCGCCTGGGACGAAGTTCGTCGCGATGGCCCCGGGCGCGACCGCGTTCACCCGGATCCCGTCGTGGGACAGGTCCACGGCCAGCGCCCTCGTCAGCATCTTCACGCCGCCCTTCGACGCGTTGTAGTGGACCTGCGGGAAGCCCAGCGAGGAGACGACGACCTCGGACTCGATCGTCGACAGGTTCACGATCGCGCCGCCGCCCACGGCTGCGATCGCCGGCGCCACGGCCTGCGTGACGAGGTACATCCCCTTGAGGTTGGTGTCGAGCACGAGGTCCCACTCCTCCTCGGAGAGCTCGGCGAAGCGCGACATCCGCACGAGGCCGGCGTTGTTCACGAGGTAGTTGATGGCGCCGAAGGCCTCGAGCGCCCCGTCGCAGGCGGCCTCGACCTGGGCGCGCTCGCGAACATCGGCCTCGAAGGCCGCCGCGCGACCGCCCGATTCGGCGACGGCAGCAACCGTTTCTCGCGCCCCGTCAAGACGCACGTCCACCACGGCGACCGCGGCGCCCTCGGACGCGAGGCGCACGGCCGTCGCCCGCCCGATGCCCGAGCCCGCCCCGGTGACGAACGCGACCCGACCTGAATGGTCGAAGCTCATTCGTGCTCCGGTTCGAACACGAGCTCGCTGACGTCGGCAGCCATGCTCCCACCGTCGGCGACGAGGGTCGTGCCGGTGACGATGGCCGACTCGTCGCTCGCGAGGAACAGGCAGCACGCCGCGATGTCGTCGGCCGTCGCGGGTCGCCGAAGCGGGACGTGCTGCGTCGTGAGCCGATAGGCCTCCTCGCGCGAGATCCCGCGTTCGGCAGCGACGGCGTCCATCGACGCGTCGCCCATTGGGGTCACCACCCAGCCGGGGCAGACGGCGTTCGCGCGGATCCCCCTCGGCCCGTAGTCGACCGCGAGCGACCGCGCGAAGCCCAGGAGGGCCGCCTTCGACGTCTGGTATGCCGCTCCCTCGATCCCGCTCACGAACCCAGAGATGCTCGAGACCAGGACGATCGAGCCGCCGCCCCGCTCCAGCAGCGCGGGAAGCGCCGCGCGGACGAGCCGGAAGGCCCCGGTGACGTTCACGTCGAGCGTCTGCTCCCACTGCTCGTCGCTCACGTCCATCGCCGCCCCGCCGAAGCCCAGCGCCGCGTTCGCCACGACGACGTCGAGGCCTCCGAACCGGTCCACGGCGGTCTCGACGGCCTGGCGTACGTGTTCGGGGTCGGCCGTGTCGCCGGCGACGGCGCCGCCGCCGACTTCGTCGGCGACGGCACGGATCGGCTCCTCGCGGCGGCCGGTAACGACCACCCTCGCCCCCTCACGCGCGAATCGCCTCGCGGTGGCGGCGCCGATGCCGGAGCCGCCGCCGCTGATGACCGCCACCTTGCCTTCGAGCCGCATCCCGCCTCCCGAGCGATGCGGCATAGTCTGCCCCATCGACGCGGGCGGGGTGACCGGCGTCGTGGAGGAGACCGATGGCCAACATGCAGCCGCTCCGACGCGAGGACCACCCCGAGCTCGAGGAGCTGTTCGCGCTGTACGACGAGACGATGTCGTTCGTCCCGAACAGCCTGTTCACGATGGCGCGCCGCCCCGAGATCCTGCGCGCGTTCAGCGAGCTCATCACGCGGATCTGGCGGACGGGCACCGTGCCGGTCGGCCTGAAGCCGCTCGTCGCGATCGTCGCGAGCGCCGCCGCCGGCTGCCGCTACTGCCAGGCGCATGAGACCGTCGACGCCGGGCTCCGCGGCGTGCCCGAGGACAAGATCGCCGAGATCGGCGACTTCGAGCGCTCGCCCCGCTACTCGGAGGCCGAGCGCGCCGCGCTGCGGTTCGCCCGCGACGCAAGCGTCGTCCCGAACGAGGTCACGCCGGCGCACTTCGAGGAGCTGCGCCGGCACTGGGACGAGGGGGAGATCGTCGAGATCCTGGCCGTGGTCGGCCTGTTCGGGTTCCTGAACCGCTGGAACGACTCCATGGCTACGGACCTCGAGGAGATCCCGGCCGCGTTCGCCGAGCGGACGATCGGCCCGCACGGGTGGGAGCCGGGGAAGCACGCGTGAGCGTCGGCGAGCGGGTCACCCTCGAGGAGCTCGAGCGAGATCCGTATCCGGTCTACGCGCGCCTGCGCGACGAGGAGCCGGTGAGCTGGGTGCCGGCCGTGCAGCTCTGGCTCGTCACGCGGTACGACGACGTCCGCCACGTCGGCCTCTCGCCCGAGATCTTCACCGCGGCGACCGAGCCCTCCACCCTCAACCGGACGATGGGCGTGAACATGCTCGGCTCCGAGGGCCCGGATCAGCGGCGGATCCGCCGGATGGTCGAGCCGCCTTTTCGCCCTCGCGACGTCGAGGAGCGGACGCAAGGAATGATCCCCGCGCTGGCGAACGAGCTCATCGACGGGTTCGAGGGCCGCGGCGAGTGCGACCTGTTCCGCGAGTTCGCCGACCCGATGAGCGTGCGGTCGCTCCGATTCATGCTCGGCCTGGACGAGGTGCCGTGGGAGGACCTGCTTCGCTGGAACGAGGGGCTCATGCCGGGGCTCGCGAACTTCGAGGGCGACCCGGCGAAGCAGGCACCGGCCGACGAGGCGAGCGCGGCGCTCGGCGAGGTCATCGAGCGTGTGCTCGACCGGGTGGCCGCGGAGCCCGACGGCTCGGTCCTGTCGTGGATGGCGCACTACGACCGCGACGGCGACACGATGTCGCGCGAGGAGATCGTCGCGAACACCAAGCTGATGCTCTCGGGCGGGCTCCAGGAGCCGCGGGACCTGATCGCGCTCACGGTGCTCGCGCTCGGCGCGAATGCGGAGCAACTCGAGGAGGTCCGCGCGAGCCGAGGGCTGATCAAGGCCGCGGTGGAGGAGACGCTCCGATGGGCGGGGCCGGTCGGGACGGCAACGAGGCAGACGACCACGACGACCGAGCTCGCCGGCGTCGAGCTGCCGAAGGGTGCGCTCGTCGCCGCGGTGCTCTCGTCGGCGAACCGCGACCCCCGACGGTACGCGGACCCCGACAGGTTCGACGTGCACCGAAAGGAGGGCGCGCACCTCGCGTTCTCGGTGGGGACGCACTTCTGCCTCGGCGCGTGGTTCGGCCGCCACCTCGCGCGCGTCTCGCTCGACATCCTGCTCGATCGCCTGCCGAACCTGCGGCTCGACCCGGAGCGGCCGGCGACGCTCTCCGGATGGGAGTTCCGAGCGCCGGACTCCACGTGGGTCCGCTGGGACGCCGCGTGAGCGCGCTCGACTAGTCGCCGACGTCGGGGTCCAAGTACAGACAGAACGGATGCCCGTCGGGGTCGAGGAGGACCCGCACGGTCTCCTGCGGCTGGAACTCGGCGAGCGTCGCGCCCAGCTCGAGAGCGGCGGCGACCGCGTCCTCGAGATCGTCGACCGCCACGTCGAGGTGCAGCATCATCTGCTGCCGCCCGTCCACCGGCGGCCAGGTCGGCCGGACGTACTCGGGCGACGGCTGGAAGGCGAGGTAGGCGGACCCGTTCGGCTGCGCCATCGAAACCCAGTCGGGGCCGTCGTCGGCGATCGGCCAGCCCAGCATCTTCGAGTAGAACCCGGCGAGCGCCCGCGGGTCGAGGGTGTCGAGCACGACGCCCCACCACTCGGTCCTCGATCGCCCGCGCACCCGACCATCATGCCTCGACGCGGCGACGCCGCGCGCGCGTCGGGAGTGCACGTGCCGTTCGTGGATGACGCTCCGGGCGGCGTCCGGGGGCACGGCGGTAGGCTCCGTCGGTCGTGGCCACCTGGGCTGAGTTCGCGAACGCCGAGCCGGATCTGGCCGCCTTCGCACGGGAGCGGATGGAGGGTCGGATCGTGTACCAGGCGACGCTCCGGCTCGACGGCGGACCGCGCGTGCACCCGGTCTCCCCTTGGATCGCGGCCGGGCTGCTGTGCGTCTCGTTTCGCGACACGAGCCCGAAGATGCGCGAGGTGGCACGCGACGGCCGCTACGCGTTGCACACGGCGCTGCCGTGGGAGGACCACGCTGGTGCATTCGGCGAGTTCATGGCGCGCGGATGGCTCGAACAGGTCTCCGTGTCGCACGCCGCGGTGACGGCGCGCCCCGGCCAGACCCCCTACGGGCTCGTCCACTACTCGTGCTCGATCGAGGAGGCGGTGGCGACGGAGTACTCGGACGATGAGATGCCCGTCTATCGCCGGTGGAAGCGCTCCTCGATCGACGCGACCGGGTGACCCCTCGGAGCTTCGAACGGATCGTACGGATCACGACCGGCTACGCTCGCCGGCGTGAGCCATCCGAGGGTTCCGGCTCGTGCAGAGGTCGTCGGTTCACTCCTCCGACCAGCCGCTCTGCGTCAGGCCATCGAGGCCTTCTACGAGCGCGGTCATTCGGCGGTGCTCGCGGCCGAGCGCGAGAAGAATCGGGCCGAGCTCACGGCGCTCGAGGACGCCGCGATCGCCGAAATCCTGCGCCGCCAGGTCGATCTCGGGCTCGACGTGGTCACCGACGGCGAGTTCCGCCGGTGGATGTTCATGAACTCCTTCTACGACGCCGTCGACGGCGTGCGGACCGACAAAACCGTGACGTTCCGCAACGACCGCGACGAGCCCGCCGAGCTCCACGTCCACGAGATCGTCGACCGGCTCCGGCCGGTCGACTCGCCGGCCGCGCGGGAGGTGGCGTTCCTGGCGGAGGCCACCGTAGGACATCCCTTCAAGATCACGTTCCCCGCGGCGTCGATCTTCTGCCATCCGCTCACGACCATCGCGAGCGCGTACGCCTCCGCCGAGGAGTTCGTGGCGCATGCGATCGAGATCGAGCGGGGGCTCGTCGCCGACGCCATCGTGGCGGGCGCGCGGTACGTGCAGTTCGACTTCCCGCTCTACCCGTATCTGGTCGACCCCGCGTGGCTCGAGCGGTTCGCCGCGGCGGGGCACGAAGCCGAGACGCTCGTTGGCGCAGCGATCGCGGCCGACGCGGCCGTGCTCGAGGGGATCCCCGACGACGTGACGGTCGCGCTCCACATCTGTCGCGGCAACTACCGCTCGTCCTGGATGTGCGAGGGATCGCTCGAGCCGGTCGCCGAGCGCGTGTTCGGCGAGCTCCCGTACGACGCGTTCCTCGTCGAGTGGGACGACCTCGGCCGCGACGGCGGGTTCGAGCCCATCCGGTACTTGCGAGAGGGCTCGGTCATGGTCATGGGCATCGTCTCGACGAAGACGGCCGTGCTCGAGGACGAGGACGACCTCGTGCGCCGCATAGTCGAGGCCGCCGCGTTCGCGGGCGACATGGACCGCCTCGCGATCAGCCCTCAGTGCGGGTTCGCGAGCGTGATGGTCGGCAACGAGATCGACGAGGACACGCAGTGGCGCAAGCTCGAGCTCGTGTCCACGGTGGCCGCCCGTCTGTTCGGCTGACTCGTCGAAGGGGCTACCACAGCCCGCGGATCGGGCCGACCAGGAAGAAGGCCACGAGCCCGATCGTGTTGTTGAAGCCGTGAGCCAGCACGGATGCCCAGAGCGACCGGTATCGGTACCGGAGTGCGCTGAAGAACAGCGCGTCGAGCGTCGTGAGCGCCACGCCGATCGCGCCCTGCTCCGTGTGCGCGAGCCCGAACAGGATCGATGAGAGCACCACCGCGATGACAACTCCCGTCGTTCCCGAGCCGAGGACGTCGGTGATCCGCGTCTGCACGTATCCGCGGTAGGCGAGCTCCTCGCCGATCGCCGCGAGGGTCCACGAGAGGGCGAGGAGGCCGACGAGCATGCCGAGGTCGCCCTCGAGGCCGTCGAGCTGGCTGAGGTCTTGCTTCTCCCCGGTCAGGTGCTCCAGCAGCGGCATGATCAGCCCGAGCTGCAGCAGAGCCCACCCCATCGTGAGGCCGAGGACCTGCAGTACCATGCGGTGCGCCCGGGCGACCCGCCGAAAGCCCATCGTCGAGAGCGGCTCCCGCCGAAGCAGGAGCGAGGCTCCCATCACGGCCAGGATGACGATCGTCGGGACGGCCAGGTCGAGGAGGACGGCGGCGGTGGCCAGCAGCACCTCGACGGCAGCCACGATCCTCCAGGGAGTGCCCGTCCGACGACGGGGAGGCCCCGGGTGCCGTCTCGGAGGTCGATTCGCAGACCCGACAGCGGCGTTCAGCTCCGGGTCTCCGGCCGGCATCGGTGCGCGCGGCATCACGAGCTGCGATCTCATGCCCGCATCTTCGAGGCGCGGCGCCGGATCGCATGAGGGCGTCGGTCCCGGGATCATCCGGCCGGACGGTCCGCTCGCCGGCCGAGGTTGCTGGACCCGCCGACTCGGCGCACGCGGGGCTGCCCGTCTGTGCGGTCGGGCCGGATTCCCGCCCGATCGAGATCCGTGGTACACAACGCCGTCCGGGCCTTTGAGGGGGGGCAAATGGCCACGGTGGCCGAAGAGCCGGCGGCGAGCCGACCGCAGATCGACATCCGCGATCTGACGCGGAAGCTCGGCCTTGCGGCGATCGTCGGGATCATCTTCTTCTCGGTGTCCGGCGGGCCGTACGGCCTCGAGGACACGATCGGCGACAGCGGCCCCGGCATGGGGCTGATCCTCATCCTTCTCACGCCGATCCTGTGGGCGCTTCCGGCTTCGCTCGTGGTCGCGGAGCTCGCGACGGCCATGCCGGTCCAGGGCGGCTACTACTACTGGGTCAAGGCGGGGCTCGGGCCGTTCTGGGGCTTCCAGGAAGGCTGGTGGTCGTGGGTCACGAGCTGGGTCGATCTGGCCATCTACCCCGTGCTGTTCGTCGACTACACGGCCTTCTTCTTCCCGGCCCTCGGCGAGAATCAGCTGCTCCGGTGGCTCGTGGCGCTCGCCGTGATCTGGCCGTTCGCGCTGCTGAACATCCGCGGGAGCTCGCTCGTCGGCGACTCGTCGAAGCTGTTCCTGGTGATCGTGCTCACGCCGTTCGCGCTGATGACGGTCATCGGTCTCTTCCACATGAGCCACAACCCGTTCGAGCCCCTCACGTTCGAGGGCGCCAAGCTGTTCCCCGCGTTCGGCGCCGGCCTGTTCGTCGTCATGTGGAACTACATGGGCTGGGACGGCTTATCCACCGTGGCCGGCGAGATCGAGAACCCGAGGCGCGACTACCCGCGGGCCCTGCTGATCCTGATCCCGGCGATCACGCTGATCTACCTGCTGCCGACGCTCGTGGCCCTCGCCGTGGGCGGCACCGATGACATCGAGTGGACGGCGGGCGCGTTCAACGTCATCGCCGAGAACGTCGCCGGGCACTGGCTCGGAGTCCTGATGACGTTCGGCGCGATCATCTCCGCGATCGGGCTCTACTCCGCCTGGCTGCTCCAATACAGCCGGATTCCGTCGTCCCTGGCAGAGGACGGATACCTGTCGGAGAAGATCTCGCGGCTTCATCCCCAGTGGGGGACGCCGGTTCGGGCGATCGTGATCTGCGCCGTCATCTGCTCGATCGCCGCCCTCGGACCGTTCCAGGCCCTGGTGGTCGTCGACGTCACGATCTACGCGTTCGCGCTGCTCCTCCAGTTCATCGCCCTGATCGCCCTCAGGATCAAGCGCCCGAACATGCCGCGCCCCTACAAGATCAAGGGAGGGTGGGCTGGACTCTTCCTCGTCTGCCTCGGGCCCGTCTTCGTCCTGTTCGTGGCGATCTACTTCCAGGTGCTCGACGTCGGACTCGTCCAGGGGATCGGGTGGGCGCTGATCGGCATGGCCAGCGGGCCGATCGCGTACTTCGTGCTCCTGCCCGCGAAGCGACGGCGCGGGAGCGACATAGTCATCGACCTCGGGCCCGACCAACCCGGGAAACCATCGTCGGAGGTGATGTCGTGACGACCGGCGGGCTGCACCGACCCGAGACGTGGGAGGAGAACGAGGTCAGGATCCCGGAGATTCCGCGTCCGCGGAAGATCCTCGTGCCGTTCGACGGATCCCAGAACGCCGAGCGGGCGCTTTCGTGGTCGATCCTCGCGGCGCGAAACAACGACGCGGAGGTGGTGGTCGTGGTGGCGTTCGATCCGCCGCTCACCGTCCGGGGCCGGGGGGCCGTCTACGTCGAGGAGATGAAGGCCTCCCTCGAGGGGGAGGCGCGAGGTCTGGCCGAGGAGTCGGTGATCATCCTGCACGAACGTGGGGTGAGCGCCCGAGGGGTGGTCGTCCGAGGCGACGTGGCCCGCGCGATCCTGGAAACTGCCGAGGAGGAGTCGGTCGATCTGATCGTGATCGGACGTCAGGGCGTGACGCACGAGATGGGCGACAAGCTCGATCGCTTCCGCGCGCTGACCTCGGGCGGGGTCGCCGAGAAGGTCTCGCGGCACGCGACGGTGCCCGTGCTCGTGGTGGTGTAGCGATGTCGACGATGCCCCGCCAGGTTCCGCGGCGCCTCGTGCTGAAGGCGGGCGTCGCCGGAGGCGCCGCTCTGTGGCTCGCGCCGCTCTTCTCGGCATGCAGCGACCCAAGCAAGCAGCAGCTCATCTTCCAGAACTGGCAGGACTACATCGACCCGACGATCCTCGACGACTTCACCGACGCCTCCGGCCTCTCGGTCAGCTACGCGACGTACGCCTCCAACGACGAGCTCCAGGAGCGACTGACCCTGGCCGCCGCCTCGAGACGCCGGGGCCGCGAGGGCGACACCTTCGACCTGATCGTTCCCTCCGAGAACCTCCTCACGCAGCTGCGGTCGATCGACGGGCTCCAGGAGCTGGATCACGACGTCGTCGTCAGCCTCGGCAACCTCGCCGAGGAGTTCCGCAAGGAGCCGTTCGACCCGGGGAACCGCTTCAGCGTCCCGTGGGCCACCGGCACCACGGGGATCGGCTACGACACGACGGCCTTCGACGAGCCGCCGGGTTGGAACGTCTTCCTCGATTCCGCGCACCAGGGCCAGATGACCATCCTGAACGAGATGCGGGACGCGTTCGGGGCGGCCCTGTTCGCCCTGGGCAAGGACCCCAATTCCCGCGACCCCACGGACATCGACGCCGCGACCGACTACCTGATCCAGGCGAAGGGCGTCATCAGCGGATTCGACTCGGCGACGTACCTGGACCGGCTCGCGGGCGGCGACCTCGCGTGCGCGGAGGCGTACTCGAGCGACGTCCAGATCGCCAAGCAGGAGAACCCGAACCTCGACTACGTCATCCCGCCCGAGGGTGGGCTGCGCTGGATCGACTCGCTGTGCATCCCGGTGGATGCCGGGAACCCCGAGGGAGCGAACGAGTTCATCGAGTTCTACCTCGGGCCGGAGATCTCGGCGACCAACGCCGTGGCGAGCCAGGTGGACACGGGGAACGAGGCGGCGCGAGCGTTCATCCCGGCCGACATCCTCGAGAACCCGGCGATCTTCCCGCCGGAGGAGACGCTCGCAACCCTGCGGTTCACCCAGGATCTCGGCGAGGACAACGGCCTCTACGAGGACGCCTGGGCGCGCGTGCAGGAGGCCTGATCGAGCCGCACCCGGGCGGGCGGGAGGCCCGGGTACCATCCACGCCATGACGGAGGCCGACCGGCCGCTTCGGCTCGACGCCTCGCGCGAGGACGCGCTCGAGCACGCGGTGAAGCTCGTGACCGAGGCGTGGCGGTCGTTCGATCGCTATCGGCCCGAAGAGCCGGCGCTCGACGAGCGCGTCCGCGACCTCCTGCGGGCCGCGCTCCCCGAGACGCCGACCCCGGTCCACGAGGCGCTCGACGACACCGCCCGCATCCTCGACGAGTCGATCGCGCAGCCGCGCCCTCGCTACTTCGCCTTCATCGGCTCGAGCGGGCTCGAGATCGGCACCATCGGCGACCTGCTCGCGCACACCTACGACATCAACCTGGCGGTGGACGCACGCGCGGCGACGCAGATCGAGAAGCAGGCGGTCCGGTGGGCGGCGCGATTCATCGGTTACCCGGAGGACGCGGCCGGCGCGTTCACGAGCGGCGGGACGCTCTCCAACACGAGCGCGCTCGCGGCCGCCCGGGAGTTCGCGCTGCCGAAGAGCCGGTTCGAGGGCCTCGAGGGGCATCGCGTCGCCGTGTACTGCTCGCAGGAGGTGCACTACTCGGTCACGCGCGCGATCGAGACGCTCGGGATCGGGTCGCGGAACCTGCGCGCGATCGCGCTCGGCCCCGATCGCGGGCTGATCTCCGAGGCCCTGGCCGAGGCGATCGATCGGGACCGCGCCGACGGGATCACCCCGATCGCTGTGGTCGCGACGGCGGGGACGACCCTCACGGGAGCGATCGATCCGATCGACGCCATCGCCGACGTCTGCGAGGAGCGCGGCGTCTGGCTTCACATCGACGGGGCCTACGGCCTGCCGGCCGCGTCGGTGCGCCCCGAGCTGTTCGCCGGGATCGCGCGCGCGCAGTCGGCGTCGGTGGACGCCCACAAGTGGCTCTACCTCCCGAAGGCCTGCGGGATCGTGCTCGTGCGCAACCAGGAGGACCTCATCGCGTCGTTCGCGCACGAGCAGGGCTACCTGCCGCATCAGCGACACGAGCTGCACGCCGTCGACATCACGTTCGAGTACTCCCGCCCCTTCCGCGCCCTGAAGTTCTGGCTGGCGATGCGCGCCCACGGCGCGCAGGCCTTCCGCGACGCGATCGAGCGCAACCTCCACGAGGCCAACCTGCTCTGGGAGGCGATCGAGGCGCGCGGCGACTTCGAGGGACTCGGCAGGCCGCCGCTGTCGATCGTCCCCTTCCGCCACGTCCCCGCCGGGGTCGACGACCTGAACGAGCACAACCAACGCCTCGCCGACGCCCTGCAGGAGGACGGCCGCTTCTGGATCGCGAGCGCCCTGATCGACGGCGAGGTCTGGCTCCGGCCATGCTTCGTGAACTTCCGCACCACCGAGGAGGATGTGTTGGATCTTCTCGAGGTGGCGGCCGAGCTGGGGGGCCGGATCGCCGGCTAAGGCGTCACCAATGGTGGCTGGACTGAAACCCAGAGCGTGCCGGTCGCTTCGTCGACGGCGATCGATGTCACCGGCGCCCCGACCGGGATCGGCGTCGCGATCTTGGTCACCCGGTCGATCCGCGAGATCGTGTCGTCGCCCTGGTTCGTGACCCACACCGCGCCGAGGCCCACCGCGATGTCCGTCGGATCCGCACCGACCCGGATGGGGGAGCCAACGGTTCCGGTGTTCGGATCGACCCGAACGACCACGCCCGCACTCGAGTCCAAGACCCATACCCCGTCGGCACCAACGGCAACGGCATCGAGCTCCCCGGCGATCTCGATCGGCTCGTCGAGCTCCAGCGTCCTCGGGTCGACCCGAGTCAACGTCCCGGAGAGCTTGTCGATGACCCAGACCCCTTCCGAGTCGGCCGCGATGCCCGTCCCGGTGGCGCCTACCTGGACCGAGCCGGTCCGGCGAAAGGTCGCCGGGTCGACCCGGATCAACTCGCCGTCGTCCGCGAGCGACCAGACGTTCGACGCCCCGAACGCAACCGACCACGCGTAACCGCTCCCAAACCTGAGCGCCCGTCCGAGGGCGACGGGCTGCAGCGCCTGGTCGGTCGCCGGGTCGATCGGGACGAGGCCGGGATGAGCCCCGACCCACACGGTCCGGCCTCCTACGGCGATCCCCTTCGCCGTGTAGAACGCCGTCGGACTGAGCGGTATCGTCGTGACGAGCTCGCCATCGTCGGGATTCACGTGAGCGACGCGGCCGTTCGCCAGCTCCCACACCCCGCCCTCGCCGACCTCCACCTGCGCCGTGTAGAGGTCGGTGCTCGAGCTTTGCATTCCCTCAACGATGCCGAGAACCTCCCCGGTTTCGGGATCGATCTGGATCAGCGAGTTCAGCGGGATCGGCGTGCCCGTGGGCGAGGAGGAGGGCGGGGTCTGCGAGCCACCCGACCCGTCCCCGCCGAGCGCGAGGACCCCGATCACCAGCGCGATCACTACGGCGGCCGCTCCGGCGATCGCCAAGCCCGCGCGTCGACGCCGAGGACCCGTCCCGGGCGGACCTCCGCCCGCCCGGAGCGCCTGCGCCATCTCCCCGGCCGTGGCGAACCGGTCGTCGGGACGGGTGGCCATCGCCTTGACGGCGACCGCGTCCAGCTCTTCAGGAACGTCGTCGCGGACCGCGCTCGGGAGCGGCGGCGGGTCCTGCAGGTGGGCGTAGATCGTGGAGACCTCGGAGTCCCTGGCGAATGGCGGCGCGCCGGCCAGGCACTCGTAGAGCACGCACCCGAGCGAGTAGATGTCCGCACGCCCGTCCAACTGCTCGCCGCGGATCTGCTCGGGCGCCACGTAGTTGATCGTTCCCAAGAACCGGCCGGTCTCGGTGAGGTCGGTCTCGATCCGGTTCCGGCGGATGAGGCCGAAGTCCGACAGGTACGCCCGATCTGCCGCATCGAGCAGGATGTTCGCTGGCTTCACGTCGCGGTGGACCAGTCCCCGCTCGTGCGCGGCCTCGAGCGCCTCGGCGACCTGCCCGCAGATCCCAGCCGCCCTCTCGATCGAAAGTCGCCCCTCGCGGACAAGGAGCGAGTGCAGGTCGGTTCCCTGCACGTACCGCATCGCCAGGTACAGCTGGCCGTCGGCCTCGCCGGCGCCGTACACCGGCACGATGTTCGGGTGCTCGATCGAGGCCGCGGCGTTTGACTCGCGCACGAACCGCTCCCGGAAGGCCGGGTCTGATGCGAGGTCGGGGGAAAGGAGCTTCAGGGCCACCCTGCGCTCGGGGAAGGTCTGGGTGGCGAGGTAGACGATGCCCATGCCGCCCCGGCCGATCTCGGACTCGATGCGATAACCGGCGATCTCACGGCCTGGATTGCCGTCCACGAGCCCTTCTTACACCCCTTGAGCGTGCTCGATCTCGAGGTCACTGCGGAGTTGGGAGAGCGCGTCACCGCCTAGGCGTTGTTGTACACGTGGAGAGGCGCCACCTCGACCCAGAGGGTCTCCGTCGCCGGGTCTACGGCGATGGCGGCGACGGGAGCTCCGACCTGGATCGTTTCCACGGTCTCGGAGATGGGATCGATCTTGGAGATGGTGCCGTCACCTTGGTTCGTCACCCAGACCGCGTCCAGACCGACGGCGATATCGCTCGGCTGCGAGCCGACGCGGATCGGCGCGCCGATGGCAAGGCTGATGGGATCGACGGGGATGACGAGACCGGCAGCGGAATCCAGGATCCAGACGCCGCGAGCACCCACCGCGATTGCGTTCATGGGCTCCGCGACCTCGACCGCGTGTCGGTCGTCGAGGTTCTCGGGGTCGGCACGGATGAGCGTTCCCGCGATGTTGTCGATGATCCAGACGCCGTCGAAGCCGACGCCGAGTCCCGAACCGACCGAGCCGACATCCGCCGAGCCGGTCGGTTTCGCCGTCGCCGGGTCGATGCCGGTCACCTTTCCCTCGACCGACAACGCCCACGTGCGGGATGAGCCGAACGCGACCCAGTGAGTTCCACCGTAGTTGGGTGGTTCGAGGTTGACCGAGCGGAGCTTCTCGCCATCGACCGGATCGATCCGGTCGACGCCCTCCCCCCCGACCCATACGGTTCTTCCCCCGACGGCGATCGAGCTGGCTTCGACCCCCACCGTGACCGCGCCGACGATCACACCGCGAGAAGGATCCACATGCACCACGTTGCCGCCTGCCAGAACCCACACGCCGCCCTCGCCGACCTCGACCTGGTTCAGGAACCGACTCCCGGGTGCAGGCAGCCCGTTCACGGTCTGGAGGACCTCCCCCGTCTCCGGGTCGATCTGAGCCAACGAGTTCAGCGGGATCGTCGAGCCGGTCGGCGAGGGTGATGTCCCAGCACCGTCGCCGTCGGACCCACCGAGCGCGAAGGCGCCGCCGACCACCACCGCGATGATCACGAGAGCGGCGGCGATCACCCAACCGGCGCTCCGGCGCCGAGGAGGGGTCCCATCCGGGGCGACGGTTTCGCGCAGTGCATCGGCCATCGCACCGGCGGTGGCGAATCGATCGTCCGGCTGCTTGGCCATCGCCTTGTCGACCGCGGCGTCGAGCTCGGGCGAGACTTCCTGCTCTCGGACGCTCGGTCGGGGTGGGACGTCTTGCAGGTGGCCGTAGAGGGTTGCCACCTCCGAGTCCCGGCGGAAGGGGGGAGTGCCGGTCAGGCACTCATAGAGCACGCATCCCAGCGAGTAGACGTCGGCGCGTCCGTCGAGGTGCTCGCCCCGGATCTGCTCGGGCGCCACGTAGTCGATGGTTCCCATGAACTGGCCGGTCTTCGTGAGCTCGGTGTCGATCCGTGTCTGACGGATCAGCCCGAAGTCGGAAAGGTAGGCGCGGTCGGAGCCGTCGAGCAAGATGTTGGCCGGCTTCACGTCGCGGTGGACGAGCCCCCGTTCGTGCGCCGCCTCGAGCGCGTCGGCGACCTGCCCGCAGATCCGCACCGCCCGCTGGGGCGGCAGGCGGCCCTCGCGGGCAAGCAGCGAGTGGAGATCGGTACCCTGCACGTAGCGCATCGCGAGATACAGCTGCCCATCCGCCTCGCCGGCGCCGTAGACCGGGACGATGTTGGGGTGCTCGATCGAGGCCGCGGCGTTCGACTCGCGTACGAACCGCTCGCGAAACGCCGGATCCGAGGCGAAATTGGAGGAAAGGAGCTTGAGCGCGACCTTGCGCTCGGGGAAGGTCTGGGTGGCGAGGTAGACGACGCCCATGCCGCCCCGACCGATCTCGGACTCGATGCGAAAACCGGCGATCTCTCGAGCCTGAGGGGTGTCCACAGGCCTTTCTACACCCGGCGTCGACCTCGCCCAGGATCGGACGTTGGCCGTCTAGACTGCTCGCGCTCGAACCGGAGGAAGGAGCTCGACGAACGTGATCGAACCGCTCGTGGGCGTCGTGATGGGCTCCGCCTCCGACTGGGAGACCATGCAGCACTGCGCCGAGCAGCTCCGGTGGTTCGGCGTGCCATTCGAGACGCGCGTGCTCTCGGCGCATCGCACTCCCGAGGAGCTCTCCGCCTGGATCAAGGACGTGGAGGCTCGCGGCGTCGAGGTCTTCGTCGCCGGGGCGGGGATGGCGGCGGCCCTTCCGGGCGTCGTGGCCGCCCGGACGACGCTGCCCGTGCTCGGCGTGCCGATGGAGTCCAAGCTCGCGGGCGGGCTCGACTCGCTCCTGTCGATGGTGCAGATGCCGGGCGGGATCCCGGTCGGGGTCCTCGCGGTGGGCAAGGCGGGTGCGGTGAACGCGGCGATCCTCGCGACGCAGATCCTCGGTGCGGCGCATCCGGAGTTTCGCGAGGCGGTGCTCAAGCATCGGGCCGAACAGGCCGAGAAGATCCTCGCGGCTCCCGACCCCTCCGCCTAAGGCGAATGCCCTATCTCACCTGCCCGTGGTGCCTCGTGCCTCAGCACGTGGACGACCGCGCCCCCGGCTACACGTGCTTCACGTGCTACGGGCAGATCCGCTTCTTCAAGTGTCCGGAATGCGCGTACGTCCAGACCGTCAGCGAGCGCTGGAACGCGTTCACCTGCGGGCGGTGCGAGAAGAAGGTAGATCTGCCGCATCGATGGGCGTACGACCCCACGGCCAAGGCGCTGTTCGTCGAGGGAAAGGGAAACCCCTACCCGAGGCTCTGACTCAGCTCCGTTTGTGGGAGCACCACCAGGCCACGCAGGCGGCGAGCAGGCCGATCACCATCGCGCCGCCGAATCGCATCAACCCCGTGAGGCGATCGATCTGCACGAGCGGCTCGGGCTGCAGGTGCAGGAGCTCGCTCAGCTCGTCGACCGACATCTTGACCGCCCGTGCGTGCTCGATCGCGGCGTCCTCCCACACGAACCAGACCATCGCCGAGACCACGGTCCCGATGATCCCCGCGATCGTGACGAGGATCGCTCCCCCCGGGTTCGCGAACCAGGGCACGGTCGAACCGCGATCGAAGCCGTACACGAGCCACAGCACGCCGTAGACCCCGAGAGCGACCGCGAGTCCGCGGCCGATGATGCCGACCAGCGCGGCGTGTCCGCGCAGGGTGATGTCGCCGACGAGCTGCGGATCCAGGCGATCGCTCGTGTCGGTGATGATCAACTTGACCCACGGCTGCCCGATCGCGTGCCAGGCGATCGCGGCAGCCCCGATCGCCATCATGGCGACCAGGAGCAGCACGAGGTCCGGCTTGCCCGAGCGGCGCCGCTCGTTCGGCAGCGCGCGCAGGGTCGCGAGCCGCTGCGGCACCGGCTCGGCCGTTCCTCCGGCCGTCCGGGTCGGGCCGGTCGCCCACACGTTGACCTCGGGCGCCGGGGCCGGCGTCGGGGTCTCGGGCGGCGGGAAGCCGAGCTTGGTGCCCCGGTTGCCGCCGGACACCGTGGGCGCGCCGAGGCCGGAGGCACTCCGCGCGACGGCGGGCTGGTTCTCGGGGCCCGGGTCCGGCTCGCCGAGCAGCGAGCGTCCGCAGCGCGTGCACTTGATGACCGAGTCGCGGAGCTCGGCCTCGCAGAAGGGGCACGGCTTCACCCATGGGGTTTCGACCCCTGCCCGGACGCGCTTGAGCCGGGCCCGTGCCGGGGGTGCCGCGCTAGGAGGCGGCGGGGACGAGCACGCCGGCGGCGGCCATCTCCTCGCAGAACGCCGCCGCGTCGCCGTCCGCGAGCTCGGCCCGCTCGATCACGGCCCTGGGCGGCGTCGCCTCGGCGAAGGCCGCGACCACCTGATCCTCGCCCGTCCAGGCGATCGCCCGGCGCTCGCCCTCCGGCGAGCGAATGACGAGCGTCACGACGTCGTCGATGGCCTCGAGGCTGAGCCGCGCCTTCGGCGAGACCACCAGGCTCGTGTCGGGGGACAGGGACTCATGCCCGTTGCCGCCGAACCGCTCGACGACGCCCTGGTCCTCGTTGCGCATCATGTCGAGGAACCGCTTGCGCAGCTCCCGCGGCATCGTGAGCGCCTCGGCCTTGCGGTCGATCTCCTCGGCGTCGTCGGGAGCGGCACCCTTGTCGGCATGGCCGAGCAGCGCCGCGCGCGTCTCCTTGAAGTACAGGCTGCGGGGGTCCTTGCGCAGGTGCAGCGGGAGCGGGAACGACTCCAGCTGACGTGCGAGCACGTAGTTGGGGTGCGCATGCGTGTTGCCGGTCGCGAGCGCGATGAACGCGTCGCGGTTGGTCTCGGCGAAGACGGTCTCCTCCTCCTCGCCGATCTGCTCCTGTGCCCGGTTCATCCACATGCCGACCTCGCGATGCCCGTGGTACCAGTAGCGCGCCATCTCGAGGTAGTCCGAGTAGGTGTCCAGATACAGCCCCTGGTACCACTCGTGGACGAGTTGCTCGGGCGCCGAGGTCGTGAGCAACGTGTTCACGCCGACCGCGCACATCTTCGCGTAGAGCACCGCGAGGAAGACGCCGGAGGAAAGGATCGGGTCGACGAAGCACGAGGCGTCGCCGACCGCGAAGTAGCCCGGCCCGGCCATCTCGTCGCTGCGGTAGGACCAGTCCTTGATGGTGTGGAAGTCGCCCGTGTACGCGGCGCTCTGCAACAGGTACTTCCACTCGTCCGTCGAGCGCACGTGGTCGAGGTAGAACTCCTCGAGGGCGGCCTTGCCGCCGGTCTCGGGCAGGTTCGCCCTCGGCGCGACGAAGCCGACGCTGATCTCGCGCTTCTCGGGGTTGGGCTCGGCGCTGCCCTCGGGGCCCGGGTCGCCGAGCGGGATGAACCAGAGCCATCCGTCGGAGAGCATCTTGATGATGATGTTGTTCCGGTCGTGGGGCTGGATCTGCCCTCCGAGCTTCGCGGGGGCCGGGTGCTCGCCGGTCCAGTACCCGTACAGGCACATGTTCTTCAGCTCTTCCACCGGCACCCGTTGCGAGAGCCGGTTCGCGATCACGGCCGCAAGGCCCGACGCGTCGACGGTGTAGCGAGCGTGGGCCTCGCCGGCGTTGCCCTCGGCGTCGGTGAACCGCACGCCGACGACCCGCCCGTCCTCCCGGATGACGTCGGTGACCCGGTGCGCCTGCCGGACGTCGACGCCGCTCTCGGCGACGTGGTCGAGCAGGAGCTTGTCGAACACGGCGCGCTTGACCTGGTAGGAGGTCGGGCGGCCGGGGATCTCCTCGAAGCGGATGCACCACGGATCGGCGGTCTGGCCCCAGATGAAGCAGCCTCCGGACTTGACCGGGAAGTTCGCGGCCGCGAGCTTCTCCTCCAGGCCGATCTCGGCCAGGATGTCGATCGTCGCCGCGATCATGGACTCGCCGATGTGGTGGCGGGGGAAGGTTTCGCGCTCGAGCAGCAGCACGCGGTGGCCCATCTTGTTGAGGAAGCCGGCGGTCGTCGAGCCTGCGGGCCCCCCGCCGATCACGATCACGTCGAACGCTTCAGGCACGCCAGATCCTCCAGGGGTCGAACGGAGTGGTTGGTTGAAGGTACGCGCTCATGAGCGTAAGCGGAATACGCAGTCTTGGCGAAGACGCCTACCGTAGACGGCGTACGCGGCCCTTGGGCGGAGGGGTCCGGGCCGCGGTCTCCGCCGACGCGAGCGGCTCGGACAGGCGCTCGTGCGCGCACGCGGCCCGGGCGGCTAGGTAGATCACGCGGAGCGCGCTCGCCTCCAGCATCGATGCCCGTTCCTCCTCTCCGAGCGGCCCATCGATAGCATCTGACCCATGGCGATGCCGCGTCCGGGCGAGGACACGATGCGACGGTTCGACCGGATCGCCGAGGCGTTCGTCGATCGCGGAGCCGCGCGCGGACAGATGTTCGGGATGCCAGTGCTCAAGGTTCGCGACAAGGTGTTCGCGGGGACGTTCGGGGACGCCATGACGTTCAAGCTCGCGCCCACCGACCTCCAGAAGGCGTTGAAGGCCTCCGGCGTCGAGCCGTTCGAGCCGATGAAGGGCCGGGCCATGAAGGAGTGGGTCCTCGTCCCCGTCGAACACTCGCGGTCGTGGTCGCGACTGGCCGAGCAGGCGTTCACGTACCTCGCAGGGTCCCCGCGCTGATGGGGCCGCAGGGCCGAACCGAGAAGGAGAAGATGCTCGCCGGCGAGCTGTATCGGGCCGGCGACTCGCAGCTCGTCCGGGAGCGGGAGCAGTGCCGGTCGCTCCTTCGCGCCTTCAACGCCGAACCCGACGGGTCGGCCCGGACCGTGCTGCTTCGCGAGCTGCTCGGATCGCTCGGGGCCCGGTCGAGCATCCAGCCGCCGTTCGCCTGCGACTACGGATCGAACATCGCGATGGGCGACGACGTGTTCGTGAACTTCAACTGCGTGATCCTGGACTGCGGTGCGGTGTCGATCGGCGACCGGACGCAGATCGCCTCGGGCGTGCAGCTCCTCGCCGCCGATCACCCTCGCGAGCCCGACGTCCGTCGCGAGCTCCTGGAGCTCGCTCGGCCGGTATCGATCGGGGCGAACGTCTGGATCGGGGCGGGCGCGATCGTGTGTCCCGGCGTCTCGGTCGGCGACGACACGATCGTCGGTGCCGGCAGCGTGGTCACGCGCGACGTGCCGGCCGGCGTCGTCGCGGCCGGGGTTCCGGCCCGGGTTGTTCGCGAGCTGTGATCGCCCGGGGGGTCGCCGCGGCGATCGTGTCGTTCGCCCTCGTGAGCACGCCGGCGGTCGCGCGCGCGGGCGACGAGCCGTTCGCCGGCTCGGTCTCGCGCCTGGACGCGAAGACCCGCGAGCTGATGACCGGCGTGTCGTGGCACGAGGGCTGCCCCGTCCCGCTGGAGAACCTCCGGCTCGTCCGGATCACCTACTGGGGCTTCGACGGGAAGGCGCACGCGGGCCGGCTCGTGCTGCATCGCCGGTGGGCCGACGAGATCCTCGGGGTGTTCGAGCGCCTGTACGACCGGCGATTCCCGATCCGACGCGTGCGGCTCGTCGACCGCTACGACGCCGACGACCGCGCCTCCATGCGACACGACAACACCTCGGCGTTCAACTGCCGGTACGTGGCCGGCACGACCACGTGGTCGCAGCACGCGTTCGGGCGGGCGGTCGATCTCAACCCGGTGGAGAACCCGTACGTCGTGGGGACCTCGGTCTCGCCTCGGCGAGGACGGCCCTACGTCGACCGATCGGACGTTCGCCCGGGAATGGTCGTCGCGCACGATGTCGCCTGGCGTGCCTTCCACGTGATCGGGTGGGGTTGGGGCGGGAGCTGGTCGAGCGCGAAGGACTACCAGCATTTCTCGGCCACCGGGACCTGAGGACTCGCTGTCACCTCCACGACAGCGGGACCTCCGTAGACTCCCGCGCGTTTTGCCACGTGAAGGAATCGCTGCAGCAGGGTGGCCATGGGTCCAGACCGACAGGGACGAGCCTGACTTGGGCTTCTACGTCGCCATCTTCCGCCGGGCGGGCAGGGGCGAGCGCCTCTACAGCTACCCGTCGCTCGACGAGCTCAGCTCGAGCCTCGGGCTCATCCCGCTTCGGCACGACGAATCGGTGAGCGTCTACCGGTTCGAGTCGACCGAGGCGGCCGGCGAGCACGTGGATCCGCTCGAGTGGCGGTGCGCCAGCGACTAGAGGGTTGCTCGAGCGCCGAGCAGCGCCCGATCCAGGATCACGATCTCCCCGCCCTCGACCCGCAGGGACCCCCCGGCCTCCAGGCGGTGCAGGACCTGGTTCACGCTCTGCCTGGACCCGTGCACCATGTGCGCGATCTCTCCCTGCGTGAGCTGGAGATCGAGCCGCATCGGCTCCTCCCGGCGCCCGAGACGCTCCGCGAGGAGCAGCAAGAGGCGGGCGACCCGACCCTCGAGATCCAGGAAAAGGCACTCGACGGCCTGGTGGGCGTAACGGCGGACCAAGACCCCGAGCGCGTGCAGGACGTGGCGCACGAGCGCGGGCTCGAGCTCGAGCAGCCCCACCCAGCTCGCACGGGGGATGGTGAGGAGCGTGGTCGGGTCGACGGTCTCCGCCGAGGCGGCGCGGGGACCCGCATCGAACAGCGCCATCTCGCCGAACGTGTGGAACGGTCCGACGACGCCGAGCGTGATCTCTCCTCGCGGGTCTTCCACGAAGATGCGAACGCTGCCCTCCGCGACGACGTAGAGGTCGTGCGCCAGGTCGCCGCGGGCGAAGATCGGGGTGCTCGCGGGGAAGGCGACCTCCTCGACGATCGACGCCACCCGTTCGAGGTCGTCGGTGGCCAGGCCGCCCAGCAGCTCGGTCTTGCCGAGCACCGCTCCGACGCCGCTGGCGTCCATGTGCGCCGGGGAGGACTCGAACCTCCGACCCGCTGCTTAGAAGGCAGCCGCTCTGTCCACTGAGCTACCGGCGCTCCTGACCTGCGGAAACGTCCTGACCACCCGTTGCACACCGGTCGGACAGCTGCTAACTTCTGACCGATGCCAGAGTCAAGACCGCAGACCGCCGCCAGTGTAGGCGACCTCGAAGCGCTGTCGGCATCGTTCCGGCGTCACCTTCGCGCCGCCAACCTCGCACCGAAGACGATCAAGACGTACATGGAGGCCGCGGACGGTCTGCAGCGGTTCCTGGTCGAGCGCGGGATGCCGACCCAGGTCACCGCAATCACCCGCGAGCACGTCGAGGCCTACGTCACCGACCTGCTCGACCGGTGGAAGCCGGCAACCGCAAGCGCTCGCTACCGAGCGTTGCAACAGCTGTTCCGGTTCCTGGTCGATGAGGGTGAGATCACTGAGTCGCCGATGGCGCGGATGCGCCCGCCCAGGATCCCCGAGACGCCGCCGCCGGTCCTGTCCGAAGACGAACTCCGGGCGCTGCTCGCGGCGTGCGAGGGGACAGGCTTCGACGAGCGGCGCGACGCAGCGATCGTCCGCGTCCTGATCGACACCGGCGCCCGCGTCTCCGAGCTTGCCGGCCTGCGGCTCGACGAAGACTCCGTGGACCTCGACGAGGGAACGCTGCGGGTGCTCGGGAAGGGCCGGCGAACCCGGTCGCTGCCGATCGGGGCGAAGACCGTCCGTGCGCTCGACCGCTACATGCGGGCTCGGTCGCAGCATCCGTGGGCCGACGAGCCATGGCTCTGGCTCGGCCAGAAGGGACGCCTGACCGACTCGGGCATTCGCCAGCTGCTAGAACGCCGGGGGATCGAGGCCGGGATCGGACCGGTCAATCCGCACAGGTTCAGACACACGTTCAGCCATCAGTGGTTGTCGGCTGGCGGGAACGAGGGCGATCTCATGCGGCTGACTGGTTGGCGATCACGCTCGATGGTGAACCGCTACGCGGCGAGCGCAGCCGACGAGCGGGCGCGAGACGCTCACCGGAAACTGTCGCCGGGGGACAGGCTGTGAGCAACCTCGATGAGACTCAGGATCCTGAACCGCTCAAAGTTCTTGCCGACGCACGCTGCCGCGAGCACCCTGGGCGCAGCTTCGGCGTCGTCGTGCTAGCTCCCGGTGGGTTCCCGCTCTGGGAATCGCGACATAGGGGGCCAGCATCAGTTGACCTGGATGAGGCCCTAGCCGTCCCCACCCGATGGCGACACCGCCACAACCTGTTCGTGAACCTGCAGGAGACATCACTCATCGAGGTCGAAGGCTGGTGCCGCGACTGTCGGAGGACTCGTGCGGTGAAGGTCGTCGATCTTCTTGAGGCCGCTCGCCCAAATCGTCGGTCCTCAGTGCTAGCCTGAGCGCAGCCCGGCCACTAGGCCAACCACGCTGCTGAGCGGCAGCCGACCCCGAGGAGGGGTAGGTTGGCCGCTTCCGTTTCTCTCAGTTCTTCGGAGCGTTCGCAGCGCGCCCGGATCGCGGCATACGCGCAGAAGGCGAAGCACGATCCGAAGGAGACGACCCGCAAGGCTCGCGAGGCCTACCGGGCGTCGTTCTACGACGGGATCCCCGAGGATCTCCCCGAGGCTGAGCGTGATCGGCGTGCCGAGGCCGCTTTCAAGGCCCATATGGCCCGTCTCGCGTTCCTGTCGTCGAAGGCTCGCCGCAAGGCGGGTGGTGCCGGATGACCTCCGAAAAGGCGGAGGGTCCGGCTGCCGACCGGACCCCGAGCGCCACCAGCAATGCCAACCAGGCAGCAGGATACCCCTCCCTCGGACACGAGGGCCACATGCGGCTCCTGGCCGATCGGATCGCCTGGCTCGAGCGCCATGAGCATTGGTGGGCGCGCCAGCTCCGTTGGGAGCGAGAGGTGGAGGCGGCATGAGCGCCCCACGGATCGTGACCGACGGGGACGGAAAGCGATTCGAGGTCACGCCGAAGGGATGGCGACCGCTCGACGAGCTCACACCGAATGGGAACGGCGCGGGAACGCTGGCGACCGATGAGGTTCCCCCGGAGTCCGCAACCGGCCTACACCTTGCGCGACTGTCGGAGGTCCGCGCCGAGCGGACCCGGTTTGCGTGGGAGCCCTGGCTCCCGTTGCGATCGCTTTCGATCGTGGCCGGGAACACCGGACTCGGCAAGTCCACGTTGGCGGCCGAGCTCGCCGCACGGGTGAGTCGCGGCCAGCTCGTGGGCGACCTCAAGGGCGAGCCCCGGGACGTGCTGATCGCGAGCGCGGAGGACTCGGTAGCAGCGACGATCCGGCCGCGGGTGGAATTGGCCGGCGGCGACCTCGAGCGCGTTCACGTCGTCACGATGCGGCGCGACGGGCTCGACTTCGGGCTCCTGATCCCGTCGGACCTCGCGGCGCTGCGCGAAGCCGCCGAGCGGACGGAGGCGGCGCTCGTGGTGGTCGATCCGATGATGGCCCACATCCCGGCTGAGGTCGATTCGTTCAAGGACCAAAGCACGAGGTTGGCGCTCGCTCCGCTGCATCGGCTGGCCGAGGACTGCGACCTCACGGTCCTGCTCGTGGCGCACCTGAACAAGCGCGAGAGCGCGAGCCTGCTTTCGAGGCTCGGGGGTTCCGTCGCGTTCCACGCTGCGGCGCGCTCGGTCGTGCTCGTGGCCGAGGACCCGAACGATGCCGACCGCCGGGTCCTGGCCCACGACAAGGCAAACCTGAGCGAACGTGCCGAGTCGCTGTCCTTCCGGCTCGAGGCCCGGGAGTTGGCGAACCCGAACCCCGCAGACCCGGAGCCGATCCGCGTCGCGGGGATCGCGTGGCTCGGAACGTCCGACCTCGATGCGGAGGCCCTCCTCGGGGTCCGGACCTCGACGGCCGAAGGATCCGCGGTCGCATGGCTCGCGGCGATGCTTGCGGGCTCCGGTCAGGTATCGGCCGCGTGGCTCCAGGAGCAGGCCGACAAGGCCGGTCACAAGGTCCGAACGCTGCGACGAGCCGCCGACGACCTCGGGGTCCGCAAGTCCAAGGCGGGCATGGAAGGGGGCTGGACGTGGGCGCTTCCCGAGTGACCGAAGGGGCCAAGGGGCCAACCCGCGGTCAACTTGGCCCCTTCGGAGAATCCGAGCCTGTTTCCGCAGGTCACGCCGAAGGGGCCAGGGGTTTGGCCCCTTCGAAGGGGCCAAGGGGCCACGAGGTCGGAAGCTGGCCCCTTCCGGGGCGCAGCCGTTTTTCCCCGGCGCTGCCCAAGAGTGCCATCACCCGGCCCCGCGAGATCTTCTTGGTTGAAGGAGGCTGAGATGCCCAGGAAACACCCGATCTGCGCTGATTGCGGCAAGAAGCTCGAGGGTTTCGAGGCTGACGCCTGGTACTACCAGGGACGCTGCCGGGCCTGTCGGGAGAACTACGAGGCCTGCACCCGCTGCCACCAGATCAGGCTGCTGAAGGACATGCGCCAGTCCTACTGCGTCGACTGCCGCCGGGACTACGACCGCGATCGCTGGGCTCGCCAGCGGGCAGCGCGAGGCGTCCGATGACGCCGCCCAGACGCTGCATCGGCGGCGCGGGTCACTGCGCCGATGGCGGCCTCGCCGTTTCGGGACGGTCTCGGTGCCGCAACCACGGCGGGAAGGCCTGGGCCCGCCAGCCTCCGGAGCGGCTCGCGCAGTACAGGTCCCCGGACTACCAGCGCAACCGCGAGCTTGCGATCCGCCGAGAGCCGACGTGTCACTGGGGGATGCGGGGATGCACGGGGAGAAGCACGACCGCCGATCACCTGCTCCCGGTCGCCAGAGGAGGAGGCAACGACCTCGACAACCTGGTCGGGGCCTGCGCCCGCTGCAACCAGATGCGAGGCGGCGCGGAGGGCCGTGCGACCGCCAAGCGCCGGGCTCAAGGGAGGGATCCCCGGTGAAGGGCAGCCGATCAAGCGACAGGAAAGGGGACTGATCATGTTTGGCCGCAAGAAGGGATCCCGACGCGAGGGTTTTCGCCACGCCGACGACTGCAGGATCCGGGCCGCCGATCCCGGCGTCGAGATCGAATGGAGCGAGCTCGAGCGCGGACACTGGCGGGCGGTCTGCCAGTGCGGGGCCGAGGATTACTACGAGCCCGTCGCCGACCGTGTTCGATCCGACCCGCTCGATGCGAAGACCTGCCGCCACTTGCCGCAGTGCGAGTACGTCCGCGAGACCGATGCGGCCATGCTTCGGGTCCTGCTGAAGGTTACCGACAAGGGCGACTACGACTGGGTCCAATGCGGCTCCTGCGACGCTGGCTGGCAGGTTCCGCACTACGCGAGCGTCGGGTGAGGAACTCGCCGCCGCACCGCGGTCACCGCGGAGCGGCTAGTGACTTGTCCGGTCCCTGGTACGAGGTCACCCTCGCCAGCCGTCTGCTGTGCAGAGGGGACGATCGCACCGAGGCCAAGCGCGTGCAGGCTCGGCACCCGCACTCGCTGCTCGTCGGAGGAACTACGGATGAGTCCGACTCATCAGGCTCAGCGCGGCGGAGGGACTGCTTGGGCTCGGCGGCCAAGGCCTAGCGTCACACCATCCAGACGTGGACGCCAAAGGTCACGCGCTTGTCCCGATGAGTCTCCGACCGTCCGCGGGTCCGTTAGCTAGGGATTCGGACTCGGGACCACCCGCCACTTACCGTTCCAGTGGAGGATTAGCGTCGGCTGGCTGAACTCAGGCGTGTACCACGTGCTCTCGCCCACTGCCCAAACATCCCTCGTCGAAACAACGACAACACCGTCAAGTGCTGGCGCGTCGCTCGGGGATGGCGTCCGGACTCGCTTCCACACCCCCCCATTCCAATGCTCGGTCAGAGTCCGCGTCCCGTCGGCGGTAGCCTCGGACCCGACCGCCCAGATGTCGTTCGATCCGTTCGCAGAGATCGCGTGGAGCTCGCTGCCCTGGCTGTTGGGGAAAGCCGACCAGCCGGCTCCGTCCCAGTGAAGCTTGCCTCCCAGTCCGACCGCCCAGATGTCATCGGCCCAGACGCCGACGACGTCACTCAGCAGAGTCGTCTCTGGGTGCTCGACGAGGCTCCATGAGGATCCGTCCCAGTGCTCGATCACTGAGTGGTAGGGCGACGGATCGCTCAACGTGAAGGACCATCCGACTGCCCACGCGTCGTTAGACGAGACTGTGGTCACAGCTTGTAGCACCGTGAGGTCCGCGCCAGGAACCGACGGACTCTCGATCACGGCCCACTGGTTCCCGTCCCAGTGTTCGGTGAGTGCCTGCGCCGGGCCGACTTGTTCCTGTTCGTGGCCGACCGCCCAGACGTCGGTCGGGGACTCAGCCCACACCTCGTTCAGATTGCTGTATGTCGCGACCGGCGGGCTGGGCACGATGCTCCAGGCTGAGCCATCCCAGTGAACAATCAGCGGCTGAATCCCAATACCTTGGACCGGAGCAGCGCCGCCGACGGCCCACACATCGGACGAGGCAACGGCGGCTACGCCGGTCAGCGTCGCACACGTGTCTGGCGGTTTGGGCGCAGCGACGGCATTCCACCGTTTGGAGGTCCAATGCAACGTGACCGGGTCGCAGCCTGCCCTGCCGCCGACTGTCCACACATCACTGGACGAGACGGCCGAGACGTCGGCGAGAAGGTAGTCCAGCCCGGGTGGGGGAGGCGCTGCGTATGACGGTGTCGACACCGCCGATAGCAGGAGAACGAATGCCAGCAAGAGGACTGGAAGCGATTTCCGGCCCGCGGAGTGTCGCATCGTCTCCCTCCCGTGACCCCTAGAGCCGCATTGAAGCGCAACTGCCCTGTCGCCGCAACCCGGACCTGTCGCGGGGCCGTCCTTCGAAAGTCATCCTCCCGATCACGGCGACACGCTCGGGGCACAAGACCTGGAACCTCTCGGACCCTACGAGGGCTTCTGTCGCCTCGCGCACGACGCCGAACGCCTGACGCACCGCCGGCTTCGCTTTCGCAGGCGTCCTCGATCAACACCTCGACCTTGGCGAGGTCACCGTCCGCGCCGGTCGGGTCCTGGGACCGTTGCAGCCGTCAGCGAGAGGGCAGGACGGGTCCGCACATCTGCCGCCAGGCAGGGCATACCCCCCCCCGGGGGAAGGGTCAACCCTCTCCTGGTAGAAGCCCGTAATGTGCATCGTCGGCATCTACCAAGCCCGGACTCCCGACGGAACTCACACCGCCGGGTCGCCGTGCGGCGCGGGCTCGCGGTGCGCCCAGTTGTCCAGGCGTGATGCCGAGCCCGGCTAGGCTGGGGCTTAAGTCACTCCGTGAAGGACTCCCCGCCGCAGCATGAGCATGATGAGGGGGCGGGGGCCTCGGAGAGCCTCCTTGGCGCCTCGGCCCTCATCGCCCATCTACTAGGCCCCTGGCGAGGCCCGGCGGGCGTTTGGCTTGGAACGAGCGCAGTACCTAGTATGGCAATCATGCGTGACACAGCGGCGCCGCGTGCGGCCCCCTTCGCGCTGGCACCCCAGGTCTGGCGCTCGGGCAAGTACAGGGTTGGGCGGCAGGCGTTGTGGAAGGCGCTTACGCCCCTCATCCCTCAGGCTCGCCAAAGCCCGAGCATGGCCGCTGATATTGGGTGTGGGATGAGACCCTTCGATGCCGTCGTTCGCTTGCGCGGATACACCCCGATCGGCCTCGATGTGAAACCAGGATTCGCCGACTGCCTTGGCGCGATCTCGCATCTGCCGTTACGGGACGCGGCGTTCCCGCTTGTCCTGTGCATCAATGTGCTCCAATATGTGGTCGACCCCCTCGAGGCGTGTCGCGTGCTCCATCGCATAACCCGACCAACAGGAACGCTTCTGCTAGTGGTTCCGTATGGTGGTCCTCTCAGTGGCGCGGACAAATGGCGATGGACGGAGTATGCCGCGCGCACGATGTTGCATGACAGCGGGTTCGCGAGGATCGAAGTCGTCCCCATCATGGGAACGATGTCGTTGCAGTTC
The DNA here is from genome assembly GCA_963716935.1 of uncultured Actinomycetes bacterium. Lineage (GTDB taxonomy): Bacteria > Actinomycetota > UBA4738 > UBA4738 > HRBIN12 > CALGFI01. The sequence continues at coordinate 131,445 of CAVQUN010000008.1, read as the reverse complement.
CATCTGCTCGCGCTGAGCGTACGGAAGGCAGTGCCGATTGTCGGCCGATTGCTCGGGCTTATCCTCGATCTCGTTGCGATGGCCGGCTCGCGTTCCCGCGACAGCAGCCTTCCGGGCGGCTACGTTCTTCGGGCCGTGAGGGCCGCGTGATCTCAGATCTCGAACCTCGTATGGCGAACGTGGACTCATTTGTCTGCTCAGGAGCAGACCGCCCTCGATACACTCCAACTAGAGTAGAAACCGTCTAAGCCCCGGACGCCACGACCGCCATGCATTGGCTCGGTTCCGCATCGTCGCTTGCCTAGCAGGCAGCTCCCCACAGCACGGGCTCGCCGTGCGGCGCGGGCTCCCGGTTGCGCCTTGATCCTGCACGGAGTGATGAGCTTCTAGCGGTCGGCCTCCCGCAGCATCCCGACGAGCACCGCCCGCAGGTATCGGTCCTCCTCGCAGTCGATCAGCAGCTCGGCGAAGGTGCGGCTCTCAGGGTGGCCGTAGAACTCGCCGATCCGGTCGGCGCGGTCGAAGTCGGGCAGCATCAGGACGTGGAGCAGCTCGGCACGGCGAGCGGGGCCGAGAGCGTTCAGACGCTCCTGCAGCCGGCGCTCGAGTTCATCGGGTCTCAACAAGCATCGGCCTCGGCGGGTCGTGGAGTGCCACATCCAGACCCTACGGCGGGTCACGATAAAGGGCGACCTTCCAAGCCTAGACGCCCGGCAGTTTCCAGATGTCCCCGAAGTCCGAGCCCCGACAGTTCCCCCTGTCGAAGTACACATCCGTCGTGTTGTTCGCGTTATCGACTGCGAACGAGAAGCCGAAGTCTCGATTCGTCGGGAACTCGTAGAGCACCGTCTCGGTCCCGTCCAGCTGGCGGCTGATCAGCTGCGCGTTCTCTCCGCAAGCGTTGCTGCTGCGTCCGAAGTACACAGTTCCGTCGGCGTCGACGGACGGCCCGTATTGCGCCGGTCTTTCCGGGTCCGTGTGCGGGATCTTCGTCGTCGTTTCCGCAGCGATGTCGTATAGGAAGACGTCCCCGGTGACGGGCTGCCCAGTCTTCTTCGAGATGACCGTTTGCATCCAAACGGCGTAGTTGCCGTTCACTTGGATCGGGATGATGTCGAAGAACTTTCGATCGGTCTCCGTCTTCGAATACAGGACTTGGGACGTGGAGGTCGAGGTATCGAACAGCACGACCGAGGCACCGTGAGGGATCCCACGACCGAACAAGAGTTGCGACCCCGAGATGCTGGGAGCGAACTCCGAGGCGTTGGTGTTCACCCCATCGGGGACGTCCAGTTCCGTCTGAGTGGCAAGGTCAACCATCGCGATATCCGGCTTGTGGTCGGGTGTGAACCATTGGTAGATCAACGTGGAGCCATCGATCCCACCGGTGTACGCGCTCGTGCCTGCTGGGTTGACACGAAACGACGTATCGTCCCCGATCGCTTGAGCCCGGACGTTCGGGTGGAAGTTGGGCGTGAACACGAACCACGCCAGGTATGTCGTGGAAGCAGCGGGGCCGATCTCCGGCTTGTCGGTGTCTACTACGACCACGGGCTCAACGGCGATCGCAGGTGCCGCGGTCGCGACGAACGTTCCCAATGCGCATGCAACAGCGAGTAGCAGTCGTGCCTTCATGCTCCCTCCCTAGCCTTCGGCAACGGGCGTTTCTACACCGCGGCGAAACATTGCACAACCGAGGGTGCCGAAGCCGACCTCGACGAAGGTCGTCGGCCTTGGCGGCTGCTCGGCGGCGGCATGGACGGCGGGTGGAGCCCCTCTTGGCGTACTCCAGGCGATCCGCGGAGGCTAGCGCCGGGTAAGCGAGGAGAACATTCCGGAGACGCCTTCTACGCCCCCGCGGGCCACACCTCTTGGAAGGCCGATGCCGGTACCGAGCTTCTTCAGATAAGTCCCTCGAAGGAACTCGCCGAGGTCGAGGCCGCGATCGAGAAGGTCATGAAGGCCATGCAGAAGGGTCCTGCCTAGAGCAGGGACCAACCGGCCCCCGGCTTAACAGCCGGGATGTACCGTTCGACACGGGCGGGAGCGTATTCTCAGCAGATAACTGAGCCCATTCCGCTCAGCTCCGACCTGCATTTCCCCAGGTCAGCACACCGTTTGTGCCGCCTAGTTAGAAGGCAGCCGCTCTGTCCACTGAGCTACCGGCGCTCATCTGTCTTGGAACCCCCACCCGCCCGCGCGTCCACCGGTTGAGGGCGGCTCCACTCTCGCGGAGGTGCCCGCAGCCCGGCGTGGCGCTGCGCAGGTCCGGAGATCTCAATGGCCAAAGTGTAGGCGACGGGGGGACGCTCGATACCGAGCGCGCCAGCGCCCCAATCTCGACTCGGTGCTCTCAGAACAGGGTGCCGTGGCTGAGGTGTTCGACGATCGGACCAATCGCGAGCGCGGGCAGGAACGTGAGCGCACCGATGACGAGGACGACGCTGACGAGGAGGCCGACGAACAGGCCGGTATCGGTCCGAAGCGTGCCGAGACTGGGGGGCACGGTCTTCTCCTCACCGACGCTCCCGCCGAGTGCGAGCGCCGCGAGCAGCGGAACGAACCGCCCCACGAGCATCGCGACACCACCCAGGACGGCGTAGAAGGGTCCGCTCGCGGTGAGGCCGGCGAACGCGGACCCATTGTTGTTCCCCTGCGAGAGGAAGGCGTAGAAGATCTCGCTGAATCCATGCGGGCCGGCGTTGGTGGTCGCCGCCACTGTGCTCTTCGTCACGACGGCTATCGCGGTCAGCGCGAGCACCACGAGGAACGGCACGAGGACGCCGAGGACCACGAGCTTGACTTCCCTGGCGCGGATCTTCTTCCCGAGGTACTCGGGCGTCCGACCGATCATCAAACCGCCGATGAAGACCGCGATGACCACGTAGAACACCATTCCGTAGAGCCCGCTTCCCACCCCACCGAAGACGACCTCTCCAGCGGCCATGTTGAACATCGGGGCGAGCTGGCCGAGCGGCTGAAACGAGTCGTGCATCGAGTTGACGCTGCCGCTCGACGTGGCCGTGGTGACTACCGCCCACACGGACGAGTCGTCGGGTCCGATGCGAGCTTCCTTGCCCTCCATGTTCGGCGCCTCCGCCCCGATCCCCGCGGCGTGCATCGCAGACGTCGCCTGGCGCTCGCCTGGAGCGGTCATGGCGAACCCGATCGCCAGCAGGATCCACATAGCCGCGAACAGCGCCCAGCCTTGGCGACGGCTGCCCACCATCTTCCCGAAGGTGTAGGTGAGCGCCGCTGGGATCAAGATGATCAACAGCGACTCGACGAGGTTCGTGAACGCGGTAGGGTTCTCGAACGGGTGCGCGGAGTTCGCGTTGAAGAAACCGCCGCCGTCCGTGCTCAGTTGCTTGATTGCCGTCTGACCGGCTACCGGCCCTCGCGCGATCGCCTGAACGAATCCCTGGACGGCATCGGCGGTCGCGTGCCCACCGAGCGTTTGCGGGATCCCCTGTGCGACGAACGCGATCGCCGCCACCGCGGACAGTGGCAGCAGGACGTAGACCGTCGCGCGGACGAGGTCGACCCAGAAGTTGCCGAGACCGCCGTTCTCCGATCGCGTGAAGCCGCGGATCATCGCGACGAGGACCGCCATGCCGACCACCGCCGAAACGAACATCTGCGTCGTGATCGCGAGCATCTGGGACAGGTAGCTGAGCGTCGTCTCGCCGCCGTAGGCCTGCCAGCTCGTGTTGGACATGAAGCTGATCGCGGTGTTGAAGGCCACGTCCTGTCCTACGGCGGGCAAGTGGTCCGGATTCAGGGGCAGATGCTGCTGTGCTCGCATCACCAGGTAGACGAACACGGTGCTGATCGCGCTGAACCACAGGACCGCGGATGCGTACTGCCGCGAAGTGTGTTGGGCCTGCGGATGAACGCCGATAAGCCGGTACATCGCGGTTTCCAGCCGACCGGTCCGCTGCCGCGTGAACACGCGGTGCAGGTACGCGCCGAGCGGCGGCGTAGCCGCGACCAGCAGGAGCGTGTACAGGGCAAACGCCGTCATTTGGCGCGCCCAGGGGAGGTGGTGGTGGGGGTTGGATGTGGGGTTGCGCCGACGCCCAGGATCAGCTCGAGGACGTCGGCAACGTTCATAGTCGGTCGAGCCAGGCTGCGAACCCTAACGACAACGAGAACAGGAGCGCGATCAGGGCCAGCAGTCCCACGTCGAGCCACATGGACGCTTGGAGGCTAGTGCGGGCACCCTGAGGTGTGCGTAAGGAAGCGGTCGGTCGCGGTTCGGATTCCATAAGGCCCGTCCGGCCGAGGGCGTCGCCGGTGGCCGCCGCTACAGCGGTGGGGCGTCGAGGATCTTGCGGGTCCGGCGGGCCATGCCCTCGAGGACCTTCAGGGCGAGGTCGGGCTCCTCGCGCAGGAGGTGCCGGAACGCGGTGCGCTCGATGCGGATCGCCGAGAGGGGGGAGTCGGCGATCACCGTGGCGGCCCGAGGGCCGCCGTCGAGGAGCGCGAGCTCGCCGAAAAAGTCGCCCGGTCCGAGCTCGGCCTCCCGTCGCGCGGTGACGATCTTGCCCTTCACCACCTTGGCCGTGCCGTCGACGATGACGTAGAAGGCCCGGCCGGGATCGTCCTTCCTCACGATGACCCGCCCCGCGTTGTACGAGCCGTGCTCGGCGAGCGAGGCCACTCGGCCCAGGTGCGCGCGCGAGAGCCCCTCGAACAGGGGAACCTCTGCGAGCAGCTCGATCTCCGGACGCTGTCCCGGCATGGCCGTATTCCACCACTCCGTCGCCCGCGTGACAGCCCGCGAGGGCTCGCGGCGTCGGGGTACCGTTATCGAAACCGCAGGGGGAGGGATCGGAGATCGCGACGACCAGGGACGCGCCGCGCATCGCGATCCGCCGCGGGGGCTCCGCGACGGACGGCGTTCGCGTGGTCGTCGAGGGGATCTGGCCCGAGGTCGACGCGGGCCGGTTCCCGATCAAGCGCACCCCCGGCGAGGAGGTGCGCGTGGAGGCCGACGTCTTCGCGGACGGCCACGAGCTGGTGGCGGCGGCCCTTCGGTACCGCGGCCCCGACGACGAGGGCTGGCACGAGGCGCCGATGGAGCCGCTCGGCAACGACCGGTTCCGCGGCGCGTTCGTGGTGGAGCGCCTGGGCGCGCACCGGTACGCCGTCGTCGGATGGACCGATCGGTTCGAGACCTGGCGGCGGGACCTGCGCACCAAGGTGGACGCGGGGGTGGATGTGGCGGTGGACCTCGCGATCGGCGCCGAGCTCGTGCTCGCCGCGTCGCGACGGGCGTCGGACGGCGATCGGCGCCGGCTTCGAGAGGCGGCGAAGTCGCTCCAGGGCGACGATCGCGAGGCGGCGCTCGTATGCGCGTTCGACGACCCGCTACGGGAGCAGATGCGCGCGCATCCCGATCGACGGCAGCAGGGCACGTCCCCGCGGGAGCTCCGGGTGCTCGTCGAACGCTCGCTCGCCCGGTTCGGCGCCTGGTACGAGCTGTTCCCGCGGTCGACCTCGCCCGTTCCCGGGAGGCAGGGCACCTTCGACGACGTGATCGCGCGGCTCCCGTACGTCGAGCGGCTCGGTTTCGACATCCTCTATCTGCCGCCGATCCATCCGATCGGCCACGAGCGCCGCAAGGGTCCGAACAACACTCCATCCCGAAGCGGGGACGACCCGGGGAGCCCCTGGGCGATCGGTGCCGAGGAGGGAGGGCACACGGCGATCCATCCGGCGCTCGGCACGATGGCGGACCTTGAGCGGCTCCTCGTCGCGGCTCGCGGCCGAGGGATCGAGCTCGCGCTCGACATCGCGTTCCAGGTGACGCCCGAGCACCCCTGGGTCCACGAGCATCCGGACTGGTTTCGCCACCGGCCGGACGGCTCGATCCGCCACGCGGAGAACCCGCCCAAGGTCTACGAGGACATCTACCCGCTCGACTTCGAGACGAAGGATCGCGCCGCGCTGTGGGAGGCGCTTCGCGACGTGGTCCTGTTCTGGTGCGACCACGGGATCCGGATCTTCCGCGTCGACAACCCGCACACGAAGCCGTTCGCGTTCTGGGAGTGGCTGCTCGCGGAGGTCCGGGCGAGCTACCCGGACGCGATCTTCCTCGCCGAGGCGTTCACGCGCCCGAGGGTCATGTACCGGCTCGCGAAGATCGGGTTCAGCCAGTCCTACACGTACTTCGCGTGGCGCAACACCAAGCAGGAGCTCACCGACTACTTCACGGAGCTCACCCGGACGCCGGTGGCCGAGTACTTCCGCCCGAACCTGTGGCCGAACACGCCCGACATCCTCACCGCGTACCTGCAGACGGGCCGGCGCGCCGCCTTCGCGGTGCGGTTCATCCTGGCGGCGACGCTCGGCTCGAGCTACGGGATCTACGGTCCGGCGTTCGAGCTCCAGGAGCACACGCCGATCGAACCGGGCTCGGAGGAGTACCGGGACTCCGAGAAGTACGAGATCCGCACGTGGGATCTCGAGCGCGCCGACAGCCTCGCGCCGCTCATCGAGGCGGTGAACCGCATTCGCGCGCAGAACCCGGCGCTGCACGACAACGGCTCCCTGCGGTTCCACGAGATCGCCAACGAAGGGCTGCTCGCGTACAGCAAGTCGACCGAGGACCGCGCGAACGTGATCCTGGTGATCGCCAACCTGGACTCGCGCAACGCCCAGTCGGGGTGGACCGACCTGGACCTGGGGGAGCTGGGCGTGCCGGAGGGCCGGCCCTTCGAGGTGGAGGACCTGCTCACGGGCGAGATCCACCGCTGGGCCGGCCCGGTCAACTACGTCGAGCTCGACCCGGCGGTGGCGGCCGCCCACGTCTTCGCGATTCGGGAGGCGCCGGCGTGACGGCCCTCGCAATACCGGACCCGGCCGGCGTGGGGCCCCGCTGGTACCACGACGCGGTCATCTACGAGCTTCACGTCCGAGCGTTCCAGGACTCCGACGGCGACGGCGTCGGCGACTTCCGCGGGCTCTCGCAGCGCCTGGACTACCTGTCCGACCTCGGGGTCACCGCCATCTGGTTGCTCCCGTTCTACCCCTCGCCGCTGCGCGACGACGGCTACGACACCGCCGACTACACGTCGGTGCACCCCGCGTACGGGACCCTTCGGGACTTCCGCCACTTCATGCGCGCCGCGCACGAGCGCGGCCTGCGCGTGATCACCGAACTCGTGCTGAACCACACCTCCGACGCCCATCCGTGGTTCCAGCGGGCGCGGCGGGCCCCCGCGGGGAGCCCGGAGCGCGACTACTACGTCTGGAGCGACACGACGGAGCGCTATCGCGAGGCGCGGATCATCTTCAAGGACTTCGAGACGTCGAACTGGGCGTTCGACGACGTCGCGAACGCGTACTTCTGGCATCGCTTCTACTGGCACCAGCCCGACCTGAACTACGACAACCCTCGCGTGCGGCGGGCCATGCTCAACATCGTCGACCTGTGGCTCGACATGGGGGTGGACGGGCTGCGGCTGGACGCCGTCCCGTACCTGTTCGAGCGCCGCGGCACCAACTGCGAGAACCTGCCCGAGACCCACGCGTTCCTGAAAGAGCTGCGCGCGCACGTCGATGCCCGCTACCCGGACCGCATGCTGCTGGCAGAGGCGAACCAGTGGCCCGAGGACGCCGCCGCGTACTTCGGCGACGGCGACGAGTGCAACATGGCGTTCCATTTCCCGCTCATGCCCCGGATGTTCATGGCTCTCCGGATGGAGGATCGCTTCCCCGTGATCGACATCCTCGAGCAGACGCCGCCGATCCCGGACTCGGCCCGGTGGGCGCTGTTCCTTCGCAATCACGACGAGCTGACGCTCGAGATGGTGACCGACGAGGAGCGCGACTACATGTACCGCGTCTACGCCCAGGATCCCCAGGCCAGGATCAACCTCGGGATCCGCAGGCGCCTGGCCCCGCTGCTCGGCAACGATCGCCGGCTGATCGAGGTGATCAACGGGCTGCTGTTCTCGCTGCCGGGCACGCCCGTCATCTACTACGGCGACGAGATCGGTATGGGCGACAACATCTACCTCGGCGACCGCAACGGCGTGCGTACCCCGATGCAGTGGAGCGCCGACCGGAACGCGGGCTTCTCCCGCGCGAACCCGCAGCAGCTGTACCTGCCGGTCGTGATCGGGCCCGAGTACCACTACGAGTCGCTGAACGTCGAGGCGCAACAGGACAACCCGCGCTCCCTGCTCTGGTGGATGAAGCGACTGATTGCGCTGCGAAAGCGCTCGGCGGCGCTCTCGCGGGGCTCGATCGAGTTCCTGTATCCGGAGAACCACCGCGTCCTCGTGTTCCTGCGGCAGCACGAGGACGAGCGGATCCTCGTCGTCGTCAACCTCGCGCGCTCCGTGCAGTACGCGGAGCTCGACCTGTCCGCCTACCGAGGGCTGGTGCCGACCGAGCTGTTCGGGGCAACGGTGTTCCCGACGATCGGGGAGCTGCCGTACTTCCTCACGCTCGGCCCGCACTCCTTCTATTGGTTCCGGCTCGAGCCGCAGACGGTCGAGCTCGAGACCGGCTCGTCCCGCCGCATCCCGGCGATCGAGATCGCCGGCGACTGGCAGAGCGCGTTCGCGAAGAGGAACCGGCCGGCCCTCGAGGATGCGCTCCCGGGGTTCCTGCGTGAGGCCCGGTGGTTCGGCGGCAAGGCCCGCAGGATCAAGTCCGCCCAGATCGTCGAGTCGATCCCCGTCGGCGTCGACGACACGCAGGTCGCCGGCGTCGTCGCGGTCGTCGACGTGGAGTACGCGGAGGGGGATCCCGAGACGTACGTGGTCCCGCTCGCGTGTGCCTCGGTCGAGCACAGCCGGGAGCTGCTGGAGTCCTACGCGCGATCGGTGGTCGCCCGTCTGAACACCCAAGACGGCGAGCGCGTCCTCCACGACGCCCTCGGCGAGCCCGAGGTGCCCGCGGCGCTCCTGGACGCCATCCGGCGTCGACGGCGCATCGCCGGCGGCGCCGGCCTGCGGCTCGAGGCCTACCCGACGAAGGCCTTTCGCCGCCTCGCCGGAGCGGCCGACGATACGCCGGACGCGCGGCCGCTCCAGGCGGAGCAGAGCAACTCCTCCCTGGCGTTCGGCGACCGGCTGGTCTTGAAGGTGTACCGGCGCCTGGATCAGGGCGTGAACCCCGATCTCGAGATCGGACGGTTCCTGACCGATCGCGTGGGGTTCGAGCACGTCGCCCCGCTCGCGGGCGGCCTCGAGCTCCGTGGGGGACGCGGGCTCGCGCGAACGCTGGGCGTCCTGCACGGGTACGTCCCCAACGAGGGCGACGCGTGGTCGTACACGCAGGACCGGGTCCGAGGCTACCTGGAGGCCGTGCTCGCGCGGACCGCCGGGCGGCCGCCGGTCGAGGTCCCGACGCCGGGCCTCTTCGAGGTCGCGGACGGCGGGCCGCCCGAGCTCGCCGTCGAGATGATGGGCCACTACCTGGAGGCGGCGCGCCTGCTCGGCCGCCGAACCGGCGAGCTGCATCTCGCGCTCGCGAGCGACGGGGAGGACCCGGCGTTCGCGCCCGAGAAGGTCACCCCGTTCTCCCAGCGCGCCTTGTACCAGTCGCTGCGCGGAATCGCGAACGCGACCTTCCAGCTGCTGCGGTCGCGCCCGGACCTCGAGGGGGCCGAGGTCGTCCTTGCCGCGCAGGGGCGGATCCTCGAGCGCTTCAAGACGGTGCTGGACGTGAAGATCGGCGGGGCCCGAACGCGCGTCCACGGGGACTTCCATCTCGGGCAGGTCCTCTACACGGGCCGCGACTTCGTGATCATCGACTTCGAGGGGGAGCCCACCCGTTCGATCGGCGAGCGCAGGATCAAGCGGCTGCCGCTCGTCGACGTCGCCGGGATGATCCGGTCGTTCCACTACGCCGCCCACGCGGCCGCCCGGGCCGGCGACGTGGTGGAGCCGGAGCGGGCCGACGCCGTCGCGCCGTGGGTCCGGCTCTGGTACGTCTCGGCCGCCGGGGCGTACCTGCGCGAGTACCTCGACGTCGTCTCGGGCGCGCCGTTCGTGGGCGACATGGCCGAGGAGGGTCCGGTGCTGCTCCCCGCGCTCCTGCTCGAGAAGGCGCTGTACGAGGTCTCCTACGAGGCGAACCACCGGCCCGACTGGCTCCCGATCGCGATCGCCGGCATCGACGAGCTGCTCGAGGGCACCTCGTGAGCCCGGTCCGGCACGACGTGTCGCTGCTGTCGGACGACGACGTGTTCCTGTTCAACGAGGGCACGCACGCGCGGCTCTACGAGCGGCTCGGCGCCCACCCGCTCGAGGCCGACGGCGAGCCCGGGACCGCGTTCGGGGTGTGGGCGCCGAACGCCGAGGCCGTCTCGGTGATCGGGGACTTCAACGGCTGGGATCGCCGGGCCGACCCGCTCCGACCTCGCGCCTCGAGCGGGATCTGGGAGGGGTTCGTTCCGGGCGTGGGCCACGGCGCGACCTACAAGCTCCACGTGGCCTCCCGCCTGCACGACTACCGCGTCGACAAGGGCGATCCGTTCGCGGCGTTCGCGGAGGTCGCGCCGCGGACGGCGAGCGTCGTCTGGGACACGGGCTACGACTGGGGAGATGCGGCGTGGATGTCGACGCGCGGCGCGGCGAACGCCCTCGATGCGCCGATGAGCATCTACGAGGTCCACCTCGGGTCGTGGGCGCGCGACGAGAAAGGCCGGATGCTCGGCTACCGGGAGATCGCGCCGCGCCTCGCCGATCACGTCGCCGCGCTGAACTTCACCCACGTCGAGCTGCTCCCGATCATGGAGCACCCGTTCTACGGCTCGTGGGGCTACCAGAGCACCGGCTACTTCGCGCCGACGAGCCGCTACGGCACTCCGCAGGACCTCATGGCGATGATCGACCTGCTGCACCGGCGCGGCATCGGGGTGATCCTGGATTGGGTGCCGTCGCACTTCGCCTCGGACGAGCACGGGCTCGCGTACTTCGACGGCACCCATCTGTACGAGCACGCCGACCCGCGTCAGGGCTTCCATCCGGACTGGGGAAGCTTCATCTTCAACTACGGCCGCAACGAGGTCCGGAGCTTCCTGCTCTCCTCGGCGACCCACTGGCTCGATCGCTATCACGCGGACGGCCTGCGCGTGGACGCCGTCGCCTCGATGCTGTACCTGGACTACTCGCGCAAGCAGGGCGAGTGGATCCCGAACGAGCTCGGCGGACGCGAGAACCTGCGCGCGGTGGAGTTCCTCCGAGGGCTGAACACGGCCCTCTACGCCAGCCATCCGGACGTGCAGGTCATCGCCGAGGAGTCGACCGCGTGGCCGTCCGTCTCGCGACCCGTGCACGTCGGCGGGCTCGGTTTCGGCCTCAAGTGGGACATGGGGTGGATGCACGACACGCTCCAGTACCTGTCGAAGGACCCCGTGCACCGCTCGTACCTGCACGACACCATCACGTTCCGCATGCTCTACGCGTTCAACGAGAACTTCGTGCTTCCGCTCTCCCACGACGAGGTCGTGCACGGCAAGGGCTCGCTGCTCGCGAAGATGCCCGGCGACGACTGGCAGCGGTTCGCGAACCTTCGGCTGCTGTACGCGTATCAGTTCGCCCAGCCCGGGAAGAAGCTTCTGTTCATGGGGGCGGAGCTCGCGCCGTGGGCGGAGTGGAACCACGAGACCGGGCTGGAGTGGGACCTGCTCCGGTACGAGCCGCACGAGGGCGTCCGCCGGCTGGTGGCGGCCCTCGGGTCCCTGTACCGCGAGCGCCCGGAGCTGCACGAGCTCGACGCCTCGCCCGAGGGGTTCGCGTGGGTCGACGCCTCGGACCGGGCGGCGAGCGTGCTGTCGTTCCTGCGTCTCGACCGGTCGGGGCGACCGGTGCTGTTCGTCGCCAACTTCACGCCCGTGCGCCGCCAGGGCTACGGCATGGGCGTTCCCATCGGCGGCCGGTGGGCCCCGCTGCTCGACACCGACGCCGCGACCTTCGGGGGGAGCGGTCGTGGGGAGTACGCGTCGGTCGAGGCGAGGGATTCGCCGATGCACGGACGGCCGCACTCGCTCGAGCTCGACCTGCCGCCGCTCGGGGCGTTGTTCCTCGCGCCCGAGGTGCGTTGACCGCGGCGATGAGGGTCTGGCCCGGTCACCCGTATCCGCTCGGCGCCACCTGGGACGGCGAGGGCGTCAACTTCGCGCTGTTCTCCGAGCACGCCACCGCGGTGGAGCTCTGCCTGTTCGGGGACGAGCGCAGCGGGCGCGAGACGGCGCGGATCCCGTTGCGCGAGCGCACGGACCTGGTCTGGCACGCGTTCCTTCCCGACCTTCGGCCCGGGGCGCGCTACGGCTATCGCGTCCACGGGCCGTACGCGCCGGCCGAGGGGCATCGGTTCAACCCCAACAAGCTCCTGCTCGACCCGTACGCGAAGGCGATCTCCGGCGCGATCGACTGGACCGACGCCGTGTACGGGTATGCGATCGAGGACCCCGAGGAGGACCTCGCGTTCGACGAGCACGACAGCGCGCCGAGCGTGCCGAGGTCGGTCGTGGTCGACACGGCGTTCACGTGGGGCGACGACGCGCCCCCGAGGACCCCGTGGAACCGGACGGTCATCTACGAGTGCCACGTGAGGGGCATGACCGCCCGACACCCCGGCGTGCCGCCGGAGCTTCGCGGCACCTACCTCGCGATGGCCTCCGATCCGATCCTGGATCACCTGCGCTCGCTCGGCGTGACGGCGGTCGAGCTCCTGCCGGTGCATCAGTACGTCGACGATCGGAACCTCGTCGAGCGCGGGCTCCGCAACTTCTGGGGCTACAACTCCATCGGGTTCCTCGCGCCCCACGTCGGCTACGCGACCGGCTGGGGCGGCCAGCAGGTCGACGAGTTCAAGTCGATGGTGAAGGCGCTGCACAAGGCCGGCATCGAGGTGATCCTCGACGTCGTCTACAACCACACGGGCGAGGGCAACCGCCTCGGCCCCACGCTCTCGCTTCGCGGCATCGACAACGCCGCGTACTACCGGCTGCAGCCCGACGACCGCCGCCACTACATGGACTTCACCGGGACCGGGAACAGCCTGAACATGCTGCACCCGCGCACGATGCAGCTGATCATGGACAGCCTGCGCTACTGGATCGCCGAGATGCACGTCGACGGGTTCCGCTTCGACCTGGCGCCGGTGCTCGCGCGCGAGCTGTACGAGGTGAACCGGCTCGGCACGTTCTTCGACATCATCCAGCAGGACCCGATGATCAGCCAGGCGAAGTTGATCGCCGAGCCGTGGGACCTCGGCGAGGGCGGCTACCAGGTCGGCAACTTCCCGACGGGGTGGGCCGAGTGGAACGGCAAGTACCGGGACTGCGTCCGGCGCTTCTGGCGCGGCGACCCCGGGCAGGTGTCCGAGCTCGCGTCGCGCCTGTCGGGCTCGAGCGACCTCTACGAGGCGAGCGGCCGCCGCACGTACGCCAGCGTCAACTTCGTCACCGCGCACGACGGGTTCACGCTGCACGACCTCGTGTCGTACGAGCGCAAGCACAACGAGGCGAACGGCGACGGCAACCGCGACGGGACCGACGACAACCTCAGTCGCAACTGGGGGGCCGAGGGCCCGACGGACTCGTCGCGGGTCGTCTCGATGCGCGAGCGCATGAAGCGGAACCTCCTCGCGACGCTCGTTCTCTCACAGGGCGTATCGATGCTGCTCGGCGGCGACGAGATGGGGCGGACCCAGGGAGGGAACAACAACGCGTACTGCCAGGACGACGAGGTCTCGTGGGTCGACTGGGACCTCTCGCCGGCCGACCGTGACCTGCTCGCGTTCACGCGCGAGGTGCTCGAGATCGTGCGCTCGAACGCGGTGCTCCGTCGCCGGACGTTCCTGACCGGCAAGCCGATCGAGGACGGCGGGGCGAAGGACCTCTCGTGGCTCCATCCCGACGGCCGTGAGATGACCGACGACGACTGGGCCGATCCCGACGGCCACGTGCTCGGGATGCTCCTGCACGGGCGCGCCACCGACGAGGTCGACGAACGCGGGCGGCCGATCTTCGGCAAGACGATCCTGATGCTCCTGAACGGCGGCGACCGCTCGCGCTCGTTCGCGCTGCCGGAGTCCGGGGAGGATGCGGGCACCTGGTGGACCCTGATCAATACGGCGCACCCGGGACGCCGCGCCGCGCGAGGATCCTCGGTCAACCTCGTCGCGCACTCGTTCCAGGTGCTGCGACTCGAGGAGCCCGCGTAGGTTCGGTCAGGCGAGGGACGACTCGCACCGCCGCCAGAGCGCCTCCCGCTCCGCGTCGGAAAGAGGAGCGTGCAGCCCGTCGATCAGCTCGGCGATCTGCGGGCTCATCACGGCGAGGACGCGTGCCCGCCACGAGATGCGAAGGTGTGCACGGCGCCGCGGGGAACGATCACGAAGTCGCCGGGCGGGATCGGCCTGCGCGCGCCTCCGACCACGACCTCGAGATCGCCGGCGAGGCAGATGAAGGCTTCCTCGCCTGCGTGGTGGACGTGGGGAGGCGCCTGATCCCCGTCGAACGGCTCCAACCGCCACTCCCGGACCACGAAGTCGGCCATCGCGGGCATGCTAGCGACCGGCGCCGTGTCGCCGCCCCGTTCGCCGTACGATGCCGCGATGCGTCGATCCGTCTCCTCCCTGCTCGGCGACACCTGGCGCGAGGACGCGCCGGGCGGCGACCTCGACGTCCGGAACCCCGCGCGGCTCGACGAGCCGGTGGCGGTCGCGAGACTCGGTGACGTGACCACGTTCGTCGAGGCGTGCCGAGCGGCGCGCGAGGTCCAGCCCTCCTGGGCCCGGGTCCCGGCGCCGATCCGCGGCCGGGCGATCCAGCAGCTCGGGCGTCTGGTCGAGGACAATGCCGAGGCGCTCGCGCGGATCCTGACCCGAGAGATCGGCAAGCCGATCCGCGAGGCGAGAGGCTCGGTGCAGGAGGTCGTCGACACCTGCAACTTCTTCGTCTCGGAGGGGCGCCGCCTCTACGGGATGACCGTGCCGAGCGAGCTGCCCGACAAACAGCTGTTCACGTTCCGCAACCCCGTCGGCGTCGCCGCGATCGTCACCGCGGGCAACTTCCCGGTCGCCGTCCCCTCCTGGTACCTCGTCCCGGCGCTCCTGTGCGGCAACGCGGTCGTCTGGAAGCCGGCCGAGTACGCGCCGGCGACCTCCGAGGCGCTCGCGCAGCTCTTCGTCCACGCCGGGTTCCCTCCCGGCGTGTTCAACATGGTGCTCGCCGAGGGGCCGGTCGCGTTCGAGGGTCTCGAGCGCGCGCTGGGTGAGGGCCTGGTCGACAAGGTCGGGTTCACCGGCTCGACCGAGGTCGGGCGGCGGATCGGCGAGCTGTGCGGGCGGCACCTCCAGTCGGCGTGCCTCGAGCTCGGCGGGAAGAACCCGCTCGTCGTGATGCCCGACGCCGACCTCGACCTCGCGGTCGAGGGCGCGCTCTTCAGCGGGTTCGGGACGGCGGGGCAGCGGTGCACGTCGCTCGGCACCGTGATCGTCCACGCGTCGGTGCACGACGAGTTCCTCGGCCGGTACTCAACCGCGGTCGAGACCGCCACCATCGGCGACCCGTTCGAGGACGTCCTGTACGGGTCGATGATCAGCTCCCGGTTCTGCGACCGCTTCCTGGGGTGGCTCGACTGGGTGCAGCCGCACCACGCGCTGTACGGCTCGACCGGCACCGGCCGGATCACCCGAGACAACCCACGCACCGGGTTCGTCGGCGACCCCGACGCCGGCCTGTTCTGCCATCCGACGATCGTCGACGGCGTCACGAGGGACGACGACTTGTACAAGCAGGAGACGTTCGGACCGATCGTCGGCGTCGCCACGTTCGAGGACTTCGAGGAGGCGATCGCCCTGGCGAACGGCCACGGCTACGGGCTCTCGTCGTCGATCTACACGAACGACCCGAAGAGCGTCTTTCGGTTCCGCGAGCGGGTCTCGGCGGGGATGGTGAGCGTGAACAACTCGACCTCCGGCGCCGAGGCGCACCTCCCGTTCGGCGGCAACGGGCGCAGCGGCAACGGGTCGCGCCAGTCCGGCGTCTGGGTGCTCGATCAGTTCACACGCTGGCAGGCGATGAACTGGGACTACAGCGGCAAGCTCCAGAAGGCGCAGATGGACGTCGCCGATCTCACCGGCGATCCCTCGTTCCGGCTGGCCGAAGACTGATGCCGGACCGACACGTCGTGATCCGCGCGGGACGACTGGTCGACGTCGTCGCCGGCGTGGTCCGGAGCGCGAAGCTCGTCACGATCCGCGGCGACCGGATCGAGTCCGTCTCGGACGACGGCGGCGGCGTTCCCGATGGGGCGGACGTGCTCGACCTCTCCGACTTCACGGTCCTTCCGGGCCTGATCGACTGCCACGCCCATCTGATCGGCGAGCTCGACTCCGGTCACGGCTACGCCGGGCTGGTGCAGCGCAGCGCCGCGCAGGAGGCGCTCTCGGGCGTCCGCAACGCGCGCGACACGATCCGAGCGGGGTTCACCACGGTGCGCGACGTCGGCACGTTTCGGGCGCTCGTCGACGTCGCGCTCCGAGACGCGATCGACGCCGGCGACGTCCTCGGCCCGCGGATGCGCTGCGCCGGCGCGTACGTGACGTGCTCGGGCGGCGGCGGCGACGTCACCGGGCTCGCGCCCGACGTCGACGAGGTCGTCCCGCGCGACCTCCGTTTCGGGGTGGCGAACTCGGTCGACGAGGTCCGGGCCGCGGTGCGCCGGATCCTGCACGGCGGCGCGGACTTCATCAAGGTGATCGCGACGGGGGCGGTGCTGACCGAGGGCACCGATCCCGGAGCGCCGGAGTTCAGCGAGGCGGAGATCCGCGCCGCGGTCGAAGAGGCCTCGCTCTACGGCACGCACGTCGCCGCCCACGCGCACGGCGCCGAGGGCATCAAGCGCGCGGTCCGCGCCGGCGTCCGTTCGATCGAGCACGGCTCGCTCATGGACGACGAGGCGATCGGGCTGATGGCCCGGTCCGGCACCTACCTGGTCGCCGACGTCTGGGACGGGGACTGGATCGCCGAGCAGGGGAGGGCGCAGGGGTGGTCGGAGGCGGTGCTCCGCAAGAACGACGAGACCACCGAGGCGCAGCGTCAGGGGTTCGCGAAGTGCGTCGAGGCCGGGGTGAGGCTCGCGTTCGGGACCGACAGCGGCGTCTATCCGCACGGCATGAACGCCCGGCAGTTCGCGTACCAGGTGAAGTACGGGATGACGCCGATGCAGGCGATCCAGAGCGCGACGTCCGTGGCGGCGGAGCTCCTCGGCTGGCAGGACCGCGTGGGGGCCATCGAGCCGGGGCGCCTCGCCGACCTGATCGCCGTGAGGGCGGATCCGCTCGAGGACGTCGACGCGCTCACCGAGGTCGAGGTCGTGATCAAGGGCGGCGAGATCGTCAAAACCGCCTGACGGGTTCGCGCCCGCCCAGCCTCTCGGCGTAGGCTGTCGCCGTTCAGCAACCAGAGGAGCGCTCGATGAAGACCTGTCCCTATTGCGCGGAGGAGATCCAAGACGCGGCCATCCGTTGCCGCTGGTGCCACAGCTGGCTCGTCGATGAAGTGCCGGCGGGCGCCGACACTCCGCCGGCAAAGGCGGCGGCGCGCGAGGAGCCGGCCGCCGAGGAGCCGACCCCGGCCGAGGAGTCAAAGGTCGCGGCTCCGGCCGCGCTCGTCGCCGCGAGCGAGCCCGAGCCCACGACGCAGATCGAGGCGCCGACGCAGGTGTCGCCGACCCAGGCCGCGCCGGCCGCCGCCGCCGCTCCCGCTGCGGTCGCGGCCGCCGAAGCATCGCCGGCCGCGGAACCTGCGCCGGCCGCAGAAGCAGCACCGGCCGCTGAGGCCGCCCCCACTTCCGCGGAGTCGAAGATCGAGTTCACGCACACCGGCTCGCGATACCTGCTCGGCTACGGCGGGGACTACTTCGGCATCTGGGATCGCAACGCCCCGCAGCAGCCGATCGAGCGTTTCCCGCGCAGCGACGACGGGTGGGGGACCGCGTGGGCGCGCTACGCGTCGATCGAGACGAACTGGATGGACCTGAGAACGGGGCAGAAGTCCGGCTGACGAGGGTCGGCCCCGAGGCGCTGCTAGGCTTCGCATCGCCGCGGGTGTAGCTCAATGGTAGAGCTCCAGCCTTCCAAGCTGGTGGTGCGGGTTCGATTCCCGTCACCCGCTCTCGACGCTCGGAACGAGTCCGAAGGAACGAGAACAACGCCCCTCCGAGCGACGCGCCCGCCTACTTCATGCGAATGAGGGTGACGACCGCGATGATGGCGAGGACGCCGCCGAAGACCAAGAGCCAGATCATGGTGCGGACTCTACCCCGATCCGCGGCGCGGCCGAGAGCCGCCGCGGTCGCGAGCTCGCCCGGGCCCGATCCCTGCTCGGAGCGTGGTGGGCCTTCCCCTCTCCCCGGACCGGGGACGACGAGATAGGGTGTGCCCGTTGCCGGGACGGTCGGGAGGGCAACGAGGCGTGAGCGGTCGGCGGCGTTCGATCCGGAATCGGTATTTGGGTGCGATGGGGCTCTCGCTTCTCGTCGCGCTCGTGCTCCTGGCGACGGTCTCGTGGGGCGTGTCCTGGGCACAGACCGGCCCCACCGGCCCCACCGGCCCCCCGACGGGACCGACCGGGCCGGGACCGACCGGCCCCACCGGCCCACCCACGGGACCGACCGGGCCGGGACCGACCGGTCCCACCGGCCCGCCGGTGACCGGCCCCACCGGCCCGACCGACCCGCCGCCCGTGACCGGACCCACGGGTCCGGGGCCAACAGGCCCAGGAGGTGGTGGCGATCCCGGCGGTCCTCCCGGGCCGCCCGGAACGCCCTCGCCGAGCGGGTCGCCGACGCCATCCACGAGCGGACCACCGCCCGGTCCGGGTGGACCGCCGCCCCCGGGTGGGCCCGGCGGAGGCGATGGTGGCGGCGGGACGGGCACTACGGTCGGCGGTGACGGCTGGGTCGCCGCGGTGCTTCCCCAGCTCATCTTCACGGTTCAGCCCGACGGAACCCTGCGCGCGGTGGTGATCTCCGGACCGAGCCGGAACTTGCTGCACTCGCGGTTCCCCGACAGCGCCAGCCTCGTCGCGGAGATCGTGACGCCGGCGACGACCATGCCGATCGCGGCCTCTCGCGGCCTGACGAGGAACCTCGCGCTGCCCATCGTGCTGAGCTCGGTCGCGCTCGCCGGACTCGCCGTCGTCGAGTCCCTGCGGCGACGGTGGGGTGAGGACGCCAGCCTGGCGTTCTGGCGGCGCTCCTAACGACCGAGCGGCCTCGCGCTCGAGCCCGTCCGCCGATCCTCACGTAACCAGGCGTGCGAGCGCCGTCGCGGCGGCGGCCAGCACCACCACCAGGAGCAGCGGCGCCTTGCGCCACAGCGCGATCCCGGCGACGGCGAGCCCGATGACCCGGGCGTCGACGACGAGCGCGCGTCCGTTCCCGAACGTCTGGACGGCCACGAGCGCGGCGAGCACCGCGGGCGCGAGCAGCTCGACGACGCCGGTCAGCCGCGGCGGGAGCGAGCGTCCGCCGAGCAGCATCGGCCCCGCCGCCTTGATGGCGATCGTGCAGGTGCCGACGAGCACGACGACGAGCCAGGTCGCCGTCATCGCCGCAGCCCCAGCAGACAGGCCGCGCTCGCGGCGATGATCGGCACGCCGGCGGGCGCGACGGGCGTGAGCACGATGGCGATCGCGGCGCCGAGGATCGCTGCCTGGATTCGGCGCCGGTCGCGCAGCTGCGGGACGAGCAGCGCGAGGAACAGCGCCGCGAACGCGGCGTCGAGTCCGAGGCTCTGGGGGTCCCCGAGCGCCTCCCCACCGACGGACCCGATCGCCGTTCCCCCGACCCAGCTCAGATACAGGACGACGCCGGCCCCGACGAGGACCCGCGGGTTGAACGAGCCGTCTCCCTGCGCCGAGATGGCCCACGACTCGTCGACGACGAGCTGCGCTCGAAGAAATCGCGACCATCGCGGCCCTTCGAGGTAGGGGGCGACCGAGACGCCGATCGGCCCGTAGCGCGCGTTGAGCAGGAGCGCGGCCGTCACGGCGGCCGCGACGGTCCCGCCGTCGCCGAGGACCGAGACGGCGGCGAACTGCGCCGATCCCGCGAACGTCGTCGCCGACATGACGATCGGCGCGAACCAGCCGAACCCGGCCGCGCGCGCGAGCACGCCGAACGAGATCCCGAAGCCGAGCACGGCGACCGAGAACGGTGCGACCGCCCGCGCGCCGTGTCGGTAGCCGCGTGGCTCGATGCCGTCGTCCTCGCTCACCGCGACGCGGCACGTCTCCAGTCACCGGGCATCCGCGAGTCCACGCCGACGGCGAGGGCGGCGACGCCGAGGAGCGCACCGAGCGTCGGGACCAGGAGCAGGGTCCAGCCGGCCACGAGCTCTCCGGCGCTCGAAAGGAGCAGGAAGCACACCAGCAGCCCGGAGCGTGCGATAGGGCTGAGGGATCGCCATCGGTCCATTCCCGCCTCCTTCCGCGAGCCGGTCGGACCAATCGCCCGACCAATGGGGCTTGCCTCAATGCCTGGTCATCGAGATACTCGGGCACGACTTCAGACCACTCCACGGCCAATCGGGCCAGATTGGAATGCCGATGGCGACCCTGCCGATTCCCAGCGCCGGATACGGTCCGACCCTCGAGGGATGGACCGGCGCGAGCTCGGGCCCGCTGTACCAGCGCCTCGCCGAGGCGGTGCGGGCCGCGATCCGTCGCGGCGAGATGCCGAGCGGCACCCGGCTACCCACCGAGCGCGCCCTGGCGGCGGAGCTCTCGGTGAGCCGGAGCACGGTGGTGGCCGCGTACGACCTGCTTCGCGGGGAGGGCTGGCTCGAGAGCCGGCAGGGCAGTGGCACCTGGGTTCGACGTCAGGCCTCGATCGTCCGGTTCGGCGAGGATCGCCCGGGGTTTCTCGGCCGCTCCACGGTGAGCTTCCGCGCGCTGATCGAGGGCCCGGGGGAGGGCATCGAGTTCACGTGCGCCGCGCTGCCGGCGGGCGACCTGTTCGCGCGGCCCGCCGTACGCCGGGCGCTCGAGGACCTCGCCAACTTCGCGCGAACCGAGATCGGCTACGAGGCCGCGGGCCACCTCCCGC
This sequence comes from uncultured Actinomycetes bacterium, assembly GCA_963716935.1. GTDB lineage: Bacteria > Actinomycetota > UBA4738 > UBA4738 > HRBIN12 > CALGFI01. The sequence goes on along the minus strand of CAVQUN010000008.1, from coordinate 110,359 downwards.
TCCGCGCCGCGATCGCCGACCACCTCACGCGCCGCTGGCGCCTGCCGACGACCGAGGACGAGATCGTCGTCACGACCGGCGCGCAGCAGGCGGTCGGGCTCGCCGCGGCGTTGTACGCGCGGCCGGGCGACGTCATTGCGGTCGAGGATCCCACCTACCTCAGCGCGATCGATGTGTTCACCGCGGCCGGCCTTCGGCTCCTGCCGGTGCCGATCAGCGTGCAGGGCGTCCGTCCCGAGCGGCTGCGCGAGTCGATCCACGACGGGTCGGTGCGGCTCGCGTACCTGATGCCGACGTTCCACAACCCGACGGGCGCGCTGATGCCCGAGCGCGAGCGGCGCGAGATCGCGTTCCTCGCGCAGGAGCTCCAGGTGCCGATCGTCGAAGACCTCACCGTCGCCGATCTGACGCTCGGCGAGGAGCCGCCGCCCCCCATCGGCGCGTTCCAGGGCGAGGTGCCGGTGCTCACCATCGGCTCGCTGTCCAAGGTGCTCTGGGGAGGGCTCCGCATCGGCTGGATCCGGGCCCCGGCGCCGGTCGTCCAGCGCCTGGCCCGCATGAAGCTCGTCACCGACCACGGCAGCTCGACGGTGAGCCAGCTCGTGGCGCTGCGGTTGCTCGAGGAGCTCGACGAGATCCGGGTGGAGCGGCGGGAGCTCGTGCGATCGCGCAAGGAGGCGCTCGAGTCGCTGCTCCGAGCCCACCTGCCGACGTGGACGTGGGACTCGCCGGGAGGAGGGTTGAGCCTGTGGGTGCGCCTGCCGACCGGCGATGCCATCTCGTTCTCGCAGGTCGCCACGCGCCACGGCGTGACGCTCGTCCCGGGACCCATGACGTCGGTCGACGGCCACTTCGCGGACCGGGTGCGGCTGCCGTACGTGCTCGAGCCCGACACCATGCGCGAGGGCGTCGAGCGGCTCGCCCGCGCGTGGGCCGAGTACGAGCCCGGCGTCGGCGCCGCGCCGAGGGCCGTCCGCGTCGTCGTTTGAGGTCGGAGGCTCGATGGAGATCGCGTTCCGGCTCGTCGACGTCTTCACGCCCCGGCCGCTCGCCGGCAACCAGCTCTGCGTGGTGCCCGATCCCGTCGCGCTCGAGCAGGACGAGATGCTCGCCGTCGCGCAGGAGATCGGCTTCTCGGAGACGACGTTCGTCTCCGAGGCGGGCGGCGATCGCTACGCCATGCGGATCTTCACGCCCGACGAGGAGCTGCCGTTCGCCGGACACCCGACGCTCGGGACGGCGTTCGTCCTCGTGAGCGAGGGCCGCGTCACCTCGCCGGCGACGCAGGTGGTCGCCGCCGGAGAGATCCCCGTCGAGGTCGACGTCGCGTCCGGGTTCGCCTGGATGACGCAGCTGCCTCCGCGGTTCGGCGCCGTCGCGGAGGATCGGGAGCTGCTCGCCGCGGCCGTCTGCCTTGAGCCGGGCGACCTTCGCGACGACCTGCCCGCGCAGGTCGTGTCGACCGGGCTGCCGCCGCTGATCGTGCCGATCCGCGACCTCGAGACGCTCCGCCGGGCCCGCATCGACCAGCGGCTCGTCGCCGAGGCCTGCGAGCGGTGGGGCGGGGAGGAGCTCTACCTGTTCGCCCTCGGCCCGGGCGGCGACGTGACGGCGCGCTTCTTCGGGCCGACCGTGGGCATCCTCGAGGACCCGGCGACCGGGTCGGCCGCCGGCCCCCTTGGCGCCTATCTCGCCGAGCACGGCCTCGCGGGCATGCCCGGGGCGGTACGGATCCTGCAGGGCGAACAGGTCGGCAGGCCGAGCGAGCTGCACGTCGACGTCCGCCCCGAGGGCGGCTCGTGGCGCATCCGGGTCGGCGGCGGCGTGCACGTGGTCGGGGAAGGAACCTTCCGACTGTGAAGCGCCGACCTACAATCCGACGCACGGGGCGTAGCGCAGCCTGGTAGCGCGCCTGCTTTGGGAGCAGGAGGACGGCGGTTCGAGTCCGCCCGCCCCGACAACAAACCCGCAGGTGGAGAGGCAGAGGCAAGCCTACCGATGGCGTCGATCGTTCCTCATCCGCTCAGTGGCGGGATGCCCTTGGCGATCAGGTCGACGCCGAAGACGACGAACAGCACCGCCATCACCGCCGCGTTGTGCACCGCGAGCCAGCTCTTCAACGAGTCGAGCTCGGCCTTCGCATGCGCGCCGCCGACCAAGTAGTAGACGACGGGGCCGGCGATCGTCAGGCTCGCCACTACGACGAAGACGAGGAGCGAGACGACGGCGTCGCTCGTCGACACGCCGAGCTGGGCGAGACCGACCGCGGCAGCGAGCGTCAGCAGGAGGTTCTTCGGGTTCACGCCCGCGAGCAGCACGCCGAGTGCCAGCGCCTTCGTGGGCGAGAACGCGTCGATGCCCGCCATCCACTTCGGCATCTCCGGCTCGTTGCCGGGTGCCGGCTTGCTCCGCCACTGTCGCCCGGCGAGCAGGAGGAAGAGAACGCCGAAGACGAGCTTCCCCCAAGCGACTGTGTCCGAGGCACCGGTGCTCGTGGCGACGTCGCCCTGATCGGCGAGGACGTAGACGACAGCACTGATGATCGCCAGGGCCAGCACCCAGCCGAGCAGGAACAGGGGGCCGTTCACTCGCGCACGCTGGGAGAACAGCATCAGGATCACCGCGATGATCGGCACCGGGCTGATTGCCACGCCGACTGCGAACGTCAGAACCTCGCTGATCCCCTGTCCCACGGTTCTCCCTCCCCGATCGCCAACCGACGTGCCCGGCATTCACGCAATTGTCTGCCGAAGGCACCGAGCCAGGTTCTACGTCTTGTTGATCGCGGGCGTCCCGGTGCCGTCGAGTGCTTCTGCCTTGGATAGTAGAGACAGGCACAGAGGTTGAACCCGCTCTCCGGGGCTCCGGTAGCCAGTTCGAGAGGCGTTCGGCCGGCCTGACGTGCTGGATCAAGAGGTCGAGCGACCCGTCGTCATTGAACTGCAAGTCGTCGCGGTCGCCGATCGGGGTGACGAAACTCGACGCTGTTCATCGGAGTGGTCGCCTCCACCTCGGGCGCATCGAGAACCAACCGCCTTGACGGGCGGAGGCTGCGTTCCACGGGCGCATGTAGGCTCCACGAGGAATCGCCGGCGTAAGTCTCAGCATCTTGAGAGGGGGCGACGATGACCGAGCCGGACCGCACGAGCCTTCCCATCCGCCGCGAGGCCTTTCAGGGGGTGATGAAGAAGACCCTGGAGGGGTCAAAGCCGGACTGGAACCTCATCGGACACCCGGTGCCGCCGCGAGACGCACCCAATGTCCTGCTCGTCCTCATCGACGACGCCGGCTTCGGCAACCCGAGCACGTTCGGCGGCCCGATCCAGACGCCGAACTACACGCGCGTGGCCGAGCAGGGCCTCAGGTACAACCGGTTCCACGTGACGGCGCTGTGCTCGCCGACCCGTGCCGCGTTGCTGACCGGTCGCAACAACCACGCCGTGGGGTTCGGCTCGGTCGGTGAGTTCGCCGGCGGGTTCCCCGGCTACTCGGCGACCCTGCCGAGGGACTGCGCGCCCCTGCCCCGCATCCTGCGCGACAACGGCTACAGCACCGCCGCCTTCGGGAAGTGGCACCTGACGCCGGACGGGCAACAGGGCCCGGCGGGCCCATTCGACCGCTGGCCCAACGGCTGGGGGTTCGACTACTTCTACGGCTTCCTGGCCGGCGACTCGGGGCAGTGGGACCCGTGTTTGATCGAGAACCAGAAGGTGATCGGGACCCCGGACGGGTTCTACGACGATGAGAACCCGTACTACTTCCCGGATGCCATGGCGGACCATGCGCTCGAGTGGCTCCACGGAGTCCGTGCGCAGGACGCTGACAAGCCCTTCTTCCTCTACTTCTCGACGGGGTGTAGTCACGCGCCGCACCATGTGTCGCAGGCCTGGGCCGAGAAGTACAAGGGCAAGTTCGACCAGGGGTGGGACGAGCTCAGGGAGGAGACGTTCGCGCGCCAGAAAGAGCTCGGCGTCGTGCCCGCGGACGCGGAGTTGACACCGCGCGACGACGCTTTCCCTGCGTGGGACGACGTTCCGGACAAGCTGAAGGCGTTCTACGCACGCCAGATGGAGGTGTATGCGGGGTTCTCGGAGAACGCCGACCACAACGTCGGCCGCGTGATCGACGCGATCGACGAACTCGGCGAGCTCGACAACACGCTGATCGTCTGGATCTGGGGCGACAACGGCGCCAGCATGGAAGGCACCGTCACGGGTTCGTTCAACGAGATGACGATGCAGAACGGCATCCCGTTGACCGACGAGATGCAACTCCAGTTGGCCGAGCGCTTCGGCGGTTTGGACAGGTGGGGAGCCCAGATCATGGACCCGCACTACGGCGCGGCATGGGCCTGGGCGGGGAACACCCCGTTCAAGTGGGGCAAGCAGGTGGGTTCTCACCTGGGTGGCACGCGGAACCCAATGGTCATCCGCTGGCCGGCGCGCATCGCGGACGCAGGCGGATTGCGCTCGCAGTTCGGCCACGTAATCGACGTCGCGCCGACGATCCTCGACGTCGCGGGCATCCCGCAGCCGGCGACGGTCGATGGGATCGAGCAGCGACCGATGCAAGGGACCACCTTCGCCGCCACGTTCGCCGATGCGAACGCGCCCGAGTTCCGGACGCAGCAGTACTTCGAAACGATCGGCAACCGGGGGATGTACAAGGATGGCTGGTGGCTCGCGATGAAGACCGAGCGCATCCCGTGGGTCGTCACGCCGGAGGCATTGAAGCCGTACGCGCCGGGCGTGTGGGATCCGGATGCGGGCCCGGCCGAGCTCTACTACCTCCCGGACGACTTCACGCAGGCTCACGATCTGGCCGCCGAGCATCCGGAGAAGGTGCAGGAGCTGAAGGACCTGTTCTGGGAGGAGGCCGAGAGGTACCAGGTGCTGCCGCTGCTTGCCACCCTGTCCACGTTCTTCGGCATCGTGCCGCCCATGGCCGAGAAGACGACGTTCGAGTTCCGTGGCGACGTACAGAACGTGCTGTCGGGCATGATCCCTCGGATCTACAACCACTCGTATTCGATCAGCGCCGACCTCATCGTGCCTGAAGATGGTGCGGAGGGTGTGATCGTCGCGGAGTCGGATCACCTCGGCGGCTTCACGCTCTACGTGAAGGACAGGAAGCTCACCCACACCTACTCGATGATGGGTGTCTTCATCTTCAAGCAGGTTGCGGAGGAGGATCTGCCGACCGGCCAGGTCACCGTGCGCATGGAGTTCGCTGCCGACGAGGCGAAGCCCGCGACCGGTGGCGAGGTGACGCTGTTCATCGATGACCGACCGGTCGGAAAGGGGCGCATGGATCACACCGTGCCGATCAGGTTCTCCGCGTACGCGGGGATGGACATCGGGCGGGACAACGGCGGCGTGGTTGACCTCGCCTACGAGGATCGCAAGCCGTTCGCCTTCACCGGCACGGTGAAGAAGGTCGTCTTCGACATCAAGCCGCACCTGTCGGACCAAGACGAACTGGACCTGCACGCCGAGACGCAGCGCGGGCACGCAGCGCACAGCCTGTCGGGCTAGGACCGGAGGGACAAGATGGCGAAGGAGCCCACGGACGTACTGATCGGCGGCTACCTATCGGCCGAGGCCGCACACGAGGACTACGAGGCAGTCCTGAACTGCGGCGCCGAGATCATGGGCGCCGTCGTGGTGACCAAGGATCTCGAGGGCGAACTGTCGGTCGAGCAGACCGACCACATGGTCAAAGAGGGGGCGGAGGGACTCGGCGCCGTGGGGCTCGTGGTCGGGTTGTTCGCGCCTCCGCTGCTGGCGGCAACCGCGATCGGAGCCGTGATCGGTGCGGGCGCCGGGAAGGTGTTGCACAAGAAGACCGGCAGCAAGATCGAGGAGGAGGCCGGCAACACGATCCCCATCGGCGGGGCCGGCCTCATCGTCGCGTATAAGCGCGACCATGCCGACACGATCGAGGCTGCGGTAACACGTGCGGTCAAGAAGGTGGTCGGCGAGGCGGAAGGCCATCACGTCGAGGCGCTCAAGGGGGCTCTGGCCGATGCGCAGGCGAAGATGGCCGAACAAGGAGGCTGAGGCTAGAGATCTTCCACAGCCGCAGGCTGGCCGGCGTCGCGGCGAGCGTCGCCCCCCGTGTTTGTCGCGAACCGGCTTCCTACGTGGGCTGCTGTTGCAGCCCTCGGTAGCGAGAACGATCGTCCCCCTGGGGCGACGTGTCCCGCTTCTGGTTTGGGAGCAGGAGGCCGGCGGTTCGAGTCCGCCCGCCCCGACCGTTTGACGCCGGAAGGCGCCGCGGCCGAGACTCGCGCGATGCTGGCTCGGGCCGGGGGACGGAGCAGGCTGCGGACCGGCGCCCTCGTGCTCCTCGTCGGCGCCGCGCTCGTCCCCGGCGCCGAGGCCGCGCGCTCACAGGCCGAGTGCCCGATCGACGCGGTACCGGAGTACCAGGGGCTCGTCCCAACGGCGAAGGACACGATCGGGATCAAGCTCGGTCACCGCGAGGTCACCACCGACGAGGCGTGGACGTATCTCGACGCCGTCGACGCGGCGAGCGATCGCGTCGCGACCGGCACGTACGCCACGTCGGTGCAGGGAAGGCCGCTTCGCTACGCGGTGATCGGCCGTCCCGAGAACGTCACGCCGGACGGGCTTGAGTCGATCCGCCAGGCGGTGCTCCGGATCCGCGATCCCGCGACCCCGCAGGACGAGGTGGCTGCGCTCGTCGCGTCGACCCCGGCGTTCCTGTACCTCGCGGGCAACGTGCACGGCAGCGAGGAGAGCGGAGCCGACGCGTCGCTGCGGATCCTGTACGAGCTCGCGGACCGCACCGACTGCGCCGCGCAGTCCATCCTCGACAACGCCGTCGTGTTCTTGTTCCCGATCCAGAACCCCGACGGACGCGAGGCAGACACGCGCCGCAACGCCTACGGGTTCGACATGAACCGGGACTGGTTCGCGCGAACGCAGGCCGAGACCGACGGCAAGGTCGAGCTGCTTCGGCGGTACCCGCCGCTGCTGTTCGCGGACGCGCACGAGTTCAGCTACTACCGGTCGTTCTTCGCGCCGAACGACGACCCCGTGTACCACGACGCTCCGGACCAGGTCCTGTCGTGGATCGACGACCTGTTCGCGCCGGCCCTCGCCGACGCGTTCACCGATCGCGGCTGGGGCTTCTTCCACTACCACGGCTACGACTTCTTCATGCCGGGGTACGGCGACACCGTGCCCGCGGACGGGTTCCTCGCCGCCGGGTTCACGCTCGAGCACTACAACGAGGCGCCCTTCCACCTGCGCGTGGACAAGGACGAAGTCGAGTTCTGGCTGCTGCTCTCGCTGGCCGCGCGAAACCGCGCGTCGCTCCTTCAGGACCAACACGACGCGTACGTCGAGGCCGTCGACGAGGGCCGACGGGGGATCCTCGAGCCGAACGGGCTCTCGAACCCGAACAGCACCCTGATCGGGCAGGTGCCCGACCGTCGCGTCCGGCAGTACTTCCTGCTCGACGACCCGGCGCGCGCGTACGAGCTCCAGCTGCTCGTACGCCGGCTCCAACGAATGGACGTCCAGGTGTACCGGCTCGACGCGCCGCTCGACGTTCCCGACTACCGCGCGTACGCGGCGTCGCCGAAGGCCCGCACGCTCCCGGCCGGCACCTACTGGATCCCGATGGCGCAGGCGCAGAAGCACTGGATCCAGCTCATGCTGAACGAGGACACGTACGTCCCGGTGCGGCGCACCTACGACATCACCGGGTGGTCGAGCCCCCTGCTCATGAACCTCGCGGGGGGCTCGTCCGGCCTCGCGCTCGAGCCGGACGCGACCCTGGTGCCGCCCCTCGACGAGCCCACCTGGCCGCTCGCGTCCGGCGGCGGCGCCCCCCGTGTCGGGGTCCTGTCGCTGTCGAACGCGGTGTACGCGTTCGAGGGCGTCGGCGAGCTCCGGTGGCTGCTCGACACGGTCTGGCACGAGCCGTACGAGGTCCTCACGCCGGAGGACGTCGCCGCGGGAGGCCTGAAGGGGATCGACGTGCTCGTCGTGCCCTCCGGCGGGGCGCTCGTCGGGGAGCGCAAGCTCGGACCGACGGGCGTGGCCGCGCTGACCGACTGGGTCGACGCCGGCGGCCGCTACGTCGGCTACAAGTTCGGCGGCGCGCTCCTGGCGGACCGGCTCGACCTGACGACCGCCCGGTTCCGCGACTCCCCGTATCAGATCGAGGGGACGCTGATCCGCGTGCACGTCGACCGCTCGAGCCCGCTCGCCGAGGGCGTCGGGGGGAGCGTCTGGGTGATGTTCTCCGACGACGACACCATCCGGGTGCGGCCGAGCGCGGCGCCCCTGCGCTACCCGAGCGCGGGCCTGGCGACGTCCGGCCTGGCCCTGAACACGCAGCACCTCGCGGGGCAGCCGGCGGCCGTGGACGAGGCGTTCGGCGACGGCCGCGTGGTCGTCTTCCCGTACGACCTCAACTTCCGGGGGATGTCCCAGGGGACCCAGCGGGTCCTGTGGAACGCGATCTTCGGCGAGTGACGTTCAGCCGCGACGTACCCTGAGCGGATGCGGCTTCGTTCGACGTGCGACGATCTTCCCGTCGCGACCCTGCGACGGATGCTGTCCGGGCTGCCGGAGGCTCCCGGCTTCGCCGTCCTCGTCAAGCCCCTGCGCTACCGGGAGAAGCCCCACCTCGCCGCCCTGACGGACTTCGAAGCGCGGACGATGACGCTCCAGGTGCCCGAGCCGTTCTACCCGTTCGGCGAGGTCGTGGCGTACGGGGCCAAGCGGCGACCGGGCCGCTCGTTGCGGTTCATCTGGCTCACCGAGGGGGTCACGTTCCGCACGCCGCGAGAGGTCCTGCGCTTCCTCTACCTGCACGAGTGGATGCATTGGTACCTGCACCACGAGCACGGGCGGGGGACCTCGGCCGAGACGACCTGCGATCGCTTCGCGCTCGCGAACTACCGCCGCCGCTCGGTCACCCGCGAGGATGCGGCGGCCGCGCTTCGCCGCGGCGGCACCGAGCCGTCGCGCCCCGCGTCCATGGTCGCGGCTCGCGCGCGGATCTAGGCGCCGATCGCGCGCCGAAGGAGATCCACGAACTGCTCGATCCGCTCCGCTCGCCGCTGCTCGCGGTCGGCGTGGCGGTGGAAGAGACCGGGGTCGAGCTCGCGCGTCACGAGCGCGTCCTGGAACCCGCCCGCCAGCCAGTCGAGCATCGAGGCGGCGAGCTCCGGGTCCAGGTCGGCCCGTAGGTCGCCGCGACGGATCCCGTACTCGACGAACTCGAGCGTCCCGTAGGGATCCTCGCTGAGGAGGAAGCGGTTGATCTCGCGCCGAAGCGACAGGTCGGCGCCGTAGTCCCCGACCAGCACCACCCGGTAGGGCACCCAGTCCTGCTCGACGAGGTGTTCGGTTCGCTCGAGCCAGAACCGCAGGATCGCCCAGAAGCCGCCGGCCGCGACCTCGTCGGGCGCGTCCAGCCAGGCCGGCAGCGACTCGGTCGCGCGACGGTACGCGGCGAGGAACAGGCCCGCCTTGCTGCCGAAGTGCTGGAAGATCGACCCCTTCGCGATCCGGAGCTCGGTGGCGATGTCCTCGATGCGGGCCCCCTGGTACCCCTGCTCGGCGAAGGCGCGCATCGCCGCCTCGACGATCCGCTCGCGCTTTTCCGCCGTCCGCGGCGACGGGGACGGCGGCTCGCCGGTCACGACGCCGCGAGCGCGAGCGCGACGCGCTCGAGGCCCTTCATCGTGTGCTCGAGGTCGTAGCCGAACCCGATCCGGAAGCCGCGGCCGATGCCGAACATGTCACCGGGCACCAGGAGCACGCTCTGCTCCGTTCGGATCCGCTCGACGAGCTCGGTCGAGCCGACCGGAGCGTCGTACTCGACGTAGGCGATCGCACCGGCCTTGGGCCGCAGGTATCGGAGCCCCGGCTGGGCGGCGATCCAGGCCTCGATGCGCGGCAGGTGCGCACGGACGATGCCGCGCGTGCGGACGAGGATCTCCTCGCGCCGCTCCGGGTCCATCGCGACGGAGGCGAACCAGTCCGAGAGCAGCCCCGGCGTGAGCGTCGTGTAGTCGTGGCGAACCCAGATCTGCTCGATCAGCTCGGGCGGCGCGACCGCCCACCCGACGCGCAGCCCGGGAAGACCGAACGCCTTCGAGAGCCCGCTCGTGACGACGACCCGCTCGGTCCGGCCCCAGAACGTCGCGGTGGCCTCGTCCGCGTCCACCTCGGCGCCGCGGTAGATCTCGTCGGCGACGATCCACGCGCCGACGCGCTCGGCCGCGGCAACCACGGCGTCCATCTCCGCGCCCGTGAGCACGTGGCCGGTCGGGTTGTTGGGGTTGCAGACCATCACCGCCTTGGTCCTCGGACCCACCGCCCGCTCGAGCTCCTCGACGTTGAGAGCCCACGTGTCGCCGGCCGGCTCGAGCGAGAACGTGTCCGTGGTGTCGCCGAAGTGGCGGCCGAGCCCCCAGCCCTGCAGGTAGTTCGGGACCATGAAGGCGAGGCGGTCGCCCGGCTCGAGCAGCGACCAGAGCGTGAGCAGGTTGGCCTCCGAGCCGCCGTTGCAGATCGTCACGTTCGATGTCTCGGCGCCGACATACCAGCGCGACACGTGCTCGCGGGTCTGGAGCGATCCCTCCGACAGCGGGTACCCCAGACGAGTGTCGAGGAGGGCCTGCGTCACGACGTGCTCCCCCAGGAGCTCGTCGACCTGCAGGGGCAGCACCCCGCTCTCGGACAGGTCGAACTCCACCTCGTGCCAGTAGCGCGACTGCATCCGCTCCATCTGGAAAAGGTCGATCGAGGTCACGACGCCTCCTTCGCCTCGCGTCCGCCGGACGGTAGCACCGGGGTAGGCTTCGCGCCGATGCGACGGCCGGTCCTCGTCTACACGGAGCCCGAGGTCCGCGCGGCCCTCGACATGCCCTCGCTGATCGACGCGGTGGAGGGCGCGTTCGTCGCCGCCTCGCGAGGCGCCGCGGAGGTCCCGTCGGTGATCCACCTGGACGTGCCCGAGTCCGGCGGCGAGGTCCACGTCAAGGCCGGTCACCTGCACGGGGCGAGCCACTACGCCGTGAAGGTCGCCTCCGGCTTCTCGAGGACCGATCCGCCGGCCGTCGACGGGCTCGTGCTCGTGTTCGACGCGACGGACGGGTCGCTCGCCGCGCTGCTCCTGGACGACGGCTTCATCACCGACGCGCGGACCGGCGCGGCAGGCGGCGTGGCCGCCCGCCATCTCGCGCCCGAGCGCGTGGACGCCGTCGCGGTGATCGGAACGGGAGCCCAGGCTCGCTATCAGCTCGACGCGCTCGCCGCCGTCCGGCCGGCGTTCGCGCACGTCCGCGTGTGGGGAAGGAATCGCGACCACGCGACCCGCTGCGTCGACGACCTGCTCGCGCGTCCCGGCCTGCCCGAGGGCTGCCGCTTCGCGATCGCCGAGTCGGTGCACGAGGCGGTCGACGGGGCCGACGTGGTCATCACGTGCACGGCGAGCCGTGCGCCGCTCGTGCGCGCCGAGTGGCTGCGTCGGGGAGCGCACGTCACCGCGCTCGGCTCGGACGCCGTCGGCAAGCAGGAGCTCGATCCGGGCGTGCTCGACGCCGCCGACCTGCTCGTCTGCGACGATCGCGAGCAGTCCGCGCGCATCGGGGAGCTCCAGCACGCGCCGGGCAACGCCGCGCGCGCCGTCGAGCTGGGAGCGGTGGCGTCCGGGTCGGCACCGGGTCGGACCGCGGCCGACCAGCTCACCGTGTGCGACCTCAGCGGGATCGGGGTGCAGGACGTGGCGGCCGCGGCGCTCGTCCTGCGGCGCGCCGACGAGCCGTCAGCCCGGCTCGTCCGGTAGCCGATCCTCGCTCCGGCCGCTCTGCAGGCGTGCCAGCACCTCGTCGTGCAGGTTTCCGTTGGTCGTGAGGACGCTGCCGCCGTGCTCGAGCGGCGAGCCGTCGAACTGCGTCATCCGGCCGCCCGCCTCCTCGACCACCACCTCGAGCGCGGCCCAGTCCCAGGTGGCGAGCTCGGGCTCGAAGCACACGTCCGCCGATCCGCGAGCTACCAGCACGTGCCCCCAGAAGTCGCCGAAGCCGCGATTGCGCCTCGCCCCCCGGAGGAGGTCGAGCAAAGGCACGCCGTACTCCCCGTCCACCCAGTCCACGAACCCCGCGTGCAGCACGGAGGCTCGTCCGATTCGATCGGCGGTCGAGACGTGGATCGGCTCGCCGTTCAGCCTCGCGCCGCCCCCTCGCAATGCCTCGTACCGCTCGCCGAGCGCGGCCGCGTTCACCACGCCCAACACGGGGGCGTCGTCGACCGCGAGCGCGATCAGCGTGGCCCAGACCTGGATGCCGTCGGCGAAGTTCTTCGTCCCGTCGATCGGATCCACGATCCATCGCCGGGCGCCGCCGCCCTCGGCGCCGCCCTCCTCGCCCAGTACGCCGTCGTCGGGATACCGTTCGTGAACGGCCGCGCGGACCGTCGCCTCGATGGCGAGGTCGGCCTCCGTCACCGGCGTCTTGTCCACCTTCAGGCGCACGTCGAACGAGCCTCGGAAGAAGGAAAGGGCGATCCGCCCCGCCTCCTCGGCGAGCTCGTTCGCGAACGCGAGCTCCCGTTCGAACACCCCGCGAGGGTAACCGTCCGGCCGTGTGGTGCCTCCGCGCCCGCCGTGCTCGATGGCGCCGGCAGGCGCCAAAAACGCATCGGCCGATTGACCTACGCAGGGGAATTCACTACGGTCGTCGCCGGTGGGCGGGAGGCGAAAGCGCGGCGCCCGCAGCCTCGCCGCCGGTGCCCTGATCGCCGGCATCATCGGCGCTCCGGGGCCGTGGGCGGCGGCCGCATTCACTCAACGCGTCGACGTCGGCGCGACGATCGGGTACACGGATCTCGCCGGCAACCCGTGGGCGGCCGACCAGGTCTATACATCCGGCAGCTTCGGGTTCGTATCGGGGAGCTCGCTCAGCTCGACGGCCGCCATCGCGAGCACGAGCGACGACACCCTCTATCGGACGATGCGCCAGGCCGGATCGCTCGAGTATCGATTCGACGTTCCCGCGGCGACGTACGCGGTGACCCTTCGGTTCGCGGAGATTCAGCCGAACAGCTTCGCCGCCGGCCGGCGGGTCTTCAACATCAGCATTGAGGGCGCCGCTGTCCAGACCGGACTCGACGTCTTCGCGACCGTGGGATCCAACGCGGCGCTGGACAGGACGTTCGCCGTCAGTGTTTCGGACGGAACGCTGAACATCGTCCTCTCACGGGTGGTCGGAAGGGCGATGGTGAGCGCGATCGCGGTCGAGTCCAACGAGACGCCCGACTTCACGTTCTCGGCCACCTCGTCATCGGCCACGACGGCGCCGGCAGGAACCGCGACGTTCACTGTGCAGGTCGCCTTCATCAATGAATTCACGAGCACGGATACCGATCTGTGGGTCGCGGGGCTGCCCGCCGGGTTCTCGGGTATCTACGCGCCCGATCCGCTCAGCCACCAGGGGATGAGCGTGCTCACCCTCATCGGGAACGGCACGACGCCGAGTGGGAGCTACCCCCTCACGCTCGGAGCCACCGCCGAGGGGATCACCCACTCCGTTCTGGCCACGCTCAACGTCAATTCCCTGCCCGACTTCGGCCTGTCGATCTCGCCGCAGAGTCAGGGCCTGGCCGCGGGTGGACCGCAAAGCTACGGGATCACTGTTACGCAGCTGAACGGATTCACCCAGCGCATCGCCATGTCCGTCGTGGGACTCCCTTTGGGTGCGACGGGAGTCTTCTCACCGAGCCGGTTTCGACCTCCAGGCGTCTCGATGCTCACGATCAACAGCTCCCCGACAGTTGCCGAAGGCATCTACCCATTGATCGTGACAGGTCGGGGCGGCCAGGTATCGCACACCATCACCGCGACGTTGATCGTCAGCGGCGCCGGATCGGTGTGGGCGGTCGGGATCGCCGGATCGACCGGCATCTCCAACAACAGCCTCATCATGGGGCCGGGGCGCGGCGACGGCATCGACCGGATCTACGCCGGCACCGTCAACACCGGACGAGTCATGGAGTTTTCCTGGAACGGGACGTCATGGGGTTCGCCGGTTGACGTGGGTGGATCTCCCAGCGGGCTGGAGATCCACAATCTCGGAATGGGGCCCGGCCGCAACGACGGGTTCACACGGATCTACGCGTGCAGCCTGGACGAGAACCTGTACGAGTTGACGTACGTCGGACCGGGTTGGACCCAGGCAACGGTCGGAGCGCCGAGCGGCGTCTGCACTCATGCGGTGGTGGGCGACGGTCGAAACGACGGCGTCGATCGTCTGTACGCGACGCGCGGCGAGATCGTGTGGGAATACACGTGGGATGGATCCGACTGGACGGCCGTTGAGGTGGGATCCGTCAGCGATGGGATCGTTCATGGAATCGTCCTCGGCGCCGGACGTGGTGGCACGGACAATCACTTGTACGTCGCCTCGAGCGCGACCGGGACCTACGAGGCGACGTTCTCCGATGGCTCGTGGTCGATGAGCTCGATGGGGGATTCAGGCGACGTACGGAACGTATCGTTCGGGCCTGGCCGCAACGACGGCGTGAGTCGCGTGTACGCGGGAATCTCGACCGGCGTCATCCGAGAGTTCACGTGGATCGGAACATCGTGGACGATCGCCACGATCGCGACCGGCACCCGCGACGTGATGGTCCATGCGTACGTGCTCGACGGCCGAAACGACGGCGTCATGCGCGTGTACGGCTCCAACGGCGACGGGAACGCCTATGAGTTCACCTGGGACGGCGTCGGCTGGACGGCGCTGGACATGGGCGGGGGATCGGCATACATGTACGGAGCCGCTCCGGGCTCCCGGCCCGGCGAAACGGCGAACCGCTTCTACGGCGCCGCGTTCGACGGCAACGTTTACGAGTTCACCTGGGGCGGGTAGCGCCTACCATTCGGCTCCGGGCCGATTCGGGTCGCCTGGCGACGCCTCGCCCGTCGAACCCGCACGTACACGGGTCTGGCCGGATTCACTCGGCGCGCGCGTCGTGCCTGCTAGATTGCGTGGTCCATGCAGACGACCGTCCAAGAGACCGACAGGCACACGGTCAAGCTCACGATCGAGATCCCGCCGGAGGAGTTCGGCAAGGATCTCGATCGCGCGTATCGCAAGATCGCGCAGCAGGTGCGGATCCCGGGCTTTCGCAAGGGCAAGGTGCCGCGGAAGATCATCGACGCGCAGATCGGGCGCGAGGCGGTGCTCGGGGAGTTCCTCGAGGACTCCGTGCCGAGCTACTACCGCGACGCGCTGCGCGAGAACGATCTCGCGCCCATCGCGGACCCCGACATCGACGTCGAGCAGCTCGAGGACGGCAAGCCGCTCGTGTTCACCGCGACCGTCGAGGTACGGCCCCGTCTGAAGCTCGAGCCGGCCGAGTACAAGGGGATCCCCGTCGAGCGACCGTCCGCCGAGGTCTCGGACGAGGAGGTCGACCGGCTCGTCGACTCGCTGCGGGAGCGGTTCGCCGAGCTCGAGACCGTCACGCGGCCGGCGCGGTCGGGCGACTACGTGGCGATGGACCTGCACGCGAGCGTCCACGACGAGGAGATCGCGGAGGCGACGCGCCCCGACTACCTGTACGAGCTCGGCTCCGGGGAGTTCGGCGACAAGCTCGACGCGGAGCTCGAGGGCAAGCGGGCCGGCGAGATCCTGAAGCTGAACGACGAGCTGCCCGAGCGGTTCGGCGAGCGCGCCGGCCAGGAGGTCTCGTTCCGGGTCCTCGTCAAGGAGGTCAAGGGCAAGAAGCTTCCGGAGGTGGACGACGAGTTCGCCCGGACGGCGTCCGAGCTCGACACGATCGACGAGCTGCGGGCGAGCCTGCGGGAGCAGCTCGAGAAGAACAAGGAGCGTGGCGCCGACGCGGCCGTGCGCGACCGCGTCCTGCAGGTGCTCGTGGACCGGACGGAGGTGGACCTGCCGGACTCGCTCATCGACGAGGAGACCGAGCATCGGGTCACGCACGCGCGCGAGCGGGCGGAGCAGATCGGGATGACGCTGGATCAGCTGCTCGAGACGCAGGGGTTCGACGAGGACCGATTCCGCGCCGACGCGCGAGACCACGCCGTGCGCGCGATCACGGCGGACCTCGTGCTCGAGTCGGTGGCCCGCGCCGAGGAGATCCAAGTCACGAAGGAGGAGCTCGGCCGGGAGATCGCCGGCCTGGCCGTGGCGCTCGGCCGCGAGCCGAAGGACGTGGCGAAGAGCCTGGATCGTTCCGGTCAGGTCGTGGCGTTGGCCGGTGATATCATCCGCTCCAAGGCGCTCGACGTGCTTGTCGAGCATGCCGACATCCGACCGGAGGGCTCGGTGACGCAGATGGGAGCCCACGGAGAGGACCCGCTCAAGGAGGACTCGGAGTCGTCCGACGCTTCCCCTGAAGTGCCGGATCCCGACCAGGAACCCGAACCCGAGGAGACGTCATGAAGGACTACCTCGTTCCCGTCGTCGTCGAGCAGACCAGCCGCGGCGAGCGTTCGTTCGACATCTACTCGCGGCTTCTCAAGGAGCGGATCGTGTTTCTCGGGACGCCGATCGACGACAACGTCGGCAACCTCATCATGGCGCAGCTCCTGCACCTCGAGTCCGAGGACCCCGACAAGGACATCAATCTGTACATCAACTCGCCGGGCGGCGACATCACGGCGCTGTTCGCGATCTACGACACGATGCAGTACGTGAAGTGTGACGTCTCGACCACCGTGATGGGCCAGGCCGCCTCGGCCGCCGCGGTGCTCGCGCTCGCCGGCGCCAAGGGCAAGCGCTTCGCGCTGCCGCACTCGCGGATCCTGCTGCACCAGCCGCACGGCGGCGCCCAGGGACAGGCCGTCGACATCGAGATCCAGGCCAAGGAGATCATCCGGTACCGCCAGCTCCTGGACCAGCTGATCTCCGAGCACACGGGCCAGACGCTCGAGAAGGTCTCCAAGGACACCGACCGCGACTACATCCTCACCGCCGAGGAGGCCGTCGCGTACGGGGTCGTCGACGAGGTCATCACGACCCGGAAGATGAAGCCCGAACTCGCAGCGGCCGCCGCCGGCGGGTCGTAGGATTCGACGCACCAGGCCGGGCGCAGGGCTCGGCCGTTCGGCACACGGGGGCACGGGGCATGGCGAGGATCGGTGACTCGGACCTGCTGAAGTGCTCCTTCTGCGGCAAGTCGCAGAAGCAGGTCAAGAAGCTCATCGCCGGCCCCGGCGTCTACATCTGCGACGAGTGCATCGATCTCTGCAACGAGATCATCGAGGAGGAGCTCTCCGAGACCTCCGAGCTGAAGCTCGAGGAGCTCCCGAAGCCCCAGGAGATCTACGCGTTCCTGGACGAGTACGTGATCGGACAGGAGATCGCGAAGAAGGTCCTGTCGGTCGCCGTCTACAACCACTACAAGCGGATCCAGGTCGGCGCGAAGGACAATGAGGTCGAGCTCCAGAAGTCGAACATCATGATCCTCGGACCAACCGGATGCGGGAAGACGCTCCTCGCGCAGACGCTGGCCCGCATGCTGAACGTGCCCTTCGCCATCGCGGACGCCACGGCGCTCACGGAGGCCGGCTACGTCGGCGAGGACGTCGAGAACATCCTCCTCAAGCTCATCCAGGCGGCCGACTACGACGTCAAGAAGGCCGAGACCGGGATCATCTACATCGACGAGGTCGACAAGATCGCCCGCAAGTCGGAGAACCCCTCGATCACGCGCGATGTCTCGGGCGAGGGCGTGCAGCAGGCGCTGTTGAAGATCCTCGAGGGCACGACGGCGTCGGTGCCGCCGCAGGGCGGCCGCAAGCACCCGCACCAGGAGTTCATCCAGATCGACACGACGAACATCCTGTTCATCTGCGGCGGCGCGTTCGCGGGGCTCGAGAAGATCGTCGAGAGCCGCATCGGCAGCCGGGGGATCGGCTTCGGCGCCGACGTGCGCCGGGTCGAGGAGAAGGACCTCGGGGCGATCCTCGGCCAGGTGCTCCCGGAGGACCTGCTGAGGTACGGCCTCATCCCCGAGTTCGTCGGGCGGCTGCCGGTGATCACGAACGTCCACAACCTGGACAAGGGCGCGCTCGTCGACATCCTCACGAAGCCGAAGAACGCGCTCGTGCGCCAGTACCACAAGTTCTTCGAGTTCGACGGCGTCGAGCTCGAGTTCGCCGACGACGCGCTCGAGGCGATCGCAGACCAGGCGATCCTGCGCGGCACCGGCGCCCGCGGGCTGCGCGCCATCATGGAGGAGGTCCTCCTCAACACGATGTACGAGCTGCCCTCGCGCCAGGACGTGACCAAGTGCGTCATCGACGGCGAGGTGGTGCGCAGCAAGGTCAACCCGACGCTCGTTCCGATGAAGGAGCCGAAGCGCCGGGAGCGCCAAGAGCGCACCGCGTAGAAGCCGGCACCTCGAGCCGCGCAGAAGCGACCGAGACCGGCGCGCTGGCCGGCCGGCGTGACCCGTAGACTCCGCGCCATGACCGTGCCCGAGAAACCCAGCCTGGACGGCCTCGAGGCCAAATGGGACGAGTGGTGGGAGACGGCGGGGACCTACCGGTTCGACCGGACGAGGACCCGCGCGGAGATCTTCGCCATCGACACGCCGCCCCCGACCGCGAGCGGCACCCTGCACGTCGGCTCGGTCTGCTCGTACACGCACACCGACCTGATGGCGCGCTTCCAGCGGATGCGCGGCCGGGTCGTCTTCTACCCGATGGGCTGGGACGACAACGGCCTTCCGACGGAGCGCCGGGTCCAGAACTACTTCGCCGTCCGGTGCGATCCCTCGATCCCGTACGACCCTGCGTTCGACGTCGACGCGCTCGATCGGCCCGACGACGGGCCTGTCCCCGTCTCGCGGCCGAACTTCATCGAGCTCTGCGAGCGCCTGACGGCCGAGGACGAGAAGGTGTTCGAGCGCGTCTTCCGAACGCTCGCGCTCTCGGTGGACTGGACCCAGACGTACCGCACCATCGACGCGCACTCGCGGCGCGTCTCCCAGCGGGCGTTCCTTCGGCTCCTCGGTCGAGGCGTCGCGTATCAGGCGGAGGCGCCGACGATGTGGGACGTCGACTTCCGAACGGCCGTGGCGCAGGCGGAGATCGAGGACCGCGAGGTGGACGGCGCGTACCACCGCATCCGGTTCGACCTGGCCGAGGGGCCAGGATCGATCGAGATCGAGACCTCGCGGCCCGAGCTCATCCCGGCCTGCGTGGCGCTCGTGGTGAACCCGTCCGACGACCGATACCGATCGCTCGTCGGGTCGACCGCGGTGACGCCGTTGTTCGCGGCTCCGGTGCCCGTCGTCGCGCACGAGCTCGCCGAGCCCGAGAAGGGGACGGGCATGGCGATGATCTGCACCTTCGGCGACGTCACCGACGTCACGTGGTGGCGGGAGCTGCGGCTGCCGGCCCGCGTGATCATCCGGCGAGACGGGACCCTCGCCGAACCTCGGTGGGGGGAGCCGGGCTGGGACTCGAACGACGCGGACGCCGCTCGCCGCGCCCAGGAGGCGCTCGCGGGGTTGCCGGCGAAGAAGGCGCGCGCCCGGATCGTCGAGCTCCTGGCCGAGTCGGGTCACCTGCTCGGGGCACCCACGCCCGTCCGGCACGCGGTGAAGTTCTACGAGAACGGGCAGCGTCCGCTCGAGGTCGTGTCGAGCCGCCAGTGGTTCGTGAAGACGCTCGAGTACCGGGATCGCCTGCTCGAGCGGGGCCGACAGCTCCGCTGGCATCCCGAGTACATGGCGGCTCGGTACGCCTCGTGGGTCGAGGGACTGAACGGGGATTGGTGCATCAGCCGTCAGCGATTCTTCGGCGTGCCCATCCCCGTGTGGTATGCGCTCGGCGCCGACGGCGAGCCCGACTACGAGCGGCCGATCGTGCCGGGTGAGGACCGGCTGCCGGTCGATCCCACCACCGACGTCCCCGAGGGCTTCCAGGCCGACCAGCGCGGCCGTCCCGGCGGGTTCGTCGGCGAGGCGGACATCATGGACACCTGGGCGACCTCCTCGCTCACCCCGCAGATCGCCGGAGGCTGGGAGGAGGACGCGGATCTGTTCGCGCGGGTCTTCCCGATGGACCTGCGCCCGCAGGCGCACGACATCATCCGGACCTGGCTCTTCTACACGGTCCTGAAGGCCGATCTCGAGCACGGCTCGCTTCCGTGGTCGGACGCCGCGATCAGCGGCTTCATCCTGGATCCCGAGCGCAAGAAGATGTCCAAGTCCAAAGGCAACGTCGTCACCCCACTCGAGCTCCTCGAGGGTCACGGGGCCGACGCGGTGCGGTACTGGGCGGCGAGCGCGCGGCTCGGCCACGACGCGGCGTTCAAGGAGGAGCAGATCAAGATCGGCCGGCGACTGGCGATCAAGATCCTGAACGCGTCGCGGTTCGCCCTCTCGCTGGACGCCCCCGAGTCCGAACCCATCGACCCGCTCGACCGATCGATGCTGCGCCGGCTCTCCGACCTCGTGGCCGAGGCGACCGCCGCGTTCGAGGACTACGAGCACGCACGGGTGCTCGATCTCGTCGAGCGGTTCTTCTGGGGTTTCACGGACGACTACCTCGAGCTCGTGAAGGGCCGGGCGTACGGGACGCACGGCCCCGAGGCCGCCGGCTCCGCGATCGCGGCCCTGCGCCTGGCCCTCGACGTCCTGCTCCGGCTGTTCGCGCCGTTCCTGCCGTACGTGACCGAGGAGGTCTGGTCGTGGTGGCGGACGGGGTCGATCCATCGGTCCTCGTGGCCCGTCGTCGAGGAGCTCGCCGCGGCGTCGGCGGGTGGCGACCCCGACGTCTACGACGGGGCCGCGTGGGTGCTCGGCGAGGTGCGCAAGGCCAAGGCGCTCGCCAAGCGCTCGCTTCGGACCGAGGCCCAGCGCGTCGTCGTGCGCGAGACCGAGGATCGGCTGAAGGTGCTCCACGGGGTCGAGCAGGACGTCCGCGAGGCGGGCAACGTCGCCCTGATCGAGTACGTCGAGTCGGCCGAGCCCTCGGTCGAGGTCGTGCTGCCGGCTCCGGGCTGATCGGCATGCGCTTGGCCGATGCGCTGTCCGAGCTCGACGCGCGTCAGCCCGAGAACATGCCGAAGCCCGATCTCGAGCGGATCTCGGCGCTCGCCGAGCTGCTGGACTCGCCGCAGCTGACCTACCCCACTGTCCACGTGACGGGGACGAACGGCAAGACGACGACCGCCCGGCTCGTCGCTGAGATCGCGTGTGCGCACGGGATCGTCACCGGGCTGTTCACGTCGCCGCACCTGCGCTCGGTGACCGAGCGCCTGCAGGTGTGCGGAGAACCGATCGGCAACGACGAGTTCGGTCGCGAGTACGAACATCTCCTCCCGTACCTGCGAACCGTGGACGAGCGAACGGGCTCCGTCACGTACTTCGAGGCGCTCGCCGCGCTCGGGTTCCTGTGGTTCGCGGACAAGCCCGTGGGGCTCGGCGTGTTCGAGGTGGGGATGGGCGGGACCTGGGACGCGACGAACCTGATCGCGGGCGACGTCGCCGTGCTCTGTCCCGTCGGCCTGGATCACCCCGAGCTCGGCGCGACGGTGGCCGAGGTGGCGGGTGAGAAGGCAGGGATCATCAAGCCGGGAAGGATCGCCGTCGTGCGCGAGCAGCGGCCCGAGGCGCTGACGGTTATCCGGGACCGGTGCTTCGAGGTGGGGGCGCGGCTCCTGCTCGAGGGCGCCGATTGGGGTCTGCGTGCGCGCGTGCCCGCGGTCGGCGGCCAGGCGTTGTCGATCCGCGGCCTGCACGCCGAGTACGAGGACCTCGTGATCCCGTTGTTCGGCGAGTTCGCGGCGCACAGCGCGGCGGCGGCGACGGTGGCGACCGAGGCGCTGCTCGGGCGCGAGCTCGACGAGGAGTCGGTGCGCGAGGCGCTCGAGCACGCCACCGCTCCCGGACGACTCGAGGTGATCGCGCGGCATCCGCTCATCGTCCTGGACGGCGCGCACAACCCCGCGGCCGCGGAGGCCCTGGCCGCGACCCTGCCGGAGGCGTTCTCGTGGGACCGGCTGCACCTCGTCGTAGCCGCGTTCTTCAACAAGGATCTCGGCGGCATCCTTGACCGCATCGTCCCGCTCGCGGACGCCGCGTACGCCGCGACTACCGACAGCCCCCGCGCCCGGCCGGCGGACGAGATCGAGGCCGAGCTCGTCTCCAGAGGCGTTGCTACGCAGCGATTCTCGAGCGTTGCGACCGCCCTCGCCGCCGCGAGGACGGCCGCGGGACCGAACGATCTCATCCTGGTGACGGGCTCTCTGTACACTGTCGCGGACGCCCGCCGGGCGCTGTTGGAGGAGTCCACGCGATGACCGCTGAGTCGACCCTGCTCATCGTCAAGCCGGACGGCGTTCGGCGCGGGCTCGTCGGCGAGGTGCTCCGTCGCGTCGAGGCCAAGGGCCTGCGCATCGCGGAGCTGCGGATGTTGCAGATCGACCGGCCGCTTGCCGAGGAGCACTACGGCGAGCATCGCGAGCGCCCGTTCTTCGGCGAGCTCGTGGCGTTCATCACCTCGGGACCCGTCGTCGTCGCCCGGCTCGAGGGCGAGAACGCCATCGACGTCTGGCGGATCCTGATGGGTCCCACCGACCCGGCGGCGGCGCCCCCGGGGACCATTCGCGGCGACCTCGGCCTGATCATCACGGAGAACGTCGTGCACGGAAGCGACTCGCCCGAGTCCGCCGAGCGCGAGCTGAAGCTCTTCTTCGGCTGAGCGGCGTGGAGGGGCCAGGCTCGCTCGAACGGATCCGGGAGTTCGTGGCCCGGCATCGCACGCGGCTCGCCACGCCCGGGATCGCGGTGGCGACGACCGACCGCGAGCGTTGTCTCGGCGTCGTCGTCGACGGTCTCGCCAACGTCGAGTCCGGCGAACCCGTCACCCCCGAGCACCGGTTCCAGATCGGGTCGATCTCCAAGGGCTTCACGGCGCTTGCCGTCCTGCAGCAGGTCGAGGACGGAAGGATCGACCTCGACGCGCCGATCACCCGCTACGTGCCGTGGTTCGAGGTCGGGTCGACGTTCCCGCCCATCACCGTCCACCACCTGCTGTCGCACACCGCCGGCATCGTGGCCGGCACCGACTTCACCGGGGACGCCGTGTCCGAGGTGTGGTCGCTGCGCGAGACCGAGGCCGGGTTCGCGCCCGGGGAGCGCTTCCTCTACTCCAACGCGGGCTACAAGGCGCTCGGCCTCGTGCTCGAGGCGGTGACCGGCCGCCCGTGGTGGGAGGACGTCGCGGAACGCGTGATGGAACCGATCGGGATGGGCTCGGCCGACGTCGTGATCACGGATGCCGCGCGCGAGCGGCTCGCGGCCGGACACCGGTCGCCGCACTCGGACCGGCCGTGGCAGCCGCGGCACGGCTGGGAGGCTTCGCCTTGGTTCGAGAGCGCGACGGCCGACGGCACCATCTGCGCCACAGCGGAGGAGCTGACCGCGTTCGCCCGGCTCCTGCTGAACGGCGGCGGGGGCGTGGTCACCGCCGCGTCGTTCGAGCGGATGACGGCGCCGATCGTCTCCAACCCCGAGTGGCCCGACGACTTCTACGGGTACGGCGTCGCCCGGATCCTCGAGGACGGCCGGACGCTCCTCGGCCACTCGGGCGGGATGATCGGGTTCAGCGCGTACCTGCTCACCCATCCCGAGTCGGAGCGCGGGGTCGTCGCGCTCACGAACTCGGCCTACGGGTTCCCCTACGCGGTCGCGTCCTTCGCGATCGCCTGCCTCGCCGCGGAGGCCGCGGCCGAGGCGATGCCCGAGGTCCCCGAGCCCCCCGACCCGCACGCCATCGAGGCCGCCGGCGAGCTCGCGGGGATGTATCACGACGACGCCGGCGAGGTGGAGGTCGTCGCCGAGGGGGACGGGCTCCGGATCGAGGTCGACGGCCTTCGCGCGCGGCTCGTTTCGGAGGACGGGGACGTCGCCCTCGTCGACCACCCGGAGCTCGACCGCTTCCCGATCCGGTTCCTTCGGGCGGAGTCGGCGGTGGTGGGGGCGCACTGGGGACCGCGGGTGCTCCGTCCCGCGGGGTTCGATCGTCCGGCGCCGGCCCCGCCGGCCGATTGGCTCGCATTCCCGGGCCGCTACGCGTCGTGGAACCCCTGGTCGCCGGGCTTTCGCGTGTTCCTGCGCGAGGGCGAGCTCTGGCTCGCGTTCACGGGCGACGCCTCAGACAACGAGCGCGAGGCCCCGCTCTCGACGCTCCCGGACGGCCGGTTCCGGTTCGGGGAAGACTGGTCGCCGGATCGGGTGGCGTTCGACCTGGTGGTCGACGGGAAGGCGCAGCGGGCGACCTTCGATGCCGCGCCGTACTACCGGACGTTCGCGGACTAGGCCTCCGCGCGGCGGAAGGCGACCACCGCGTTGTGCCCGCCGAACCCGAACGAGTTCGACAGCGCCAACCCCACGTCCAGGTGGCGGGCCTCGTTGGGGACGTAGTCGAGGTCGCAGTCGGGGTCGGGCGTCTCGTAGTGGATCGTCGGCGGGACCACGCCGTTCGCGATGGCGAGCAGGCAGGCGGCGCCCTCGACGGCCCCGGCCGCTCCGAGCATGTGTCCCGTCATCGACTTCGTCGAGGAGACGGCCACGCGGTGCGCGACCTCGTGCCCGAGCGCGGCCTTGATCGCCGCGGTCTCGCCGGCGTCGTTCAGCTGCGTCGACGTGCCGTGGGCGTTCACATACGAGACGGCCGTGGGCTCCTCGCCCGCGTCGCGCAGGGCCCACGTCATCGCGAGGGCCGCGCCCGAGCCCTTGGGGTCGGGCGCAGTGATGTGGAAGGCGTCGTCTGAGGCGCCGTAGCCGGCCACCTCGCCGTAGATGCGGGCTCCCCGGCGCCGTGCGTGCTCCTCGGACTCGAGGACCAGGGCGCAGGCGCCCTCGGACAGGACGAAGCCGTCGCGCGCGGCGTCGAAGGGACGGGACGCCCTGGCCGGGTCGGGGTTCTTCGTCAAGGCGGTCATCTGGGCGAACGCCGCGACCGTGAGCGGGATCGTCGCGGCCTCCGATCCGCCGGCGATGCATAGGTCGAGGTAGCCGTCGCGGATGTACCGCATGGCCTCGCCGATCGCGTGGTTGGAGGACGAGCACGCCGAGACCGTGCACAGGTTTGCCCCAGTGAAACCGAACCGCATCGCGATGTGGCCGGCGGCGGCGTTGGCCATGAGCGCCGGCACCATGAAGGGCGACACGCGACCGGGACCCTTCTGCAGCAGGACGTCGTGCGCCGCGACCAGCGTCTGGATGCCGCCGATCCCCGTGGCGAAGATCACCCCGGCGCGCTCGGCCAGCACCTCCGGCGACCCGGCGTCGTCCCAGGCGAGGGCCGCAGACGCCATCGCGTAGTGCACGAACGGATCGGTCCGGCGGATCTCCTTCGGGTCGAGCCACGGGCTCGGATCGAAGTCGGGGACCTCGCCCGCGACCGTCACGGTCAGGTCGTCGGTCGCGAACGCCGTGATCGTCCGGACGCCGTTGCGGCCCGACGTCAGGCCGGCCCAGAAGTCCTGCACGCCCAGGCCGACGGGCGTGACGGGGCCGATGCCGGTGACGACGACCTTCGCGCCCATTGCGCCTAGGAGGCCCCGAGCTTCTGCTCGACGAGGGCCACGGCCTGCCCGACCGTCTTCACGCCCTCCATCTCCTCCTCGGGGATGTCGATGTTCCACTCCTCCTCGAGCGCGAGCACCGCCTCGACGAGGTCGAGCGAGTCCGCGTTCAGGTCCTCGGCGAACCGGGCGTCCATCACCACCTGCGCCTCGTCGACCGCGAGCTGTTCCGCCAGGACCTTGCGAACCCGCATCTCGATCTCTGACTTGTCCATCGTTGCCTCCATTTCCTCCCGTCTCGCGCCGGCCCATGCTAGGGAGCCCGCGCCCCGGCGACTACGCGGTGAGCCCCCCGTCGACCGGCAGCGCGACCCCGTTCACATAGGAGGCCTCCTCGGACATCAGGAAGCGCACGACGCTCGCCACCTCCTCGAGCCGCGCCGTCCGTCCGAGCGGGGTCTGGTCCAGGTAGAACGCCCGAGCCTCGTCGGACAGGTGGGCGGTCATCTCCGTGTCCAGCAGTCCGGGGCAGACGGCGTTCACGGTGATGCCCTTGCCGCCGACCTCCCGGGCGAGCGATTTCGTTAGGCCGACGATCGCGGACTTCGAGGCGGCGTACGCCGTCTGGCCGGCGTTGCCGCGGATCGCCACGGCCGAGGAGAGGTTCACGATCCTGCCCCAGCGGGCGCGGAGCATCCCGCGCAGCGCCGCCCGGCTGCTCAGGAAGGCTCCCCGGACGTTCGTGTCCATCGTCCGCGCGTACGCGTCGAGGTCGTAGGTGATGAGGAGGCCGTCCTTGGAGTACCCGGCGTTGTTCACGAGCCCCGTGACGGGGCCGAGGGCGTCGGCGACCTCCTTGAAGCCGTCGGCCACCGAGGTCTCGTCCAGCGTGTCGAGGCGCACGATCACGCTCTCGCCGCCACCGCTCGCGATGGACTCGAGGACCTCCTTCGCGTCCGTGTCGCTGGTGCGATACCCGATGCCGATCTTCCAGCCGTCGGCGGCGAGCGCCTCGGCGCACGCGCGCCCGATCCCGCGCGAGCCGCCCGTCACCACGGCGACCTTCGAAGGCCGTTCGGTCACGGCGCGCTCGGCCCGGTCCAGCGGATGAGGTTGGCGCCCCAGGCGAGCCCGGCGCCGAACGAGGTGAGGAGTACGAGGTCGCCCTCGTGGACCCGCCCCGCCCGCCACGCCCGATCGAGCGCGATGGGGATCGACGCGGCCGAGGTGTTGCCGACCGTCTCCACGTCGACGACGGCACGATCGAGCCCGATGCCGAGGCGCTCGGCGACGGCGATCATGATGCGCGCGTTGGCCTGGTGGGGGATCAGCAGGTCCACGTCGTCGGGCGTGTGGCCGGACTTCTCGAGCAGCTCGCGGCACGCGCTCGCCATCTCGACGACCGCGCGCTTGAACACCTCGCGCCCCTTGGGCATCCGGATGGCATGGTCGTGCGCGTCGACCGTCTCGCGTGATGCGGGGCGCGCGCTTCCCCCCGCGGGAATGATCAGGATCTCTGCCGCGCGACCGTCGGCGCCCAGCACCGAGCCCAGGACGCCGGGCGCCTCCGACGGCCGCAGCACGAGGGCGCCCGCGCCGTCGCCGAAGAGCACGCAGGTCGTGCGGTCCGTCCAGTCCATCACCCGGGACAGCACCTCGGCCCCGACGACCAGCACCGTCTCCGCCTGCCCGGACTCGATGAAGGCGGTCGCGGTCGAGAAGGCGTACGAGAAGCCGGCGCACGCGGCGTTCACGTCGAACGCGGGAGCCGAGAGGCCCAGCTTGCGCTGCACCCAGACCGCCGTCGCCGGGATCGGCGTGTCCGGCGTGAGCGTCGCGCACACGATCAGGTCGAGCTGCTCCGCGGGGATGCTGGCCGCGTCCAGGGCCGCGCGAGCCGCCGTGACGGCGAGATCGGACGTGACCTCGCCGTCGGCGGCGAAATGACGCTCCCCGATGCCGGTTCGCTCGCGGATCCATTCATCGCTGGTGTCGACGAGCCGGGTGAACTCCTCATTGGGCACGACTCGTTCCGGCAGGACCGAGCCGAGTCCGACCACGGTCGCGTGACGCTGAGCGCTCATGGACCCTCCCGGGCGGCCGACCGCCGCCCTCCTCGAGAGGTCGAGGATAGCTCAGGGTGGCTCGGCGCCGGCGAGGCGGGCGACGTCTGCCGGCTCGCCGACCGCGATCGCCTCGGCGTCGGGGACGTTGCGCTTCGCGAGCTTGGTGAGGACGTCGCCGGGTCCGGCCTCGACGAACCGGTCCGCCCCCGACGCCTGCAGGGCCCGGGCGCAACGCTCCCAGCGGACCGGCGAGACGACGTGGCGCTTGAGGAGGCCCCGGAGCTCCTCCGCGTCCTGGACGAGGGTTCCGGTGACGTTCGCGGCGATCGGGACGCGGGGTTGACGAAAGGTCGCGGCGTCGATCGCCTCGGCGAGCGGCTCGACCGCCGCCTCCATCAGCGGCGAGTGGAAGGCGCCCGCCACCTTCAGCCGGACCGCGCGGATCCGTCGCGCCGCCGCCAGCTCCTCGGCCCGGCCGATGGCGTCCAGGCTCCCGCTGATCACGACCTGTTGCGGAGAGTTCTCGTTCGCGACGAGCAGGACGTCCCCCCCCCGCGCCTCGTCGCAGAGCTCGCCCGCCCGCTCCGCGTCGACGCCGAGCAGCGCCGTCATCGTCCCGGGACGGCGCTCGCCGGCCGCCTGCATGGCGCGTCCACGGACCCCGACGATGCGAAGGGCGTCCTCGAGTCCCAGGACCCCCGCCGCCACGAGCGCAGCGAACTCGCCGAGCGAGTGTCCCGCAGCGCCCCCGATCGCGACGCCCTCGTGCTCGAGCACCGAGAAGGCGGCGACGTCGACGGCGAGCAATGCGGGCTGGACGAACTCGGTGGTGGCGAGCAGCTCCTCGTCGCGGCAGGCCGCGGCGAGGTCGAGGCCCAACGACGCGGAGGCGGCGTCCAGCACCGACCGGGAGGCGTCGTGCCTGAGCCAGGCGTCGGCCATGCCCACGAACTGTGAACCTTGACCTGGGAACACGACGGCGGTCGTCAGGGCCTCATCACCTCGATCTGCGGTAGACGAACCCTACTGCGCGGGTCGAGGCGGAGTGAAACCGCAGGTCAGGGCATAGGTAAACCCTCGCCTCGCCTCAACCGACCGTCGAGGGTTGCCACCCCTTTCGGGGTCCTGTAGAACATCGCCGAACCTATGGCCGAGAGGGTTCAGCGCAAACTTCCCGCTACCCCGGGCCGCCGAAGCACGGGCGGCGATGGGGTCTTTGGGTTCCTGGGTCAGGACATGGCCGTCGACCTGGGGACCGCGAACACGCTCGTCTACGTTCGGCGCGCGGGCATCGTCCTGAACGAACCCTCCGTCGTCGCTATCAACACCCTGTCGGGCGCGATCCTCGCAGTCGGCAACGAAGCGAAGCGGATGATCGGCAGGACGCCGTCGCACATCCAGGCCGTGCGACCGTTGAAGGACGGCGTGATCGCCGACTTCGACGTCACGGAGAAGATGCTCCGGTACTTCATCCAGCGGGTGCACAAGCGGCGCCTGCTCGCCAAGCCCCGCGTGGTGGTGTGTGTGCCGAGCGGCATCACCGGCGTCGAGCAGCGCGCGGTGGAGGAGGCCTCGATCGCGGCCGGCGCTCGGCGCGCGTACATCATCGAGGAGCCCATGGCGGCGGCGATCGGCGCCGGCCTGCCGATCCACGAGCCGACCGGGAACATGATCGTCGACATCGGCGGGGGGACGACCGAGGTCGCGGTGATCTCCCTCGGCGGCATCGTCACGTCGACGTCGCTGCGGATCGGCGGCGACGAGCTCGACGAGGCGATCATCGCGCACGTGAAGAAGGAGTACTCCCTCCTGCTCGGCGAGCGGACGTCGGAGGCGATCAAGCTCGCGATCGCATCCGTCTTCCCCATGCAGGAGGAGCTGATCGCCGAGATCCCGGGTCGCGACCTCGTGTCCGGACTCCCCAAGACCATCCAGATCACCGACGGCGAGATCCGCACGGCGATCGAGGAGCCGGTCACCGCGATCATCGACTCCATCAAGGCAACCCTCGACCGAACGCCTCCCGAGCTCGCCGGCGACATCATGCACAAGGGCATCGTCCTGACCGGCGGCGGCGCGCTGCTGCGAGGCCTCGACAAGCGCCTGCGGCACGAGACCGGGATGCCGGTGCACATCGCGGAGAACCCGCTCTCCTCGGTGGCGATCGGCTCCGGCAAGTGCCTGGAGGAGTTCGAGGTGCTCCAGCGGGTCCTGGTGAGCCCGTCCCGGAGGTGACTCGCCGGTGGCGCTGCGGAACCGCGCGCGGAGCACCCGGCTCCTGGTGGTCGCCCTCGTCTCGGCGTCGCTGATCACGATCACCGTCGACTACCGCGAGGGCGAGTCCGGCCCGCTCGCCGCCGCCGGCGACGCGGCGCTCGCCCTCATCAGCCCGCTCCAGGAGGCGGTCACCCGCGTCATCGACCCGATCGGCGACTTCTTCTCGACGCTCCTGCACCTGCCCTCCATCCGGCGCGAGAAGGCCGAGCTCGAGCAGCGGGTCGCCGAGCTCGAGGCCGCGAGCGCCACCTACCGCGCGGGGCAGGAGCGCCTCGCGGAGGCGGAGGCCCTCCTCGACCTGCGCGAGAGCTTCGGGCCCAGGATCGACACCACCGCCGCTCAGGTCATCGCGAACGGCATCTCGAACTTCGAGTGGACGATCGAGATCGACAAGGGCTCCTCGGACGGCCTGGCGGTGGACATGCCGGTCGTGGCCGCGGCGGGTCTGGTCGGCCACATCGTTCGGGTCACCCAGAGCTCCGCGGTCGTGCAGCTGATCATCGATCCCGACTCCGCGGTCGCCGGCCGGCTCGACGCGTCGGGCGAGACCGGGCTGCTCGAGGGCGAGGGCGAGGGCGACCTCCGCATGAGCCTCGTCGACGCGAGCGCGACCGTGGCGCCCGATGAGACCGTCGTCACCGCCGGGTATCGGCTTCTCCAGGGCGCAGCCCAGAGCCTGTACCCGCCGAACGTGCTGATCGGGACCGTGTCGCGCGTGCTCACGGACGAGGGGGCGCTCGAGAAGTTCGTGACGGTGCGACCGGCCGTCGACTTCTCGTCGCTCAGCCTGGTGCTGGTGGTGGTCTCCACTGGGTCCGGCTAGCCTCAATCACCGTGCGGCGCGCACTCTTGCTCACCGTCGTCGTGCTCACGGCCCTGCTCCTGCAGACGACCGTGTTCGCCGACGTGCGCCTGCTCGGCGCGCGACCGGAGCTCATGTACCTGCTGACGATCTGCTTCGGCATCCTCGAGGGGCCGGCCTCGGGCGCGGCGACCGGGTTCGTCGGCGGGATGGCGCAGGACTTCCTGCTCAACCAGCCGAAGGGGATCACCGCCCTCACGCTCACGTTGCTCGGCTACACGATCGGGATGCTCCGTCAGTACATCGTCAGCCCGTCGCCGGTGCTCCCCGTCGTCCTCGTGGCCGCGGGCACGTTCGCCGGCGTCCTGTTCTACGGCGTGGTGTCCTTCCTGCTCGGCCAGCTCGACTCGTCGTGGCTGTACCTGGTCCGCGTCGCGGCCCTCTCGGGCCTGTACAACGCGCTGCTCACGCCGCTCGTCTACCCGGTCCTTCGACGTGCGGCGGAGGGATCGCGATCGCATCGGGTGGTCCGATGGTGACGGGCCCGATGACCGAGCCGACCCGGCACGAGGGGCCGCGGGGGGCGGTCGGATGACCGAGGGGAAGACCGGAGGCCGACTGCGACTTCTCGGCGCGCTGGTGCTCGTCATGTTCGCCGCCCTGTCGACGCGCCTGTGGTTCCTCCAGGTGCTCGCCGCCGAGCAGAACCGCGACGCGGCCACCAACAACGCCGTCCGGCTCGTCGAGATCCCGGCCCGGCGAGGGCGCATCCTCGACGCGTCGGGGGAGGCGCTCGTCGACAACCGGCTCAGCCTGGTGATCACCGTGAACCGGCAGGAGGTCGGGGATCAGAAGGAGGACGTCCTGTATCGGCTCTCCCAGCTCCTGGACGTGCCGGCCTCCGAGCTGGGTCAGCGGCTCGACGACCCGAACTACTACCCGTACTCGCCGATCCCGGTTGCGGTCGACGTGCCGGAGAAGGTGGATTGGTACATCCGCGAGCACGCGAACGACTTCCGGGGCGTCGACGTGCAGCAACTCCCCGTGCGGTCCTACCCGCTCGGCAGCTCGGCGGCGCACATCCTCGGGTACCTCGGCCAGGTTTCGCCGGAGAAGCTGGACTCTCCGGCGTTCGCGAACTACCAGCCCGGAGATCTCGTCGGCGTGGCCGGCGTCGAGTCCGTCTACGAGCACGATCTGGTCGGCACGCCGGGGCTCGAGAAGTTCCTCGTGAACTCCGCCGGCGAGACCCTCCGGCAGATCGGCCAGACCGAGCCTCCCACGCCGGGCGACGACGTGTATCTCACCGTCGACGCCGACACGCAGCGATTGGCCGAGGAGAGCCTCCGGCTGGGGATCGCGCACGCCCGGACGGTGTTCGACGAGGCGACCCAGAAGCACCTGCTCGCGACGGCCGGCGCGGTCATCGTGATGGACCCGGACACCGGCGGCGTCGAGGCGATGGCGTCGCTGCCGACGTTCCAGCCGGCGCTGTTCACGCGCAGCATGTCGACGGCCGAGCTGGATCGCCGCTTCGGGATCGCCCGCGGGCTCCCGCTCATCAACCGGGCGATCGCCGGCCAGTATCCGCCGGGATCGACCTACAAGCCGTGGATCGCGCTCTCGGCGCTGCAACGGGATCGGGCGACCATGGACCAGAGCTACGGGTGCCCGGGCACCTGGATCACCCCGTACAACCAGGACGACCCGAACGCGGTCCAATACCCGTTCGACAACTGGACCTCCGCGAACCTCGGCTACATGACGCTCGCGCGCGCGCTCGCGGTCTCGTGCGACACCGTGTTCTACCCGCTCGGCTACTCGTACTGGGACGACTACTTCGTGAACGAGGACGAGGCGGCGCACGACGTCGCCAGTCGCGAGCCGCTGCAGAACGACCTTCGAGCGCTCGGCTTCGGCTCGCAAACCAACGTGGACCTGCCCGGCGAGGAAGAGGGACGCGTCCCGACCGCCGAGTGGAAGCGGGACATCCACGCCGCCAACCCGGACGCCTTCCCCGAGGGCGAGTGGTTTCCGGGTGACCTCATCAACATGTCGATCGGCCAGGGCGACACGCTGGTGACTCCCCTGCAGCTCGCCGAGGCGTACTCCACGCTCATGAACGACGGGAAGGCGTGCACGCCCCACGTCCTGGATCAGGTCGTCGACCCCGAGACCGGCGGCACCGTCGACTCCTATCAGCCGCACTGCCGGCAGGTGAGGGCGTTCGACCCCCGGTACTTCGCGTACGTCCGCCAGGCTCTGACCGGGACCGTGCAGGACAACGGCGGAACGGCGACCGGCGTGTTCGCGGGGTTTCCGTTCGACCAGGTCTGGGTGGCCGGCAAGACCGGGACCGCGGAGGTCCCGCCGAAGCAGGACCTCTCGTGGTTCGCCGCGATGACGGAGTCGCAGGGCGAGCGCCACGTGATCGTCGTGCTCGTCGAGCAGGGCGGCCACGGATCCACGACGGCCGCGCCGATCGCCCGGCACATCATCGAGGGGCTCTACGGCCTCGAGTACTCCTCGTTCACCGACCTCGACCTGTCCGGGACGGACCTCTGATGGACCTCGTCGCCGGCAAGGCGTACCCGGTCGAGCGCCGCCCGCTCCGCCACGTCGACCCCGTCCTGCTCCTGGCGGCGCTCGCGCTGGCCCTCGTCGGGTTCTTCGCGATCTACTCCTCGACGCATCAGTCCCTCGCGGCCGTCGGCCTCGATCCCGCGCGCTTCGTCAAGCGGCAGGTCACGTTCGTCGCGCTCGGCGCGATCGTCGTGATGGCGGCGGCGAGCTTCGACTACCGCTTCCTGAAGGTCTACGCGGGGCTGATCTACGCGTCCTCGATCGTGTTGCTCCTGCTGGTGCGGACCCCGCTCGGCTCGACGGTCAAGGGTTCGCAGCGGTGGTTCGAGCTCTTCGGGTTCCAGCTCGCCCCCTCGGAGATCGCCAAGCTCGCGCTCATCGCGATGCTCGCGGCGTTCCTGTCGGAGATCCGGGGCGAGCTCGCGCTCCGCGACGTGCTCCGGGCGGCCGGGCTCGCGGCGATCCCGGGTCTGCTCGTGTTCCTCCAGCCGGACCTCGGCACGTCGATCGTGTTCATCGCGATCCTCGTGGGGATCGTCGTCGTCGCGGGGGCGCGGCCGCGCTATCTCCTAGTTCTTGCGCTGATGGCGACGCTGCTGGTATTCGCCGGGTTCCAGGTGGGCCTGGTGAAGGAGTATCAGCTCGACCGGCTGCAGGCGTTCCTCGACTCCACGAACGCGGACGAGGCGGCCCGCTACAACCGGGAGCAGGCCGAGATCGCGATCGGATCCGGCGGCCTGCTCGGCCTGGGGTACCTCAAGGGGACGCAGACGAACCTGGACTTCGTCCCGGAGCAGCACACGGACTTCATCTTCACGGTCGTCGGCGAGGAGTTCGGGTTCGTCGGCGCGATGACCCTGCTCGGGCTGTACGGGATCCTGGTCTGGCGGGGGTTCCGGATCGCGATGATCTCGAAAGACGCGTTCGGGACCTATCTCGCCGCCGGTATCGCATCGATGCTCGCACTGCAGATGTTCGTGAACGTGGGGATGACGATCGGGATCATGCCGATCACCGGAATCCCGTTACCGCTCGTGTCGTACGGAGGCAGCTCGCTGCTCGTCACCTGTGCCGCGATCGGCATCCTCGAGAACGTGCACATGCGCCGCCTGACCTAGGCGGCGGGCTCGGCCTCGAGCGCGATCGTCCACAGGAACGTCGAGCCGTCGGGACCCGAGCCTTCCAGGACCACGTTGCCGTCCATGGCCCGCGCCGCCGTGCGAGCCAGCGCGAGCCCCATGCCGGTGCCCTGATGCACGCGGCGGTTGAGGTCCTCGAGCTGCTCGAGCGGCCCGAAGATCCGCTCTCGGTCGTGATCGGAGATGCCCGTGCCGTGGTCGTGCACCCGCACCTCGATCCGGTGCGCGCCGAGCCCGATCGCGATCTCGACCGGCGCGCCGTCTCCCGAGAAGCGCAGCGCGTTGTCCACGAGCTCGTCGAGCACCCGGCGAGCGACGGCCCGGTTGAGGTGGGCCGGGGGGAGCGGGGCCGAGGCCGTGACGATCACCCGAGGATCGGATTCCGCGAGTTCGCGCGCCACGTCGGCGACGTCGACGCGCTCGGTGAGCCCCGCGTCGACCGTGAGCTCGAATCGCTCGACCAGCCGGGCGAGGTCCTTCGCCCGGGCGACCAGCCGGGGCAGGAGCTCCGCCTCCTGTTCCTCGGTGGCCCGACCCTTGGCGAGGGTCTGGGCGACCCCGAGGATCACCGTCACCGGGGTCCGGAGCTCGTGCGAGAGGCGGGCGACCAGATCGTGCCGGCGTGCCGCCCGTTCGACGAGTGCCTCCTGGGCGGCCTCGAGCTCGCTCGTGCGGCGCCGCTCGCGCTCCAGGGCCTCGGTGAGCTCCTCGATGACGCGGGGCGTGACCCCCGGCGACAGGACGGCGCCGCCCTCCGCCGCCTTCAGGACGGCGTTCAGGATGTCGTCGCCGTCGGAGTCCTTCAGCACGTACCCGGACGCGCCGGCGACGAGCATCTCGCGGACGATCTCCTGGTCCTCGTGCCCGGACAGGGCCACCACGCCCACGTCGGGGAACCGCTCCTTCAGCAGGCGGCAGGCCTCGATGCCGTCCATCTCGGGCATCCGGACGTCCATCAAGACGACGTCGGGCTCGAGCGTGGGCACGAGGTCGAGCGCCTGCACGCCCGAGTTCGCCTCGCCGATCACCACGAGGTTGGCGGCGTCCAGGAGCGAAAGGAGGGACTCGCGAAAGCCCGCGTTGTCGTCGACGACGAGGACGCGTACTCGCCGCGTTGCCGCGGCGCGGGGAAGGAGGGCCGGCTCCATTTGGCTGGTCAGAGTGTCCGGCCTGGAGCGTTCCTTGCCTATCCGGCACCCGCCCGTTTCGCGCCGGTGCCCGAGCCGACAATCCGTGGCCGCGATGGACTAGTACGACCGCGCCACAGCCGCCGTCGGTCGGAGCCGGTATCCTGAGGCCAGGTTTGCCCGCCCGGCGCGCGGCCATCGGGGCCGCGGGAACGCTCGGGCGAGGTACGAGGAGGCGAGGCCCGGCCCCGCCGGCCCCGGGCCCGTGCCCGGCGAGCCGCGGCCGGAACGCCCGCCGGGACAGGGTTTCCGCGTGCGCAAGGAGGCGCCGCAGGGGCCCGGCAACCTGAGCGTTGCCGAGTCGCTGCACATCGAGGACCGACGGAGCCATCGCGCTCGGTCACGCTCGGTGTCCGCGACGCCGAACCGCCATCGCCCGTCCCGCAGGCCGACACCCTCGTCTCCCCATGCTCGAAAGGAGCAGGGATGACGGACGAGAGCGCGCCGGCCATCGCGCAGGCGCCCAGCCCGCCCGACCAGGAGACCGCTGCCGGTCCGGCGTCGGGCGCGAGCCCGACGGGGGCCGCCCGACGGCGTCGCCGGCGCGGGGGACGTGGTCGAGGCGGGCGCGGCCCGGTCCGACCGAGCGCCGGCGCCGAGGGCACCTCCTCGGGGGACGCGATCACGCCGGAGATCGACCTGGACGCCCAGCCGGGCGAGACGGAGCGGGTGGCGACGGCGACCCTTCAGGAAGCATCGCCCGACGGAAGCCCCGCGTCGACGACGCCCCGTCGACGGCGGAGCCGGGGAGGCCGCGGCCGGGGCGGCGGCACGCGGACCGCGACCGACGCGGCGAGCCCCGAGGCCGACGGCGACGCGAAGCCGGAGCGGCCACTCGAGGCGCCGGCGCAACCGGCGGGCGAGGACGGCGACGCGGCGCAACCCGAGGGCACGACCCCGCGCAAGCGGCGTCGCCGGGGAGGGCGCGGACGAGGGCGGAAGAGGCCCGCCACGACCGAGGGGGAGACCGGCGCGCTTGAGGAGGCCAAGCCGGCGGCCAAGACGGCCGCCCGTTCACGCTCCCGAACCGGCGCCGCGCCCGTGAAAGGCCAGGCTCGCGCGAAGGAGCCGAAGGCCCAGAAGGAGAAGGACGGGGCCGCGAGCGGCCAGCCCGCGGAGGCTCCCACGTCCACCCGGCTGAAGCGACAGCGGCAGAGCCGCCAGATCCGGCGCCGCCGCGACGTGATGCCGGCCGTCGAGCGCGTCACCGACAAGCTCATGGTGATCACCGAGCACGGTGAGCGCGATCAGATCGCCGTACTCGAGGGGCGGGAGCTCGTCCAGCACTACGTGACGAGGCAGGGGGCGCACTCGATGGTGGGCAACGTCTACCTCGGGCGCGTGCAGAACGTGCTGCCGGGGATGGAGGCGGCGTTCGTCGACGTCGGCCGCGGTCGCAACGCGGTGCTGTACGCGGGCGAGGTGAACTGGTCGCCCGAGGACCTCGAGGGCGCGCCGCCGAGGATCGAGCACGTCCTGAAGAGCGGCCAGTCCGTCCTCGTGCAGGTGACGAAGGATCCCATCGGCGGCAAGGGCGCTCGCCTCACGGCGCAGATCTCGCTGCCGGGGCGGTACCTCGTGCTGGCGCCGAACTCGAACGTGACCGGGATCAGCCGCAGGCTTCCCGACGCCGAGCGTCGTCGGCTGAAGGCGATCTACCGCAAGCTCAAGCCCGAGTCGCACGGCCTCATCGTGCGGACCGCCGCCGAGGGCGCGAGCGAGGAGGCCCTCGCGGTCGACCTCGCCCGGCTGCTCGAAGAGTGGAAGGCGATCGAGAAGCGCTCGAAGAAGGCGAAGGCGCCCGCCGTCCTGTACGAGGAGCCGGAGCTCACCCTTCGTGTCGTTCGCGACCTGTTCACGGACGAGGAGTACCGCGAGCTGGTCACCGACTCGCCGAGGATCTTCCACCTCATCGCGGACTACCTTCGCGAGGTCGCGCCCGACCTCCTCGGCAAGGTTCGGCTGCACGAGGCCGCGCTCCCGGCCTTCGAGGAGTTCCACATCGTCGAGCAGATCCACAAGGGCCTCGATCGCAAGGTGTGGCTGCCCTCGGGCGGGTACATAGTGATCGACCGCACCGAGGCCCTCACCGTCATCGACGTCAACACCGGCAAGTCGGTCGGCAAGACGAACCTCGAGGAGACCGTCGTCAACACCAACGTCGAGGCCGCCCGGGAGACCGCCCGCCAGCTCCGGCTGCGGGACATCGGCGGGATGATCGTCATCGACTTCATCGACATGCTCCTCGAGCAGAACAAGCGGCGCGTGATCGACGCGATGAAGGAGGCGCTCGCGCAGGACAAGTCGCGCAGCCAGGTCTTCGACATCAGTCCGCTCGGGCTGCTCGAGGTGACGAGAAAGCGTGTCTCTGGTGGACTGCTGGACGCGTTCTCCGAAACCTGCCCGACCTGCGAGGGTCGGGGCGTGATCCTGACGTACGACGTGAACTGAGGAGGTCTGGAGATGTACGCGGTGATCCGGACGGGCGGCAAGCAGCAGAAGGTGAAGCCCGGTGACATCGTCGAGGTGGAGTACCTGCACGCCGAGGGCGACACGGTGACGTTCCAGCCGTTGCTGGTCGTCGACGACGACGGCAAGACGCATGTCGGCAAGGAGATCGAGCGGGCCGTCGTGACGGCCAAGATGCTCGGGGAGCAAAAGGGCGACAAGGTCAGCGTCTTCAAGTACAAGAACAAGTCGGGCTACTCGCGGCGCCAGGGGCACCGGCAGCTGATGACGCTGCTCGAGATCGCCGAGGTGAAGTTGCCGGCGAAACGAACCTCGGCCAAGCAGGCCGAGCAGGCGGCCGAGCCGGAGAGCTCCGAGCCGGAGGGCGTCGAGGCCAAGGAGTAGGCTGGGCCGCGTTCCGGAGGCTCCGCGGCGCGCGGGCATCCTCGGGCCGGATTGGTACCCTCGAACGGCTATGGCGCACAAGAAGGGTGGCGGGTCCTCCCGCAACGGACGCGATTCGCAGGCCAAGCGACTCGGCGTGAAGGCCTTCGGTGGCCAACAGGTGACCGCCGGCTCGATCATCGTGCGCCAGCGGGGGACCCCGATTCACCCGGGGCGCGGGGTCGGGCGCGGCGGCGACGACACCCTGTTCGCCACCGCCGACGGCATCGTTCGGTTCCACGAGTCGCGCGGGCGCCGCTTCGCCTCGATCGAGCCCGCGAGCTAGCCGCCCTCCCGCGCCGTCGCGACGGCCGCCCTGACCTCCTGCTCCCACTCGCGGAGCACGGCCTTCTTCTCGCGGCTCCACAGCCCCAGATAGCTGGCGTTTTGGCGGCGGACCTTCCGCTTGGAGTTACGGCCGATTCCCCCGAGCGTCGGCCGGGTCTCGAGGTTCGGCCGTTCGAGCGGCGGCGGCTGCACGAAGTAGAACGCGGTACGGCGGGGACCCGCGGGCGTTTCTCGGAGGATCAGAAGGACCGGCGAGCCTCGGACCCGCCGGGCCTGACGGACCTCGTTCAGGGCGTACCGCCGCTCGGCGCCGGGCTGGTCGCGCGGGGTGAACACCAGGGCCTCCGCGAGCAGGGCCAGCGTGCCCCGGACCTCCTCGAGCCGCGGGGCGGATCCGAGCTCCACCATCCAGACCGTGACGGCCGCAGGCATCGCCCCATCATGCCGCCCGGCTCCGGGGATCGGCCACAATCTCCCGGATGACCTTCGTCGACGAGGCGACGGTGTTCGCGCGCGGCGGTCGCGGCGGCGACGGCTCGTCCGCCCTGCTGCGGGAGCCCTTCAAGCCCCGAGGGGGTCCCGACGGCGGGGACGGAGGGCGAGGGGGCGACGTCGTGTTCGAGGTCTCCTCATCGGTGCACGACCTGTCCGGCCTGGCCGATCATCCGCACCTTCGCGCGCGCGCCGGCGGCGCCGGCGGCAAGAGCAAGCGGACCGGCGCCGCCGGCGCCGACCTCGTCGTCCCCGTCCCCGACGGGACGCGGGTCGAGGACGAGGATGGGCTCCTGGCCGACCTCGTCGGCGAGGGGGCACGAGCGGTGGTCGCGCGAGGCGGCCGCGGCGGCCGCGGGAACGCCTCGTTCGCGACGGCCCGCGGTCGCGCTCCGCGACCGGCCGACGCCGGAGAGCCGGGGGAGGATCGACGACTGCGCGTCGAGCTGCGCCTCGTGGCCGATCTCGGGCTCGTCGGGCTCCCGAACGCCGGCAAGTCGACGCTGCTCGCGACGCTCACCGCCGCGCGACCCAAGATCGCCGACTATCCGTTCACCACGCTCGCGCCCAACCTGGGGGTCGGCGGAGATTCGGACCGACGGTTCGTCGTTGCGGACGTGCCCGGTCTTATCGAGGGCGCAAGTCGCGGACGCGGCCTCGGGCATCGCTTTCTTCGGCACGTGACCCGGTGCCGCGGCCTGGTGCTCGTGATCGACCTCTCTGCGCCGGATCCGGGCGGGGACCTTCGGACCCTGCGATCGGAGCTCGGCACGTTCGACGCCGAGCTGTTGCAACGGCCTTCGCTCGTCGTCGGGACGAAGACGGATCTCGCCCCGGACGCGGACCCGCAGGCCGTGCTGGAGGCCGGCGCGATCGGCGTGTCCGCGATCTCCGGCGAAGGAGTGGAGGGGTTGGCGGAGCGACTGTCCGCGCTCGCCGCGGACGCCGCGAGCGCGGAGGACGAGCGTCGGTCCCACGTCGTGCTGCGGCCGGCCCGCCCGGCCTTCGTCGTCCGGCGCGAGGGCGAACGCTTCCGCGTGGTGGGTCGAGGCATCGAGCGGTGGGTCGCGGAGGCCGACCTCGCGGACCCGCGCGCCGTCGCCCGACTCCAGCGCCGCCTGGTCAAAGAAGGAGTGGAGCGAGAGCTCGAGGCCGCCGGCGCCCGCCGCGGCGACGAGGTGGTGATCGGGGCGGTCGCGTTCGCGTTCCTTCCGGGGGAGGAGATCGGCGATGGGTCGGCGTGAGGAGCTGCTACGCCGCGAGGCGGAGGGGTGGGAGCGCGTCGCCGAGCTGGTCGACGGGCTGACAGCGGCGGGTGTGGTGCGGCCCGGCCTGTCGCCGGACGGATGGTCGGTCAAGGATCTCCTGTGGCACGTCGGATTCTGGTGCGACGACGCCGCGCGGGCGCTCACGCGAATGGCCGAGGGCGCCTGGGACGGCGTCCATCCCTCACGCGAGCCCGGGTGGACCGACCGGGTGAACGGCGAGGAGCTCGCGCGCTCGCGCTCCGTGGCTCCGGCCGAGGCTCGCGAGGCATGGGTCGAGGGGCGCCGGCGCATGCTGTCGGCGCTCGGCGCACTGACCGAGGTGTCGCCGGAGGCGGAGGAGTGGTTCGAGGAGTCGGGGCCCTCGCACTACGCCGAGCACCTGCCGGAGCTCGAGGCCTGGATCTCGCGCTTGCGATCCGAGGGCTGATCCAAATCCCCTGCCCGAGCCCGGCCCGCCGGTAGGATTCGCGCGTGGGACGACGCCTGGGAGTCATGGGCGGCACCTTCGATCCGATCCACTACGGACACCTGGTGACCGCCGAGGAGGCCCTCGTCCAGTTCACGCTGGACGAGGTCGTGTTCGTCCCGACCGGCCAGCCCTGGATGAAGGAGGGCCGGGAGGTGTCCCCGGCGGAGGACCGCTACCTCATGACCGTGATCGCGACCGCGAGCAACCCGCGGTTCCGCGTGTCCCGGACCGAGGTCGAGCGTGAGGGGCCCACCTACACGGTCGACACGCTCCGCGCGCTCGCCGCCGAGAACCCGGACTCCGAGCTGTACTTCATCACCGGCGCGGACGCCATGTTCGAGATCTTCGAGTGGAAGGACCAAGACGAGGTGCTGGCGCTCGCGCACTTCATCGCGGCTACGCGCCCCGGATACGACCTCCGGCGGTTCGAGGCGCGCGAGTCGGCGCGCCGGCTGCACCTGAGCGTCATGAACATCCCGGCGCTCGCGATCAGCTCCACGGACGTCCGCGAGCGCACTCGCGAGGGTCGCCCGATCCGCTACCTCGTGCCCGAGGGCGTGAAGAGCTACATCGAGAAGGCCGGGCTGTACCGATGATGCGGCGGCCGTGGATGGTGCTGTCGATCGTGTTCCTCGTCGGCGCCGCGGCGACCGGGGCGCTCATCCTCGTGCGTCAGCGCGAGGCGGCGCCCGTCGTGCCGAACGAGGCCCGTGCCGACGGCCTGACGCTGCTCGTCGTCCGAACGCGCTCGGGCCCGTTCGGCGCGGTCATCGGATCCACGGGCGCGCGGGACGGGGCGCTCGTCGTGCCGGGCGAGATCCAGCTCACGATTCCGGGGCAGGGCGACGCGACCCTTTCGGAGGCGCTCGAGCTCCCGCCGCGCGAGGCCGCCACCACCGTCGCCAACATGCTCGGCGTCTGGGTGGACCACTACGTGGTGTTCGGAACCGACCGACTCGCGGAGGTCGTGGATCGCGCGGGCGGGATCGAGGTCGGGGGCGACGAGCTGACCGGCGCGGAGACCGTGTCGATGCTGGAGTCCTCCGACCCGGGCGCCGCCGCCGCCTTCGCCCTGGTGGTCGACGGCCTCCTCCAGGCCGACGCGGGCTGGGAGCAGGCGGACTTCGCGAAGTCGGACGCCCCCGCCGACGCCCTGGCCGATTTCCAGGCCTCGAACGGCGCCACCGCCTCGTCCCTTCCGGTGGACGAGGCCGCGACCGACGTCTTCCTCGCCCAGCCCGAGGACGTGCGCGCGGCGCTCGTGGACGTCTTCGGCGGGCCGGATCGCGAGGTCGTGAACGTGATCGTGCTGAACGGCAGCGGGCTCCCCGGCGTGGGCGAGCTGGTGGCCGAGCAGATCGTGCCCGACGGCTTCCGCGTGGTGGTCTCCGAGAACGCTGCGAACTTCGACCACCAGGAGACCCTTGTGGTGGTCGGCTCGGCCGACGACGTCGCGCTCGGCGAGCGTGTGCGAGACTTGCTGGGGACCGGGAGCGTGAACGTGTCGGTCGCCTCAGGGATCGCTCCCGTCACGATCGTCGTGGGGAAGGACTTCGCGGGTTGATCTGCATCGAAGGACGGCGTGCCGGGTAGGGCATCGGAC
Organism: uncultured Actinomycetes bacterium; assembly: GCA_963716935.1. Taxonomy (GTDB): domain Bacteria; phylum Actinomycetota; class UBA4738; order UBA4738; family HRBIN12; genus CALGFI01. The sequence continues at coordinate 67,735 of CAVQUN010000008.1, read as the reverse complement.
GCCGAGGAGAGCCGCGAGCTCGCCGTCGCCGCGGCGCGCGCGGCGGCCGACAAGCAGGCCCGGGACATCGCGATCCTCGACGTCCACGGGCTCATCGTCATCACGGACTTCTTCGTGATCTGCTCCGGCGGGACCGACCGGCAGGTGCGCACGATCGTCGAAGAGGTCGAGCGCGCCGGACGAGACCTCGGGCGAAAGCCGGTTCGGCGCGAGGGCGAGACCGAGTCGCGGTGGGTGCTGCTCGACTACGTCGACGTGGTCGTGCACGTGTTCGCCGAGGAGGAGCGAGAGTTCTACGACCTCGAACGACTGTGGCGCGATGCGCCGCGCGTCGGGCTCGAGGATCGGGGGCAGGCAGCGGCCGGTTCGCTAGACTGACCACCGCGGGCCCATAGCTCAGCTGGTAGAGCGCATGGCTGGCAGCCATGAGGTCAGGGGTTCGAGCCCCCTTGGGTCCACTGGAGCAAATCTGACAATCGGCGTCCCACCACCGCGAGCGGGCCGCCAAGTGCGCCCCGACGTGCTTTGCGGCGTTGACGCGCGAATGGGCATTGACCGCCGCAACTCGAGTGGATACGTTCGGCCGAGTGGCTCCTGCGACCGGAGAGAGGGGTGGTCGCTATGAAGCGCCCGATGGCGCTCGTTACTACTGTAGGGATTGCTCTTCTCGGGCTCGCCGCCGCCGCGGCACCCATTCATGCGAAAGTGCCAGGCCCGAACGGCCAGATTGCATTCAGTCGAGGTGACGGAGAGATCTTCATTGCCGACCCGGACGGGGCGAACGAATACCAGTTGACCCTCGCCTATCCTGGCTTCGGGCCGGCCTGGTCGCCCGACGCGAATAGGATCGTCGTCACCGTCTTCGCCCCCGACGTCGAAGGGGTGCGGCCGCTCACGGTCAATCCGGATGGGTCAGACCCGACGCTTCTTCTTGTCCCAGAGGCCCCGACGAACATGGATCTCGATTGCAGGGCGTGGTCGCCTGACGGCACGCGGCTCCTTTGCATCGGGCAGATCTTCGAAGGCGACCATTCGCTCGACGGGATCTACACGATCGGATCCTCCGATGGAGGCGACCTCACGCGCCTCACCACGAACCCGTACCCGCCAAGGGGCGAGTTCGGCGGAGGCGACCTTCCCGGCGACTACTCGCCGGACGGCACGCAGTTCGTCTTCGTGCGTGCGAAGCCGGGAGCCGATCCAAACGGCAGCCGTCAGCGCGGCACCCTGTTCGTCGAGAACGCTGACGGCACTGACCTTCGTCAGATCACGCCGTTCGGGGTGGCGAACTCGCACGACAATGCCGTCGCTCGCTGGTCTCCGGACGGGAGCAGGATCCTGTTCGCGAGCGACCACGGGGCGCTCTACGTCATCAATCCCGATGGCACCGACATGCGACGGATCCCGCTCCAGACAGGCCGTGGGTTCTCCTTCGCGTTCACGCCCGATTGGTCCCCCGATGGGACGAGGATCGTGTTCTCCCTCTTCCTCGAGAAGACGGGACAGGTGGACATCTACACAGCAAGTTCGGACGGCTCGGACGTCGTCAAGGTCACGGACACTCCGGACTTCGAGGACTTGGCGGACTGGGGGTCGCACCCGGTGGAATAGCGACAGACCGGCGGCCGATCAGCCCAAGACCCGCCTCATGATCCGGCGTCCCTCCGCGGCATCGCGGTCATCCTTGCGACCAGCTCGGCGCCAAGGCCACACCCGATCCCCCGGCCTTCCTCGAACCGTCAAGGTTCGCCCTCGATTCCCGGCGCGGTATGCCCGTTAGGCGACGGGGGACTGGCATGAGCGGCGCCGAGCGAGTCGTTACGTGGTCGTGGAGAAGGCCCATAGCTCGCGGCCGTGTTCACCGTCCTGAGCCGAGAACAAGAGCGTTGTCCCGAACGCGCTCAGGCTTGCGGGGTCGAATCGTCCGGTCCCGGGTTGACTTCCGCAGCCAAACCGGAGCCGTCCTCGGTTCAATCCGATCTCCAAAGCTCGTATCCGTGGTCGTGGTAAGGACGTTGATGGCGGCACGATGATTGGTTCGTGGGAACCCTCGGAGCAATCTCGGACTCTGACCGGGATCACCAGGCCGGCGAGCGAGGGGATGTCTCCATCGCTACGCCATGAGTAGTAGGCCGCTGTTGCGCTGGCGCAGGAACTCCGTTCGAACAATGCTGGATGGGTGGATGATGCTGAGTCAGTCACCATCGTTGTTCATGACGGGAGCGGCGAAGAGTGGCGAGTCACAGAAACGCCGCCCGCGGAGAACGGACGCTACGTCTTGACGGTAGAGGGTCCAGACATTGAGCTCATACAGATCGAGGCCGACAGTCGCGAGAAGCTCCATGCGCTCTTGAAACAGGCGCTTGGGAGTCGGCCCGACATTCTTGGGCTGTTTCTCCCATAGTCGGAACCTTGTCGAGCGGATTTCCTCCGTGCGTGACCGCCTGGCCTGACTGATGTAGCGGGACTGATGGGGCGGGGCGATCGACCACAGTATCGCGACGGCGCAAGTGGATGGCACGTACGCACGGATCTGCGTCGGGACGAGCGATCCATCGCCCATCATCATCATCTGACAGATCACAGAGCGCTGCCGATCGCGCACACACAGGCAACGCGAGGACCACCAGGGAGGTGGAGTAGCTCAGCACCAGGGGCCGAGTGGCCTCCGGCCCCCGATGACGTTAGGCTGAGAGAGCCGCAGGCAGAGGGGTGACGATGAGAAGACTCCTGATCGGGCTGTTGATCCTGGGTGGTGTGATTGCCGCCATCGCCATCATCGTGAGGAGGCGCTCGGACTCGGGCGTCGAGGAGTGGGACTCACTCGCCAGCAATGACTGGTACGCGCAGGCGTCGAGTGCCGCATCGAAGGCCACCGACGCTGCGAAGGATGCCGCATCGAAGGCCACCCGTGCCGCCAAGGACGCCGCATCGAAGACCACAGAGGCCGCGAAGGACGTTGCGTCGAAGGCCACCGACGCCGCGAAGGATGCGTGAGCACTTGGGGAGCGTGTGGCGCACAATTTGACAGGGCTGGGACTTCAGGCCCGATCGGCCCCTGCCCCTGTAGGACTCCGCACAGCGGATAGCATCGGCAGGATCTCTGAGCAGTGAGGCCGTGTTGTCGATCGACCCGAGCAAGCTTCCCTATCCCGGTCAGGACAAGGCGCTGACCCGGGGAGGTCGATTCTTGCGGCTCGCTCAGGAACCGGGCGCCATCGCGATGGGGACCGCTCAGTGGCTCCTGGGGTTCAAGCTCTTCGAGGGGGATCTGAGGGACTCGGAGGGCGTCCTTGTCTTCACCGAGGAGGGGATCACCTTCCACGCGGACAGCGGGCTGGATGCGTCGATGGCCTACACGGATATCCGAAGCTACTCCGTCAAGGGCGGGATCGCGAGCCTCATGGGCATTCGGGCCTTGACCTTGAACTCAAAGGACGGTCCATCGCTGTTCAAGCTCGGCCGGATACCCGCGGCGAACGCCGACTACATCCTGCAGGCGAGGGGGATTCCTCGCGCCTAGATGAAATGGCAGCGGCCGTATCCAGTGAAATCGTCTGTCTGCTCCCGAATTCACGGTGATGTTGCACGCCACGAACCGACCCCGGTCACGATCCCGACGTTGAGGCAGGCATCGTCGTACCGGCCCCATCGGGCGGCCCTTCCGCAGCGGGGCCGCTCCGCACTCGGAGCGGCTCTCGTCCGTTTGCCATAGGGCCCGAAGGCATGCCAACGTTCTCGGAGCGGCGACCGCCGGCCGTCGTTCGACACGTGCTGAGCTCGACCGATAGGGGGATCAGCGATGGCCGATGCGATGACCGACGTTCTCGTTGCCGTGTACCAGGACATCGACGCGGCGACGAGGGACTTCGACGGGCTCATGCAGATCGTCGCCGACAAGCACGTAGCGATCGAGGGGGCGATCCTCGTCGCGCACGACCCGGGCGGCGACGTCACCGTCGTCGAGCACGGTGATCACCTCGGCCGCAAGGGTCTGGGCTGGGGCGCCGGCGCGGGCCTGGTCGTCGGCCTGTTCGCGCCGCCGTTGCTGGGTGCGGTCGTCGTCGGCGGCGCCGTGGGCGGGCTGGTCGGGAAGTTCACCGACCGCAAGGTCCGAGCGGGGATGGAGGGGCTCGCCGAGAAGTTGCCGCCCGGCACGGCGGGCGTCATCTGCGTGTTCGACGACGAATACCGGCTGAGGGTCGAGCAGACGCTGCCGGGATCTCCCGCCAAGTCGGTCGCCCAGACCGACAAGGAAGGCGTCCGGGCTCTGAAGGCCGAGCTCGCCACCGCGATGGGCAAGTTCCAGCAGGATCGCAGCGAGTTGCCGATCCCCGATCGGACCTTCGGCGGCACCGTGGGGCGCACGCTCAAGGACTCGGTCGCGGACTGGTCGATGATCCCGGGGCCGAAGGCTCCCGAGGGGGCGCCGAACGTGCTGCTCGCCATCATCGACGACGCGGGCTTCGGTTCGATCGACACCTTCGGCGGCCCGATCAGCACGCCGGCCTTCTCTCGCGTGCAGCAGATGGGCGTGACGTACAACAGCTTCCACGTGACGGCCGTGTGCTCGCCGACGCGTGCCGCACTGCTCACGGGCCGAAACCAGCATCGCGTGGGGTTCGGCTCGATCGCCGAGTACCCGGGACCCTTCCCCGGCTACACGGCCGCCAAGCCGAAGAGCTGCGCCGGGCTTCCGCGAATCCTCAAGGAGAACGGGTACGTCACCGGGGGCTTCGGGAAGTGGCACCTCACGCCCAACAACGTCCAGGGCACTGCGGGCCCGTTCGATCACTGGCCGAAGTCCTGGGGATTCGACCACTGGTGGGGGTTCCTGTCGGGGGCCGCCGGTCAGTACGACCCGATCATCACGATGGATGACGCGGTCCTCGGCGTGCCGGATGGCAAGGACGGGGACCAGTACTACTTCCCCGACGACATCACCGACAAGGCCGTCGAGTGGCTCCACGGGGTGCGCGCGCAGGACGCCCAGAAGCCGTGGTTCATGTTCTATTCCACCGGCTGCGCGCATGCGCCCCACCACGTCCCCAAGGAGTGGGCGGACAAGTACAAGGGGAAGTTCGACGATGGTTGGGACAAGCTTCGCGAGGCGACGCTCGAGCGGCAGAAGAAGCTGGGGATCGTCCCGCAGGACACCGAGCTGACCCCGCGGCCCGACGCCTTCCCGGCGTGGGATTCGCTCGACGACACGGCCAAGAAGCTGTACGTCCGGCAAATGGAGGTCTACGCGGGCTACCAGGAGAACGCCGACTGGAACATCGGCCGCCTGATGGATGCGATCGAGGAGATGGGCGACCTCGAGAACACCCTGATCATCTTCATCTGGGGCGACAACGGCGCCAGCCTCGAGGGGACGATCACCGGCTCGTTCAACGAGCTGACGTTCCTGAACGGGCTGGTGCTCGATCCGTCGCAGCAGACCGAGCTGATCGAGAGGTACGGCGGGCTCGAGGCCCTCGGCGGCGACCACACGGCGCCGCACATCGCCGCCGCGTGGGCGCACGCGTGCAACGCCCCGTTCCAGTGGGGGAAGCAGACGGCGAGCCACCTGGGCGGAACGCGCGACCCGATGGTGGTCGCGTGGCCCTCGCGGCTGAGGCCGGACGGCGTCGTGCGCTCGCAGTTCACGCACGTGATCGACGTCGGCCCCACGATCCTGGAGGCCGCCGGCATCCCCGAGCCGAAGACGGTCGACGGCATCGCGCAGGAGCCGATGGACGGCACCAGCTTCCTCTACACGTTCGACGACGCACGGGCCCCCGAGCGGCACACGACGCAGTACTTCGAGATGTTCTCCACCCGCGGGATGTACAAGGACGGCTGGTGGGCGGCCTCCCGGCCCGACCGCCTCCCGTGGGACCTCTCACCAGAGACCCTTGTTCGGTTCGGTCCCGAGGCCGACTTCGACCCCGACCGGGACGTCGGCTGGGAGCTCTACTACCTGCCCGAGGACTTCTCCCAGGCGAAGGACGTCGCGGCCGACCACCCCGACAAGGTCCAGGAGCTCCAGGACCTGTGGTGGCAGGAAGCCGAACGCAACCGCGTCCTGCCGTTGATGGCCGGCTTCTCGGTGCTGTACGGCATCCTGCCGCCGCTGCCGACGCAGACGCGTTTCGCCTTCGCCAGCGACGTGCAGAATGTGAACTGGGGCATGATCCCCAGGATCTACGGCCGCTCCTATTCGATCGAGGCGGACCTCACGGTGCCGGAGTCGGGGGCCGAGGGGGTCATCGTCGCGATGGCCGACTTCATCGGCGGCTTCGGCCTGTGGGTGGACGGGGACGGCATCCTTCGCCACACCTACTCCATGTTGGGCGTTGACTCCTACAAGCAGGCGGCGACGTCGAAACTGCCCACCGGAGACGTACGCGTGAGGATGCTGTTCCAGTCCACGGAGAACAGGCCGGGGAGCGGCGGCCACGTCACCTTGTTCGTCAACGACGAGGCGGTCGGCGAGGGCGACATGCCGCAGACGGTTCCGGTTACTTTCACCAGCTACGCGGGCATGGACATCGGGCGGGACAACGGGCTCGTCGTCGATCTCGACTACGAGGACAAGGCTCCCTATGCCTTCACCGGCACGGTCAAGAAGGTGGTGTTCGACCTGAAGCCAGCCGCCCACGAGCAGGAGCAGGTCCTGCACATCCACGACGTTCACCAGGTGGTCGCCGCAGGGATCGCGGGGTAGGTCCGGCCGGCGGGCCGGCGCAGGAGCCAGGGTTGACGCAGGAGACGGGCGTAGGCAATCGGGCGGGAGCCCCTGGGTCCTTGCCGTCTGCGAGCGCGCCGGCCCGTGAGCGATCGGTCCTGCTCGCTCTGATCCTGGTGGCGGCCGTCGCGAACCTGAATCTCGCCGTCGCCAACGTCGCCCTCCCGTCGATCGGGCAGGAGTTCGACTCCTCGCAGACGACGCTCGACCTGATCGCGGTGGGCTACTCGCTCGGCCTCGCCTGCTCGGTCCTCTACCTCGGAGCGCTGGGGGATCGGTACGGACGCAAGATGATGCTGGTGATCGGGACGGCCCTCGCCATCCCGGCCAGCCTGCTCGCCGCCTACGCGCCCTCCGACTCCGTGCTGTTCGTCGCCCGGCTCGTCGGCGGGCTCGCGGCCGGGATGGCGTTCCCGACGACGCTGGCGATCATCACCGCCTTGTGGACGGGGCCCGCGCGGACGAGGTCGATCGCGCTGTGGTCGGGGATCGGGGGCGCGATCTCGGCGCTCGGACCGCTACTGTCGGGTCTGCTGCTCGAGCACTTCTGGTGGGGATCGGTCTTCCTGCTGACCCTCCCCCTAGCCGTCGTGGCGCTGTATCTCGCGCTCCGTCTCGTGCCGGCCCACGTCAACGAGGCGACGGATCCCGTGGACAACCTCGGCGGGATCCTCTCCGTCGTGTTGGTGGCCGCGCTCGTGCTGGCGATCAACTTCGCGCCGGTTCCCAACGAGGGCGCGCTCGTGCTCGGTCTCGCAGCCATCGCACTGGCCGCGGGCATCGCCTTCGTGATCCGGCAACGTCGGGCGGCGAATCCCCTCTACGACCTCCACATCGCCGGTCGGCGCGTGTTCTGGGTCGCCGCGGTCGCCGGCATCATCGTGTTCGGAACGCTGATGGGCGCGATGTTCATCGGACAGCAGTTCCTGCAGAACGTGCTCGGGTACGACACGCTCGACGCCGGCATGTCGATCCTGCCGGCCGCCCTCCTCATGGTGGTGATCGCGCCGCGCTCGGCCAAGCTCGTCGAGGCCCGCGGTGCGAGGTTCACCCTGCTGGTCGGCTACGCGTTCTGCCTGCTCGGCTTCCTGGCGATGCTGCTCCTGTGGGACGAGGGCAGCCCGTACTGGGAGGTCGGCCTCGCGTACGCGCTCGTCGGGGCCGGCGTCGGGTTCGCCGGGACGCCGGCCTCGCACTCGCTCACCAGCTCGGTGCCGGTGGATCGCGCCGGGATGGCCTCGGGGACGGCCGACCTCCAGCGCGACCTGGGCGGCGCGATCATGCAGTCGATACTCGGTGCGGTGCTCACGGCCGGGTACGCGGCCGCAGTGGCCACGGCGATCGCGGGCGCACCCAACGCGAGCCAGATCACCGACTCCGTACAGGCGCAGCTCGAGAAGTCCTTCGCGGGCGCAGAGCAGGTGGCGCAGCAGTACCCGCAGTACGCCAAGGCGATCACCGCCGGGGCGAAGTCGTCGTTCCTTTCCGGCGCGGACTGGGCCTACACGGCCGGGATCATCGCGATCCTGCTCGGTGCCGCCGTGGTCTTCTTCCTGTTCCCTCGCAAGGACGAGGAGGAGACCTTGCTCGCTCGCTACCACACCGAGGACGTTCCGGGGTCGGGCTAGAGGTACGAGTGCCTGCGCAGCCAGCGCATGCCGAACGAGCCCCAGATCGGCGGCAGGTAGAACGTCACGAGCCGGAAGGCGAGCGCGGTGGATACGGCTGCGGTGTTCGAGACCCCGAGGGCCATGAGGCCCGCCGTGTAGCCGGCCTCGGCCACTCCCATTCCTCCGGGCACGGGCATGAAGCCCGCGAAGAGACTCACGAACGTGTTGACGAGGATCAACGCCGCAAGGCTCTCCTGCTCTCCGAACGCGCGCAAGCAGAGCCCCAGGATGATCGCCAGCATGATCTGCGCGACGAGGTTCCCGCCGAACAGGAACGCGAGCTTGAGTGGCGATCGGAGGACGCGCAGCGCCTCCGCGCCCGAGGAGAGCTGCGCGCGAAGCTGGGCCCGGTAGCGGGGCACGGCCTCCTTGACCATGGCTCGGTATCGGGGGACGACGATCGCGAGGATCGCTCCCAACACCAGGAGCACGACGGCCAGGATCAGGAGCTTGGTCAGCACCGACGTGCTGCCGGATGAAGAGCTGGAGCCGGACGACGACGTGACGGAGGAGAGATCGAGGCTCGCGAGCCCGGAGATCGTGATCACGAGGATCAGCAGGATCTGGATCACGAACCCGGACAGGCTGTCGATCAGACCGATTGAGAGTGCGCCACCCGCGTCGACGCCGATTCGTTGGAAGAACCGGACCTCCAAGGCGACCCTTGCCGCGGAGCTCGGGACGGCGAGCGCGATGAACTGGACCGCGTACTGGAGCATCAGCGAGGGCACGAACAGGACCTCCCGGACGGAGGCGCCGATCGTCGAGAACGCTTGAGGGACCTGGGCGACCGGCGACAGGAGGAGGGCGGCGATCAACCAGGCCATGTCGGCCGACTGGAACTCGTCGATCAGGTTCTGGATCCCGATGCCGGCGAGCGCCGAGATCAGCGTGTAGGCGAGGAACGCGATCAGCGCAAGGATCACGATCGATCGGACCGTGACCCGGCGGAGCTGCTCGAGCTCGGGAGGCTCGCCGCCGACGCCGTCGGCGGCGCGCTTCATGAGGTCGTCCATGCTCCAGTCCCGCTCGCGCAGGACCCGCCGGGTCTCTCGATCCAGGACGGCCGGCTGGAGGAAGGGCAGTACGCCCGCGAACGCGTCCTTTCCGACGACGGCGAGCGCCGCCGACACCGCTCGGTCCGGCCCGACGGCCAGGGCGGTGGTCACGAGGAGCTGCGCGCGATCCGACTGGATCGCCGAGTCGGCGACGGCGACCCTTCCTCGGGCGAAGTCGCCGAACGCCGGCGAGCCGTCGGGGCGAACGACGACCCGATACGCGTCGAGGTGGCCGTGCGCGATCCGCTGCCCGTGAAGGAGCTCGGCGGCGGTCCAGACCTGCCGGAGGAACCCGTCGTCGATCGTGTCGGGGTCGACCGCCCCAAAGCGATGTCCGGTGACCTCGGTGACGAGCAGCGCATCGCGGCCCGTGGCCATCCCGGCGGCCACCAGGGGCAGCACCGGGACGCCTCCGCGCTCGGCGAGCATCGTGACGAACGCCTCGTGCTCGACCTGCTGGAGCGAGCCCGCTCCCACACGAACCGACTCGCCCCGGCGCCAGAGCGACGACCAGGCGGAGGTGAGGAGCTGCCCGTCCCACGCGTCTCTGCCGTAGACCTTGACGAGGAGGGAGCGACCGTCGGGGGTCGCGGCCAGGGAAAGGGCCACGCCGCCGGGTTCCAGGGGCGCGTGCCGGACGTCGGTCGCCTCAACGCCGAGGTCGGCGAGCGCCGTGGCGATCTGGCCGAGGGAGAGGCGTCCCGCGGGTGACCCGAAGACCAGGTGGACGATGGCTCCGGACGCGAGTCCCACGAGGAAGCCGGCTGCCACCCCCACCGGGAGCGTGACGCCGAGGGCGATCCCCGCGAGCGCCCCGAACCAGACGACCCATCGTCCAACGAAGCGGAACGGCCGGCTCATGTGCGGCGAGGCCACCACGACGACCGCGGTCGCGATCGCGAGGCGAACGGCCAGGTAGACGGGCGGACCGCCGGATGAGGCGAGCGCCTTGAAGCTCGTGGACGGCACCGTGCCGGCCAGTCGCCCGATGAGCACTCCGAGCCCGAGCGCGACCGCGCCCGCCAGCAGCTCGTGAAGGACGAGGGTCTTGCGGCCCCGGGCGAACAGCGCCAGGAGCAGCAGGAGGATCGCCCACCCAATGAGCAGGTCGTAGGAGATCTCCCAGAACCACCCGAAGAGCCCGGGGAGCTCGTCCACGAGCGCCGTCACCGAACCGTCGATCGCCGTCGGTCCGGGCGCCGGGAACGACAACAGGATCAGCCCGAGGGCCGACACGATGAGCAGCAGGACGTCGGTGGGGCGCCGCGCGCGGGGCGCGTTGCTCTCGGAGGAGAAGATCCTCAGGTCGGCCCGGCGAAGGGCCCTCGGGTCGAGCCTGGCCAGCCCTCGGGCCCCCCGAGAATCCGGAGCGTCGTCCGATTGCGTGGCCGTTTCCGTCGTCATCGCCCGCTGCTGGCCCCCCCGGCGGCCATCCTCGCACGTCCCCCGGGGTCGCCGTTCGCGCGGGGACATGGGGTGGCGGTACGGTCGCCGACGGTCCGGTGCGAGCTCGTTCGAGGGGGAGCGATGGCAGATCCACATCCTGCGGCGCCCCGGCGCATCCCGGTGCTCCAGGGCGTGCTGCCGATAGATCGGTCACGCGTGTCCTCCGACGTCATCGCCGGCGTCACGCTCGCCGCTCTGGGGATCCCGGAGGTGATGGGCTACGCGAACATCGCCGGGATGCCGGTGATCACGGGCCTGTACACGATCCTGATCCCCATCGCCGTGTTCGCGCTGCTGGGCTCGTCCCGCCATCTCGTGGTGGGCGCGGACTCCGCATCGGCCGCCATCATGGCGGCGGGCTCTCGGGGATGGCGGCCGTGGCCTCGCCCCAGTACGTGGCGCTCGCGGGAGCGATGGCGATCGTCACCGCGGCGATCCTCCTCCTCGCCCGGCTGGTCCGGCTCGGCTTCCTCGCCAACTTCCTGTCGCGAACGGTTCTCATCGGCTTTCTGACGGGCGTCGGGATCCAGGTGGCGATGGGGCAGCTGCCCGGCATGCTCGGGGTGCCCGGCGGCACCGGCAGCACCCTGCAGAAGTTCTGGGGGACCCTGGAGCAGATCCCCGACACGAGCGTCACGACGCTCTGCGTGTCCCTCGGGGTGCTGGCGGTGATCCTCGGTTCGCGAGCGATCTCGAAGAAGATTCCCGGCGCGCTGATCGCCGTGATCGGCGCCATCTGGGCGAGCGCCGCCTTCGACTGGTCGGCCCACGGCATCGCCGTCCTCGGCCACGTCCCCGGCGGCCTGCCGAACTTTGGGATCCCGGACGTCAGCTGGAGTCAGGTCGCGAAGTTGATCGCGACCTCGTTCTCGTTGTTCCTCGTCATCCTGGCGCAGAGCGCGGCTACGTCCCGCGCCTACGCGGCGAAGTACAGCGAGCAATTCAGCGAGAACGTCGACCTCGTCGGTCTCAGCCTCGCGAACGTGAGCGCGGGGTTCTCAGGTGCCTTCGTCGTGAACGGCAGCCCGACGAAGACGCAGATGGTCGACGGCGCCGGCGGCAAAAGCCAGATCTCACAGCTCTCGACCGCGGTCATCGTGCTGATCGTGCTGCTGTTCCTGACGGCTCCGCTCGCCTACATGCCGAACGCCGTCCTCGCGGCGGTGGTCTTCCTGATCGGTGTGGAGCTGGTGGACATCAAGGGCATGCGCAACGTGCTCCGGCTCCGGTCCGACGAGTTCGTGGTCGCGAGCATCACCGCGGCCGTCGTGGTGATCTGGGGCGTGGAGCAGGGCATCATCCTGGCGATCGTGATGTCGCTCATCGATCACATCCGCCGCGGCTACAACCCGCACAGCACGGTCGTGATCGTGGACGGGCGGGGGCACCTGCGCAACCGGCCGGCCGAGAGCCGGAGGGAGCTCGCGCCGGGGCTCGTGGTCTACCGGTTCGCCGCGAGCATGTACTACGCGAACGCGAACCGCTTCACCGAACAGGTGCGCGACATCGTGGCCAACGCGGAACCGGCGGTCTCGTGGTTCTGTCTCGACGCGGCCGCCATCCCGGACGTCGACTTCTCCGCAGGGGTGACGGTCCGCGAGATCCACGACATCCTGCAGGAGCGGCAGGTTCGCCTGGTGTTCGCGGAGGTGGTCGACGACGTCCGTGCCGAGCTTCGCCGCTACGGCGTCGAGGACCTCGTCGGCTCGGATGCCTTCTTCGGAACGGTTCAGGAGGTCGTGGACGCGTACCGCCAATCGTCCGTGACAGGTTCGTAGTCACGGCGACGGTACGAGACTCCCATGCTCGCGCCCGGGTGACGGGTAGAGACAGGCGCGCCGACGAACCCCGCCTTCGGGTGAGGCCGATCAACCGACATCGGCGCAGGGAACTTGGGGCGAAAAGGCGTTTGTGTTTCGAGCCGAACGGGTACGGGGAAATTCTGGGGTGCTGACGTACCATGGTGGCTCGTCCGACGCGATCGAGCCCGACGCGGCGCCGGAGGTACGGCGCCGCGAATCGCGAGGGAGGTATCCTCATGAAGAAGAGAATCGGTGTGTTTTCCCTGGTAGGCGCGCTGATGCTGCTCGGAACGCTCTCCGGGATGGGGCCGGCCGCACGGGCGGGGAGCTCCGATCACTTCGACATCCTCTTGAACCACCTCGATGAACACGTCCAGATGGGGCAGTTCCGGTTCTCGGTTCCGCAGTGGGAGTTCGGCGATCGCGCGGGCTACCGATGCGCATGGGCGTTCCTGCTGAGTGGCGGGCAGCCGGTCGCACGCGTGCAGTTCGATCGTGGGCAGACCTACACCCAGGTCAACGACCAGTACGGCGATGAAAACGACAACGACTTCTCGCAGTGCCTCCCCGAAGACCAGGAGACCGAGGTCAAGAACAAGCCCGTCGGGCCTCGGCGACACGATCGTCGACTTCCGGTTGGGCAGCGCGACCGTGTGGAGCATGACCTTCCCGGCGACGTCGCCGACCAACTCGGACACGTGGTGGGAGCTCGAGGAGGCGGGCGACGGCGAGGTCCAGGTCGAGATGTACTGGAAGACCGAGGTCGCGGCGATCGCGACGATCACCAGCTTGTCGGAAGGGCAGCTGAGCCTCGACGCCAGGTCGACGACGTCCCCGGTGATCAACTCCTTCTCGCCGACCGCCGGCGGGAGCGGAACCTCCGTGGACATCCAGGGTGCGAACTTCACCGGCGTCACGAGCGTGGCCTTCAGCGGGACCCCCGCCGAGTTCTCGTTCGAGTCTTCCGATGAGATCTCCGCGACGGTGCCCTCCGGAGCCACCAGCGGACCGATCACGGTGACGACGCCGGCGGGGACGGCGACCAGCGCGGGGACCTTCACGGTCGGCGCGAGCCTCACGCACGAGAGCACGGTGAGCCTCCGGCTCTCCGGGCACCTCGTCGCCTCCGGATCGGTGGGCTCGAACGGCGCGCCCGAGTGTCGGGCGGGGCGGACCGTCGACGTGCAGCGATCGACGAACTCCGGATGGAACACCGTCGGCTCGGACGTGACCGGCAACGCCGGCGGATATCGCATCAGCCTGAGCAATCGCGAGGGTCGCTATCGGGCCGTCGTCCGCAGGGAGACGCTCGTGAACGGCGAGACGTGCCTGAGCGACACCTCGGCGAGGCGGACCTACTAGGCGTCCACAGGATCGCAGCTCGTCCCGTCCGACCCGGGGACCACGTCCCCGGGTCGACGGATTTCGTTCGCTACCATAGGCCGGCCATGCGCCGGTATGAATCGTCCGAGATCGAGCCCAAGTGGGTCGAGCGATGGGAGGCGGAGGGCCTCTATCGCGCCTCCGAGGACCCGAACGACACTCGCCCGCGGTTCTACGCGCTCGATATGTTCCCGTACCCCTCGGGCGACCTGCATATGGGGCACGCCGAGGCCTTCAGCGGCGGCGACGCCGTCGCCCGCTTCGCGGCGATGCGGGGCGCGAACGTCCTGCATCCGATCGGCTGGGACGCGTTTGGTCTCCCGGCGGAGAACGCGGCGATCAAGCGAGGGGTCCACCCGAAGGAGTGGACCTACGCAAACATCGAACAGCAGGCGCGCTCGTTCCGGCGGATGGGGATGTCGTTCGACTGGACGCGTCGGCTCCAGACCTGCGACCCCGAGTACTACCGGTGGACGCAATGGCTGTTCCTGCGGCTGTTCGAGCGGGGACTGGCGTACCGCAAGAACGCGCCGGCCAACTGGTGCCCAAGAGACGCCACGGTCCTGGCCAACGAGCAGGTGATCAACGGCGCGTGCGAGCGGTGTGGCACGGCCGTCGTGCGCAAGGACCTGACGCAATGGTTCTTCAAGATCACCGACTACGCGCAGCGGCTCCTCGACGACGTCGAGGAGCTCGTCGACTGGCCCGAGCGCGTCATCACGATGCAGCGGAACTGGATCGGGCGCTCCGAGGGAGCTCGGGTCGCGTTCGAGATCGCGGAGACCGGGGACCGGGTGGACGTGTTCACGACCCGGCCCGACACGCTGTGGGGCGTGACGTTCTTCGTGTTCGCGCTCGAGCACCCGCTCGTTCGGCGGCTGGCCGAGGCGGGCGGCTCCGCCGCCGAGGCGGGAGAGCTGCTCGACCGGCTACAGGCGACCCCGCTCACCAATCGCGAGCAGGCCGAGAGCCGCGAGGGCGTCGCCCTCGGCGTCCACGCGGTCAACCCGGTAAACGGCGAGAAGGTCCCCGTGTTCGTCGCTCCGTACGTGCTGATGGAGTACGGCACGGGAGCGGTCATGGGCGTGCCGGCCCACGACCAGCGCGACTTCGAGTTCGCCAGACGAAACGGTCTACCCGTTCGCGTCGTGGTGCAGCCACCCGACGAGGAGCGCGATCCTGAGGCCATGACCGAGGCCTACGACCACGACGGCGTGATGGTGAACTCGGGTCCGTTCGACGGCGTTCGCTCGCCCGAGTCGATCGTGCGGGTGATCGAGTGGCTGGAGGCGGAAGGCAAGGGCTCCGCGGCGGTCTCGTTTCGGCTGCGCGACTGGCTGATCAGCCGGCAGCGGTACTGGGGCGCGCCGATCCCGATCGTGCACTGCCCCGAGCACGGCGAGGTGGCCGTGCCCGACGACCAGCTTCCGGTCCTGCTCCCCGACGACGTCGACTTCCGACCGGGCGGCGTGTCCCCGCTCGCCCGCCACGAGAACTTCCTCAACACCACCTGTCCCACCTGCGGCAAGCCCGCCACGCGCGATACCGACACGATGGACACGTTCGTCGACTCGTCCTGGTACTTCTTCCGGTATTGCTCGCCGAACGACGAGACGCGGCCATTCGCACCCGAGGACGTGGGCCGGTGGATGCCGGCCGATCAGTACACCGGCGGCGTCGAGCACGCGATCCTGCACCTGCTCTACTGCCGCTTCTTCACCAAGGTGCTGTTCGATCTCGGGCTCGTGACGTTCACGGAGCCGTTCCCGCGGATGATGAACCAGGGGCAGGTCATCTACGACGGCGCGTCGATGAGCAAGTCCAAGGGCAACCTCGTCGAGCCGATGCCCCTCGTCGAACGCTGGGGCGCCGACACGATGCGGCTCACGATCCTGTTCGCCGGTCCCTTCGAGGACGACATCGACTGGAAGCTCATCGCTCCGGATCCGGACCGTCGTCCCAGCATGAACGCGTGGCTCGGCCGCGTATTCGCCGCGGTGTCCGAGGCGGCCGATCGAGATGCTCCGGAGCCGACGTCGCTGCGGCACCTCACGCACCGGACGATCCGCGACGTCACGGCCGATCTGGAGCGGTTCCGGTTCAACGTGGCGATCTCCAAGCTCCAGGTCCTCACGAACGCGCTGCGCTCGTCCCTGGACGGGGGCGGCGGCGGGCGCGAGGCGGCCACCGCGCTGGTGACGATGCTCGCCCCGGTCGCCCCCTTCGCGGCCGAGGAGCTCTGGCGCGAGGTGCTCGGCAACGACCGCAGCGTCCATCTCGCGGCGTGGCCCTCGTTCGATCCCGCACTCGCGCGGGACGAGCGGGTGACCCTGGTCGTGCAGGTCGACGGGAAGGTCCGCGACCGCATCGACGTGCCGTCGGACGCGTCCGAGGAGCGTTGCCGAGAGGTCGCGCTGGCCTCCGGGAACGCCCTTCGGGCCCTGGCGGGGCGCGAGGTCCGCCAGGTGGTCGTCCGGGCCCCGCGCCTGGTCAACCTGGTCACCGGCTAGGCACCGGCCCCGCCCGCCCGAACGCTTTCCGCGTTCAGGGCCGGGGAGGGGATACGGCAAATCCCCCGAAAGGCCCCTGCTCAACCCACCCGGCCGAACGCCGATAACTAGTCGGGACCATCCGCGGGATGGCCCGATTCTCGGTGGGCGGGGGGAACCGTTGACGGCGATCGCGCAGTCGAGGATTCCAGCCCGAGCGGGCTTCGACGGCGCGCTCGGGGGCTCGGCGCTTCGCAGCGAACGATCGATCGCCCTCATCCGCATCGCCATCATCGGCGTGGTCATGTGGATCTATCTGAGCTCCCTCGGCATCAGCCGTCAGCTCGGCCCGGCCGCGATCTTGATCCTCGCGTTCGCCGGCCTCTACGCCGTGGTCTCGCTCCTCATGCTGATCGGCGACCAGCTCCCGTCGATGCGGGCGCGCTTCGTGGTCCTGGTCATCGACATCCTCCTCATCACGCTGTGGGTGCAGGCGACCGGTGGTGCGCAGAGCGAGTTCTGGACCCTGTATCTGATCGTGGTCGTCTCCGCCGCCTTGCGGTTCCGCTTGGTCGAGACCCTCGCCGTCGCCCTCGGCCTCACGATCCTGCACCTGTCGCTCACCGTCGGGCAGGGAGGGCTCGCGCGAGATCAGATGGTGTATCGGCCGGCGGTGCTGATCGCCACGGGCTTCGCAGTCGGCGTGCTCGCGCATCAGCGCGCCGTCCACCGGCGTGAGCGGCGCGCCCTCGAGACGCTCGTCGAGACGCGGGGCAAGGAGCTCGGCCAGGAGCGGGCCGAGGTGGAGCGCCTTCGTCGGGTCGACCTCAAGCGCTCGGAGTTCGTCGCGATCGCCGCGCACGAGTTCCGCACCCCCCTCGCCGCGGTGATCGGCGTCCTCAGCACGCTGAAGACGCACGGGGAGGTGCTGCAAGAGGACGTTCGCAATGAGCTTATCGAGGGCGCGCAAGCGCAAGCCGAACGCCTGACGCGTCTCGTGGAGGACCTCCTGACGGCCTCGCGCATCGAGGACGGCGTGCTGCGACTGCATCAGGAGCGCGTCAACCCGAGACGGCTCGTCGTCGAGGCGGAGCAGGCGTCGGGGACCATGGGTCGGGTGAGCGTGGAGCTGCACCGCGTCGATCCGCTCGTCTGCGACGAGGACGCGATCGTCCGCGTGCTCACGAACTTCCTCGACAACGCGAAGAAGTACTCGCCCGAGGACGCGCCGATCGTCCTCTCCGTCTCACAAGACGACGAGGCGGTCCGCTTCTCGGTTCGGGACTCGGGACCGGGGATCCCACCGGAGGATCGCGAGGCGGTGTTCGAGCGCTTCCGCCGGCTCGGCGACGGCGTCAAGCCGGGAGTCGGCCTCGGCCTGTACATCTCGCGGGGTCTCGTCGAGGCGCACGGCGGCGAGGTGTCGATCGGCGATGCGCCCGAGGGCGGGGCCGAGTTCGCGTTCACGCTTCCCCGGCAGCCGGAGGACCCGGATGCCGACGAGGGCGCCGTGACGCAGATCACGGAAGCCGTTCCGAGCGCGCGGTAGGTTCGCGAGCTCGCTTCCCCTGGATCCGCTCCCCCTCCCGGGAGGTGCGCGTGTCGGGGGAGTCCATCCGTGAACGACTGTCGTCGCTGTCGCGTGCGGAGCTGATCGGCGTCGTCGCCGTCGCCGCGATCACCCTCGCCGGCGCCGGCCTGTGGTACATGCGATCGCTCCCCGGGCCGGTCGAGGTGATCGCCGAGCCCGCGGTCCCGCCCGTGCCCGCCCCCGGGTCGGCCAGCCCGTCGGTCGCAGCCACCCCGATCCTCGTCGACGTGGCCGGCTGGGTTCGCCACCCCGGCGTCTACGAGTTCGCCTCGGGGGACCGCGTGATCGACGCGCTCGACGCCGCGGGCGGAGCCCGTCCGGGTGCGGAGCTCCAAGCCCTCAACCTCGCGGCCCCCCTAGCGGACGGAACGCAGGTCGTCGTTCCCAGGCAGGGGGAGTCGCCGGTGGTCGGGGTGGCCCCCGGGTCGTCGGCCGGCTCCGGGGGCGGGCTCGTGAACGTGAACACGGCCACCGCGGCCGAGCTCGAGGCCCTGCCCGGGATCGGCGAGGTGACCGCGCAGGCGATCGTCGACTACCGGACGGAGAACGGACCGTTCGCGTCCGTGGACGAACTGCTCGACGTCTCGGGGATCGGCGACGTGACGCTCGAGAACATCCGGGAGCTGGTGACGGTGTGACGCCGTGGCTGCTGCCCGTCCTCGCTGCGGGAACGTGGATCGGGCTGCTCGCGCGACCGGTCGTCGGGGAGCGGATGGCCGTTGCGGCCTGGCTCCTCGCGGCGGTCGCCGCCTTCGCCGGCGCGACCGCCGTCGCGCCCACGAGGGCGGATCGAGGAGATCCGCTGGGCCGGCTCGCTCCGGACGACGAGCTCCCCGCATCCGTGCACGCGGTCGCGCCCCCGCGTCTGTCTCGGGGCCGGGCGCCGGGCGCCGTCTCCCTCGGGCTGGTCGCGCTCGGCGCGATCGCGCTCGGCGTCGGCTGGGGTGGCGCGCACGCGCACCGGATCGAGGGAGGGTTCCTCGCGGAGATCTCGCCATCCCGCGTCACCGTCGAGGGCTCGCTTCGAACCGATCCGAGTCTGGCGCACGACGGTTGGTCCGCTGTGGTGGATGTGCGGCTCGTCTCCGCGGACGGGTCGACGACCGCCGTGCGCGAGTCGATCTGGGCGAGCGGCGAGGCGGATGCGCCGATCGCCGTCCGCGGCGACCGCGTTCGGCTCTCGGGTCGGTTGCAGGTTCCCGACGACGGGGACTTCGGGGTCTTCCTGGCACAGCACGGGCTCGTCGCCGAGCTCGACGTGGACGAGGCGACGCGGCTCGGCCCGGCGGCCGCGCCGATCGTCCGCTGGGCCCAGTCGTTTCGAACACTCGTCGGCGCCTCGATCCGGTCGCTCTTCCCGGCGCGCGAGGCCGGCCTCCTGATGGGGCTCGCCCTCGGCGACGACTCCCGCCTCGACCCGGCCGTCGAGCGCGACTTCCGGGCGAGCGGCCTCTCGCACATGCTGGTCGTGTCCGGCGAGAACGTTGCGATGGTGCTCGCGCCCATGCTGGCGCTCGGGGCGCTGCTCCGCCTGTCGCGGTGGCCGAGGTTCGTCCTGGGCCTGGGGACGGTTGTGTTCTTCGTGGTGCTCACCGGCGCGGAGCCGTCGGTGCTCCGCGCCGGCGTGATGGCGGGCCTGACCCTCGTCGGCGTGTTCCTGGGCCGGCCGCGGAGCACCGCCACGGTGCTCTCGGCCGCCGTCTTCTGCCTCCTCGTGATGGACCCGGCGCTCGTGTGGTCCGTGGGCTTTCAGCTCTCGGTGGCGGCGACGGCGAGCATGCTCGTCCTGGCCACCCCCTTCGCGGACCGCTTCCGATTCCTGCCGCGGTCGCTCGCGCTCGCGACGGGCGCGACGCTCGCGGCCCAGGTCGGGGTCACGCCCGTGCTCCTGTACCACTTCCACGAGGTGCCGCTGTCCACCGTGCTCGCGAACGTCCTCGCGTTTCCCGCGGTATCCCCGGCGCTCCTGCTCAGCCTCGCTGCCGCCGGGAGCGGCCTCGCGTGGCACGCGCTCGGCCGGCTGCTCGCCGCGATCGCGCTCGTGCCGATGCGCTACCTCGAGCTCCTGGCCGATCGTGCCGCGCGGGCTCCGATCCCGTGGATCACGGGCGACGGAGGCGTGCCGGCCCTGGTGATCGGGGTCGCGCTCGCGGCCGGGGCAGCCTGGTGGATCCGTTCGGGGCGCCGGGTCCCCCGCTCGGTGCTGATCGTGGGGATCGGGATCCTCCCGCTCCTCGCGTGGTCGAGCGCGCTCTCCGCCGGCCCGCCGAGCGGCCTGTCGGTTCGGTTCTTCGACGTCGGTCAGGGGGACTCGGCCCTGCTCACCTCGCCCGCGGGGGTCACGATGCTCGTCGACGGTGGTCCCGATCCCGCCCAGGTGGCCACCGAGCTCGTCGCCCTCGGCGTGAAGCGGCTGGACGTCGTGGTGGCCAGCCACCCCCACGCCGACCACGTCGTCGGCCTGCCGGAGGTCCTCGCCCGCATCCCCGTGGGGGTGCTGCTCGAGCCCGGCTGCCCGAGCGACTCGCCCGACGCCGCGGCGCTCGCCGAGGCCCTTGCGGCGGAGCACGTCGCGGTCCGCAACCCGCGGGCCGGGGACGTGATCGTCGTCGGCGACGTCCGCCTCGAGATCCTGTCGCCGGATCGGTGCTGGGACGGAACGGAGTCGGATACGAACAACGACGCGATCGTGCTGCGCGCGAGCCTCGGCGAGGACTCCGTGCTGTTCGCGACCGAGCCCGAAGAGCCCGCACAACAGGTCCTGCTCGACTCCGGGATCGATCTCGGGGCCGACGTCCTCAAGGTCCCGCACCACGGCGCGGCGACGTCGATCGAGACGTTCTTCCAGGCCGTCCACGCCGAGATCGCGGTCGTGAGCGTCGGCCCGAACACGTACGGTCACCCGGTGCCCGAGATCCTCGCCGAGATCCGAGCGACCGGTGCGGAGGTCTTCCGGACCGATCGCGCCGGCGACGTCACGATCACGTTCAGTCGCGACGGGCTGCTCGTAGACTCTGGCGCGTGAGTCCGTCCAAGGCTCCCGCCCCCCCCGTACACCTGCTCTGGGGCGAGGACGACTTCCTGCTGCGCGAGGCCGCGCTCGAGATCCTCGGCGACGTGCGTCCCCGTGAGGTCGACGGCGCCGAGTGGCAGGGCGGCGAGACCGCCGACCTCGCGACGCCGTCCCTGTTCGGCGAACCGAGGGGTTTACTCGTCACCAACGCGAAGGGCCTTCCCGACGAGGGCGTTCACGAGCTCGGGCGCTACCTCGAGGCCCCGGATCCCGATGCGCCGCTCGTGCTGCTCGCCACCGTCGGCGAGCGGGCGAAGGCGCCGGCCGCGCTCGCCAAGCTCGTGCAGGCGGTGGGCTCGGTCGTGGAGGTCCGCGTCGCGCGCAAGGACCTGCCGTCGTGGCTGGCCCGACGGGCCACCGCGAAGGGCATGAGCCTCGCGCCCGCCGGTGCGAGCGCGCTGGTGGACGTCCTGGGGGCGGATCCCGCCGCCGTCGACCAGGCCCTCGAGCAGCTCGGCTCCGCCTTCCCGGGCGAGCGTGTGACCGCCGAGCTCGTCGCGAAGCAGTTTCGCGGGCTCGGGGAGCAGCACACCTGGGACCTGTGCGACCGCGCCTTCGGCCGCGACCTGCCCGGGGCGATGCGCTCGCTCCGGACCCTGCTCGACGCGAGGGACGAGGGGCTGATGATCCTCGGGGCCCTCGCGGCCCGGCTGCGCGACCTCATGCGCGTGCGCTCGCTGCCCGAGCGCACACCGCCCGCCGAGCTCGCCAAACGCGCCGGCCTGCGCTTCGAGTGGCAGGCGCGAAGGTACCGGGACCAGGCCAAGCGGTTCACGCTCGAGGAGCTGGTCCAGGCGCACGAGCGCGTCGCGTGGGCGGACCGGGCGCTGAAGTCGGGTGCGACCGACGACGTGGTCCTGCCGATCGTGGTCGCCGCGATCGCCGGCGGCGCGGCCTCGGTACCGGGCTAGCCGGTGGGGGAGGCGGCCCGGTTGGCCGCCTTGGCGAGCCGGGACTTGTGGCGGGCGGCGGTCCGCTTGTGGACGACGCCCTTGGAGGCCGCCTTGTCGAGCGCGCGACCGGCCTCGCGAGCGCGCAGGGTCGCCGCCTCGGCGTCACCCTCGGCAACCGCGACGGTCACCTTCTTGGAGGAGGTCTTGAGCGCAGTGCGGACGTTCTTGTTCCGCTGCCGGTGCTTCTCGTTCTGACGATTGCGCTTGATCTGCGACTTGATGTTGGCCATGAGCGACCGAGTGTACCAGCGGGGATCCGTGCGCCCGGCCCGTACGATAGGCCGGCCGTGACCGACCTCGACCGCATCCGGAACTTCTGCATCATCGCGCACATCGACCACGGGAAGTCGACCCTCGCCGATCGGCTCCTCGAGCTCACGCACGCCGTCGCCGACCGCGACATGCGCGAGCAGTACCTCGACAAGATGGATCTCGAGCGCGAGCGCGGCATCACCATCAAGGCCCAGGCCGTGCGCCTCGCCTATCGCTTCGGCAAGGCGGATTTCGAGCTCAACCTGATCGACACGCCCGGCCACGTCGACTTCACGTACGAGGTCTCGCGGTCCCTCGCCGCGTGCGAGGGCGCCGTGCTGCTGGTCGACGCGGCCCAGGGCCTAGAGGCGCAGACGCTCGCCAACTTCCACCTCGCCCGCGACGCCGGGCTCGAGATCGTCCCCGTCCTGAACAAGATCGACCTCCCGCAGGCCGACGTGGCGGAGACGGGGCGCGAGCTCGCCGAGCTCGTGGGCTGCGACGCCGACGACGTCCTGGCGGTGAGCGGGAAGACCGGCGAGGGGGTGACCGCACTCATCGAGCGGGTGATCGAGCGGGTCCCCCCGCCCGCGGGCTCGCGCGAGGATCCGCTGCGGGCGCTGATCTTCGACTCGAGCTTCGACACGTATCGAGGGGTCGTCGCGTACCTGCGGGTGAAGGACGGGGTCCTGCCGTCGCGCGCCCGGGTTCGCTACATGGCGACCGGGCTCGAGTCCGAGGCCGAGGAGGCGGGCGTCTTCGCGCCGGAGGCGACCCCCGTGGGGCAGCTCGAGGCCGGCGAGGTCGGCTACCTGGTCACCGGGCTGAAGGACGTCCACCAGGTCAAGGTCGGCGACACCATCACCGTCGCCGGCAAGCGGCGCGCGCGCGAGCCACTCTCCGGCTACCGCGAGCCCCTGCCGATGGTCTGGAGCGGCCTGTTCCCCGCCGAGGGCGGCGACTACTCGGAGCTGCGCGACGCGCTCGACCGTCTCAAGCTGAACGACGCCGCGCTCGCCTTCGAGCCCGAGACGTCCCAGGCGCTGGGGTTCGGGTTCCGCTGCGGGTTCCTCGGCCTGCTCCACATGGACATCGTCAAGGAGCGCCTCGAGCGGGAGTTCGGGCTCGAGCTCATCGCGACGGCGCCGAACGTCGAGTTCCACGTGATCCGCGGCGACGAGACCGTCGTCGTGCACAACCCGAGCGAGATGCCGCAGCCGGGCACCTTCGACCGCGTGGAGGAGCCGATCGTGCTCGCCACCATCATCACGCCGAGCGAGTACCTGGGGCCGGTGCTCGAGCTCTGTCAGGCGCGCCGCGGCGAGCTCGGGGACATCAGATACCTGTCGCCCGAGCGGGCCGAGGTGCACTACCAGCTGCCGCTCGCCGAGATCATCTTCGACTTCTTCGACCAGCTGAAGTCGCGAACCCGCGGCTACGCGAGCCTCGATTACGAGCCGGCGGGCTATGAGGATTCGCAGCTCGTACGGGTGGACGTCCTCCTGCACGGCGAGCCGGTCGACGCGTTCTCGAGCGTCGTGCATCGCGATAAGGCGCAGCAGTACGGACGCCAGATGGTGGAGCGGTTGCGGGAGCTGATCCCGCGGCAGCTGTTCGACGTGGCCATCCAGGCGTCGATCGGCTCGAGGATCGTCGCGCGCGAGACCGTGAAGGCCAAGCGCAAGGACGTGCTCGCCAAGTGCTACGGCGGCGACATCACCCGCAAGCGCAAGCTCCTCGAGCAGCAGAAGAAGGGCAAGGCCAGGCTGCGGCGGGTCGGGCGCGTCGACGTGCCGCAGGAGGCCTTCATCGCGGCGCTCCGCGTGGACCAGAAGGCGAGCGGCACGGAGGGGAAGCGATGAGCGCCGGCATCTACGTCCACGTGCCGTTCTGCCTGACGCGGTGCGGGTACTGCGACTTCAACGCCTACGCCGGGATGGACCACCTTCGCTCGCGGTATGTCGAGGCACTGCAGCACGAGGCCGACCTCGTCGCGCAGTCGTGGGCGGACGAGGAGTTGTCAAGCGTCTTCCTCGGAGGCGGCACGCCCACCACGCTCGAGGTCGGCGATCTGGCCGCGCTCCTGTCGCATGTGCGCGATCGTTTCGCCGTCGCGTCCGATGCCGAGGTCACCGTCGAGGCCAACCCCGACACGGTGGACCGCGCCACGCTCGCCGGCCTGCTCGAGGCCGGCTACGGGCGACTGTCGATGGGCGCGCAGTCGTTCGACCGCGCGGTACTCGCGTCGCTCGAGCGCCTGCACGATCCCGAGTCCGTGCGTCGCGCGATGGGGGATGCCCGCGCGGCCGGCTACACGAACGTGAACCTCGATCTCATCTACGGCGCCGACGGCGAGACGACCGAGTCGTGGGAGCGGACGCTGCGCGAGACGATCGACCTCGGGCCGGAGCACCTCAGCGCGTACGCGCTCACGATCGAGCCCTCGACGCCGCTCGGCCGCAAGGTCCAGCGCGGTCTCGTGCCCCCGCCCGATCCCGACGCGCAGGCCGACCGGTTCGAGCTCGCCTGCGAGCTGCTCGGCGCCGCCGGCTACCACCACTACGAGGTCTCGAACTGGGCGAAGCCGGGGTTCGAGTGCGTCCACAACCTCGGGTACTGGGAGCGGCGACCCTACGTCGGTCTCGGGGCAGGGGCGCACGCATATCGCGACGACCGACGGTGGTGGAACGTGCGTCCGCCCGAGGAGTACCTCGCGCTCGTCGAATCCGGTCGGTTGCCGGTCGGCGGCGAGGAGCAGCTCGAGCCCTCGGACGCCTATCTGGAGGAGGTGTTCCTCCGACTACGGATCCTCGAGGGCGTCCCGGCAAGCTGGGTCGAGCCGGCGGCCGCGGCCCCGTTCCTCGAGTCCGGCCTGCTCCGCGACGACGCGGGCTCGCTCGTGCCCACGGAGCGCGGGATGCTCCTGCTGAACGAGCTCGTCCTCGCCTTGGCGGGCTAGTAGCCCATGCTGGTTCCACAACCGTCCGTCTCGAGAAACGGACGGGTCTCGTCATCGATGGGCCACGTGAACTCGTTCACGTCGACGACACGAAGCGTCGCGCCTTCGACGACGAAGGTCGTCTCCGTAACGTCGACGTCCTCGTTCGTGTCCACCGCGTGTTCGGAGTTGACGGACACGAACGAACGACCGCCTCGATAGGGCTCGCATCTGATCGCGTCGGCCGAACCGGCGTCCCCGCCGAGCCAGAACTGAGGCTCGGAGCCGGCCTCGAACGTGTGGGAGCCCGGTGGCGCGACGGTGACGGGAACGATGGCCGACTCCCCCCTCTCGACCTGGACGTCGAACAGCTTCAACCCGGCTATCGAGAACTGGATGTTCTGGATCAGGAGCTCGTCGAGGCCATCACCGTCCACGTCCGGGGCGGCGAAGGCCGAGCATGCCTGATCGCAGTCGAGCGGTCCGTAGGAGGCGTCGGCACGAGCGTCACCCGTGACGTCGACGGCGAGAACCTGGAGGCCGCCGTCGGGACTGGGACAAGCACCGGTGTCGCTAACCTTCGTGGCGACGTACGCCGTCCCCTCGACGCCGGGGCGGAATCGGCCGTCAACCGTCGTCGCGTCGCAAACGGATAACCCAGTCCGATGTCGTACCAGTCGGGACCCATGCTCCCCGTCGTGGCCGCTGACGTCTGGGGACTCGGCGAAGGAACAGGTGGGGCCTCGCCCTCCGGCACCGCCTGCCATGCCGGTTCGCCGAAGGCCCCCGCGACGACCGTCGGATCACCACCGCTCGCGGGGATGGTGTAGATGCGTCCTTCGTCCGCGGAGAACGCGATCGACCTACCATCGGGCGACCATGCGGGTTTCGCGATCGCCATGCCTTGGAAGGTGACCAGGGACTCACTGGTTCCGTCTGGCGCGATCGTGAAGAGGCCAGGCGCAGCGTCGCCGCCCCGCACGAACGCGATCCGATCGGTCGCCCACGACCAAGCCGGCGACATCTCGGTCTGGCTCGGGGTGTCGGTCAGGTTCGTGAGCCCCGACCCGTCCAGGCGGACGGAGTAGATGTCCCACGTCTGCCCTGGATCCGTGTCCGAATCCGCGGAAGCCTCGAACACGATGCGCGTTCCGTCGGGGGACCACGCAGGATCGCCAACGCTCAATTCGTCAGTCCCGGGAACGAGCCGCGCACGGCCGGTCTCGAGGTCGAAGACGTAGATGCCGAAGGGTCCCCTTGCGGACCCCGCGAACGCGATCCGCGTCCCATCCGGGGACCAGGCGGGATCATGGACGACCCACCATTCGTCGAGCCCGACGAGCAGGGATCCCGGGCTACCGTCGATCGGGAACGTGGCGAGGAAGGAGCGGTCGGAGTCGAAGCCCGACAGTTGATCGGCGACGAGGATCGTTCGGCCGTCCGGAGAGACGTCGGGTGAGAGCAGAACATCTCCCTCGTCACCCACGTTGGGCGTGACCTCGCGAAGTCCGGAGCCGTCCGCATTCACGACGAAGAGCGATACGCCCCCGCCCTCGACCGGCATCGTGAAGACGATCGACCCGTTCGTCGGGTTGGGCCTCGATGGGGTGAGGCCTTCGTCCTCAACTCGGAAGACCCTGTTGAGAGCGAGGAATCCAGCGATCGACCCGACGACCGTCACGAACGCGATCGCCACGACCTCCAGCCGGCGCGCGAGGCGTCGGCGCTCGCGACGACGGATCAGGTTCTCGTAGACGCCGCCGGGGTCGGCGGGGCGAGCGGCCCGCTCCAACCCGCTGCGCAGGCGTTCATCGAGTCCCATGGTCGTTCGCCTCCTCGAGGTCGTGGACGCCGAGCGCCTGGGCGAGCGCCGCTCGCGCCCGAAACAGCGTGCTCTTCACGGTCCCCTGGGCGATGCGCAGCACCGTCGCGATCTCGCGGGTGTCGAGCTGGAGGTAGTAACGGAGGACCGCGACCTCCCGCTGGCGGCGGGGGAGCGTCGCGAGCGCGCGCTCGACATCGATGGCATCTCCGTTTGCGGCCATCGGGTCCTCGATCCACCCCTCGCGTCGGAGCCGCATCTTCGCCTTCCGCTCGGTGCGCAACCGGCGGAGGCCGCTCCTCGACAGGTTCAGCGCGACCGTCGTGACCCAGGCGTTCAGCGATGCGATGTCCTCGCCCTTCTCCGACCTTTGCCACGCGCGCAGCAGTGCCTCCTGCACTGCATCTTCGGCCGCCGGACGGCTGCCGCTCGCAAGGGCGACAGCAGCGACAAGCCGCGGATAGTCGGTGTGGAGGAACTCCCGTAGGGCCACCTCGTCAACCCGCATATCTCCTCGACCATAGGACGCCTATCGATGCAAAGCGGTTGCCAGCGCGATGGCTGGGCCCTAGCACTCGCGCCGGTAGACTGCTAACCACGATGGTGGAGCCCGAGCTCGGCAAGCGGAAGGTCGCGGTCCTACGCGCGGTCGTCGAAGAGTACGTCCACTCGGGGGAGCCCGTCGGCAGCGAGACCATCGCGCAGCGGTCGGGTCTCGGCGTCTCGCCCGCCACGATCCGCAACGAGCTTGCCGCGCTCGAGGAGCTGGGCTACTTGATGCACCCGCACACTTCGGCGGGGCGGATCCCCACCGACGCCGGCTACCGGAAGTACGTGGATACGCTCCCGCCCGGCGGCAAGCTGCGCGACACGCAGCGGCGCGCCATCGCCGGGTTCTTCGCGGAGACGATGCTGGACCTCGAGGAGGTGCTGAAGGGGACGACGCAGCTCCTGTCGCGGGTGACGCAGTACGCGGGACTTGCCGTCCCGCCGACCGGCTCGAGCGAGGTCATTCTTCGCACCGAGCTGATCGAGGTGGGCAACGCGTTGATGTTCCTCGTCATCGGCCAGCAGGGTCGGGTCGACAAGGCGATGCTCGACCGCCCGGACGATCTCGACGCCGAGGAGCTCTCGAAGCTCGACCGCCGGCTCGCTGCCGCGTTTCGCGGCAGGGCCGTCGCGGACGCGCGCGCCGAGGCGTTGAAGCTCGCCGCGACGGCCCGGGGGATCGAGCGCGCGCTGCTCGTCGCGGCCTCCGACATCCTCGGCGACCTCCAGACGGGGTCGGGCGCGCACCACGTGCTGATCGGCGGCGTCGCCAACCTCGCCGACGAGGCCGCGCACTGGCGGCGCGAGACCGTGCGCCGGCTCTTCGAAGCCCTCGAGCACGAGTCCGAGATGCTCGAACTCCTGCGCGACGTCACGGTCGACCAGGACGTGAACGTCACGATCGGCACGGAGCACCCGCACACGGGGGACTGGCAGGCCTCGATCGTCTCGGCGCCGTTCGGCGCGGGGACGACGGCGCTCGGAACGGTCGGCGTGGTCGGGCCCACGGCCATGGACTACGTCTCCGTCATGGCGTCCGTTCGCGCGGTCGCACGTCGGCTGTCCGAGCTCGCGACGGAGCTCGGCGCCTAAGCGCATGGCCGTTCGCGACCTCTACGAGATCCTCGGCGTGGCCCGGGACGCGACGGGCGACGACATCAAGAAGGCGTATCGGCGCCTCGCCCGGGAGCACCACCCCGACGTGAACCCGGACCCGGCGGCCGAGGAGCGGTTCAAGGAGGTCTCGGCCGCGTACGAGATCCTGTCCGATCCCCAAAAGCGCCAGCAGTACGACCTGTACGGCCAGGGTCGCGGGTCCGTCGACTTCCCGTTCGGCGACGTGGCCGACCTGTTCGAGGCGTTCTTCGGCCAGGGCTCATTCGGGCGGCGCCGGACCGCAACGCGCCGCACCCGGACCCAGCACGGCGAGGACGTGTTCGCGCAGGCCCGGCTGTCGTTTCGCGAGGCGGTGTTCGGCGTGCGGCGCGATGTCGCCGTCGTCCGGCTCGAGCCCTGCGACCGGTGCTCGGGCTCCGGCGCCGAGCCGGGGACCGCGCCGCAGCGCTGTCACACGTGCGGCGGGACTGGGCAGGTGCAGGAGGTCCGGCGGAGCATCTTCGGAACGGTGATGACCGCGCACCCGTGCTCGACGTGCGAGGGGACCGGGGAGGAGGTCACCACCCGCTGCGAACGCTGCGACGGGCGGGGGCGCATCGCGAGCGAGGCCACGGTGCCGGTCGAGGTGCCCGCGGGCGTCTCGGACGGGCTCGACCTGCGGATCGCCGGCGTCGGGCATGCGGGACGAGCCGGGGGCCCGGCGGGCGACCTCTACCTCACGATCTCCGTGGACGACGACCCCGTCTTCGAGCGGCGCGGCACCGACGTGTTCGCGGAGCTCGGGGTCTCGATGACGCAGGCGGCGCTCGGGGCCGAGGTCGAGGTCGAAACGCTCGACGGGCCCGAGCGCATCGACCTCGAGCCCGGCACGGCGTCGGGGACGACGCGCCGGCTCCGCGGCAAGGGCGTGCCGAATCTCGGCCGGCGGGGCCGGGGAGACCTGTTCGTCACGATCCGCGTGGAGACGCCGGTGCCGGGCTCGCGGGAGGAGCGGCGACTCCTCGAACAGCTCGCGGAGCTCCGCGGCGAGCCGGCCGGCAAGCGCGCGAGCGTCAGGGCCGAGCTTCACCGCCCTCGGTAGGGTGACCGACACCGTGGAGACGAGCTGCGTCTTCTGCCGAATCGTCGAGGGGAGCCTGCCGGCCGAGGTCCTGTACGAGTCGGACACCGTCGTGGCGTTTCGCGACGCGAATCCCCAGGCGCCTGTACACGTGCTGCTCATCCCGAAGGAGCACCTCGTTTCGATGGCCGACGTCGAGGACCGACACGCCGGGATGCTCGCGGACCTCTTCCAGGCGGCGCGGCAGGTCGCACGCGTCGAAGGCGTCGCGGAGTCGGGCTGGCGGGTGGTCTCCAACGTCGGCCGCGAGGGAGGGCAGCACGTGTTCCACCTGCACGTCCATCTGCTCGGCGGGCGGCCGATGGGCTGGCCGCCCGGATGACGGCGGCTCGGAGGGTCCCTCGGCCAGGGGTAGAATCCGGACTTCAGTCCGAGGCGCCGCGAGACGACGCCTATCGACGACGAGGAGGGACGGGGCACCACCCCAACGAACGCCGCTTGGCGAGAGCCACCACGCACGTCAAGATCTTGGTCCCAGGGGACCAGAGCATGGTCGCCCTTCTCGGACAGCGCGACGAGCTCCTCAAGCTCGTCGAGGCCGCGTTCGCCTCGCAGATCGTCGTTCGCGGCAACGAGATCACGATCGACGGCCCCGAGCACGAGACGGAGCAGGTCGCGTTGCTGTTCGAGGAGCTCCTCGGCCTGCTCGAGCGCGGCCACGAGCTGAACGCGTCGTCCGTCGGCCGCTCCATCGAGCTGATCAAGGGCGAGGAGGCACGCCCCACCGAGGTGCTCGGCGACGTCTTCCTCACCGGGCGCGGCAAGGGCGTCGCGCCGAAGACGCTCGGTCAGAAGCGCTACGTCGACGCCATCCGCAGCGCGACGCTCACCTTCGCGATCGGCCCGGCCGGCACCGGCAAGACCTACCTCGCGGTCGCGACCGCGGTCCGCGCGCTCCAGGAGAAGGAGGTCTCGCGGCTGATCCTCACGCGGCCGGCGGTCGAGGCCGGCGAGCGCCTCGGGTTCCTGCCCGGCACCCTCTACGAGAAGATCGACCCGTACATGAAGCCGCTGTACGACGCCCTGTTCGAGATGATGGGCGCCGACGCGCTGCCGCGGCTCATGGAGCGCGGGACGGTCGAGGTCGCGCCGCTCGCGTACATGCGGGGAAGGACGCTGAACGACTCGTTCATCATCCTGGACGAGGCGCAGAACACGACCCCCGAGCAGATGAAGATGTTCCTCACGCGCCTCGGCTTCGGCTCGAAGGCCGTCGTGAACGGCGACGTCACCCAGATCGACCTGCCGAACGGGCAGACCTCGGGGCTGGTGATCGTGCAGGACATCCTCAAGGACATCGAGGGCATCGAGTTCTCGCACCTCGGCGCGCGGGACGTCGTGCGCCACAAGATCGTCCAGGACATCGTGGAGGCGTACCGCGTGTTCGGGGAGCAGCGGGCGGCGCGCGCCGATGGCTGACGCCGACCCTCCCCTTCGCATCCTCGTCGACGATCGTCAAGACGATGCGATCGACATCGACGCCTTGGTATCCCTCGCCCGCGACGTGCTCGAGGGCGAGGGCGTCGGCGACGCCGAGCTCTCCGTCTCGTTCGTGACGGAGACGGAGATCGCCGAGCTGCACGAGCGATACCTCGGGGAGGAGGGTCCGACCGACGTCCTGTCGTTCCCGCTCGACGACGAGGACGACGCCGAGCAGGGGACGAGGCTCCTCGGCGACGTCGTGATCGCGCCCTCGGTGGCGGCGGCCGCAAACCCGACGGATCCGGCGGCCGAGCTCCGGCTGCTGATGGTCCACGGGATTCTGCATCTGCTCGGCCACGACCACGAGGAGGACGACGCGAAGGCGCGCATGTGGGCCCGGCAGGTGCGGTACGCGGGGATCGAGGTGCCGTGAGCGGCACCGACTGGTTCGAGATCGCGGTCGTGATCCTGTTGATCATGGCGGTCGCCCTGCTGGGGGCGGCCGAAGTCTCGATCACGCGAACGAACCGGGTCCGGGCCTACCGGTTCCAGGAGGAAGGACGCCGGGGGGCCGGATCGCTCGTGCGGATCGCCGAGAACCCCGCGGCATTCCTGAACGTCGTGCTCCTGCTTGTCCTGCTCTCGACGATCGGCGGCACGACGATCGCGACGTCGCTCGCGGTGCGCGTCTTCCACGGGGCGGGCGAGCTGATCGCGACGGTCGCGATGACGCTCCTGCTGTTCGTGTTCGCGGAGGTGACGCCGAAGACCTTCGCGATCCAGCAGACCGACCGGGTCGCGCTCGCCCTCGCGCCGCTGATCGTCACGCTCGGCCGCCTGTTCGGTCCAGTCGCGAAGGGCCTCGTGAAGGTCGCCAACCTCATCATGCCGGGCAAGGGCCTGCCCGAGGGACCGTTCATCACCGAGCACGAGCTCCGCGCGCTCGCGGAGGTTGCCTCGGACGAGGAGCAGATCCAGGAGGAGGAGAAGGAGCTCATCCACTCGATCTTCGAGTTCGGCGACACGATCGTGCGCGAGGTGATGGTGCCGCGGCCGGACATCGAGGCGATCGAGTCCGACAAGACGCTCCGCGACGTGCAGGCGGCCGTGCTCGAGCACGGGTACTCGCGCATCCCCGTGTTCACCGACGACCTGGACAATGTGATCGGGATCGCGTACGCGAAGGACGTGCTCAAGGCCCTCTACCAGGGCAAGGACGATGTCCCTCTCGCCGACGTGGTTCGCGAGGCCCGCTTCGTCCCCGAGTCCAAGAGGGTCGCCGACCTGCTCCGCGAGATGCAGCAGGAGAAGTTCCACATCGCGCTCGTGACCGACGAGTACGGGAGCGTCTCGGGGCTGGTGACGCTGGAGGACCTGCTCGAGGAGCTCGTCGGGGAGATCACCGACGAGTACGACACGGAGGAGCCCGAGATCGAGCAGGTCGCCGACGGCGTGTACCGGGTCGACGGCAAGATGTCGATCGACGAGGTGAACGAGATCCTCGACGTCGAGCTGCCCGACGAGGAGTGGGACACCGTCGGCGGATTGATGCTGGGCCTCATTGGCTCGATCCCGGACCAGGGCGACGAGGTCGTGTTCCAGAACCTCACGTTCGCCGCGGAGAAGATCGACGGGCGGCGCATCGTGAAGATCCTGATCACGCGCGAGGGTGATCAGGCCGAAGAGTCGGCGGACACCAAGGCCAGCTCGTCGTGAGCCCGACGCCCGATGCGATCGACGACCTCGTCGCGGCCGCGCGCGCGGCCAAGGATCGCGCCTACGCCCCCTACAGCGGGTTTAATGTGGGCGCGGCCGTGCTCGCGGGCGGCGCGATCCATACGGGCGTGAACGTAGAGAACGCGTCCTATCCGTTGACGGTCTGTGCCGAGCGCAACGCCGTCGGTGCGGCCGTCGTCGCCGGTGCGACCGCGATCGAGGCGGTGGCAGTCTCCGCGGACGCCGAGGACCCCACGCCCCCGTGCGGCGGATGCCGGCAGGTGCTCAACGAATTCGGGCCGCAGATGCTCGTCGTCTGCGAGGGCGCGAGCGGACGCCGCATCGAATGGGTGCTCTCGGACATCCTGCCGCACGCATTCGGGCCTTCGAACCTGAACGCGTGAGCGCGCGAAGCGGATTCGTCGCCGTCGTCGGGCGGCCGAACGTCGGCAAGTCGACGCTCGTGAACGCGCTCGTGCGACGCAAGGTGGCGATCGTCTCGGACAAGCCGCAGACGACGCGCCGCGACGTGCGGGCGGTGTTGACCGCCGAGGGGTATCAGATGGTGTTCACCGACACGCCCGGCTTCCACAAGCCGCGAACGCTCCTCGGCGCACGGCTGAACGACCTCGTCGGCGAGGCCACGCGGGGCGTCGACGTGGTGGTGCTGGTGGTCGACGCCGCCGACGGGGTGGGCCGGGGGGACGCGTTCGTCTACGAGCGGCAGCTCCGGGCGTTCGAAGGCCCACGCCTGTGCGCGGTGAACAAGCTCGATGCCCTGCGCAACCACGAGGTGATCCCCCAACTCCAGGCGGCCGCGGACCTCGGCGAGTGGGACGAGGTGGTCCCGGTCGCCGCCCGAACGGGACGCGGCGTGGACCTGCTGCGAGACCTTCTCGTCGCTCGGCTCCCCGAGGGCCCGGCCCTGTACCCCGCCGGGGAGGACACCGATCAGTCGCTCGAGGTGCGGCTGTCCGAGATGGTGCGCGAGAAGGCGCTGGCCGTCACGAGGCAGGAGGTGCCGCACTCGATCGCCGTCGTCGTCGACGAGCTCGAGACCGAGGACGGGCTCGTGAAGGTCCACGCCTCCGTGATCGTCGAGCGCGACTCGCAGAAGGGCATCGTGATCGGCAAGGGAGGTTCGACGCTGAAGACGATCGGGTCCCGGGCACGCGAGGAGATGGAGCTCGCGCTCGGCACGAAGGTGTTCCTGGACCTCCGCGTGAAGGTCCTGAAGGACTGGCAGCGAGACCCGAAGGCCCTCCAGCGCCTCGGGTTCTGAGCCTCCCGCCGACGGGACCGACGGCCCGCACGAGGAGGTCCGACGGGCGCTGATGACCCGTTCGGGGCATGGAAGGCTGGATCCGCCGACCGGAAGGACCTCGCCATGCGGTGGATCCGGGTCACCCTCGTTCTGTTCGTTGTCCTCCTTGCCTTCCCCAGCTGCTCCTCCGAACCCGGTCGACCCCTCGCGACGGGGTCACCGGGAGCGAGCGGCTCCACGGGCCGAACGTTCCTGCTCGACGGCGAGCCCATGACCCCGTGCCCGGGAGAGTGGCGGGCGGTCTGCGGCCGGCTCACGGTCCCGGAGGATCGCAGCGAACCGGCGGGGCGGCAGATCGAGCTCAACGTCATGGTCGTCCCGGCAGTGGATCCGAACGCCGCCGCCGACCCGGTCTTCTTCGTCGCTGGCGGGCCAGGCGGCGCCTCGACCGACCAATGGTCGTCCGTGGCGGGCGCGTTTCCCGAGGTGCACGCGCGCCGCGATATCGTGCTCGTGGACCAACGGGGGACCGGCGACTCCAACCCGATGCTGCTGCCGGAGTCGCCCGACGTGTCCGGCATGTCGCGGTCGGAAACGCTCGCCACCTTCCGGGCGTTTCTGGACGACTATCTGTCGAGCCTTGACGCCGACCCGAGCCTCTACGCGAGCCCGCAAGCCGCCGACGATCTCGACGACGTCCGGGCGGCGCTCGGCTACGAGCGGATCGACCTTTACGGCGGCTCGTACGGAGCGACACTCGTGCAGTACTACCTCCGACAACATCCGGATCACGTCCGAGCGGCGGTGCTGGACGGCGGCACGCTCCTCGACGTCCCGGTGCTCGAGCTGATCCCGCGCGCCAGCCAGGACGCCCTGGATTCCGTCTTCGAACGGTGCGCCGCGGACCCCGCGTGCGCGGACGCCTTCCCGAACCCTGCGCACGAGCTCGCCACGGCGATGGCACGGTTGTCGAAACACCCGGTGGAGACCGGAATCCTCGACCCGTGGTCGGACGCGCCGATCGTGATCGACGACGACGCCCTGGCGTCGCAGATCCACACGCTGCTCGTGACGAGCCGGGCGGCCTACGTCCCGCTGACGATCCACCAGGCCGCGACCGGCGATCTCGACGCGGTCGCCGAGCGGATCCAGGCCGCGATCCCCGACCCCGCGACCGACGCGCAGAAGCAGCTGATGTTCTGGACGATCGTCTGCTCGGAAGGCTGGGCGCGGCTCGACCCCACGACCGTCGTTCGGGTGGGGGAAGGCTCGTATGACCTACACCAGTACCTGGCGGGGGCGGAGAGCATCGCGATGGCCTGTGGGCTGGCGCCGACGGCGTCGTTGCTGCCGGGAGACGGCGACCCCGTTCGTTCCGACGCCCCGGTGCTGCTGCTCAACGGCGCCGAGGACCCGCAGGATCCGCCGTCGAACGTCGCCGACGCGCCGACCGAGCTGCCGAACAGCCTGCAGGTCTCGCCGGCGGGCCTCGGGCACGTCGTCGGGTACATGGGATGCCTGCCGGACGTCGTGGCGGCGTTCCTGGAGGCCGGCTCCGTCGAGGGCCTCGACACGAGCTGCGTCGCCCAGATGTCGCCCGGGCCGTTCGCGACGCCCTGAGCCCCTCGCCGAGGAGCCGGGCCGACCGCCTCGGTCGGCTACCATGGCGACTCCGATGTCGCAGGCAGCCGAGATCGACCGGAGCCGGGCCGGCCTCGCACGCGCGGCGGCGTCGGATGCGCCACGGCTGATCGCTCGGACCCCGGCGGTTGACGCCGTCGGGCTCGAGGAGCGGGCGGGGTCGCTCGCGAAGCGCTCGATCAAGCGCGACGCGAAGCTCTGGGCGCTCGATCTTGCGATCCGCTGCATGGACCTCACGACGCTCGAGGGCGCCGACACGACCGGCAAGGTCGTCGCGATGTGCGCGAAGGCGGTGCGGCCGAACCCCCTCGACGCGTCGATCCCGTCGGTCGCGGCCGTGTGCCTGTACCCACACCTCGTCCCGGTGGCGCTCGGGCAGCTCAAGGGGACGAACGTGAAGGTGGCGAGCGTGGCCGGCGCGTTCCCGGCGGGCCTTGGACCGCTCGACGCGCGCCTGTCGGAGATCCGCGAGGTCGTCGCGCTCGGCGCCCACGAGGTGGACATCGTGCTGAATCGCTCGCTGTTCCTCGGCGGCCGCTACGTCGAGTGCTTCGCCGAGCTCGTCGCGGCGCGCGAGGCCGCGGGGGACGCCCACCTGAAGGTGATCCTCGAGGCTGGCGAGCTCGGCTCGTACGACCGGATCCGCCAGGCGAGCGTGCTCGCGATGGCGGCCGGCGCGGATTTCATCAAGACCTCGACGGGCAAGATCGGCGTGAACGCGACGCTGCCGAACGCCCTGTGCATGCTCGAGGCGGCGCGCGACTTCTTCCACGAGACCGGTCGACGCGTGGGCGTCAAGGTCGCCGGCGGGATCCGGCAGTCCAAGCAGGCCATCCAGTATCTCGTCCTCGTGTACGAGACCCTCGGGCCGGACTGGATGACGCCGGACCTCTTCCGCATCGGTGCCTCGACGCTCCTGAATGACGTGCTCATGCAGATCGACAAGGAACGCACGGGCCGGTACCAGGGCCCCGACTACTTCACGATCGACTAGGGGGTGTGGGGGGCTCATGAAGCGAGTCGGATGGCGAGCGGTAGCCCCCCACGACGACTGATGGCGAAGATCGAGAGGAGTGCGAGCTCCGCCCTGGAGCAGTCCCAACCGGTCTGGGAGTACGCGGACGCGCCCGAGTCGACGGAGATCGTCCACCTGGAGGACCGGTATGGACTGTTCGTCGGCGGCGAGTTCGTCGAGCCGAAGAGCGGGAGGTGGTTCGTGACCATCGACCCGGCGACGGAGGAGCCGCTCGCGGAGGTCGCCGAGGCGGGCGCCGAGGACGTCGAGCTCGCGGTCGCGGCCGCCCGGGGCGCCTTCGAGGAGTCGTGGCGCGATCTCCCCGGCGCCGAGCGCGCGAAATACCTGTACCGAATCGCCCGACAGCTGCAGGAGCGCGCGCGGGAGTTCGCGGTCCTCGAGACGATGAACGGCGGCAAGCCGATCAAGGAGTCTCGCGACGTCGACCTGCCGCTCGCCGCCGCGCACTTCTTCTACTACGCGGGGTGGGCGGACAAGCTCGAGTACGCGTTCCCTGATCGGAACCCGCGGCCGCTCGGCGTCGCCGGCCAGGTGATCCCGTGGAACTTCCCGCTGCTGATGGCGGCGTGGAAGCTCGCGCCGGCGCTCGCGACGGGCAACGCGGTCGTCCTCAAGCCCGCCGAGACCACACCGCTCACGGCGCTGCTCCTCGCCGAGGTGATTCGCGATGCCGAGCTGCCTCCCGGCGTCGTGAACGTCCTGACCGGCGCCGGCGAGACGGGCGCGAACGTGGTGACCCATCCGGACGTGAACAAGGTCGCGTTCACCGGCTCGACCGAGGTCGGCAAGATCATCCGCCGCGCGACCGCGGGCACAGGGAAGCGGCTCACGCTCGAGCTCGGCGGCAAGGCCGCGAACATCGTGTTCGACGATGCGCCGCTCGACCAGGCCGTCGAAGGCGTCGTCAACGGGATCTTCTTCAACCAGGGCCACGTGTGCTGTGCGGGCTCGCGATTGCTTGTGCAGGAGTCGGTGTTCGAGCCGCTGCTCGACAAGCTGAAGGAGCGCCTGCAGACGCTGCGGGTCGGCAACCCGCTCGACAAGAACACCGACGTGGGCGCGATCAACTCTCGCCAGCAGCTGCAGAAGATCGAGGAGCTCGTCGCGTCCGGCGTCGAGGAAGGCGCCGAGATGTACCAGGCCGAGTGCGTCCTTCCCGAGCGCGGGTTCTGGTTCCGGCCGACGCTGTTCACGAACGTCTCGCAGAGCCACCGGATCGCGCGCGAGGAGATCTTCGGCCCGGTC
The DNA here is from genome assembly GCA_963716935.1 of uncultured Actinomycetes bacterium. Lineage (GTDB taxonomy): Bacteria > Actinomycetota > UBA4738 > UBA4738 > HRBIN12 > CALGFI01. The sequence goes on along the minus strand of CAVQUN010000008.1, from coordinate 29,419 downwards.
CTGTCGATCCTCACGTTCCGCACGCCGGCCGAGGCCGTCGAGAAGGCGAACAACACGCCGTACGGTCTGTCGGCGGGGATCTGGACCGAGAAGGGGTCGCGGATCCTGTGGATGGCGGAGCGCATGCGCGCCGGCGTGGTGTGGGCGAACACGTTCAACCGGTTCGACCCCGCGAGCCCGTTCGGTGGGTACAAGGAGAGCGGGTTCGGCCGCGAGGGCGGCCGCCAGGGCCTCGAGCCGTACCTGGAGCTGGACGGGCGATGAGCGATCGCGTCCCGGTCCGGCGCACGGCCAAGCTGTTCGTCGGGGGGGAGTTCCCGCGCAGCGAGTCCGGTCGCTCCTACGAGGTCCTCGCGCGCGACGGCCGGCTCCTCGCCCACGCCGCGCGCGCCTCGCGAAAGGACCTTCGCGACGCCGTCCGGGTGGCGCGCACGGCCCAGCCGGGATGGGCCGGGAAGACCGCCTACAACCGCGGCCAGATCCTGTACCGGGTCGCCGAGCTGATGGAGGGGCGGCGCTCGCAGTTCGAGGCCGAGCTCGCCGACGCCGGTGCGGCCGACCCGGCCCGCGGCGTGAGCGCGGCGATCGACCGTTGGGTCTGGTACGCGGGGTGGGCCGACAAGATCGGCCAGGTCCTGGGCGGCACGAACCCGGTCGCCGGGCCGTACTTCAACTTCACGGTCCCCGAGGCGACGGGTGTCGTCGGTATCGTCGCGCCGCAGAACCAGGCGCTGCTCGGCCTGGTGTCGCGGCTCGCGCCGGCGATCGTGAGCGGCAACACCGCCGTCGTGCTCGCGAGCGAGACGAGCCCGCTTCCCGCGATCTCGCTCGGGGAGGTGCTCGCCACCTCTGACGTCCCGGGCGGCGTCGTGAACCTCCTCACCGGCTTCACGGCTGAGCTCGCCCCGTGGCTCGCAGGCCACATGGACGTGAACGCGATCGACGTGACCGGCGTCCCGGAGGAGCTGCTCCCGCAGGTCGAGGAGCTCGCGGCCGAGAACGTGAAGCGCGTCCATCGTGGCCCTGCGGTCGATCCCTTCTCGGCCGAGGCACAGAGCCCGTACGAGGTCACCGCGTTGATGGAGTTCAAGACCGTCTGGCACCCGATCGGCGCCTGAGCCCGGACCAACCACCCGATTTCACGACTTCACAACGTCCCTTCACGAGTCCGCCCAGGGCCGGGCACTACCATGCAGTTGATGCCCCTCTACAAGGAACAAGGCGTCGTCCTGCGTTCCAGCAAGCTGGGCGAGGCAGACAAGATCGTGACCGTGATGACCCAGGGCTCGGGCAAGGTCCGGGCGGTCGCGAAGGGGATCCGCAAGACGACCTCCCGATTCGGGGCCCGGCTCGAGCCGTTCACCCACGTGTCGCTGATGGTCTACCGGGGCCGCGGCTCCCTCGACACCGTGAGCCAGGCCGAGATCCTCGCGCCCTTCATGGCGCTGCGAAGCGATCTCGGGCTGTTCGCGGCGGGGGAGACGATGCTCGAGGCGGTCGACAAGGTGGCCGAGGAGCACGAGCGCAACGTCCGCCTGTTCCTGCTCCTGCTGACCGGGATGCGCGCGCTCGACGCGCGCCCCGTCGACCCCGCCGCCGTGGCCGAGTCCTTCCTGCTGAAGCTGCTCTCGCTCTCCGGGTTCCACCCGAGCCTGACGGGATGCGCGGTCTGCGGCCGCCCCGGCCCGGAACGGTTCGCGAGCGCCCAGGGCGGCGCCGTCTGCGCGGACGACGCCGAGTTCGACGCCGGGCCCGCCTCCCGCGCGGCCCTCGAGCACCTTGCGGCGCTCGGCGCCTCGGGCCTGCTCGAGTCGGGGCAGCTCTCGACCGATAGCACCGTGAGGCGCGAATCGCGCGCCCTGCTGTTCGGCTTCGCCGAGTACCACCTGGAGCGCCGCATGAAGAGCCTGCCGATCCTCGCGAGGAGCCTGGTGCCGTGAGCTCGTTCCTCGACGATCTCGATCGCGATCGCCTCCCGCGGCACGTCGGCATCGTCATGGACGGGAACGGACGCTGGGCCAAGCTCCGCGGCCTCCCGCGGACCGAGGGACACGCCGCCGGCGAGGAGGCGATGTGGGACACGGTGGTCGGCGCCGACGCCCTCGGCTTGCGATGGCTGACGATGTTCGCGTTCTCGACGGAGAACTGGAACCGGCCGAAGGCCGAGGTGCGGTACCTCATGGGGTTCAACCGCAACCTCCTCCGGCGTCGTCGCGACGAGCTCCATCGGATGAACGTGCGCGTGCGCTGGCTCGGCCGTCGCGACTGGCGGGTTCCGCGGCCCGTCTCGCGCGAGATGGTGATCTCCGAGGAGTTGACGCGCGAGAACACCGGCATGACGCTCACCATCGCGTTCAACTACGGCGGGCGGGTCGAGGTCGCGGACGCCGTCAAGCGACTTATCGAGGACCACGACACCGGTCGGCTGAAGGGCGAGAAGATCACGCCCGAGTCGATCTCGCGCCGGCTCTACCACCCGGACATGCCGGACCCGGATCTCATCATCCGCACGAGCGGCGAGGAGCGGATCAGCAACTTCCTGCTCTGGCAGGCCGCGTACAGCGAGCTCTACTTCACGCCGGTGTACTGGCCGGACTTCAGCCGCGAGGACCTGTACCAGGCGATCCGCGACTACCAAAAGCGCTCGCGGCGCTTCGGCGCCATCGCAGAGAACGACTCCGACTAGCGAAGCTTCGCATCCTCGGGCTCAGTCCCGGAGCGTCCAGCGCATGAACAGGACGAGGCCGGCGATGATCACCGCGATGTTGATCATGATCTCGCCGCGGAACGACACGAGGCGGGACGCGACGAGGACCCCTACAGCGATCGCGACGATCGCGGCCCACGCTGCGATTGTCCCCGTGGGGATCGGCGCGCGAACTGACTCGAGGGTTGGTCCGGCCGGCATTGGCAGCCCGCCGGCCAGAGTGGCTGGCGTGGTATCGACGAAGTCCCGGCGCCACGTGCTCTTCAGCACGGCGCCTCCGATCACGAGGTAGGCGGGCCACAGAACGAACAGCGCCAGGGGGTTCGTGGACCATGGGGCAAGCAGCAGGACGACCGCGGTGATCGTGAGCCGGCCGGCGGGCCCGAAGGTCGTCGCCCCCCGCTTCCAGCGCGAGGTTGGCAGCGACTCCTTCGGCGCGAAGAACCGGATCGTCGGGAGCTGGGGCTCGCGGGGCGTGAGCTGGCGGACCGGCGCGTAACAGCGCAGGCACCACATCACATCGGGCGACAACTCTGCCCCACAGGCACGGCAGGTACGCGATGCCGTCATCTCTCCACACGTATCGGCGGGTGCCGGCGGGACCTCGACCGTAGACTTCCGGCCACGCCAGCGGCCGTTGCCAGCGGCCGGGAGAGGAGGCTCATCGCCATGGCCGACCTCATGGAGGCCATCACCTCCCTCGCCAAGCGGCGAGGGATCGTCTTCCAGTCCAGCGAGATCTACGGCGGGCTGCGCTCGTCGTGGGATTACGGCCCCATCGGCGTCGAGCTGAAGCGCAACGTCCGCAACGCCTGGTGGCGCACGATGGTTCAGCTCCGCGACGACGTCGTCGGCCTCGACGCCGCGGTGATCATGTCGCCCAAGGTCTGGGAGGCGAGCGGGCATCTCGAGGTGTTCACGGATCCCCTCGTCGAGTGCCTGAACTGCCACCAGCGGTTCCGGGCCGACCACCTCCCGGGCGTGCACGCGCCGCAGTCGGGGCACGAGGAGGACGAGACGACCGTCGATATGCACGAGCGGCCGAGCTGTCCGAACTGCGGCAACCGGACGTTCACCGACCCGCGGAACTTCAACCTGATGTTCAAGACGCACATGGGGCCGGTCGCCGACGAGAGCAACGCCGTCTACCTTCGTCCCGAGACCGCGCAGGGGATGTTCGTCGACTTCGCGCAGGTCCAGTCGACGAGCCGCAAGAAGGTCCCGTTCGGCATCGCGCAGGTCGGCAAGTCCTTCCGCAACGAGATCACGCCGGGGAACTTCATCTTCCGGCTCCGCGAGTTCGAGCAGATGGAGATGGAGTTCTTCGTGGAACCCGGGACCGACGAGACGTGGCACGACTACTGGATCGCCGAGCGGATGAAGTGGTGGACCGATCTCGGGATCCGCCCGGAGCGCCTGCGGCTTCGCGAGCACGATTCCGACGAGCTCTCGCACTACTCCAAGCGCACCGTCGACATCGAGTACGCGTTTCCGTTCACCGACTGGGGCGAGCTCGAGGGCATCGCCAACCGGACCGACTTCGACCTCAAGCAGCACGAGAAGTTCTCCGGCCAGGACCTCACGTACTTCGACCAGGAGGCGGATCGCCGGTATCACCCGTTCGTGATCGAGCCGGCGGCGGGCGTGGATCGGGCCGTCCTCGCGTTCCTGCTCGACGCCTACCGCGAAGAGGAGGCGCCGAGCGCCAAGGGCGGGAGCGAGAAGCGGACCTACCTCGCGCTCCACACGGACCTCGCGCCGATCAAGGTGGCCGTGCTCCCGCTGAGCCGCAACGAGCAGCTCTCGCCGGACGCCCGCGTGATCTTCGACCTCGTGAAGACGCGCTGGATGTGCGACTTCGACGATGCGGGGTCGATCGGGCGGCGCTACCGGCGCCAGGACGAGGTCGGGACGCCGCTCTGCGTGACCGTGGACTTCGACACGCTCGAGGACCGGCAGGTCACGGTCCGCGAGCGCGACTCGATGGCCCAGCAACGGCTCCCGATCGAGGGCCTCGTCGCGCACCTCGCCGAGCGGCTGTAGGAGCCCGGTGGACGAGCCGAAGACTCGAAGGGGATGGGTGAGCCTCTACGCCCTCGCGTTCGCGCTGCTCTTGGTGGCCGGGCTGCTGTTCGTCGTCGCCTCGCTCGGACATCTCGAGTCGCTGCGGCTGCTTCGCGTCTCCGCCCTGGTCTCCGGGGCGGCGATCGCCCTGGCCATTGCGAGCGTGGCCCTGCCGAGGCGCCGATGAGCGGTCGTGCCCGGCTGGCCGCGGTCGTCCTCGCGGCGGCCTTCCTCGCCGCCGCGTGCACGGGGGGTTCGGGGACCGGGTCGTTCGCCACCGGTCCCACCGGCGGGCTCGACGGCCCCTCGGGATCCTCGGAGGTCCACGTGCCCGCCTCGCCCGAGGTGGCACCGCCGGCGGAGGACGGACCCGGCTCGGCGCTCGCGGCGCTCGACAAACTCTGCTCGTTTCCGTCCCCTAACGAGTCCGGACCCGCCGGCCCCACCGCCGAGGGGCCGACGCCGCCGGCGATCGCGGAGGTGATGGACCAAGTGGAGGAGATCCGCGGCCTTCGGTACACGCAGCCCGTGGTTGCCGAGCCCGTGGGCCCCCAGGACATCGCCCGCGGGTACGCGCAGTACCTCGATATCGCGTTCCCCGAGGACTTCTCTGCGCGCCGGAGCCTCGCGTGGCAGACGATCGGCGTGATCCCTGAGGGCACGAGCATCCGCGACGCGATGCTCGAGTACGGCAGCACTCAGGTGATCGGCTACTACGACACGCTCACCGGTGAGCTGAAGTTCATAGGCGAAGAGGATCCCTCGCCGCTCGATCGGATCACGCTCGCCCACGAGCTGACCCACGCGATCGACGACCAGTCCTTCGGCCTCGAGCGGATCGACGAGCTGGGATCGAGCTGCCGCGACGAGCAGCAGGAGGCCATGATCGGCCTCGTCGAGGGCAACGCGACCTTCTTCATGTATCGATGGGCGCAGACCTACCTCACCGCGGACGAGCAGGTGCAGGTGGGCATCGAGGCCGCCGCGCAGCAGCCGCCGCCGAGCGACATCCCGCCGTTCATCGACGACTCGCAGCTCTGGCCGTACACCGACGGGCTCCAGTTCATCGCCGCGATCCAGCGCGAGGGCGGGGTCGATGCGATCAACGCGGCCTTCGAGAACCCGCCGGTCTCGACCGAGCAGATCATGCACCCCGAGCGCTACCCGAACGACGTGCCGACCCCGGTCGACGTGCCCGACCTGTCGGGCGAGCTCGGCGCCGGGTGGGACGACCTCGACGTCGAGGAGGTCGGCGAGATGTGGCTGGACCAGGCGCTCCGTCTGCGGCTCGAGGGATCCGACGCAGATCAGGCGGCGGCGGGATGGGACGGCGGGATCTATCGGGCGTGGACGAACGGCGATCGCGTGGCGATCGTGCTCGCCACCGCCTGGGACACGAAGGACGACGCCGCCGCGTTCGCGGAGGCCATGCAGCGATGGATCGACGACTCCGGGCAGCCCGCGACGGTGCTCCCGGTCGACGGCACCGGCGTCCGCGTCCTGTTCGCGTCGGACGCGCCGACCCTGTCCACGCTCGAGTCCGCCGCGGCCTGAGGCCGCCCCGGACGCGCCCCCGTCTAGACTCGCGCTCGTGGAGGGCGTCCCGAAGCTGCTCGCCGAGGGCGTGACGTGCCGGTTCGGGGACACGATCGCCCTGTCGGATGCCTCGCTCGAGGTTCGGGCCGGGGAGTTCGTCTCGATCGTCGGGCCGTCGGGCTGCGGCAAGAGCACCCTGTTCAACGCGATCTCGGGGCTGCTGCGGCCGGCATCCGGGCGCGTGGTGCTCGACGGTCGGGAGATCACCGGCGAGACGGGCCACGTCGGCTACATGCTCCAGAAGGACCTACTCGTGCCGTGGCGGACCGTGATCGGGAACGTCGTCTTGGGGGCGGCGCTCACCCGCCGGGTCACCGAGCGCGACCGGGCGGAGGCGTGGGAGCTCGCGACGAGGTACGGGCTCGGCGACTTCGTCGACCACTACCCTCACGCGCTCTCGGGCGGGATGCGCCAGCGCGTCGCGCTCATGCGGACGCTCGCGGTCCACCGCGACGTCCTGCTGCTCGACGAACCGTTCGGGGCGCTCGACTCCCAGACGCGGCTGGAGATGCAGCGTTGGCTCCTCGAGGTCTGGTCCGAGCTCGACCGGACGGTGCTGTTCGTGACCCACGACGTCGACGAGGCAGTGTTCCTCGCGGATCGCGTCGTCGTGATGACGCCGCGCCCCGGTCGGATCGAGGCGGAGATCGACGTCGCGATCCCGCGGCCTCGCGGGCTCGAGACGCTGACGTCGCCGGGGTTCATGGAGCTGAAGCGGACGGTGCTGGGGCTCCTGTACGGAGCGGCGGCATGAGCTGGCGCACGGCGGGGCGGTGGCTCCTGCCGGTGGCGGCGGTGCTCGGCGTCTTCGTGATCTGGGGGCTCATCGTCCGGATCTTCGACGTGAAGCCGTACCTGGTGCCCTCTCCGACCGAGGCCCTCCGCGCGATCCGCGACGACTGGGAGGTGCTGCGCCCGCTCCTCGGGACGACGATCAAGGAGACGGCGATCGGGTTCGTGGTGGGCGCCGTGTTCGGGTTCGTGCTCGCGGTCGTGATGTCGCGATCGTCGGTCGTGCAGCGGGTGGTATACCCGGTGCTCGTCGCCTCGCAGGCCATCCCGGTCGTGGCGATCGCCGCGCCGCTCGTCATCCTGCTCGGTTTCGGGCTGGGCCCGAAGGTCGTGATCGTGGCGTTCATCGTCTTCTTCCCGGTCGTGGTGAACGTCCTCGACGGCCTCGCGAGCGTGGAGCGCGACCTGCTCAATCTCGCGCGGGTCATGGACGGCCGGTCGCTACTGGTGCTGTGGGTGATCGAGCTCCCCGCCACGCTCACGCCGCTGTTCTCGGCCTTGAAGCTCGGGGCGACCTACGCGGTCACCGGCGCCGTGCTGGGGGAGTGGACCGCGAGCCTCACGCCCGGCCTGGGGAACTACCTGCTGATCCAGAACTCGAGGCTCAACACGCCCGCCGTCTACGCGGCGGTGCTGCTGCTGACCGCGATCGGGGTGACGGTGTTCCTCTTGGTCGTGGCGGTCGAGCATTTCGCCACGCCGTGGCGGACCCGATCGACGGCGCGCCGGCTGCGCCGACCCAAGACGGCGCCGGTGCGGGAAGATGTGCCCCTGCGAGAAGGAGGACGGCCATGAGGCTCCGCTCGACCCTGATCACGGCGATGGTGGCGCTGGCGCTCGTCGCGGCCGCGTGCGGCAACGACGAGGGCGGGGGCACGACGGGCGCCTCGGCGAGCGGCGCGACCGGGGCGTCGGCGAGCGGCTCCTCCGGCAGCGGCGCCCCCGAGATGACGTCGCTCACGATCGTGACCGAGTGGCCCTACCCCGACCCGCTGTGGATCCCGTTCCTCGCCGCGCAGGACCAGGGCTACTACGCGGACGCCGGCCTCGACGTGACGCTCCAGACGCCGCCGGACAACTCGACGACCATGAAGATGCTCGCTACCGGCGACGCGCAGGTGGGGCTGTCGGCCACGACCGACGTCGTGTTCGCCAGAGGAGAGGACCTGCCCGTCGTCTCGATCTCGAACATGACCCAGTCCAACAACTGGGGACTCTTCCAGCTCGGGGACAAGCCGATCGACGTCGCCTCGCTGGCCGGCAAGACGATCGGCATCTACAACGACTCGTGGACGGCCGCCATGCTCCCGATCGTGCTCGCGTCGGGCGGCCTCACGATGGACGACGTGAAGACGGTGGCCGCGACGGCGAGCGTGATCCCGCTGCTCCTGCACGGCAAGATCGACGTCGCCACCGAGGTCACGAACCTGGGTGGCGTCGAGATCACGACGAGCGGCGGCGGCGACTTCACGCAGCTCCTCGGACCCGAGGCGGGCACGCCCGACACGCCCGTGTGGGTGTACGTCGCGAACTCCGAGTGGGCGTCGTCGAACCCCGATCTCGCAACGGCCTGGCTCGACGCCACTCGCAAGGGCATCGAGTGGGCCAGCCAGAACCCGGACGCCGCGGTGGCGATCTTCGAGCAGGCCTATCCGGAGGCGGCCACGGACAACGGCTACAACCTCGAGGCCTGGAAGGCCACGATCCCGCTGCTGACGGTGGCCGGCGCGTATCCGGAGCAGAGCGACGAGGAGTGGTCCTCGTTCGCCCAATCCCTCGTCGACGCCGGGCAGCTCGATTCGGCCCTCGCCCCGACCGAGTACTACACGAACGAATTCCTGCCGTAGCGTTCGGCCCTCGGATCCCCGGCGGGTCCGTGCACGTTCGCCGGGGGAAGACTAGAGTTCGGGCCGAATGGCAGGGACCCACGCGGATGTTCGCGCCGTGGGTGGGGGCTCGGCGAATAGCTGGATAGCCGCGATCGTTCGGGCGATCGCGATGCTCGTCATAGCCTTCCTGACGCTTGGCGTCGTCCCCAACTGGCTGCTGGACCGCCTCGCGACGCGAGTGACCCCGACCGGGAGGGATCTGATCCTCGTCGCCTGGTGGACCCTCGCGTTCGTCGTCTCGGCCTGGGTGTTCGTGCGCCTCCAGAGCGGGATCGATCGGCGATGAGCTTCGAGGCTCACCCGGTCGGCGCCGAGTGGTTCGACGACAACGTTCCGTGCACCCGCGCGTGCCCGGTCCTGACGATGGCGGGCCGGTACGTTTCCGCGATCGCCGCGGGGGACGATCGCCTCGCCTACGAGATCGCTCGCCTGCCGAACCCGTTCCCGTCGATCTGCGGCCGGGTCTGCGCGGCGCCGTGTGAGATCGCCTGCCGGCGCGGCTCGATCGACACGCCGATCGCGATCCGCGCGCTGAAGCGGTACGTGTGCGAGCGGTTCGGCGTCGAGAGCGAGCACGGCGACGACGTCTACCGGCGGGCCCCGACGATCGCGCCGCCACGGAGCGAGCGCGTCGCGGTGATCGGCTCGGGCCCCGCCGGGCTCGCCTGTGCCCACGACCTGGCGACCTTCGGGTACCGCCCGGTGGTGTTCGAGGCCGCCGATCGCCCGGGCGGGCAGATGGTGCTGTCCATCCCGCCCTACCGGCTTCGGCGAGACCTGCTCCAGCTCGAGATCGACGCGGTGCTCGCGATGGGCGTCGAACTCCGGACCGGGACCGCGCTCGGCCGCGACGTCACGCTCCGCTCGCTGAGGGACGACGGGTTCGAGGCGGTGTTCGTCGGGATCGGGGCGACGAAGGGTCGGGACCTGAACATCCCGGGACACGACCTGGACGGCGTCCTGAAGGCCATCGACTTCCTGCTGAACGCGAGCCTGGGCTACTCGGTCGACCTAGGCGCGGAGGTGCTGGTGATCGGCGGCGGCAACGTGGCGCTGGACGCGGCCCGGACGGCGCTCCGCGAGGTGGCCCAGGGCCAGCTTCCCGCGCAATCGGAGGCGCGCTCGGCGGCCGATGCGGCGGGCACCCAGGCCACGGCCGTGTTCGACGTCGCCCGGACCGCGGCGCGGATGGGCTCCCGCGTCACCGTCGTCTCCCTGGAGACGCGGGAGGAGATGCCGGCGCACGAGTTCGAGATCGAGGAGGCCGAGGTCGAGGGGATCGGGCTTCGTCACCGGCTCGGCCCGAACTCGATCGTCGGCAACGGTCGCGTTACCGGCCTCGAGGTCCTCGACGTCGCTTCCGTGTTCGACCCCGACGGCAGCTTCAACCCCAAGACGATCGCGGGGACCGAGCAGGTCATCCCGTGCGACTCGGTGATCATCGCGATCGGGCAGTCGACCCGATCTCTCGTGGCTCGACCCCCAGGACGGCGTCGAGACCGGTCGCGGAGGAACGATCTCCGTCGACCCGGAGTCGCTCGCGACGAGCGCGCGCGGCATCTACGCGGGCGGCGACGTGGCGTTCGGCCCGCGGAACCTGATCGACGCGATCGGAGACGGCCGGCGGGCGGCCGCGTCGATCCATCGGCTCCTCGCCGGCGCGGAGCCGGCCCGGCCGTCGCTCTCGGGACGCCGCATGCTCCCCATCGTCTCGGTCAACCGGGGTCCGGACTCGGCCCGATACACGGAGCGGGATCGGCTGCCGGTCCCCGCCGAGCCGACGGGGAGGCGAATCGGCTCGCCCGAGGTGGAGATCGGCTACACGGAGGAGCAGGCGCGCCTGGAGGCCGGCCGGTGCCTGCAGTGCTTCCTGAACATCATGCTGGACGAGACCAAGTGCATCCTGTGCCGGGGCTGTGTCGACGTGTGCCCCGAGCACTGCATCCGGATCCTGCCGGCCGAGCAGGTGCGGGGGATCGCCGCGGACGAGCCGTCGAGCGTCCTCGTGATCCAGGAGGACCTCTGCATCCGGTGCGGCCTCTGCGTCGACCGCTGTCCCACCGACGCCCTCTCCCTGGAGGGCTGGTCCGAGGCCTCGAGCGCTCCGATCGCGCTCGAGCTGATTCCGGGGTGAGGTGAGGGCGGCTGTCGAGCAACGGTCGCAAGCTCCGGGATCGGGAGTGGTACCGCGCGCTCCTGCATCCGGGAGAGTCGTTCCGCGAGACCGAGGTCTATCGATCCGCGATCCGGCATCCCAAGCCCGACACGCCGCGGGGCCGCGCGCTGACGTCGTTCCAGAACTTCTTCCTGCACGTCTACCCGGTGAAGGTGCCGAAGGAGATCGCGAGAACCAGGACCACGCTCCGACTGGGCTTCATCGCCACCGTGCTGTTCGCGATCCTGTTCGTGTCGGGCATGTACCTGATGTTCTTCTATCACCCGGCCGTTCCGGACGCGTACTTCGACATGCACAGCCTCGCGACCTCGGTCGCCTTCGGGCAGTTCGTCCGGAACGTGCATCGGTGGTCGGCGCACCTGATGGTGATCGTCGTCGGCCTCCACCTGCTGCGCGTCTTCTACTCGGGCGCGTACAAGCCGCCGCGTCAGTTCAACTGGGTGATCGGCGTGGGCCTGTTCGTCGTGACGCTCCTGCTGTCGTTCACGGGCTACCTGCTGCCGTGGGATCAGCTGGCCTACTGGGCGATCACGGTCGGGACGAACATCGCCGGGTACGTGCCGCTGCTCGGAGGCCACGTCCGCTCCCTGATGCTCGGCGGGAGCGACGTCACCGGGGACGCGCTTCTTCGCTTCTACGTCCTGCACATCTACCTCCTGCCGGCGCTGTTGATCGTCGGGGTCGCGATCCACATCTGGCGCGTCCGCAAGGACGGGTTCGCGGTCGAGGACCGGTCGCAGGAGCACGATCACGATCGAGGACGCCGAGCCGGACTCGGCGAAGCAGGTGGCCGATGTCCGCTCGTGAGCCCGAGCCGCGCTACCGGCTCCTCGGCGTCGTTCCTCGCGAGGTCGAGGAGCAAAAGGACGAGAGTGCCCCCGAGGACACCGTCTTCACGTGGCCCCACTTCCTGGTCCGTCATGCGGTCGTCGCCGGCGGGGTCGTCGTCGTGGTGTTCGCCTTGGCGCTTGGCTTCCAGGCGCCGCTGAAAGACATCGCGAACCCGAGTCAGACGCCGGCGGTGGCGAAGGCGCCCTGGTACTTCGCGGGATTGCAGGAGCTCCTGCACTGGCTGCAGCCCGTCGTCGCCGGGGTGCTGATCCCGGGAGCCGCCCTTCTGTGGCTGCTCATCCTCCCGTACCTCGACCGCAGCAAGGGATGGAGGATCCGCGACCGGAAGTTCGTGGTGATCGTCTTCACGGTGGTCGCGGTCGCCGCCTTGAGCCTCACCGTGGTCGGCACCTTCTTCCGAGGCCCGGAGTGGACCTGGGTCTGGCCGTGGCAGCACCTCTACGCGGAGTTCTGACATGAGCGACGAGCACACGAGCGACGAGCAAGCGGAATCCGCGCCGTCGCAGGAGGCGGACGCCCGGGAGATCGATCGAGAGATCGACCGGCGGCGGTTCCTGAACCGGACGTGGAAGACGCTCGGCGCGATCCTTGTCGCCGAGGGCATCTGGACGTCGTACGACCTGCTCAACCCCGAGTCGGCGGCCGGGGGCGCGACGATCGACGCGGGGCCCGTGAGCGACTTCGAACAGGATGGTTCGGTCAGCTACTTCCTCAACGGGCGCTTCTACGTGACCAATCACCAGGGCGGGCTCCGCGCTCTCTACCAGAAGTGCCCGCACCTGGGATGCAGGGTGCCGTTCTGCGAGAGCTCCGCGCAGTTCGAGTGCCCCTGTCACGGGAGCGTCTACAACGTGATCGGGGAATACGTGCAGGGCCCGGCACCTCGCGGCATGGACCGGTTCGAGATCTCGATCGAGAACGGCCGCGTGATGGTCGACACCGGCGCGCTCGTCGAGGGGCCGCCCCGCGGTGAGTTGACCGGCCCCTCGGAGCCGGCGGGACCCTCGTGTGGCGGCGGTTCGCCGCCGAGCGCCTGAGGAGTCGCGATGGGCGAGAAGGTTCGAGACGACCCGGCGGTCGAGCGCTCGACGCGCAGGTGGCAGACGGCCGGCGTGGGGGTGTTCTTCCTGCTCGTCCTCGCGTTCCCGGTGTACCGGCTGACCGAGAACGGACGCCTGGAGGTCGCGAGGGTCTCGGCGAGCTCGGCGCAGATCGTCGCGGGCGGCCAGCTCTGGTCGCTGAACTGCGCGACCTGCCACGGAGCCCAAGGCGAGGGAGGACAGGGGCCCGCGCTGAACTCGCAGGAGTTCCTCGAGAGCACGTCGGACGCGCAGATGCACGGGATCATCGCCGGCGGGATCCCCGGCACGGCGATGCCGGCCTGGCTCGACGAGTACGGGGGCCCACTGACCGAGCAGCAGATCGCCGCGGTGGTCGCGTACATCCGCTCGTGGCAGCCGACCGCGCCGAGCGTGCCCGACTGGCGAACGCCGAGCGGCGGTTGATCGTGCCCGCGCGCGCTCGCCGGACACGAACCGCACTCGCCGCCGCGGCGTTGGCTCTCGCGCTGACCTCGTGCATGGCCCAGGGACAGCCCGAGGCGTCGAGGACGGTCGCGTTCATTCCCGGGTTCGGCACGGCCTCACCGGGGCCGGCGCTGCTCGGCTACGACGACCCCCAAAGGACGGGCTCGGTCGTCCAGGTCGGGCTGAACACCACCTCGTCCACCCAGATGTCGATCGACGCTTTCCCAGTCCGTCGTGCCGCAGGGCACGGTCTCCTTCCTGGTCACCAACACCGCCGATGAGACCCACGAGTTCGTGGTCCTTGCCACCGACACCCCCGCCGACGCCTTCCCGATCGTGTCCTTCGAGGGCGAGCCCAACCGCATCGACGAGGACGCCCCCGGGGTGAGCAACCTGGGCGAGACCGGCGACATGGAGGCCGGCGCCACGCAGATGCTCACGCTGGACCTGCCCGCCGGGCACTACGCCGTGGTCTGCAACCTGCAGGGCCACTACGCCGCCGGGATGCACCAGGACTTCTGGGTCACCCCGCCGGATGCGACCCCGGTCCAGGTCGGGCTGAACACCACCTCGTCCACCCAGATGTCGATCGACCTTTCCCAGTCCGTCGTGCCGCAGGGCACGGTCTCCTTCCTGGTCACCAACACCGCCGATGAGACCCACGAGTTCGTGGTCCTTGCCACCGACACCCCCGCCGACGCCTTCCCGATCGTGTCCTTCGAGGGCGAGCCCAACCGCATCGACGAGGACGCCCCCGGGGTGAGCAACCTGGGCGAGACCGGCGACATGGAGGCCGGCGCCACGCAGATGCTCACGCTGGACCTGCCCGCCGGGCACTACGCCGTGGTCTGCAACCTGCAGGGCCACTACGCCGCCGGGATGCACCAGGACTTCTGGGTCACCCCGCCGGATGCGACCCCGGTCCAGGTCGGGCTGAACACCACCTCGTCCACCCAGATGTCGATCGACCTTTCCCAGTCCGTCGTGCCGCAGGGCACGGTCTCCTTCCTGGTCACCAACACCGCCGATGAGACCCACGAGTTCGTGGTCCTTGCCACCGACACCCCCGCCGACGCCTTCCCGATCGTGTCCTTCGAGGGCGAGCCCAACCGCATCGACGAGGACGCCCCCGGGGTGAGCAACCTGGGCGAGACCGGCGACATGGAGGCCGGCGCCACGCAGATGCTCACGCTGGACCTGCCCGCCGGGCACTACGCCGTGGTCTGCAACCTGCAGGGCCACTACGCCGCCGGGATGCACCAGGACTTCTGGGTCACCCCGCCGGATGCGACCCCGGTCCAGGTCGGGCTGAACACCACCTCGTCCACCCAGATGTCGATCGACCTTTCCCAGTCCGTCGTGCCGCAGGGCACGGTCTCCTTCCTGGTCACCAACACCGCCGATGAGACCCACGAGTTCGTGGTCCTTGCCACCGACACCCCCGCCGACGCCTTCCCGATCGTGTCCTTCGAGGGCGAGCCCAACCGCATCGACGAGGACGCCCCCGGGGTGAGCAACCTGGGCGAGACCGGCGACATGGAGGCCGGCGCCACGCAGATGCTCACGCTGGACCTGCCCGCCGGGCACTACGCCGTGGTCTGCAACCTGCAGGGCCACTACGCCGCCGGGATGCACCAGGACTTCTGGGTCACCCCGCCGGATGCGACCCCGGTCCAGGTCGGGCTGAACACCACCTCGTCCACCCAGATGTCGATCGACCTTTCCCAGTCCGTCGTGCCGCAGGGCACGGTCTCCTTCCTGGTCACCAACACCGCCGATGAGACCCACGAGTTCGTGGTCCTTGCCACCGACACCCCCGCCGACGCCTTCCCGATCGTGTCCTTCGAGGGCGAGCCCAACCGCATCGACGAGGACGCCCCCGGGGTGAGCAACCTGGGCGAGACCGGCGACATGGAGGCCGGCGCCACGCAGATGCTCACGCTGGACCTGCCCGCCGGGCACTACGCCGTGGTCTGCAACCTGCAGGGCCACTACGCCGCCGGGATGCACCAGGACTTCTGGGTCACCCCACTCGTGTAGGCGCCGAGCGACGGTCGGCTCGGCGTCGGCCGTAGACTGAGGACTCCGACCGAACCGACCTGTGCGGAGGCGACCCGTGACCAAGTACGTCTACGACTTCTCCGAGGGCAACAAGGACATGAAGGACCTGCTCGGCGGCAAGGGCGCCAACCTCGCCGAGATGACGAACATGGGCCTGCCGGTTCCGCCGGGGTTCACGATCACCACCGAGGCCTGCCTGGCCTTCCTCGCGCAAGGCGGCGCGCCGCCGGAGATGCTCGAGGAGGCCGGCGAGCACCTCCGCGGGCTCCAGGACACGATGGGCAAGACGCTCGGCGATCCGAGCGACCCGCTTCTGGTCTCCGTACGCTCGGGCGCGAAGTTCTCGATGCCCGGGATGATGGACACGGTCCTGAACCTCGGCCTGAACGACGAGTCCGTGAAGGGCCTCGCGCAGCAGACCGGCGGCGACACGCGCTTCGCGCTCGACGCCTACCGCCGGTTCATCCAGATGTTCGGCAAGATCGTGATGGAGGTGCCGGCCGACGCCTTCGAGCACGCGCTCGACGGGTCGAAGGCCGCCAAGTTCGAGGGCGCGCAGGACACGGACCTCGACGCCGAGGACCTCGGGGCCCTCGTCGAGCGCTTCCGAGCCATCTACGCCGAGCACACCGGCGAGGACTTCCCCCAGGACCCGAAGGACCAGCTGCGCCTGGCGATCGACGCGGTCTTCAAGTCCTGGAACGGCAAGCGCGCCCGCGACTACCGGCGACAGAACAAGATCAGCGACGACCTCGGGACTGCCGTGAACGTCGTCGCGATGGTCTTCGGCAACCGCGGGATGGACTCGGGCACCGGGGTCGCGTTCACCCGGGACCCGAGCACCGGCGAGCGGGTGCCCTACGGCGACTACCTGGAGAACGCACAGGGCGAGGACGTCGTGGCCGGCATCCGCAACACGAAGCGGATCGCCGAGCTCGAGCAGATCGATCCCGAGTCCTACCGTGGCCTCATCGACGTGATGAACACGCTCGAGGGCCACTACCGCGACATGTGCGACATCGAGTTCACGATCGAGAAGGGCAAGCTCTGGATCCTGCAGACGCGGATCGGCAAGCGCACGGCCTTCGCCGAGTGGGTGATGGCGCACGACATGCTCGAGGAGAACCTCATCGACGCGGACACGGCGCTGCTGCGGGTCGACGCGAACCGCCTCGAGGAGCTGTTCAAGCGTCGCGTGAAGGCGGACGGGGCCGAGCCGATCGCGAAGGGGCTGAACGCGAGCCCCGGCGCCGCCTCGGGCAGGGTGGTCTTCACCGCCGACGAGGCCGAGGAGCGGGCCAAGGCCGGGGAGCGCGTGATCCTCGTCCGGCGCGAGACGACCCCCGACGACTATCACGGGATGATCGCCTCGCAGGGCATCCTCACGTCCGCGGGCGGGACGAACTCGCACGCCGCGGTCGTCGCCCGCGGCGAGGGGATCCCCGCAGTCTGCGGCGCCGACGCGATCAGGATCGACCTCGGATCCCGTTCGATCACGGCCAACGGGACCACCGTCCGCGAGGGCGAGGTCGTGACCATCGACGGCTTCACGGGCAACGTCTTCGTCGGCGAGCTGCCCCTCGAGGAGTCGGTGCTCGAGAAGGCGCGCGCCGGCGATGCCGCGGCCCGCGAGGAGAGGATCTGGAAGGCGTTTGCGCGACTCATGACGCAGGCCGACGAGCGCCGACGCCTGCGGGTGCGGGCGAACGCGGACACGCCGGAGCAGTCCGCGAACGCGCGCGAGCGCGGCGCGGAGGGCATCGGCCTGTGCCGGACCGAGCACATGTTCCTCGGCTCCGAGCGAGTGGCGGCCGTCCAGCAGATGATCTTCGCGGATACCGCGGACGAGGAGGACGCCGCGTACCAGGCGCTCCTGCCCCTGCAGCGCAACGACTTCGTCGGGATCTTCCGCGCGATGGACGGGCTCCCCGTCACGGTACGGCTGCTCGATCCGCCGCTGCACGAGTTCCTGCCGAACCAGGTCGACCTCGCGGTCGGCGTCGCTCGTGCTGAGGAGCGCGGGGAGCCAGAGGTGGTACTGCGCGAGGAGCGGATCCCGCTCGACCGCGCGAAGGCCGTGCTCCAGAAGGTGAGCGAGCTGCACGAGGCGAACCCGATGCTCGGCCTGCGCGGAGTGCGGCTCGGCATCGTGAAGCCCGGCCTGTACGCGATGCAGGTCCGGGCGATCTGCGAGGCCGCCGCGCAGGTGCGCAAGGAAGGGCGCGACCCGAAGGTCGAGATCATGATCCCGCTCGTGGCGACCAAGCCGGAGCTCGAGCAGATGCGGGCGGAGCTCGAGCCCGTTGCGACGCAGGTGCTCGATCGCGAGGGCGTCCAGCTCAGTCACCTCGAGTGGGGGACGATGATCGAGCTTCCGCGCTCGGCGGTCACCGCCGGCGAGATCGCCGAGGTCGCGGACTTCTTCTCGTTCGGGACCAACGACCTCACGCAGACGGCGTTCGGCTTCTCCCGCGACGATATCGGCAAGTTCGTCGGGATGTACGAGGAGCGCAAGCTCGTCCCGGCGAACCCCTTCGTCACGGTCGACAAGCCCGGCGTGGGCCGGCTCATGCGGATCGCGTGCGAGGAGGGCAAGGCGGCGAACCCGTCGCTCCACCTCGGGATCTGCGGCGAGCACGGCGGCGACCCGGCGAGCGTGGTCTTCTGCCACGAGATCGGGCTCGACTACGTGAGCTGCTCGCCGTTCCGCGTCGAGACCGCTCGCCTTGCGGCCGGCCAGGCGGCGGTCGGGAGCGCGGAGTCCGCCTCGAAGTAGTGAAGTTGCTTCGTTCAGTCTGAATCGCGAAATCCGCCGAGCCCGCCACGTGATTCCCCCGACTTGGTGATGCGCCGACCCAGGGCGCTCGCATAGGCTCGTCGATCTCTCCCACCTCCCCCGTGACCTCTGGAGGTGGTTGATCGTGCCGGACTCGAGTGCTCCGCGCGGTCGAGCTCGAAAGCAGGCAGCACGCGTCACCGCGATCGGTCTCGCGTTGCTCCTCCCGTTCCTTCTCGCGTTCCACTGGGCCAATCTCGGGTGGCGAGACAAGCACTACAATTACCCACCAGGTCGTCTACCAGGAGATTCAGGTGCGCTGCTAACGATCTGCTAACGAAACCTTGCCGGCGAGACCGGCGGAAGTCGTGTCCGACCCTGCCTCTAAGGTCCGTCAGGCTTCCCCCATCCGGATCCGAGGAAGGAAGGCTCATGCGCTGCCAGCGCGTGGACGACGACGTCCAATGCAGGTTCGATGCCGTGCGGCGCGTGCTCGTCGTCGGTGGTGACCCACCGGACCCCGACCAGGCGGGATTCGCGGGGACGATCTACATGGTCCAGGTCTGCAAGGAGCACGACCCCGACCCTCGTCAGTCGATGCCGTTGCCCGCGCCCTCCCGGTTCCGTGCCGATCGGCGAGCGTCCGAGGCGGTAGGGACCGACGCCACGCCCAGACCAGCACCACGATCCAATCGAAGGCCCTCAGTGCGCCTGGTGACCTGGTGGCGTGGCGTCTTCGCCGAGGGTCACCCGCCTGGCCTGGAGATCAGGGTGGCGCAGGAACCTGTCGACGAGCCCGGCCGGTCCGCCGATGCAGGTCCAGTCGTCATCCCACAGCGTCGACACCAGCCAGGAGCGGTCGGCGGGGAACATCAAGTTGGGCAAAGCGCCCTTCCAGAACGATCCGAGGTCGGTTCTGCGCCAGGTGGCAGCCTGTTCCGGCCCCGCCTCGACCAACACGTACTGCCATCCGGAATACAAGGTCACCATTGGTGAATCGGGGAAGACGATGTCATCGGCACCGGTATCCAGATACCCAAGCCACCACGGCTGGTCTGCCGTGTGCTCGGTCAGCAGCGCGAGTACTGCCCGGTCATGCTCTTC
The DNA here is from genome assembly GCA_963716935.1 of uncultured Actinomycetes bacterium. Classification (GTDB taxonomy): domain Bacteria; phylum Actinomycetota; class UBA4738; order UBA4738; family HRBIN12; genus CALGFI01. Next base: position 9,876 of record CAVQUN010000008.1, on the reverse strand, counting down.
CTGCCCCTCCCCTCCGTACGGCAGCACGACCGTCGCGTAGGCCTCGAAGACCGGCGGGATCGCAGCGGTGATGGTCAGGCCCGTGGACGTGCCGCTTGGCGATCCAGGCGACCTCGGCGTCTGTTCCGATGCGCCACGTGCTGCCTTCCCTCGCCAACCTAACCATGGCACCAGCGTAGATACTCTCGCCGGGGCCGAGCGGGCGGTGAGAGCCCTGACGGCGTAGCCTCCGGATCGATGCGCCCAGACCAGCTCGAGCGCCGACTCCGGGAGCGCCTGGACGCCCTAGGGCCCTCTCGCCGCGCCGAACTGCTCCACGTCCTCATGCTCCCCGACTTCGAACGGGCCGACCGGATCGGTGAGTTCTGGAGCTATCCCGAGAGCCGCACCTTCGCCGAGCTGCTGATCGACTGCGAGGAGGACCGGACCCTCCGGGCGGTGCTCGTCGGGATGCTGCGGGAGGGCGCTCGATGAACGACGAGCTGTTCGGTCTTCCTCTGAGGCATGGATAGCTATCGGAACGATAGCCCTTGTGGTCGGCCGGGACAGCAATCTTCCTGAACGGTAGAGCCGGCCACCATGCCAAGCTAGCCGCGCAGGCCTCGAAGTCGGCGGCAGAGGCTGCGAAGGAAGCCGTCGCGGTTCAGATGGCCGGACTGAACATCAAGTTCGAGCTGTTTGTTCGCTTTCCCAAGAGCGCAATCATGGCCGCAGCTACGGCACCGATAACTCTCACCTGCGGCGCCAACCTAATGAGCCACGAACTGCGTTTGGCGCGGACCTCCAAGCGGGTTGTCAAGAAAGTCGATCTTCCATGTCCGGTCCGTGGCGAGGTGACATTTCCGAAACACGTTCATTCCGGAGAGAACTTGTTCTTCGACTGGCCGGGAGAGATCCCTAAGGAAGGATCTATGAACTACGCCTACTTCGAGGTGCTCTATGGGTTCAGCGAGGATGGCCCGACAATCACTCGGTCTCTCGGCCCTGACATGTTCAGCTGGGTCTAACGAAGGCAACCGATCGCTTTGAAGTGTTGAGTGGGGTGAGGGGCCGGGCTGGCAGTGGACCCGACCCCCAACCCACACGGCAGACCATCCCGCGAACGCTTTCATCGGGGCGAAGGAGTAGTTCGACGAACCCCTCGGCGCTCACGGTCCCGCCAGCGGCCGGCAGCGAGGGGTGGACCCTCAACCGCACGGCTGCGTTCTACTGCGTTGGGTGGGGAGGCCGGGGCGGACGTGCCCCGGCCCTCCGCGGCAAACGCGGACCGACCGTCACCCCGGTCGCGTCGACCGAATCGGTCGCGACCGAGGGCGTCCGTAACGTCGGCCCACCCTCCGCTCACCCGGCTCGATCAGCCTCAAGGCGAGCGAGCTCATCTCGGAACTCCTGGGCGAGCCCGTCCTGATGTCCTGAGCGTAGCTGTCCGTGCCCTGCCTCTTGCCCGCTCACGGAGACAGGCGTACCGTCGAGATCGCCCGCTCACCGCTGGGAGGTCGGTGACAGGTCAGGTTTCCCCGCCCGCGCAACCACGCAGTCATCGGCGTAGGGGGTTGGCCATGCGACGGGGAGCTTTTGTATCGATCCTTCTGGGAGCCGTTCTCGCCCTCGGGCCAAGCGCGCTCGCCGCACCTGGAGACATCACTCTTGCCTCCACGTCGGACTCCGGGGTCAAGGGCAATAGCTTCAGCTTCACCGGCTTCAGTCAATCAGTGAGCGGGGACGGGACCAAGGTGGTCTTCTCCTCGTTCGCCACGAACCTCGACCCCGCCGACACGGACTCGATTCCAGACGTCTACGTGAAGGACCTCACGACGGGTGATATCACGCTCGTCTCCACCTCGGACACCGGGGTCAAAGGCAACTCCGGAAGTATCTTCCCGAACATCTCCGCGGACGGCAGCGTGGTGGCGTTCTCGTCCAGAGCCACCAACTTCGACCCCGCCGATACGACCGATGAGAACGAAGACATCTACGTAAAGGACCTCACGACGGGGGAGATCACGCTCGCCAACACGTCCGATGCGGGCGTCAAAGGCGACTCCCCCTTCGAAGACGTTTCCGTCGCGTCGATTTCTGCGGACGGCAGCGTGGTGGCGTTCTCGTCGATAGCCACTAACCTCGATCCCGCCGACACCGACTCGATTCGCGACGCTTACGTGAAGGACCTCACGACGGGGGACATCATGCTCGCGTCCACGTCGGATACGGGGATAAAGGGCAACTCCTTCAGCGACCCCAGCTCCCTTTCCGCTGACGGGACAGTGGTGGCGTTCACGTCGGGTGCCACCGAACCTCGATCCCGCCGACACGGACTCGATTGGTGACGTCTACGTGAAGGACCTCACGACGGGTGACGTTGTGCTCGTCTCCACCTCGGACACAGGGGTCAAAGGCAACTCCGGAAGCGGCGCGGGATCCCTTTCTGCGGACGGGACCCGCGTGGCCCTCAATTCGCTGGCCACGAACCTCGATCCCGCCGACTCGGACTCGCTTGGCGACGTCTACGTGAAGGACCTCACGACGGGTGACGTTACGCTCGTCTCCACCTCGGACACAGGGGTCAAAGGCAACTCCGGAAGTAGCGGGGCATCGCTCTCCGGAGAGGGCACCAGGGTGGCCTTCTTGTCGGATGCCACGAACCTCGATCCCGCCGATTCCGACTCGCTTGGCGACGTCTACGTGAAGGACCTCACGACCGGGGACATCACGCTCGCGTCGACCTCCGACGCTGGAGTCAAGGCGAATGACTCCAGCATCGACCCGTTCCTTTCGGCCGACGGCACGAAGGTGGCGTTCTACACGGGTGCCACCAACCTCGATCCCGCCGACACCGACTTTCCTACCGACGTGTACGTGAAGGACCTCGGTGGGCCGTGCACCATCACCGGGACCTTGGGCGACGATACCCTCCGGGGCACACGAGGCGACGACGTGATATGCGGCCTCGGGGGCAAGGACACACTCAAAGGACTTGGGGGAGACGACCTCCTGCTCGGTGCAGACGGTGCCGACCGGCTCATCGGCGGGGCGGGGAGTGACACGCTCCGTGGTGATGCAGGCCCAGACCGACTGAACGCCGTGGACGGAGTGTCGGGCAACGACCTAGCCGATGGTGGGGGGAGACAGACCACTGCAGGACCGACCCGGGAGACACGCTCGTAGCGTGCCCCTAGGAGCAAAGGGAGCCCGCGCCGCCCTTGATGCGCGGGGCTGTAGACGTTTCAGTAGCTGTCCGGATCCCGGTGCAGCAGATCCTTCAGCGGCAAGTGAACGGAGTCGAGCTCGGCGTCCTTGAGGAGGATCCTCGCTTCGTCCTGCTGATCCGCGGGCAGGTGAAGAACCGCCTCCTGCAGGTCGGTTTGCAGGGTCAATTCAGGGACGTCGTCGTACATGGCGACGAAGCTCTCGATGAGACCGCGCCTCGCCTCAGCACGCTTGTTCACCCCGGGCATGACCCGACGGATCGTAGCGCCATCCAGCGCTCTGATCCGTTCATTCGCCTGATGTTCACGTCAGGCCCGAACACCCGATCTGGGGAGCCCGCGCCGCACGGCGAGCCGGGCTTCTCCAACTGACCGAGCGTCCCGTCGACACAGTCAACCAAGCGCGGGCCGTCTTCCTCTTGGGGATACGGCGATATGCGTAGGTGACCCTCCCCATGCTATAAGTGCCCCAGCGCTTGTCTCCCAAGTTAGGAGAGGGGGGCGGAGACAAGCCCCGGCAAGACCGGACGTGAGGCGAACAACATTCGGCGCGCCCCGAGGCGTCTCGTGTGTTGTCCAGCCTGCTCGCCAGACGAGAGGGGAACCACATGAGGAAGGTATCGACGATCCTGGCAGTAGGACTGCTTGGATCCTTGTTGGTAGGCCTTGCCCAGGGTCCGGCGATAGCCGCCGGGACGTTCGGCCAAGGCGACGTGTTCGTGTCGGTCAGCGCCGGCCAGGTCCAGTGGCATCTGCCCGATGGCTCGCTTGTGCAAACGCTGGACGACACCACCGGGAGCTTCACGACCGGCATGGCGTTCGATGCCGCTGGCAACCTGTACGTCACCGACTTCGGTGCCGGCTCGGTCAGCGTGTTTGACAACACTGGGGCGCTTCAAGGAACGTTCGGGAGCGGTTTCAGCACGCCCGAGTCGATTCTCTTCGATGGGGCTGGGAACGCATACGTCGGTGACGCATCAGCGTCGGTGATCCAGAAGTTCGACGCCACCGGCAACCCGCTCGACTCCTTTGATGTGGCGGTCGAGGACCGCGGGACCGACTGGATCGACCTAGCGGCCGACCAGTGCACGATGCTGTACACGTCTGAGGGAACGACCGTGTTCAGCTACGACGTCTGTGCGGATGCCCAGAACCCGGACTTCGCAACCGGGTTGCCCGGCGGCGCCGCCTATGCGCTGCGCATCCTGCCCGATGACAGCATCCTGGTCGCGGACACGCAAACGATCGTCCGACTGGATTCATCCGGTACTCCGATCCAGTCGTACGACGCCACGATCAACGACGTGGACCTCGACAGCTGGTTCGCAATCAACCTCGATCCGGATGGGACGTCGTTTTGGAGTGGGGACTTCAGCACGGCCGACGTCGTGAAGTTCGACATCGCCACAGGTGCCGTCCTTCCGGAGAGCTTCAACACGGGTACCGGTTCAGACACGGTGTTCGGCGTCGCCGTCAAGGGTGAGATCACGGCTGCGCGCCACGACCTCACGGTCTCGAAGATCGGGACCGGTACGGGGACCGTGACGAGCGACTTGCCGGGGATCAACTGTGGGGTCACGTGCTCGGCGAGCTACGCTCCAACAGACACCGTCACGCTGACCGCAACTGCGGATCCGGGATCGACCTTTGTGGAGTGGAGCGGGGACTGCTCCGGTACGACGTGTGTGGTGACGATGGATCAGGCCAGATCCGTGACAGCCCGGTTCGACCTCGCTGCGCGCCACGACCTCACGGTCTCGAAGATCGGGACCGGTACGGGGACCGTGACGAGCGACTTGCCGGGGATCAACTGTGGGGTCACGTGCGCGGCGAGCTACGCTCCAACAGACACCGTCACGCTGACCGCAACTGCGGATCCGGGATCGACCTTTGTGGAGTGGAGCGGGGACTGCTCCGGTACGACGTGTGTGGTGACGATGGATCAGGCCAGATCCGTGACAGCCCGGTTCGACCTCGTTGAAAGCGACACGACCCCGCCGACCTGCTCCCTCGTCAAGAACAAGCGGCTGGCAACGTTCACCATCCAGGACGTCGGCAGCGGTCTTGCTTCCATTTCCGTTCAGCAGTCTGTGGGGGCAAGCGTGAGCATCCCGTCATTCGCCGTTGGAACGACCGACCCCGTCGTCGTAACCGCGACGCACGTTGCTGGGGAGCGGCAGTTCAAGGTCGTCCTCGAGATCCGTGACGTTGCCGGCAACGTCACGGTCTGCGGGGGCAAGAAGAGGGGCTAGCGCCCATTCGTTCGCAGGGCCCGGCCGTCGTGTGGCCGGGCCCTGCCGGAGGGTCACTGGCTCACGCCCGGCCACCGGGCGCACGGGAGCCCGCGCCGCATGATCCAGTCGGTCCTGTGAATTCGCTCGGCCAAGGAGCTTCGGACGGCCAAACGCAGTGATTCTGCTGAATACGCCGTAGCCGTATGTTCCGATCTTCAGGCAGGATGCGCTCGATAATCCTGGTGCGGGAGGGGTGCAAGTGGTCCGCAGGCTGACGGTCTTGATTTGGGTCTGCTTGCTCGTATTCGTGCTCATGCCGGCGGCTTCCGCCGCGCCGGGCACCATCACACTGGTCTCGACGAACAGCCTTGGCATCAAGGGGAACAGCGGCGGCTCCGCTCCCTTTGTAGGCGCCGTCTCAGCGGAGGGGACCAGGGTCGCCTTCTACAGCTCTTCAACAAACTTGAGTCCGGACGACACCGATTCCACCAGGGACGCGTACGTCAAGGATCTGACGACCGGGGCCGTATTCCTCGCATCCATCAACGGAAACGGCGTCAAGGGAAACGGAATCAATTCAGCCAACGACATCTCTGCCGATGGGACCCATGTCGCTTTTCAGTCCAAGGCGACGAATCTCGTGCCCGGCGACACCGACATTGAGTATGACGTCTACGTGAAGGATCTCGTGACCGGGGATCTGGTGCTCGCGTCGACCAATGAGTCGGGCGTAAAGTCGAACGAATTCACCGGCGGGGCATCCCTTTCCGCCGATGGGACGCGCGTGCTCTTCAGCTCCTTCGCGAGCAACCTGGATCCTGCCGACACGGACACGCTCGTCGATGCGTTCGTGAAGGACCTGACGACTGGTGACATCACACTCGTTTCCGCCAATGAGGCGGGTGTCAAGGCAAACGGCCCCATCGCCGGCGGCATGGCGATATCGGCGGATGGAACCAAGGTGGCGTTTACCTCGTACGCCACCAACCTGGATCCCTCCGACACGGACTCATTCGCCGATGTGTACGTGAAGGATCTTGTGACGGGAGACATCACGCTCGCCTCAACGAATGACTCCGGGGTCAAGGGCAATGGCAACAGCGATGCTGACACTTCGCTGTCTGCAGACGGCACCGTGGTGGCGTTCGGGAGTGGCTCTACGAATCTGGACCCGGGCGACGTGGATTCTATTGGCGACGTCTACGTGAAGAATCTGACGACCGGGGAGCTCACACTCGCTTCGATCACCCAGAACGGGACGAAGGCCGACCAAGACAGCGGCCAAGTGAGCCTGTCCGCCGATGGGTCGGTCGTGGCCTTCACCACATACGCGGACAACCTGGATCCCGTTGATCACCAAACTCTGCGAGACGACGACGTCTACGTGAAGAACCTGCTGACAGGAGCTCTTGTGCTCGCGTCATCAAACGCTGATGGAAGGCATGCTGGTGACAGTTCAAGCAACTCCCCTTCGATCACCGCAGATGGGACCAAGGTGGTGTTCACCTCAGGTGCCAGCAACTTCGACGTGCGCGATCCCGTCCGTTTCGACAACGACGTCTACATGAAGGATCTCATGCCTGTTCCATCGGGGGCGGACCTGTCCCTGACGAAGGTCGATCGCCGCGATCCCGTGAGGAGCGGTCGGACCATCAGCTACGCGCTGAGCGTCCAGAATCTCGGGCCATCCTCAGCGACGGGTGTGACGGTGACCGATCAGCTTCCGGAGGGAGTGACCTTCGTCTCCGCAACGAGCGCGCAGGCGACGTGCAGTCAGTCGAGCGGCGTCGTCACCTGCGTGTTTACCGCACCTGTGGCCGTGGGTGGACGAGCTAGCAGCGTAGCGCTCGTGGTCACCGCGCAGTCTCCTGGCATCGTCATGAACACAGCTTCGGTGGTAGGGAATGAGCCAGATCCGAACGTGTCGAACAACCAAGACGCGGAATCGACCACGGTGACATAGCGACAATCAAGAGCGGGCCAGCCTAGATGGGGCTCCCACCACCCGTACCTATGAGTTGTGCTCGTTCGCCGAGCAGTCAATCCTGCCCGTCCTGTCGGAGCTCCCGCGCTACGTCACGGCGATCGCATCGCTGGGCCAGATGACTCGCCTCGATCGGGAGTAGAGGGAAGGCTCGGCGTTAGCCTCGGGAGGGTAAGGTGCGCCTCCCGGGGCTCCCTTTGCGAAGCGGATAGAGCGAATGGCGCGACATCGTGAGCGCGACATCCTCGAGCGGGTCGTTTGAGCGGTGGCCGAGCAAGCGTCCATGCCTTGCGCTAGCAGGTCCGTCAGGCGCAGACTGACCCCGGGGTTTGCTCACTCGGAGGGCGAATGGCCAGCAAGATCCTGACACGAACGATCGTGGCCGCGCTAGCGTTGCTCATCCTTGTGCTTGTCCCGCCTTCGACCCAGGCAGCTCCTGACTCTGGGAAGTTGAAGATGCGGCACAGCGTGACTTGCAACTCAATCGGCTACTACGACGTTCGTTGGACGATCAAGGAGCATTTCCCAGGAACGGTGGCCGATCTCGTTCATTCATCACGAGAAGGTCTTTGGCACGGAGAGTCGGGGATTGGGTTCACCACCCATCTAGATACAGCCCTTCGCTCTGGATGGAAGAGTTCATCCCGGGAGACACCACAAGCGACCTCCAACTGACGGTTCGCGTTGTCTGGAGAGACGCGGCGACCAACAAGATTCGGGATCGGGGCACCTTCCGGGACAGCGTGTCGTTGGCAGGCGATTGCACGGCCCCCGAGCCGCCGCCGCCGCCTGTGGTTACCTATCAAGTCACCGGCTCGACCGCGACGGTCGACGTCACGTATGAGAACGAGAATGGGGATGCTTCGCAAGCCATTGGTGTTCCTGTTCCCTGGACCTACTCGTTCGATTCAGAGGACGGAGCCTTCCTGTATGTCTCGGCGCAAAAGGACGGCTCTGACGGGGCTGTGACTTGCTCGCTCTATGTCGATGGCGTCCTGCGCGAAGCGAACACAAGCACCGGCGCATACGCGATCTGTACCTCGAGCGACACGCTGTGATGCGGAAGGCCCATACCTATCGCATCCCTGCTCACGCGATGAGACGCGACAAGCCCATCAGGTGGAGGGTAAGACTTCTCGCGCATCGTTGATCGGGCCGGACGCGGGCTGGTACGCGAATTGAACTGAACGACGGGAGCCGCATTCGCAGGTGCCACATTCCACCCACCAGTAGCCTCCGCCCGCGCCGTCCCGAACCTTCAAGATGACCCGGAGCACGGCGACATCGGTCACGGAGACGAACTCGCACTGCGGCAAGTGGCGGTTGGTCTTCGCATCGAACGGGTCGAGCCGAACACCACGGACGGCCGTCTCCTCGTAGACGTCCTCTGGTAGCGCGCCGGCAGGGAGTCGAACCCCAACCTTCTGATCCGTAGCTATCCGGCGCCGAACGGTGTGCAACGGCGCAGATCCCCAGATATCCGGCGAGCGGGCGACGCTGCGTTATCCGCTCTCTATCTCCAGCAAGTCCAAGGATGCGGTACGCCTTGAGGACGCTTAGCCGACGGGTGCCGACCCCCAGTTCGGCGTGTTCTCGTTCTCAGGGGTGTTCGTCAGCTGGAACAGCCCCGTACCGTCGGCGTTCACGATCCACAGGTCCGCCGCGTCCGTCCCCGGGTGGATGCTCTGAAACACCAGTTTCGTGCTGTCCGGAGACCACACCGGCGTGAACGAGGAATCGCCATTCGCAGGCTTCGTGAGTTCCAGGAGACCGGTCCCGTCGGGGTGCACAACATAGATCTGGGAGCCCTGTGAGACCTCGCTGTCGAATGCAATCAGTCGTCCATCCGGTGACCAGCTCACCGAGAACCCGCCAACGCCGAACGGCGTGATCCGGTGGAGGTCGGTGCCGTCGGCGTTCACAACGAAGAGGGCGGTGCCTGTGTCAGGCGTCGATCCCTTTCGGAACGCGCCGAAGGCAACCTCGGAGTCGAGCGGTGACCAGTCAGCCGACAGCGGGTCCGCTTCCGGGATCTGCACTCCTTGAGGACTCAACTGCAGCAGGCTCGTTCCGTCGGAGTTCACCACGAACAGGGAACCGAGGTGTGTGCTCCTCTCCTGCCTCTTGAAGAGGATCAGCGAGCCGTCGGCTGAGTATCCGCCCACGACGTCTTCGATGCATTGATCGTGAGAACAGCCTGGGGTGGAGGTGACCTGCCTGAGTCCCCCGCCGTCGGAAGACCGGATCGTGTAGATACCGTTGACCGGGTTCTGATCCTCCTGGGTCAAACAGAGCAATCGGCCGGCGTCGGGGGACCAAGACCCGCACGCAAGGTGCTGCCGGAGATCGGGGTAATGATCCAGCAGCGTGAAGGCGGATCCGTCCTCGTTGACCGTTGCCGGTCGAGCACCCTGAGGCTCGAGAAATACGAACACCAGGAGCTTGCTGCCGT
>CAVQUN010000007.1:0-102359 GCA_963716935.1 uncultured Actinomycetes bacterium | reverse complement strand
TCATGACCATGGTTTCGAGGAGTTCACCGGCGGCCGCTACGACGTGACGTGGGCGGCGGGGCGAGTCGGTTCTCGGTCGGGTCTGAGTAAGGTCGGTCCAATCCGGGTCGGGGTGCTCGGATCCGAGGGAGGATGCCATGACCAGCGACCTCAGCACGCAGGTCTCGATCGCGATCGAGGTCCCGGCCGCGAAGGTCTGGGAGGCCATGACCACCCCGTCGGTCATCAAGGAGTGGTTCTTCGGGGTCGACACCGAGACCGATTGGGCGGAGGGGAGCCCCATCGTGCACCGCGGCGAGTACCAGGGGAGGCCGTACCAGGACAAGGGCACGATTCTGAGGTTCGAGCCCGAGCGACTGCTCGTCCACACCCACTGGAGCCCGGTCTCCGGCCTGCCGGACAGCCCCGAGAACTATCAGGAGGTCTCCTGGGCGCTGCTCGAACGCGGCGGCACGACCGAGCTCACCGTGAGCGAGGTCAACCTCCCGTCCGTACCGGCGAAGGAGGTTTCGGAGCAGGGCTGGGCGGCCGCCCTCGGCGCCCTGAAGCGTCTGCTCGAGGCGTGACCGCGGATCGACGCAACCGGATCAGGAAGACGCGGTGCCGATCGGTTCGAGGACGCCCTGGCCGACGTCGACGCGTCGTGCGCCGAGATCTCAGCGACGGTCGAGCTCGGACGCGACGACCTCGAAATGCTCCACGCGGGGGGTCAGCTCGAGAAGCACGCGTTCGTCCTCCTGGAAGTAGACGGCTCGATCCACGTTCTGTCCCGCGAAGCCGACGACCGCATCCATCGAATCCCACAAGGAGAGGAACAGGAACTCCGAACGGCCGTCCTGTATTCGTTGAAGGACGAAGACGCCCACGTTTCCATCGGTCGATCGAACCTCGCGGAGGTCCGATCGAAGGGCTTCACGATAGCCTCCCGAGTCCTCCTCCCGAGTCGCGCCGCGCCAGATCCGGGCGATCGTGCCTTCGAACGGGCGAGCGTCCGTCCTGTCCACCCTGGCCCTCCCTTCGGGAGTCGGGCAGCTCCCGGACCGACTTCAGCCGTCCGATACCTCTTCCTCTTCGATGTCGAGCTCATCGAGATAGATCGGGACCCATTCGACGTCGGACGCGGTCTCCGCGAGAACGGCGTTGAGGGCGGGATCGACCACCTCCCACCACAAGGCATTCGCCTCCGCTTCCGTGTCCGTATCCACGACGGCGTCGATCACATAGTGCGCGGGATCGCCCGACGCGGTTACCTGCACGGGATGCAGGCGCTCGCGAACTCCGACCAGGTACGTGTCGAGTTCATCCTGCGTGATGTCGACGATGCCCGTGCTCATCTCGCCGCTGATCCGGTATCTGGTCATTGTCCTCACCCTAGCTCGCATCTTGCGAAAGGCCGGGATCGCGCTCGGCTGGGCGGGACGGTCTGCAGCCGGAGAGGGCTGTGTCGCACCGCGGCGGGTGTCGGTGTGGCGTAGGGACAATCCCCCACGCACCAGGGGTGGTCCGGGGTGCCCGGAGTAACGGGATTGCGAGTTCGATCGTCGATCGCAACGGGTCCGATGCGCGTGCCCCCGGGAGGAATCGAACCTCCGACTCGCGGTTTAGGAAGTTGCTGCCAACCGCAGCGCATCAAAGCACACGGCCCTCGGGCGGCTCGGCCACGAACGTTGCATGGTGCCGACACCGTGCCGCGGATCCCGGGTCAGAGGGAGAGCCGGATCCACGTCGGCCGAGTGCCGGTGGCGTGCGAGCAATCGTCGTGGACCACCGTCCCTCGGAGGGAGCGGCCGATCTCATCGATCCGCACGCTGCGCAGGACGAGGCGATCCCCCTCGGCACAGCGGTTGGAGCCGGCCCCGCTCACCAGGGTGAGGGTCGTCCCCGCCACCTCGATCGCTCCGGCGTCGTAGGGATCGCTCCCCAGGAGCCCCATGTCGTCGATCGCGTAGGTCCCGTATGGCCTGAGCCGGAGCAGATGACCGCCCGATTCGAGGAGCCACAGTCCATCCAAGACCTCGAGGGCCTCGTCGGAGTTCGCCGGGAGCGGGGCGAATCCTCCGACCGGATCGGCCGTGATGTCGGCACCGGCCGACGACCTGGGTGACAGCCGAATGAACGACCATTCCGTCCCGATCGGGATGGCGCATTGGCCCCGGCCGGTTTCGGTGAATACCAGCTGGAGTCGACCGTCCTCCGGGACCCCCGTTCGCCAGGTCCACGTGTCGCCAACGTCGCATGCCCCGCCGACCTGGGTCACCGTGACGACGATGTCCCGGCCATCCAGCTCATACGTCCCGACCAGCGCCGGAGACGAATCGATCGATCCGTGAGTGTCCACGGCGAACGCCTGGTCCGGGCCGAATCGAATCATCCGTGTGGGCTGGGTGGCGTGCTGCCAGATGCCTCGGATGTTGTCCGTGGTGGGCGGCTGACCTTCGACCGAAACGCTCGGCGACGCTGGTCCCGTGGGGGTCCCTATCGGTTCGGACGGCGGGTCGACCCCTCCTCCGCAGGCGGCCAGAACCACGAGCGTCAGCGCGACCAGGATCCGCCTGATCCTCCCAGTGCTCGCCAAAGCCCCCAGCCCCCATCACGCGGGAACACGACCGATCCTCAGTGCCCCGGGAGGAATCGAACCTCCGACTCGCGGTTTAGGAAACGACGTCGGGATTGTATTTCCGTCCGGCGGTCCAAAGCGGAATCCAAGTCATGGAATGCACGAATCAGTGACGTGGGGACCGATGGTTGCAGGTGCAACCCACCCTCTCCACCTGCGATCGACCGAGCTACGTGCGCCGATAAGAGAGTGGAGCTGGCGAACGCCTAAGGGCAACGATCCATGTGAAGGTACTGGCGGCACTCCTCGTCGGTGAGCGCCCTCGGGACCTCGCGGCGGGCGATCTCGAGCAGGTCGTCGATGTCGAGGGCCCAGATCCGAACACCGTCGCACCAGCTCGTGGAGGCGAGCTTCGTGCCGTCCGGGCTGAAGCTCACGCCTTCGACACGGCGCATCCAGAGCCTGGCAGAACGAGCTGCTGTGCGCCCGTGTCCGCATCGAACAGCCGAACCGTGCCGTCGTTGCTGCGATGTCGCGACGCGCGATCCGTCGGGACTGAAGGCGACATCGGTGACGCCTCCCGACGGCCCTTCCAGCACGGATACGCGTGGTCCGCTCTCCACGTCCCAGATCTCCACGGTCCTTCCGGACCGGCCGTCGCGATCCGGGGACCGCTGGGATCGAAGTCCACCGAGGATGCGTTCGCGTCGATCGTGCGGACCACCTCACCTCGCTCCCAGTCCCAGATCCTCACGTGGCTCGTCCCTTGTTCCGTGAACGGCCGCGGTCGCCACCAGGCACACCATCGGGGCTGAAGCGAGCATCGCTGACAGCGTTGAATCCACGGCTCCTCCTCTTGGAGGACGCGGATCACGTGGCCGGACCGATCGACGACCTTCGCCGTTCCGCCCCAGCCGGCGGTGACGAGGAACTCCCCATCCGGGCTGAAGGCAGACGTCGTTGACGTCGAGCTCGTGCCCGATCCGGTAGAGCTCCTCGCCCGTCGACGTATCCCACGCCCTGTGCCGCTGCCGCACCGCCGAAGCGAGGGCACGACCGTGCTCCGCGCCGCCGAGCACGATCGAGCTGCCGTCCGGGCTCACGTCGAAGGATTGGAACCAGAAATGAGTCGGTCGCCGGTCCGAGCGTTCGAAGGTCTCGACCGGCTCCCAGATCCCAGATCGTCAGCCGCCCGCGTCGACGTCCGGGTCGCCGCCACCACGCGCCGTCCGTCGGGCATGAACTCCGCCGCGGGATACGCCGCCGGCGGGAAGGTTCGCCCACTCGGCATCTCCGTCCGGTCCCAGGTCCCAGATCTTCACGACGGAGATGCCCGCGTCCCCGGCCATCACCCGGGTCCCGTCCGGCGAGAAGGCCACGCCCACGATGCCAGCTGCCCGTCTCTTGCGCCGACAGCGACCACAGCTCTCGGACGCCCTCTGTCCCGATCTCCCACACCTTCGCGGTGCCGTCCGAACCTCCCGTGACCAGGCGAGAGGAATCCGGGCTCCAGGCGACGCTGATGGCGAACCCCGCTCTGACCGAGCAGCGTGTGGCGGAGCCGTTCCCGTCTGTGCCTCCCATACGAGCGTGGTGTCCTCGCTGCTCGCGGCGATGTATCGGCCATCAGGACTCCAGGACACCCCCCGGAGATCGGGAGGTGCTGCAACAGTTGGGCCCGCTCAGTCCGAACACTTCCTCGCCGGTCTCCACGTCGAACACGGCACCGTTCCTTTCCTTCTCCGACCAGGACGCCACGGCGAGGCGTTTCCCGTCGGGACTGAGCGCGGTGTCATTCGGGCTTCCACCGGAACGTTCGAGACCACCCGGTCCGTCGACAGGTCCAGGACCCGGACCCTCCCGTCGTCTCCTCCCTCGCGCCAGGCCGCGGCGACGAGCGAATCGTCGGCGCTGAAGGAAGGACCCGAATGCACCGCCATCCCCCGACAGGCTCGAGACGAGTCGCCCGGTCGAGGGGTCCCACACCTTGAGCATGCCGTCGTCGCCGGTGGTGGCGAGCCTCGAGCCGTCCGAGCTGAACGCGACGTCGTTGACGTCCCCGTCGTGCCCCTGGAACGACGAGGACGCTCTCTCCGGTCTCGCCGTCCCTGATGTCGATCATGCCCGAGTCCTCGGGGCCCTCGGTCACGAAGACTCCCGTGGGGCTCCAGGCGAGGCGTCCTCCCACGCCGGGCACCTCCAACTCGAGTCGTGACGCCACGACGGCGCGGTGGAGCGCCTCCTCCGCTTCCGGGAGAACCGTCCCGTCCGACGAGCGCGTGGTCTGGACGGCCTCGATCGCGAGCAAGACGCTGAGCTCCGGGTCGACCTCGAGGTTCGCCACCGCGGCCGCGGCGAGCTCCCGCCTTCGCGATCCGCGGCCTCACGCTCCGCCCGATCGGCTCGCGCTCTGCCCTGTCGCTCTGGTTCGTCGCGACGACGGTGAGCGATCCGGCGATGAGCGCCGCGGCCGCGAAGACGGCGACCAGGCCGCGCAGACGGCGGGCCGACCGCCGCTCGATCTGGGCCTCGCGCGTGCGTCGCCGCTCCTCTTCCTCCCGCTCCTGATCGCGCCGATCGACGCTCGCCTTCAGGTACGCGCGCTCGGGTCCCCCGATCGCCAACTCCGTGGTCGCGGCCCACGTCTCGAGCTGCTCCAGTCGGGCACCCCGCAAGAGGAAGCTCTGTCTGCGTCGGAGCCTCGCCACTCGGCGGCCGCCCGGGCCAGGCCTCGCTCGTGACGGAGGTCTTCCCTCGCGTCGTCGATCCACGTTCGCAGCCGTCCCCAGGCGCTCAGCAGCGCCTCGTGTGCGATCTCCACCGTGGGCTCCCGGGTCGAGGGCTCCCGATCGAAGGTGAGGAGCCGGTGGCGCCCGAAGGTGTCCACGACGATGTCGATCGCCCCCCGTTCCACCTCGAGGGCGTCGAGCTCGCTCCGGGTGACGCGGCGCCGCGTGTCCTGCCGTCCCTCTCCCAGGGTGACCAACCGCAGGAAGCTCTGTTTCGTAGCCCGGCGGCCCTGTTGGTCGGTCGCCTCGAAGATGCGTTCGGCTCGCGCGGACAAGGCGCCCGCGATCCCGCCGAGCTCCTGATAGGCGGTGAGGGTCAATCGGTCCTCGTCCCGACGTTCGAAGAGCTCCATGAGGGCGTACTGCAGAAGCGGGAGGGCGCCGGGTTGGTGGGCGACGTCGGCGATCATCTCCGCCACCAGCCCGGGCTCGGGCCGGACGCCGACCCGTTCGACCGGGCCTCGGATCGCCTGCTCGAGCTCGTCGGGTGTGAGGGGAGGAACCGCTTCGGTCCGTTCGGCGAGCAGCTCTCCGAAGCGCGGGTAGATGAGTGGGCGGTCGTAGAAGTCCGCCCGAAGGGTCACGATGACGCGGAGCCGGCTCTCGGGGTCGGCGGTGGCGACGCGGAGCGACTCGAGGAACCGTTCCCGCTCACGCTCCTCTGTGGTGAGGGTGAAGACCTCCTCGAACTGATCGACCACGAGCACGACCTCCGCCTGGCCGGGCGCAACCAGATCCACCGCCTCGAGCAGGCCTCGAGATCCCGAATCGAGCCGGTCGTGCAGGCGAGGCACAGGACGCACCGCGATCCGAAGGAGCGCGGCCTCGAGCTCGTCGATGGGGTGTGCTCCAGGAAACATCTCGGCGATGAAGGGATCCTCCTGGCCCTCCAACGCCCCCTGTCTGATCGCCGGAACCAGCCCCGCACGGACCACGGAAGACTTCCCGCCCCCACTCGGGCCGACGACGGCGAGGAACCTTGATCCGCGCCCCGCCTCGCTGAGCCTGGTGACGAGACGCCGGGTGAGCGCCCCCCGCCCGAAGAAGTCGTGGGCGTCGGCCTCGGTGAACGCCCGGAGGCCCTTGTAGGGGTTTCGCTCCTCGGCGCGTCGAGGAGCGATGATCGCCGTGGGTTCGAGGGCCGTCCGGGCCGCCACGGCGAACGCCTCCGCCTCGGGTGCACTCGTCCCGAGCGCAGCGCTCCCAGCGAGCTCACCGAACGAGGACTCGCCGGGCAGCAAGTGCTCGACGAACCGGGCGAGCGCCCGGACATCCTCCGAGGGGTCAGGCGGCGGGCCGCCCCTGATCAGGAAGTCACCGAGATAGGCGTTCCCCTCCGCGTCGAAGAGGATGTTGGACGATCCAACGTTCCCGTGGGCGACCCCTTGTCGGTGGGCGAACGCGAGTGCCAAGGCGACTTGTTCGACAACGCGAAAGAGCCGCTCTCGCTCCAGCGGTTCCCCTCTCTCCTCCATGGCTCGAAGGCTGCCGCCGCGGAGGTATCGAGAGACGACGTACGCACGACCCGGCTCCCGCCAGTAGTCGTAGATAGGGGCGATGTGCGGATGCTCCAGAGACGCAATGGCTTGGGCGTCCGGATCGAAGCGTCGGACGAATTCCGGGTCGGCGGCGATACCTTCATGGAACACCTTGACGGCCACGTCGCGCTCGACGTGAGGTTGGATCGCTCGGAACACGACGCCGGTGGGTCCGTCGTCGACCTTCTCCAGGAGCCGATAGCCGCGGAGGGGCTCTCCCCGCAGTTCGAGTCCGGGATCGTGCTTCAGGATCCGTTCGTGAAGCCTCAGGAGCTCCGGCGATGGATCGATCCCGAGCTCGTCGGCGAGGATCTCTCGCGCTCGCTGAAAGGCGTTGAGGGCCTCGGCTTGACGCCCATCCCGGTAGAGGCCCAGCATCAGGAGGCCCCAGAGCCGTTCCCTCCACGGGTGGTGTGCGAGCAGGGCCTCCAATTCGCCGATCGCGTTGGCCTCGGCGCCGCTCGCCATCAACCCCTCGACCCTGACCTCTTGAGCCTCGAGTCGAAGCTCATCGAGCCGCGCGGCCTCGGCCAGCAGCGAGGGCTGGTCGGCGAGATCGGCGAGCGCCGGCCCTCGCCACAAGGCCAGGGCATCGTCGAGCGTGCCGACGGCGATGTTCGGATCCGCGGAGAGGGCCTTCTTCGCGTCTCTCAAGAGCCCGTCGAACCGAGTGGCATCCAGCTCGGAATGATCGAGCCTGAGGAGATAGCCGGGCGCGAGACTCTGGATCCGATCGCGGCCGACAGCCTTGCGGAGATGCGAGACGTAGGTCTGCAGGACGTTGCGAGCTCTCTCGGGCGGCTCGTCGCCCCAGATCCCGTCGACCAGGGTGTCGGCGGGGACGAGCTGGTTCGCACGGATGAGGAGATGCGCAAGGACCGCGCGCTGCTTCGGCCCGCCGAGCGGGATGGGGCCCCCTCCCGCGTCCACCTCAATCGGTCCCAGAACGCGGAAATGCATCCTCCCCCCGTACACGGGACGCACCGGCCGGGTGGGTAAGAGTGAACGGATCTGCTCCGCGACGTCGCTTCCTTCAGAAGCGATCGCGAGGACGCGGACGGGATCAGAGAGTCCCTTGAGGTGCAGCTCGCCGCGATCCACGTACTGAACGCCCTCGACCGCGCGGGCCAGGTGCACCAGGCCTTGACTGCCGAGGATCTCGCCGGGCCCCGCCTCGCTGCAGAGCCTGGCCGCGAGGTTCAAGGCCCCGCCGCGGAACCCGCTCTCGACCGGCACCGCCTCACCGGCGTCCAGCCCGATCCCGACGGGGAGCGGGAGATCCGGCGCGGCCCTCGTTGCCTGAAGAAGCCCCGTCTGCAGCTCGACCGCCGCCCTGATGGCCTGGCGGGGGGAGCGGAACACCGCGAGGGCTTCGTCTCCTCGCAGCTCGATCACGGACCCGTCCCGGGCCTCGACGTGCTCGCGGACGATGCCTGCGAACCTCGCCGTCAGCAGGGCAGCCGCTTCATCGCCCCGCTCCTGGGTGAACGTGGTGTATCCGCGGACATCCGCGACCAGGAAGGCATTGATCTCCCCGGCCGTCTCTTCCGGCGTCTTGGCTTCGGGGTCACGCCTCGTTCCGGATGGGTGGAGGGGCTCGCCGACCTGTCGCATGCGGCCCAGTCTCGACCTTCGGCCTTCAGGCCGCCAGGCCCCGACACCTTCTGGTGGGTTGCTCACGGGCCCAGCCTCCAGCGAGAGGCTTGAGAACGGCTTGAGAGGCCTCCAGCCGTTCTCAAGCCCCATCCGCCAGGCTCACTTCACGGTCCAGATGAGAGTGCCAGCTGAGAGGGAGGAACCTGGAATGAGCGCCTCGCGAATGATCAGCATCGAGAGACCAACGCGACGAATTTTCTGGGGGCTCCTGGCGACGGTGGCGAGCCTTGTGCTCACGGCGGCCGCATGCAGCGGGGAGGCGGGGGTCGCGAACCCCACGACCCCAGCGTCAGGGGGACCGTCGCCGGTGACGTCCCCGACGCCCTCGCCCGCGTCCGAGGCCAACGAGATCGGGATCTCGGAGGTCGGCGGCTGGATCGCATACGGGAACGACGAAGGGATCTGGGCGGTGAACCCGACGCCGCGAGGTACGCCGGCGGAGCCGATCCAGCTGAGCGAACGTCCAGGCGAACCTCTCGCCTGGTCGAGCGACGGCTCGAAGCTGCTCATCAACCGAGGTGGCGGTTCCTTCCTTGGTCCAGGCGACCTCGTGGTGCTGAACTCCGATGGAACCGAGACGCTCCTCGTCCGTGGCGGCATGTATGACGGATTCTCGGGAGGCTCGTTCACCCCCGACGGATCGAAGGTCATCTACGGAGTCACGAACTGGCCTCCTGAGGAGGAGTGGCAGTCCGCCATCTACGTGGTCGAAGCGGACGGCGGTTCGCGCCGGCTCGTACTCGCCGCCACTCGCAACTATCCGGACCACACCTTCCGCACGGCGTTGTTCTGCCCGACCTTCTCCCCCGATGGGGCGCAGATCGCGTACTTCGACGGCATGGGAGATTGGGGCAACAGCCTCCGGGTCATGAAGGCGGACGGGACCGGCGTTCGGGTGCTGATCGAGCAGGAGTTCGGGCATGTCAACGATCTCGCCTGGTCACCCGACGGCTCGCGCCTTGCATTCCATGCCCTTTACGGCGGTGGTATCTGGATCGTCGGCCTCGATGGCTCTGGACTCACGGAGGTGTCCCAAGGGGGGGCCGCCCCACGATGGTCGCCGACAGGCCGGCAGCTCGCGTTCCAGTCTGCAGGCGGGATCTGGGTCATCAACAGCGATGGCTCCGGACTCCGGCAGGTAGCCCCCGTCGGAGGAAAGCCCGTTTGGTCTCCCGACGGCTCCCGCATCGCGTACGAGCGGTCCCCCGGCACGCTCGAGACGGTCCGGTGGAACGGGTCGGACGTGCAGACGATCGGCGTCGCCGAATCAGGTCCCTGGACCGAATCCGGTCCGTGGAACCCCTCTGCCGCCATCGGCGCCCAGTGCACCTTATTCAACTAGGCGAGTGCGATGCGCTCGTCCGCACGGAGCGGAAGCTGAGAGGGAGGGAACCAGAATGACCAGGGCGAGTTCGATGCGCTCACACGGGCTTCGCACCACCGTTACGGCAGCGACGGCGGCTCTGCTCGCCGCGTGCGGCGCCAATCCGGGATCAAGCGCCACACCGGCGGAGCCCACCTCGAATGCGGTCGAGCTCGGGATTTTCGAGCCGATCGCCGGCCGGATCGTCTACGAATCCGACTGCATCACACGAACCTGCACGATGGTGGAAGAGGAGGACGAGTCGATCTGGGGCATCGACCCCGCCGCGACCGAACCGACGCCGACGCAGCTGCCCGGGCAGGTCGGCACACCCGTGGGATGGTCCAGTGACGGCACCGAGCTACTCGTGATCTCGCCCGCGGGAGACCTGATCATCCTGCACGCGGACGGGACGAAGACCCGGCTGCCGGGACCGAAGCTGCCGGAATTGTTCGGCGCAGCGATCTCCCCTGACGCGTCGCGAGTGGTATACGCGGCGTTGACCGAGGACAGACTATCGACCAACCTGTACGCGATCGACGTCGACAGCGGTCGCACCGCGCTGCTGGTCGAACCGAGCGGGTTGATGGTGCACCAGCCCAGCTTCTCTCCGGACGGGACCCAGATCGCCTATGTGGACGGCGGGGGGGACCATAGCCACAGCGTCTGGGTGGTGAACGCAGACGGAAGCGATCCGCACATGATCGTCGAGAACGAGGTGATCTCGGAGATGATCCCGGGTCACGTCTACGGACTCGCGTGGTCTCCGACCGGAGATCGGATCGCGCTCGGGCTGCAGGTAGATGCCGGCGCCGCCATCTACACGTTCGCACCGAACGGCTCGGGTTTCACGCGACTGATCCGCGACGCCGTGTCGCCGTCGTGGTCACCTGATGGGTCGCAGATCGCGTACAAGAGCTTGATCATGCACCCGTGCCCAGAGGATCCGGAGAATTGCTGGAGCGAGGACCTCTCAGGCGGCCTTGGAGTCGTCGATGCCGATGGATCGCAACCGCACACGTTCGGCCTCGGCGGGTCGGGGCCGTGGCATCCCGCGTAGGAGGCGCGGACAACGACCGAGCTCCCGCTGCGTTTCTCGGTGGGCGCTGAGGGACTCGAACCCCCGGCCTCTTCCTTGTAAGGGAAGGACGGCACAACGCTCTGACCAGCGCTTTGGCAAGTCGGACGTGGCTTCGGGTGTCACAGGAGTACCGTCCAGTACCGCCTGGTTTCGTCGGCTCCTTGACCACGTATTGACCATCACGGCCGCTGAGGGCTTGATCAACCGAAAAGCCCTTCCAACGCGTTCGGCCGCTAACGCACCTCCTCCCGCAGCGCCTCGAGACGGTCGCGCGTCCTAGCGGCCATGACGACGTTTCCCTTCCGTTCGTATCGCATGAGCGCCCGCTCGAACGCCTCGTGCGCATCCTTCGTGCGGCCGGCGAGCAGGAGCACCTCGGCGAGATCGGCGTTCGCGTCGCCCTGCCGGTCGAGGACGTCGGTGCCGTCGCCGATCGCGACGGCCTCGCGGGCGAGGCGCTCCGCCTCGGCGTGCTCGCCACGGCGCGCGAGCACCTTGGCTTTGACCTGCCGCCAGAGCATCGCATTCAGTTTGTCGGCGTCCCCGGTCAGCTCCGCCGCGCGGTCCGCCTCCGCGTCGGCCTCGTCGAGCCGGTCGAGCGCGTAGAGCGCCTGCGCGAGGTTCCCGACCGCATGCGCCAGGAACCACTGTTCCCCGAGCTCCTCGTGCAGCCTGCACCCTTCTGCTCCGAACTCGGCTGCGGCGGCGGGATCGCCCGCCCAGCGCTCCACCCAGACGGACTCGAAGGCGGTGATGTTCGCGAGCAGGACTCCCCCGCCGCGCTCCGCCTGCTCCGCTCGCGCTTCGGCGAGGATCGCACGCGCCTCGTCGAAGCGACCGAGCATTGCCAGCGCCATGGCCCGGTAGGCAAGGAGGAAGAGGTCTCGCCCGACTCGTGGTTCGTTCCGGTCGAGCCACGCGAGGAGTTCCGTCACCGGGGTCGGGCCGATGAACTGAAGATAGGCGCGACCCCCGTCAAACCACCCAGGCGATCGGTGGCCCGCCTGCCCAGCGCGGACGGAGGCCCGCTCGAGGGCCTCCAACGCTGTCCCCATCTGCGCGCGTCGGTCCGCCACCTCCGAGAGCGTGCTATAGGCGATGTAGAGAGCCAGGTCATCACCGGCGGCCTGGAAGACGGGCAACGCCTCGTCGACGAGCGCGGACAGCTTCTCCGCCGTGCCCCTCGGCTCGCGGTCGAGGCGGAGCAAGGCGCCCTGGATCCTCCCGCAGAGCTCGCCGACACGATCGCCCGCCGAAGCGGCCCTCTCGGCGAGGGCATCCGCGCGCCGGAGCGCGTCGTCGCCCCTGCCTGCCCAGACCAAGGCCACGCCGAGCTCGTCTTCGAGCGCGAGGTCGAGCTCGGCCGGCGGGACGAGAGCGGCCGCGCGCTCGAACAAGCTGACGGCCGCGCCGAAGTCCTGGCGGTCGATCGCGCGGTGCCCCCCGGCCATCAGGCGCCGCCGCGCCGCGATGGCCACGGTGCCATCGCCGGGGATTCCGAGTTCGGCGCGATAGCGGCAGGCCTGTTCGAGGTGGTAGCCGAGGAGCTCCTCCAACTCGACGAGCCCGGTCGCGTGGGTCTCCAACCAGGATGCGAGGCGCTCGTGCAGGTCCGCACGCGTCGCCTTCGGCAAGGCATCGTAGGCCGCGTCGCGGATCAGCAGATGGCGGAAGCGGAAGCCGTCCTCGCCCACGAGCACGGGCCTCTCGGGCGTGATCAACTCCTTGCGGACGAGCGCGGCCAGGCGCGGTGTCACTTGGGTCTCCTGGGGCGCGAGCGCCTGGACCGCACCGCGGTGGAAGATCTCACCCTCGATCGCTGCCCGCTCCAACACGCCTCGTTCGGCCGTTTCCAGCTGATCCAGACGCGCCGCGAGCAGCGCTTGCAGCGTGGGCGGGACGATCACGTCGCCATCCGCCTCGTCGGCGAATACCAGCATCTCCTCGACGAAGAGGGGGTTGCCGCCCGCCGCGCGAGCGATCTTGTCGCGCAACTCGCCCGGGATCTGCTCCGGGATGAGCTCGTCGACGTCGACGTCGTCCAGGGGCCCTAACCGAAGCGTCAGCGGCCAGGCTGGGCGGCGCTCGGTGAGCTCGGGTCGCGCCATGCAGAACAGCAGGATCGCCACGCCCGAGGACAGGAGCGCGACGTGCTCGACGAGGTCGAGGAACACCTCCTCACCCCACTGGATGTCGTCGAAGACGACCACGAGTGGCCGTTCCACCGCAGCGTGCTCCAGCGTCTTGCGGAACGCCCAGGCGATCTCTTCCGCGGATGTCGCCTCCTCCGTCTCGCCGAGCAGCGAGCGGATCGCCGCGGCGGCGGCCTCTTCCGGAGGCAGAACCTTGGCCTGCTTCAGCACCCCGACGACCGGCCAGTAGGTGATCCCCTCGCCGTAGGGAGGACAGCGGCCGCGGAGGACCGTCGCCTCGATCGACGTCAGCAACTCCTCGGCGAGCCGAGACTTGCCGACGCCGGCATCGCCCGTCACCGTGACCAGCTCGCAGCGCCGCTCGGCCTGCACGCGCTCCCACGTCTCTCGAAGGATCACGAGTTCACGCTCACGGCCCACGAACAGGTCCCCGTGTCGACGCTCCGGCTCGTCGTGTACACGCAGCAGTCGGTAGGCGGGAACCGGCTCGGACTTTCCCTTGAGCTCCAGAGGTTCGATCGGCTCGACGTCAGCCGCGTCGCCGACGAGCGCGAGCGTCGGTTGACCGATCAGCACGTCGCCCGGCTGCGCCGCCTGCTCCAGTCGAGCGGCGACGTTGACCGCGTCGCCGGTCGCGAGCCGCTCCTCTGTGCCCGTCACGACTTCACCGGTCATGACGCCAATCCGTCCCTGCAGGCCGAGCCCGGACAGCGCATCCCGCATCTCCGTAGCCGCGCGTACCGCGCGAAGCGCGTCATCCTCGTGGGACACCGGCACGCCGAACACGGCCATCACGGCATCGCCGATGAACTTCTCCACAGAGCCGCCGTGCCGCTCGATGATGGACTTCATCTGTTCGAAGTACCGAGCGAGCAGCCCACGCAGTCGCTCGGGATCGAGGGTCTCGCCGAGGGCCGTCGAGCCCGTCAGGTCGCAGAACAACACGGTCACGACCTTGCGTGTCTCGCGGGTGGTCGTGACGGTCGTCTCTGCACCGCACTCGGGGCAGAACTTGTACAGCGCATGGGACTCGAAGCCGCACGTCGGACACATCGGCACTCGGTCAGTATAGGAATGCGGTCTCGGTCTTTAGCCCGCGACGTCGTCCATCGTCAGGTCGTTGGCGACGGCGGTGCGGGAGTATGCCGTCCAACCGGCGGATTGGTCGAAGCTCCACGCAGCTACGCTGTCCGCCAGGGCCGCGATCTGGAACCCCCAGCGAAACGGAACCCAAGGCACGATCTCCTCCATGATCCGCATGTCGAGCGCCGCCCAGCACGCGTTGTACTCGGGCCCGGGCGGCGTGGCCACGCAGGCCTTCATGTCGGCGTCGACGCTCGGGATCTCCCCGTTCTCCGCGACGGCCGCGTCGTATGCGGCAGCGACGTTGGCCCCGCAATCGGCGGCCATCTCCTGCGTGATGCCCACGTTGGAGTGGTTCACCGCGCCCTCGCAGGCGATGCCCGCGGTGTTGAACAGGTAGAAGTCGAACCCGTACGGGCTCGCGTAGTCTTTCGCCCAGCCCTCGCCGAGCATCGCGATGGGGACCAGGTTGTTCATCGTCTGGGCCGTGGCGTACGCGGCTTGCGCGCCCAGCTCACGCACCCGGATGTCGATCCCGATCTGCGCCAGGGTCTCGTTCATGATCGGCGAGTAGAGCGACCACGGTTCGTCGTGACGAGTGACGAACAGCACGTCATCGCAGACCGGGTCGTCGCAGACCCCGTCCCCGTCCGAGTCGTACCGGGATGCCGCCATCGCCGCGTGCGCGGCCTCGAGATCGCCCGCGAAGTCCGGGCTCGGATACGGATCGTAGTCGGCGGTCTCGGGGAGCACCGCTGGCGGTTCGATCGTCGTCGCGACCTCACCGGTCGTCCGTCCGCCCGTGGCCTGCAGGAGCGCCGCCTTGTCCACGACGAAGTTGACGGCCCTGCGGACGTTCACGTCGTCGAACGGCGGCACCAGGAGGTTCATCGTGATGTAGGTCGTCAGGTCGGCCTGCTCCGTCTCCAGGTTGCCCGAGAGGTCCGGGTTCGTGAGGTACTGCTGCAGGATGGCGGCCGGCGGCGGGCCGTGCGCGATGTCGATGTCCCCCGTCAATACTCGGCTGAAGATGTCCTCCACGTTCGTGTTGACGGTGTACGCGAACCCGTCGATGTAGTTCTGCCGGTACTCGTCCGTGGCCTGATCGTAGGCGTCGTTCCGGACGAAGTACATGTGCGCGTCCGGGTCGTAGCCCGAGATCGGCTCGAGCGTGTCGCACGAGGAGATGTCCATCTGATCCGATCCGAGCAGCATGTACGGGCCGTTCGACATGACGAACCGGCCGTACTCGCCCGCGTCGGAGAAGCACCCCGCCACTTCGGGCGGCACCGGCGCGGCCGCCGGCTGCGCGAGCCGGAAGAGGAAGTCGCCGGTCGGCTGCTCCAGATGGAACGTGATCGTGCTTTCGTCCGGCGTCTCGATACCCTCGACCGGATCGTTCTGGTCCTCGCCCTGGCAGTCCATCCCGACGATCGTCCCGCAGTAGTAGTTGCCGTACTGCGCGATGAGCGACTCGGTGTTGATCCGCTGGAACGCAAATGCGACGTCCTGCGCCGTGACCGGTCGGCTGATCGGCGCCTGCCACATGATCCCGTTCTTCAGCGTGAAGGTCCAGGTCAGGCCGTCCGCCGAGACCTGTCCGGTGTCGGTGGCCAGGTCCGCGACCGGTTCATTGCCGCCCTGGTCCGCCGGAAGCCACGGATAGCTGACCAGTCCGCGCATCAGGAAGTTGCCGAACAGCGACCACCCCACCCCGGTGTACTCACCGGTCGGGTCGAACGCGTTCGTGAAACCGAACTCTGGGGTCTGCTCACGCAGGATGCCACCGGTCGGGATCCCATCGGCCGTGGCCGAAGGCCCGTCTCCATCGCTCGGCTCTGCGGTGGGTCCCGAGGTTCCTCTACCGCCGGTGCAGGCCGTGGCCGCGAACAGCACGATCAGTAGCGAGGTGCTCACGTGTCGTCGCACACTGAGGACGATAGCGGACGCCCTCCAGCCTGGGTATCGTCGCCCCTCCTCGCCCGCTCTCGCCGAGCGGGGCGCCTCCGTCGCGACGATCGCGCGCTCATCTCGCGAACGACGCGAGCGAGCGAGGATGGGGCCGGGACGCTACGTCGGTGGGCGCTGAGGGATTCGAACCCCCGGCCTCTTCCTTGTAAGGGAAGCGCTCTTCCAGCTGAGCTAAGCGCCCGTCGTCCACGGGAGCTCGATGGGATCGCCGCGGACGTGGCCGCACGCCCGGCACACGACCTTGCCGAGCATCGCGGACAGCCGCGTCGCTCCGCAGACCTCGCACCGGTCGAGCTGCACCGCCCAATCCGGCCGCTCCTCCTGGCACCGAGGACAGACCAGCACCTGCCTGCCTCCCGCGGTCGCACGCACCCACGGCCGCTCCTTCTTGTCGGGGTCGTAGGTGGGGCGTCCGCAGAGGAAGCACGTCGGGCGCCGTCCCGGCGCGACCGGATCCTCCGTCGAGCTCACGCCGAACAAGGATAGCCCGGCTCGAGGCGCTCAGGCCGGCGTCGAGAACACCTCGCCGGCCGGGACCCGCCGCGTCGTCCCGTCCAGCCGAAACGTGACGCTCCCGAGCCCGAACACGCGCCAGTCGGCGCCGTCGCCGAGGATCGCGGTCCGCTCGTCGATCCCCGCGAACCACCCCCCGCCCGCCTTCGCCGTCGCGAACGCCCGCAGGCCCGGGATGTGCCGGGCCCTGTCCCAGTGCGGGAGGAAGGAGCCGCCCGGCACGAGACTCAGCCCGGCCGCCCACGCAGCCCCGAACCGCGGCCGCGCGTCGGGGCTGCGGCTCGCGACCATCGCGCCGGCGCTGCAGCCCGCGTAGACCGTCCCCGCGTCGAGCCTTTCGACGAGGGCCTCCCAGAACGGCGTCGTGGCGATGGTGTCGGCGAGGTACCGGGGATTGCCGCCGGAGAAGAAGACCATCGCGGCCTTCTCGATCGACGCCGCCGACGCGGGGTCCTCGGCGTCGGCTCGCGTCCGAAGCGGGACCACCTCGGCCGGCACGCCCATCGCGGCGTAGTGCTCGAGCCCCATGCCCGCCCACCGCTCGAAGACCTCGTCGCCCTCCGGGGCGCTCGCCGTCGGGCAGATGGCGACGTGGCCCGCCCGGCCGCCGAGCGCCTCGCGCTCCACCTCCTCCGACCAGGGCTCGAACTCGCCCGAGCCGAGCAGCAGGAAGGTCCGGTTCGCGCTCACCGGCCGAGCGTACCTACGATGTCGCCCGGAGGTGACTCGGATGGACGAGCGCGAGGAGCACGGGAGGGTCGTCGGGACGCTGGAGGCGGCGGGCGACGTGACGATGGAGCGATCGCTGATCGGGGCGATCTCGGCCCACAATGTCCGGCTGGAACAGGCGGCGGCCGGACCGATGATGACCACGGGCGACGTGGCGATCACCAACGGGCTCTGCGGGCCGGTGATGTGCTCGGGCGACGTGTCGATCCACAACGGCGGGTGCGGGCCGGTGCTCGCGCGCGGGACCGTCTCGTTCACCAACGGCGGGACGCAGTCGGTCATCGCGGGCGAGGCGCAGATTCGCAGCGGCGCCTTCGTGGGGATGGTGCTCGCGCCACGGGTCACGATCGAGGACGGCGCGCGGGTGCTGATGTCGACGAAGCAGGCGGCGGTGTTCGGCGCGGCGTTCGGCGCGCTCGTCGGGCTGTTCGCGCTGGGCCGCCGGCGCTCCTAGACTCTCGCGTCGGTCGCGGCGAGCCGGCGGGCGAGCACGGGCAGCATCGCGACCGCGATGCGCGGCTCCTCGCGCAGGAGCGCGTCGAACGCCGCGCGGTCGATGGCGAGCGCCCGGACCGGCGTCATCGTCCGCACGCGCGCCAGGCGCGGCAGGTCCGTGAGCAGCGAAAGCTCGCCGACGAACTCGCCCGGTCCGACGGTGACGGGCGGCCCGCCCGAGACCTCGATCTCCACCCTGCCGTCGAGAATCACGAACATGCCCGAGCCCGGCTGCCCGCGCTCGGCGAGCACGTAGCCGGCGTCGACGTCGAACTCGGTGCTCATCGCCGCGATTCGCGCGAGGTGCTCGTCGTCGAGCTCGGCGAACAGCGGCACCGCGCGGAGGTCGGCCTCGCTCATATCCCGGTCCCCTCCTCCCTCATCGCGCGCTCGGTGATCATCGGCTCGGGGACGGCCTCCTCGGTCAGGTCGACCACCGGCTCGGGCTGCATCTTCCCACCCGGGCGGTGCCGGCCCCCGGCCCGCCGGGCACGCCAGCTCGCCACCACCGAGGCCCCGAGCCCGAGCACCGCGCCCACGAACCAGAGAAACCCGCCGACGTAGGGAATCGCCGAGAGCCCGGCGACGATCACCCACCCGAACAGGAGCGCGAGCCATCGCGACCGGCGGGCACGCCAGATCGCTCGGCCGACGGCATAGACGCTCCACGCGAACCCGACCGAGTACAGGAACGCGATCGCGAGGAGCAACGGGAGCCCGAACGGGAGCCCGACCAGCGAGACGATCGCGAGCGCCGCGAGCACAGGCAGCCCGACGAACGCGAGCAGGCCGAAGCCGCCGGAGGCGAGCGGCGAGCCGGTGGCCGCGGCGGCGACCGCGTCGGCGCCGCGCGGCGCGAGGAGCAGGAGCAGGGCCCCGAGCACGAGCGTCGAGATCGCGATCGCGAACCACGCGGCGAACGGCCCGAAGACGTCGACCGACGCCCGCCACGTGAACGCGGCACCCTCGCGCACCGTCCCGCCGATGCGGGCGCTCTCGGCGATCTCCACCCGGTCGCGCGCCATCACGTCGCCGAGGATCTGGGCGTTCGGTCCGACCGCCACGCTCCCGTTCATCGCGACGACGCTGCCGCTTACCTGCCCCGTGACCTCGATCGGCCCGTCGACCACGACGACGTCGCCGTGCGCGACGCCGGCGACGATCGCGCTGCCGTGCAGGACGACCACCTCGCCCACGTCCTCGCCCCGGTGCACGTTGACCCCGCCCGACAGGACGATCTGATCCTTCGGCTCGATCGCCGTCTGGGCGGACGCGGGCGCCGCGGCGAGCAAGATCCCGACACCGAGCAGGACGCCGGCCGCGAGCGCGGATGCGGACGCGACGCGGGCACGAGGCATGGGCCGCATCCTACCGGCGACCCGGGAGCCCGCCCCCGGAGTGTCCGCGAAGCGCGCTACCGTGTCCGGCGTGAGCCTCGAGCGCTTCTCGGCGCCGGTCCGGGCGTGGTTCGAGTCGACCTTCGCGGCGCCCACCCCGGCGCAGGACCACGGCTGGCCGGCCATCGCTGAGGGCTCGCACACGCTGATCCTCGCGCCGACGGGCTCGGGCAAGACGCTCGCGGCCTTCCTGTGGACGCTCGACCGCCTGACGACGGAGCCGCCGCCGCGGACGGCCGAGCGCTGTCGCGTGCTCTACGTCTCGCCGCTGCGGGCACTGGCCGTCGACGTCGAGAAGAACCTGCGGGCGCCGCTCGCCGGCATCGGACTCGCGGCCGAGCGCCTCGGGGTCGACCTTCACCCCCCGACCGTCGCGATGCGGACCGGCGACACGCCGGCCAACGAGCGCCGCCGGATCGCGACCCGGCCGCCGGACATCCTCATCACGACGCCCGAGTCGCTCTACCTGATGCTCACCTCGCAGGCGCGCGAGATCCTCCGCAGCGTCCGCTGGGTCATCCTCGACGAGATCCACGCGCTCGCGGGCACGAAGCGGGGCGCGCACCTCGCGCTCTCGCTCGAGCGCCTCGAGGCGATCGCGCACGAGCCGCCGCAGCGGATCGGCCTGTCGGCCACGCAGCGGCCGCTCGAGGAGATCGCGCGCTTCCTCGGCGGGCAGACCGAGGCCGGTCCGCGGCCCGTCACGATCGTCGACGCGGGCCACCGCAAGCCGATGGAGGTCGAGGTCGTCGTCCCGATCGAGGACATGTCGGAGCTCGGCACGGTCGTCGAGTCCCAGCCCGTCGAGCCCGGGACCGCGCCCGAGCGCATGAGCATCTGGCCGGCGATCCACCCGCGCCTGCTCGAGCTCATCCGCGAGCATCGCTCGACGATCGTGTTCGTGAACGCCCGGCGCCTGGCCGAGCGGCTCGCGGCCCGCCTGAACGAGCTCGCCGGCGAGGACCTCGTCGCCGCCCATCACGGCTCGATCGCCCGCGAGCAGCGCCTGGACATCGAGGACCGGCTCAAGCGCGGGACGCTCCGCGCGATCGTCGCCACGAGCTCGCTCGAGCTCGGCATCGACATGGGAGCCGTCGACCTCGTCGTGCAGGTCGAGTCGCCGGGCTCGGTGAGCCGCGGGCTCCAGCGGATCGGCCGCGCGGGGCACCAGGTCGGCGAGCCGAGCCGCGGCAAGCTCTTCCCCAAGTACCGGGGGGACCTGCTCGAGGCCGCGGTCGTCGTCAAGCGCATGCTCGACGGGCTCATCGAGGAGACGCGGTACCCGCGCAACCCGCTCGACGTGCTCGCGCAGCAGATCGTCGCGATGTGCGCGATGGACGAGTGGACGGTCGACGAGCTCGGGCGGACGCTCCGGCGCGCCGCGAACTTCGCGGAGCTCTCGGACGAGCTGCTGCGCAATGTCCTCGACCTGCTCGCGGGCCGGTATCCCTCGGACGAGTTCTCGGAGCTCCGCCCGCGCATCGTCTGGGACCGCCGGACGGACGTGGTTCGCGCCCGCGAAGGCGCCGGTCGGCTCGCCATCGCGAGCGGCGGCACGATTCCCGACCGCGGCCTCTTCGGCGTCTTCACGCTCGACGGCCGCCGGGTCGGCGAGCTCGACGAGGAGATGGTCTACGAGAGCCGCCGCGGCGAGGTGTTCCTGCTCGGGGCGAGCGCCTGGCGCATCGAGGACATCACGCTCGACCGCGTCGTGGTCTCGCCCGCGCCCGGGGAGACCGGCAAGATGCCGTTCTGGCTCGGCGACAAGCCGGGCCGGCCGCTCGAGCTCGGCCGCGCGCTCGGCGCCGTCACGCGCGAGCTCGCCTCGGCGCCGCACGAGCGAGGGGTCGAGCGGCTGCGCGAGGAGTTCGGCCTCGACGCGCTCGCCGCCGAGAATCTGATCGCCTACCTCGAGGATCAGCGCGAGGCCGCCGGTGCGATCCCCGACGACCGGACGATCGTCGTCGAGCGCTTCCGCGACGAGATCGGCGACTACCGCGTGTGCGTGCTGTCGCCGTTCGGCGCGAAGGTCCATGCGCCGTGGGCGATGGCGATCCGCGCCGCCCTCGCCGACCGCAGCGACCTCGACGTCCAGGTGCTGTGGAGCGACGACGGCATCGTGATCCGCCTGCCCGAGTCCGAGGAGCGGATCCCCGTCGAGGACCTCCTGTTCGACCCCGAGGACGTCGAGGAGCTCGTCGTTGCGCAGCTTCCCGCGTCGCCGCTGTTCACCACGCTGTTCCGCGAGGCCGCCGCGCGGGCGCTCCTGCTCCCCCGCCGGACGCCGGGCCGGCGGACGCCGCTCTGGCAGCAGCGACAGCGCGGCGCCGACCTGCTGCAGGTCGCCTCGCGCTACCCGACGTTCCCGATCCTGCTCGAGGCCACGCGCGAGTGCCTGCGCGACGTGTTCGACGTCCCGGCGCTGAAGGAGGTGATGGGCGACATCCGCGCTCGCCGAGTGCGCGTCGTCCCGGTCGACACCGAGCGCTCGTCGCCGTTCGCGCAGTCTCTCCTGTTCCGCTGGATCGCGGTCTACATGTACGAGCGGGACGCGCCGCTCGCCGAGCGCCGCGCCGCCGCGCTCGCGCTCGACCGGGACCTGCTGCGCGAGCTGCTCGGCGCCGAGGACCTGCGCGACCTCCTCGACCCGAGCGCCCTCGCCGAGCTCGAGCTCGAGCTGCAGCACCTGGCAGAGGGCCGTCGGGCTCGCAACGCCGACGACGTCCACGACCTCCTCCGCCGCCTCGGCGACCTCTCGGCCGAGGAGGTGCGAGCCCGATCGGAAGGCGATCCGGCGGCGTGGCTCGACGCCCTCGAGCACGATCTCCGGACGATCCGTCTGCACGTCGCCGGGCAGGAGCGCTTCGTCGCGATCGAGGACGCCGCGCGCTACCGGGACGCGCTCGGCGCGGCGCTTCCCGTCGGTGTGCCGACCGTCTTCGCCGAGCCGGTCGCGGCGCCGCTCGAGGGGATCGTCGCCCGGTACGCGCGTACGCACGGGCCGTTCCACGCGCGCGACGTGGCGGCGCGCATCGGAACGACCGAGGAACGCATCGGCGGGGCGCTCGCGTCGCTCGAGGCCAAGGAGCGGATCGTGCTCGGCGAGTTCCGCCCGGGTGGGCTCGAGCGAGAGTGGATCGACGTCGACGTCCTGCGATCGCTCCGCCGGCGCTCCCTCGCCGCGCTCCGCCGCGAGGTCGAGCCGGTCGACGCGGCGACGCTCGGGCGCTTCCTCCCCACCTGGCAGGCGGTGACGAGGCCGCGTTCCGGGCCCACCGCGCTCGCCGACACGATCGAGCAGCTGCAGGGCGCCGCGATCCACGCCTCGATCTTCGAGACCGACGTGCTGCCGAGCCGCGTGCAGGGCTACCGCCCGGCCGACCTCGACGCGCTCTGCGCGAGCGGCGACGTCGTGTGGATGGGCGCCGGCGGGGTCGGGGCCGACGACGGCCGGATCGCCGTCGCGTTTCGCGAGCAGCTCAGCCTCGTGGCGCCGCCGCCCTCCGTGGAGCCTCCGGCCGGGCCGATCCACGACGCGATCCGCGAGCGGTTGGATTCGAGCGGGGCGTCCTTCTGGCCGGAGCTGCTCGCCGCGGGTGGCGTCCCCGACGAGCGGATCGTGCTCGGCGCGCTCTGGGACCTCGTGTGGGCGGGCGAGGTCACGAACGACACCTTCGCCGCGCTCCGTGCGTTCCTGGGCCGCCGGCCGCGGCCGTCGAGACCCGGCGGGAAACCGCGGCCGGGATCGGTGCGCCGCAGCGGTCCCCCGGCGGCCGCCGGCCGGTGGTCGCTCGTCGCGCCGCTGCTCGAGCCCGCACCCGCCCCCACCGCGGCCGCGCACGCGCGCGCGCGCGCGATGCAGCTTCTCGACCGGCACGGGATCCTCACGCGCGAGGCCGTCCTCGCCGAGGGCGCACCGGGCGGCTACGCCGGCGTGTACGGCGTGCTCCGCGCGCTCGAGGAGTCGGGCAGGGCCCGACGCGGATACTTCGTCGATGGGCTCGGCGCGGCCCAGTTCGCGGTGCCGGGAGCGGTCGATCGACTCCGCGAGCTCCGCGAGGGCGAGGAGAGCATCGTCGTGCTCGCCGCGGCCGATCCCGGGCAGCCGTACGGCGCCGCGCTGCCCTGGCCGGAAGGCGCCGGCCGACCGGCCCGCGTCGCCGGCGCGTACGTCGCGCTCGCCGACGGCGTCCCGGCGGCGTTCCTCGAGCGCGGCGCTCGGACGTTGCTGACGTTCGAGGACGGTCGTGAGGCCGACTGGCCCGACGCGGTCGCGTCGCTCGTGAAGGACGGCCGGTTGAAGCGGATCGAGCTCTCGAGGATCGACGGCGAACCCGTAGGATCGTCACCGTTCGCTGAGGCGCTCCGCTCAGCTGGGTTCGTGGACGGCTATCGCGGGCTCGTGCTCCGCGGATAGCACCGCTGGCGTGGTAACCCGGTGACTGCGAGCGGTCCGCTCCTCGTCAGCGCGACGCGAGTTCGTCGAGACGGTCGGACATGAGCCGAGCAAGAACCTCGGGATACTCGGATCCGTTGGCCTCGGCCACGCCCGGGGCCTTCTCCCGAAAGAAGCTCACGAGCTCCAACGCTGCGCGAAGCATCGCCGGTCGCTCCATCGGACAGAATGTCCTCTGCAGCCCGGCAAGCTCGGACACCGGGATCGCCTTCTCGAGCTTCTCGTAGGCCTCCTCTTGCGCCTCGACGCCGTGCTCGATCCTCACGAGGTTGACGCAGTGGCGCCGCAGCGCCTCGAGTTGGCCGAAGGACCACCAGAGGTCGTCCCGTCCCAGCGCGGCGATGAAATGCGACAGTTCGTGCCAGAACCAGTTCAGGACCTCGCGGAGTTGTTCGAGCTGCCTACTGGGATCCGGTTGCGAGAAGGGAAACTCCGCTCCGACCAGAATCCCGCGCGTGTCGAGGAGAGGCTCGAAGGGCCCCACATCGATCTCGTGCAACGCCCCCGCGCGCCCGAAGAAGAGCTCGCCCTCCGTGCCGTCGCTCAGGATGAAGAAGACGATTCGGTCGTTGCCGAAGCTCTCGAGGAACAGGGGCTCGCCGAACCGATGGATGAGCCCCCCTCGGTCCGCCAAGAGCTCGCCGAACGCCTCGTCGGTCGTCACCACACCGAGGTCGAGGTCCGAGTACTCATCCGCTTCGCCCGTAGCGAAGGAACCCGCGAGGAACGCGGCCACGATTCGATCGTCGGCCGAGCACGCGTCGAGGAAACGGGACATCACGACGCGGTGGTCACGTGGTGCTCCAGGTCGATGTGATCTGCCCACGGCACCCTCAACCGTCCGCTTGAGGCGAATGATCACACGGCGGGGCGTGCGACTGCACGACGCCGGAATCGCACCGATCTCCTCCCGAGAGCGGATGCGGCGAGCCGTCCAAGATGGCGTAGCGTGAATGATGAGCTTGCACGCGGTCTTGATGCGTCGTCGCGGAGAACTCGCGGCACGATCGCGGCCGAGACGCGGAGAGTGGTCGGTGAGCACGATGCATGAAGGCGAGCTGGAGATCGACGTCCCGCTCGTCGGCCGGCTGCTCGAGGCGCAGTTCCCGCAGTGGGCGAACCAACTCATCGAGCCGGTCGAACCGTCTGGCACGGACAACGCCATCTTCCGCCTCGGGACCGACCTCGCCGTGCGATTGCCCCGTATCGACTGGGCCGCGGACGAACCGGCCAAGGCGCACCGGTGGCTGCCGATGCTCGCCCCCCAACTCCCGCTCGCCGTTCCCGTGCCGGTCGCGCTCGGCGAGCCGGCCGAGGGGTACCCGTGGCAGTGGTCGGTCTGCCTGTGGCTCGAGGGTGAGAACGCGACGATCGACCGCATCGCCGATCCGGCGCAGGCGGCGATCGATCTCGCGGGATTCCTCGCCGCCCTGCAGGGCATCGACCCGGCCGACGGCCCGCCGCCCGAGGGACGCGGCGGCCCGCTCGCGCCGCGGGACGGCCGAGTGCGCGCGTCGATCGCGGCGCTTGCCGACGAGATCGACGTCGAGGCGGTGACGGCGGCGTGGGAAGCCGCGCTCGACGAGCCGGAATGGGCGGGCGAGCCCGTCTGGATCCACGGCGACCTCGACGCGCGGAACCTGCTCGTCGACGGCGGGCGGTTGAGCGGCGTGCTCGACTTCGGCACGGCCGCGGTCGGCGACCCGGCGTGCGACGTCATGGTCACCTGGAAGATGCTCCCCGCGGCGAACCGGGGCGACCTCCGCGCCGCGCTCTCGGTCGACGACGCGACGTGGGCCCGCGCTCGCGGGTGGGTCGTGTCCCAGGCGCTGATCGCGCTCGCCTACTACACCATGGACACCAACCCGGTCCTCGTCCTGGAGTGCCGACGGTGGCTGGCCGAGGCGCTCGCCGATCGCTGACCGAGCGTCGTGCCATGATGCGCGAGCATCGCGCACCCGAGGAGACCGGCATGGCCGCCGCCACCGGCGTCGATGAGTACCTGGCCGCGCTCCCGAACGCGCCGCGCGCCGCGCTCGAGCGGCTTCGCACGCAGATCCGGTCCGCGGCGCCCGAGGCGACGGAGGCGATCAGCTACCAGATGCCGGCGTTTCGGCATCTGGGCCGATTCCTCGTCTCCTACGCCGCCTTCACGGACCACTGCAGCCTGTTCCCTGCAAGCGAGGCGGTGATGGCGGAGTTCGGAGACGAGCTCGAGCCCTACTTCTCGGGCAAGGGGACGATCCGGTTCGCGCCCGAGCGCCCGCTCCCCGCCGCGCTCGTGAAGAGGATCGTCCGGATCCGCGTTCGCGAGATCGAAGCGGCAGAACGTTGAGCGGCGAGCGCCTCAGTGCGCACGGACACGGGTTCGCGATCTCCACGCCGCACGCAGAGGCCACCGCGGCGGGGCTCGCGGCGTTCGACGCGGGCGGCAACGCGGTGGACGCGGCGCTCGCGGCCGCCGTGGCGCTCGCGGTGGTGTACCCGGACATGTGCGGGGTGGGCGGCGACCTGTTCGCGCTCGTCCGCGAGCCCGACGGGCGCACGGTCGTCCTGAACGCGAGCGGTGCCGCCCCTGTGGCGGTCGACGTCGACGCGCTCCGGGGCGATCACGACACGATGCCCGAGCAGGGCCCGCACGTGGTCACGGTCCCCGGCGCCGTCTCCGGGTGGTGGCAGCTCGCGCTGCATTGGTCGAACCTCGGGTTCGCCCCGGCGTTCGCGGCGGCGATCCGGTACGCCCGCGACGGCGTGCCGGTCGCGCGCTCGGTCGCCGAGAGCCTGCGCGAGAGCGCCGCGCGCGTACGCGCCGACCCCGGGCTCGCCGAGGTCTTCGCGGCGGCCGGGCGCACACTCGGCAAGGGCGAGATGCTCGTGCAGCCGGCGCTCGCGAGGACGCTCGAGGCCATCGCGACGACCGGACCCCACGCGCTGTACGGCGGCTCGGTCGGGGCGGCGATCGCGCGCCACCTTGCCGGGCTCGGCTCGGCGATGACGATCGAGGATCTCGCCGCGCACGAGCCCGAGCTCGACTCCCCCCTCACGCTTCGCTATCGCGACCTCGACGTCAGCGTCGCGCCGCCGAATTCGCAGGGCTTCGCGCTGCTCGAGACCCTCGCGGTGATCGAGCGCCTCGGCGTCGACCCCGATCCCCTCGGACCGGACGCGGGCGCGATCGCCGAGGTCTTCCGCGTGACCGGCGTCGACCGCGATCGTCACAACGCCGACCCGCGTCGAGCCCGGGTGCCCGTCGGCACGCTTCTCGACGAGGGTCACCTGGCCGGGCTCGTCGACCTGGTGCGCGAGCGGGACGCCGGACCCGCGCCCGCCCGTCGAGACGACACGGTCGCGCTCGTGGTGGCGGACGACTCCGGTCTCGGGATCACGCTGATCCAAAGCCTGTACGACGGGTTCGGCTCGGGGATCCTCGAGCCGGAGACCGGCGTGGTGCTGCACAGTCGCGGAAGCGCGTTCGTGCTCGATCCCGAGCACCCGAACGCGATCGCCGGCGGGAAACGGCCGGCGCACACCTTGCTGCCCGTGGTCGTGCACCGCGAGGGACGGCTCGTCGCCCTCGCCGGCACGATGGGCGGCGGGGCGCAACCGCAGATCGACGCGATGACCCTGATCCGCGCCTTCGACCTGCGGGCGGACGCGGCGGCCGCCGTGGCCGCGCCGAGGTGGCTCGTCGGCGGGATGGCCCTCGGGAGCTCCGAGCGCGCGATCGTCGCCGAGGCCTCGGTGCCGCCTGCGACGCGCGAGCGCCTGCGCGATCGGGGCTACACGATCCGCGACGTGAGCGAGCTCGACGGCGCCGTCGGCCACGCGCAGCTCCTCCTCGCGCATGGGGACGGGACGCTCGAGGCCGGCAGCGACCCGCGAGCCGACGGCGCGGCCGCAGCCCGCTGAGATCTCAGGCCGCCGCGTCGGTCTCGGGGTGGCGAGCTCGTACCACGGATGCCGGCGTGGTCGGATCCGTCGGCGTCCACGGTGTGGTTCACGACGAGCGACGCGTGATCGCCGAAGTTCCGGTACTGGAGCCGGTACATGAGCCGGTCCGAGATCGCGTCGAGACCCTGCGACGTCCCCGGCTGCGGGATGCAGCTGCGATCGAAGCCGCAGAGGTTCGAGTCGAACGGCGCGACGTCGAGGTGGGTGTTCGGCTGCCCGTTGACGCCGAACGTGGAGTTGGCGGGGTTCGACCAGTCGACGTGGAAGTCCCACATCGACAGGCGGTCGGTCGCGAAGCCGAACGCGTCGTCGTCGGCCTCCACGAACACGTTCGGCGCGCCGGTCGGCGGCGGGAACCCATCCAGGTCGGACGGCTGCTGGCCGCCGAACAACGGGTCGACGTCGAACAGGTCGAAGTACACCATCCGCGCCGGCTGCCCGAGGAGCATCTGATCCCGCTCGAAGGCGACGACGCCCTGGCCGGCCCAGGCGAAGGTGTTCTCGTCGAACTGGTTGATCGACATGTAGTAGGCGTCGGGCCACACGCCGAAGTGCGGGTAGTCGTTGATCTTCGTGTCGCTGATCAGGAAGTCGTAGCGGAACCAGGCGCCGGTCGGGTCGCCGGTCTGGCTGATCGCGATGCACTGGTGATGCCCGTCGGGGGCGAACAGCGCGAACTGGCTGAGCATCCACCGGTCGGCGAGGTGGTCGTACTGGGCGATCGGGTCGCCGTCGTTGTGCGTCTCGCACGCGCCGCCGAAGCCCGACCACAGGGAGTTGCCCGGGATCGGCCCGAGGAGGAGGTTGCCGTCCTTGTCCCAGACGCCGATCGACAGGTTGATCCACTGCACGTAGTGGTTCGGCCCGACGTCGCCTTCCGTGTCCGGCGGGAGAACCCCGTCGATGTTCGCCGGTGCCCTCGAACGAGGCGTCGAACGCCGGCATCGAGCCCGCCACCGCGGACGCTCGCAGCGACTGCCCCGGGACCCGGCTGCCCGTTGCGCTCCCCGCGCCCGCGTCGAGCGCCTTCGGAAGCTGGAGCATCGGGACCTCGCGCGAGTGCCCGGTCGCGGTGCGGAACGGGGCGGCCTGCATCGACGACAGCGGCGCCGAGAGGTCGTTGTGCAGCGATTCGCGCACGACGGGGCCGAAGCCCGCGGAGTCGAGCGAGGGCGCGGACTGCCGCCTGTGCCGGCAGCGCCTGCACGAGCGCGAGAACGAGGAACAGAACCGCGAACGCGGAGACGTTCGCCGAAAGACGAGCGGAACGCGAGCGACCGGAGCCTGATGCCATCCCTTCCCCCTCCTTCAGGGTCCGGGTCGGCGCGGATCTACGTCGGACCGCGGACCAGGAGTGGCCCCTCCCCGGGGGGACGCTCGAATCGCGACAACCACGGCATCATGCGCCGCACGCGCTCGCGTGGTCAAAATGACGCAACCTCGGTCAGGCGCGACGCGGGCCCGACGTGACGGCATTGTCATCCGCGGGTCGCTCGCGAGCCAGGAGTACGCCTCCTCCTCCTGCGCAAAGTGCAGGCGGAGGATGGCGTGGAGCCCGTACAGGACCCGCCGCAGGTCGACGAGGTCCTCGGGACCCGGGCCCTCGTCGGGCAGGTTCGACAGCAGATGACCGAACACGCGCGCGAGGTGCTCGATCTCCATGTGGGCGCGCTCCATCGAGCCCATCGGATCCTCGCCCCCCATGAGCTTGGCGACGACGGGGTAGACCGCCGCCTCCTCCTCCACCTCGTGCCGGGGGAGCCGGTCGAGCAGGAACCAGCGGATCCGCTCCAGCTCCTTCATCGCCTCGCTCGGATCGAGCACGTCGAGCCGGTCCGCCACCGTTCGGATCCTCGCGAGGTCGGGCGCGAACTCGCGGTGCTCGGCCCGGAACCGGTCGCCGACGTGCGATCCGGGTCCTGCCGCCTGGCGGCTCTGCCGGTCGCCGCGCAACGCCCGGAGCGCGTTGAGGATCACCGCGACGTCGATCGCCTCCTGGACGAGCGCGCCCCCGACCGGCTTGAGGAGCCCGAACGCGCCGAGGAGCATGCCGACGAACGACAGGCCCATCCCCACGAGGACGCTCTGCACCGCGATCCCCCGCGATCGCCGCGAGATCCGCAGGGCCTCCGCGACGCGGTCGAGCCGGTCGACGACGAGCACCACGTCCGCGGCCTCGCTCGAGGCCGTGGCCCCCCGTGCGCCCATCGCGACGCCGACGTCGGCGGCGGCCAGGGCGGGGGCGTCGTTCACGCCGTCGCCCACCATGATCGTGACGCCGCGCTCGCCCTCGGCGCGCACCGCGTCGACCTTGTCGGCCGGGTCGCGCTCGGAAAGGATCCGGTCGACGCCGAGCGCGATGCCGACGGACTCGGCGACGTCGGGATGGTCGCCCGTGACCATCACGACGCGCTTGATGCCCGCGCGTCGCAGCGAGCGGATCACCCGCGGCGTGTCCGGGCGGATCGGGTCGTCCAGGATCAGCGCGCCGGCGACCGAGCCGTCGATCGCGACGAACACGCACGAGGAGCCCTCCATCGCCGTCCGCCGCCGGACGTCGCGCGCCCGATCGGGAAGCGGCTGCCCCTGCGCCACCCACGAGGCCTTGCCGAGCGCCACCTTGCGGCCGTCGACGGAGCCGAGGATCCCGGCGCCGCCCTCCTCGTGCACCTCCTCGGGGAACGACAGCGGGAGCTCGCGGACGCGGGCCGCGCCGACGATCGCCCCCGCGAGCACGTGCGGCGACACCTGGTCGAGCGAGGCCGCGAGCCGGAGGACGTCGTCGGGCGCGTGTCCGCCGAAGACCTCGAGGTCGGCGAGTGCCGGGGAGCCGGCCGTGAGCGTTCCGGTCTTGTCGAAGAGCAGCACCCGCCCGCGGGCGAGCGTCTCCAGCGCGCCGCCGCCCTTCACGATGATGCCGCGCTTGGCCGCTCGGGAGATCCCCGCGACGATGGCGATCGGCGCGGCGAGGATCAGCGGACACGGGGTCGCGACCACCAGCACGGCGAGGGCGCGAACGGCCTCACCCGAGATCGCCCACGCGAGCCCGGCGATGGCGAGCGTGACCGGGATGAAGACGAGCGCGTACCGGTCGGCGAGCCGAACGAACGGCGCCTTCTCCTTCTGCGCCGCCTCGACCAGGCGCACGATGCCCGAGTACGTGCTCTCGGCCGCGGTGGCGATCGCGCGAAGGTCGAGCGCGGCGCCGGCGTTCAACGCCCCGCTTCGGATCTGCTCGCCGCGCGCGCGCTCCACCGGCCGGGACTCCCCCGTCAACGCCGACTCGTCCAGTACTACGGTCTCGGTCTCCAGGATCCCGTCGACCGGGACGACCTCGCCCTTCTTCACCAGAAGCCGCTCTCCCGGGCGGACGTCGTCGATCGGCACCGATTCGAGCGCGTGGTCCCGATACCGATGCGCGGTGCGCGGCGCCCGAGCGAGCAGCGACGCCAGCTCGCGGTGCGCCCGCGCGTCGGCGAAGTCCTCGAGCGCACGGCCCGTCGCGAGCATGAACGCGATCACGGCCCCGGCGAAGTACTCCTCGAGCGCGAGCGCCCCGGCCATCGCCAGCAGCGCGATCAGGTCGACGCCCGGCTCCCGGTGCGCGATCCCGACGGCCACCTCCCAGCCGATCGGGACGATCCCGATCGCGGTGGTGAGGGCCCAGGCGACGTTCGCGGCGTCGTGGTCGCCCGCGAACCAGAGGATCCCGCCGGCCACGATGCCGACGATCGACAAGACGAGCTGCACCGTGCTCGCCGTGATCAGGCGGTGCCGCGGCTGCGGCGCGCTCATGCTCGGAACAGGCGCGAACGTACGTGCCAGGTGAGGGGAACCTCGCGCATGGCCATCCAGAGTTCGCAGGAGAGGGCGTCGCCCGCGACCTCGATGCGCCGGCAGAGCTCGGTGACGGGCTTCGCGGTCGACGTCAGCCCGATCGCGGTGCTCGTGACCTCGAGCACGCCGTCGCCGATCGTTCCCTCGGCGACCTCGGTCACGCCGATCGGGTGGGCGAGCACCAGCTCGACGCGCCGCGGACCGGCGGGGCGAAAGAAGCCGCGCTCGAGATGGATTGCCTCGCCGCCCGCGAGCGACCAGCTCCGTTGCGCGTAGACGAGATAGTCGTCGCCGACGTGCTCGACGCTCAGCTCTTCGCCGTAGGTGAACGGCTCGGCACCGGGCCAGTCCCCCTCGCCCTCGCCGCGCCACGTCCCGAGGAGGAAGACGAGCTCCTGCAGGGCGGGATGCAGCG
Source organism: uncultured Actinomycetes bacterium (assembly GCA_963716935.1). Taxonomy (GTDB): domain Bacteria; phylum Actinomycetota; class UBA4738; order UBA4738; family HRBIN12; genus CALGFI01. The sequence goes on along the minus strand of CAVQUN010000007.1, from coordinate 70,375 downwards.
CGAGAGCCATCGAGCTGACGCTACCATGCGCCCTCGCGCACTCCGCGAACGGGACGCGGAGCGGGCGCCGACGCGCTGGTAGCCTCGGAACCGTGCCTCGGGTCGCGCGATTCAACGTCACGCCGGTCAAGTCCACGGCGCTGCACCACCCCGACGAGATCGAGCTCGGCCCCCGTGGAGCGACCGGTGACCGCGCCTTCTTCTTCGTCGACGCGAACGGGAAGCGCTTCCCCGGGACGGCGAAGGGGTCCCTCATCCCCATCCGCGCGACGTACGACCCCGGGCGCGAGTGGCTCACGCTGCGGATGCCCGACGGCGTCGAGGTCGCCGGGAGCGCGCTCGCGGACGGCCGGGCGCTCGAGGTCGACTTCTACGGACGCCCCGTCGCGGCCCACGTGATCGAGGGGGACTTCGGCGACGCCCTGTCCACTCACGCCGGCGAGGAGGTCCTGCTCGCCCGCCCCGATGAGCCCGGGGAGGCCCTCGACGTCCGGCCGGTCACCCTCGTCTCCCTCGAGTCCGTCGCCGAGCTCGCCCGGCAGGGCGGCCACGAGGGCGAGCTGGCGTCCGGGCGCTTTCGCATGACGATCGAGATCGAGGGCGTCGACGGTCCGCACGCGGAGGACGCGTGGCGCTCCCGACGGGTCCGGGTGGGAAGTGCCATGCTGCAGGTCGGCGACCAGGTCCCGCGATGCGTCGTGACGACGCTCGATCCGTCGACCGGTGTGCGCGACTTTCCGACCTTGCCCACCTGCACGTGATCAAGCAGTACCGCGGTGTCTCCGCCGACGGCGACCTCCCGTTCGGCGTCTACGCGGACGTGGTGGAGCCCGGCACCGTCCGCGTCGGCGACCCCGTCGAGCCTCTGTGATCGGGAGGGGGCGGCCGCCTCGCAGCCGCCCCGTTGCCCACGGTCGACTGCCGGATGACCAGCTCGGTCGGGAGGATCACGCGACGCGGTCCCCCTCCCGGGTTGGCCAACAGCTGAAACAGCGTATTCGCCGCCTCGACACCCTGCTGCGGGACGAACTGGCGGACGGTGGTGAGCGGCGGGCGGAGCCGCGCCGCGAACTCCAGGTCGTCGAACCCCGCGAGCGCCACGTCGTGCGGCACCCGGAGCTTGCGCTCGTCGATGATCTCGAGGGCGCCCTCGGCCGTGGCGTCGTTCGCGCAGAAGATCGCGTCGACGCCTCGATCCAACAACTCGACGGCGGCCGCCGCCCCTCCGGTCCGATTGAAGCTCCCCTCCACGACGAGGCCGTCGCTCGGCAGCGACGCCCGTTCCATCGCGCGTCGGTAGCCCGCGATGCGATCCTCGGCCGCCACCGTTCCGCGACTGCCCGCGATGTGTCCGATCCGCTTGCGCCCGAGGCCGACGAGGTGAGTCGTGACCGCGTCCGCAGCCTCGATGTTGTCGACGTCGACGTAGCTCGCGCTGCGATCGGCACGGCGGTGCCCGATCAGCACGGTCGGCAGGTCGGAGGAGAGCAGCCCGTCCACCAGCGGGTCGTCCAGCTCATTCGCGGTCACGATGACTCCGTCCAGCAGGCCCATCCATCGGATCCGATCCAGGGTCTCTTCGCGCGACCGGTTCCCGAGCCAGAGCATCATGCCCCCCGCCTGCTCGGCGAGCGCGTCCGTGACGCCCTGCAACAGGCTCGAGAAGTACGCGTCCTGGAACAGCAGGTGCGGGGACAGATGGATGACGACGCCGACGACGCCGGTCCGTCCGGAGGCCAGAGCACGCGCCGCCAGGTTCGGCCGGTAGTTCGTGCTCGCGAGCACCGCGAGCACCCGCCGGCGCGTGCTCTCCGACACGGGACCGCCGTTGATCACCCGAGAGACCGTTGCGCGCGAGACCCCGCTCAGCGCCGCGAGCTCGTCCAGCGTCCGTGCCACGCCTCCCCCTTCGAGCAGCGCACCGGTTCGTTGAGAGCGCTCTCACCTTAGGGCGCCCGCTCGGAGCCTGTCAAGAAAGCGCTCTCACCCGTGCCTGCGACGCCGACTCAGCCGCGCGGCCAAGAGAAAGGGGCGGCCCCGCGGATGCGGGGCCGCCCCTTCGTCGAGCGGTGGAACCCACGACTAGCGGTTGTCGACCTCGACGAGGGTGAGCCCGATGACGCTGCTCCCCTGGTTGTGCGACACCGCCCCGAGGAACCACTGGCCGAGCGTCGCGCCAGTCCACGACACGTCCACGGCCGCCGGTCTGGCCGAGCGTGGCCGACGTCGGCGCGCTGTCGATCGACAGACTCCCTCCCGGCGTCGCCGAGACCGCCCAGCTGTACATCGTGTAGTCGGAGTCGCCTCCCGGCGTCGACCAACCGTGGACCCAGACCGTCCAGGTCCCGTCGTCCGGGAAGTCGATGTCGACCTGTTCGTCCGTCCCGCCCTTCGTGCTCGAGGCCACGAGCGTGCCGCTCGGGTCGAAGCGCCGTGCGGCGATCAGCGGCGCTCGGCGACCACCAGCGCCTCCCAGGGGTCGAGCCGGGTCGCCCCGCCGACGAGCTCGCCGTCGCGCTCGCGGCGCGTGCCGATCAGCACCTCGCCCGGCGCGAGCGGGACCTCGGCGGGCCGGTCCGAGGGATTCGCGGCCACGACCGTCCGCTCCCCGCGCCGCCAGGCCCACGCGGCGTCGGGCGCCTCGATCGCCTCGTACGCCCCCACCCGAAGATCGGCCCGCGTCCGCCGAAGCGCGATGAGGTCTCGGCACAGATGCAGCACCGACCCCGAGTCCGCTCGCTGATCGGCGACGTTGCACGCGGCGGCGTCGCCGATCGGCAGCCAGGGCTCGACGCCGGGCGGCGTGAATCCCGCTCCGCGTGCCCCCGTCCACTGCATCGGCGTCCGGCAGCGGTCGCGGCCCTGCTCGCCCGGCCACCCCCGCACCCCGACGGGGTCGCGCAGTCGCTCCCTCGGCACCACGACGTCGGGCATGCCGATCTCGTCCCCCGCGTACAGGAACGGGGTCCCGCGCAGCGTCAGCAGGACGAGCAGCGCGGTGCGGACCTTGCGCTCGTCGCCGTCGCACCACCGCGTGGCGAGGCGCCCGACGTCGTGGTTCGAGCCGGTCCAGACCGGCCACGCGCCGGGCGGGAGGGAGACCTCGGTCTCCTCGACGATGGCGCGCAGCTCCGACCCGAGCTCGGCGAAGACGAACTCGAAGTTGAACGCCAGATCGAGCTCGTCGCGTCCGGCGCCGTAGAAGTGCATCACCGCGTGCAGGTCCGGAATCCACGTCTCGCCGACCAGCACCCCCGGCGGGTCCTGCTCGTGCGCCACGCCGCGCCACCGCCGCAGGACTTCGTGCACCTCGGGCCGGTTCATGTTGTGGACCGGCCGAAGGCCGAGCGCCCGTATGGTGGGATGGTCGTCGTCGGTGACCGGCGGGTTGTCGCGAAGCTCGTCGTCCTTGACGATCCCGTTCGCGACGTCGATCCGGAATCCGGCGATCCCCCGCCCCAGCCAGAACCGAAGGATCTCGTCGAAGGCCTCCCGAACGCCCTCGTTCCACCAGTTGAGGTCCGGCTGCTCCGCCAAGAAGTTGTGGAGGAAGTACTGGCCGGTGCGCTCGTCCCACGTCCACGCCGGCCCGCCGAACGCCGAGACCCAGTTGTTTGGCGCCGAACCGTCCTCGCGCGCCTCGGCCCAGACGTACCAGTCCCGGCGCGGCGACTGCCGGCTCGAGCGCGACTCGACGAACCACGGGTGCCGATCGCTCGTGTGGTTCGGGACGAGATCGAGGAGCACGCGGATCCCCCGCGCGCCCGCCTCCGCGACGAGCCGGTCCAGGGTGTCGAGATCGCCGAGGGACGGATCCACCGACCGGTAGTCCGAGACGTCGTACCCCCAGTCCGCGTTCGGCGACGGCATCGTCGGGTTCAGCCAGATCCCGTCGACCCCGAGCCAGCTCAGGTGGTCGAGGTGGTCGAGCACCCCTTGCAGGTCGCCCACGCCGTCGCCGTCGGAGTCGGCGAACGACCGGGGGTAGATCTCGTACAGCACGCCGGACCGCCACCAGGTCTCGCCGGCGGCGATCCGCGTGTCCGACGCGCTCATCCGGCGGATCCTCTCAGGATTCGCGCGACGAGGGTCGAGCCGGACCCGAGGCCGGGCCTCAGCCCGCTGCGGGCGAACGGAGCTCGGCCTCGACGACGTCGACGAGCTCCGCGTCCGTCATGTACGCCACCTCGTCGGTCAGGCGCTTGAACCGCTCGAACGCCCCGCGGAGCTGCTCCGGCTCGAGATCGAACCCGAGGCGCCGGATCGCGTGCTCGAAGCCGTGGCGGCCCGAGTGCCGCCCGAGCACGATCGTCGAGCCGTCGCGGCCGATCGCGCGCGGATCGATGACCTCGTAGGTCTCCCGGTCGGCGAGCACGCCGTGCTGGTGGATCCCCGACTCGTGCGCGAACGCGTTGGCTCCCACGACGGCCTTGTTCGGATGAACCGGGGATCCGGAAAGCCGGCTCACGAGGCTCGAGGTCGCGAGGATCTCCCCGACGTCCAACCGATGCCGGCGATCGACCGCCGTCTCGCGCGTCACGAGGATCATCGCGAGCTCCTCCAGCGAGCAGTTGCCGGCGCGCTCGCCGATGCCGTTGACCGTGACCTCCACCTGACAGGCGCCGTTCGTTACGCCCGCGAGCGTGTTGGCGACCGCGAGCCCGAGGTCGTTGTGGCAGTGCGTGGATACGGCGACGTGACCCGGCAGGGCGTCGCCGACCGTGCGGACGAGGCGGCCGAACTCGTCGGGCAGGGCGAAGCCGACCGTGTCCGTGACGTTGATCGTCGTCGCCCCCTCGGCGACGGCCGCGCGATAGACCTCGAGCAGGAACTCGGGATCCGTGCGGGTCGCGTCCTGGGCCGAGAACTGGACGTCGTCGACGTACGAGCGTGCCCGCGCGACGCAGCGCCGGGCGGCCTCGAGCACCTGAGGTCGCGACATGCGCAGCATCGAGGACAGGTGGATGTCGCTCGTGCTGATGAAGACCTTGAGGCGCGGCCGGTCGGCCGTGCGGATCGCCGACCAGGCGAGATCGATGTCGCCGTCCCGCGCCCGGCACAGGGCGGCGATCACGGGCGCGTCGTCCGTCTCGGCGATCCGCCGGACCGCCTCCAGCTGTCCCTGCGACGATGCGGGGAAGCCGGCCTCGATCACGTCCACGCCGAGACGGGTGAGCTGGCGGGCGATCTCAACCTTCTCGTCGACCGACAGCGAGATTCCCGGCGCCTGCTCGCCGTCGCGAAGCGTCGTGTCGAGGAACGAGATGGGGCGCGAGGACCCGTTCATCGGCCCGCGCCGTTCTCGGTCGCCGCGAGCCGCCGGCGGTCCGGCTTGCCCGACGCGGTGCGCGGGAGCGCGTCGAGCACCTCGATGCGCTCGGGAACCATGTAGGCGGGCAGCCGCGCGGCGAGGAAGCCCCGCAGCTCCGCGGGGGTGGGCCGGACGCCGTTCGCGGGCTCGACGAACGCCACCACCGCCGATCCCCACTCCGCGTGGGGAACGGCGATCGCGACCGCGTCGTGGGCGCTCGCATGCGCGGCGAGCGCCGACTCGATCTCCCCGAGCTCGATCCGGTACCCGCGGCTCTTGACCATGTGGTCGAGCCGCCCGACGTACTCGAACTCGCCGTCCTCGCGTTCGCGGACGAGGTCTCCGGTCTTGTAGACGAGCTCGCCGGCGAAGCGGCCGAGCGGATCGTCCACGAGCACCGCCGCGGTGCCCTCGGGATCGCTCCAGTAGCCCCTCATCACCTTCGGGCCCCGGACGTACAGCTCGCCCTCGCCGCCTAGCACGGCGGAGGCGCCGTCCGCGGCGACGACGAGCACCTCCGTGTTGCCCTGCGGGCGGCCGATCGGAACGGGGTCGTCGCCGGCCGGCTCGCCCTCGAGCCGGTGATGGAATACGCCCCAGGCCTCGGTCGCCCCGTAGAAGTGCCAGAGCTCGACCGCCGGTGAAAGCCGACGGACGGCTCGCGCGTCCGGCGCCGGGAGCGCGCCGCCGCCGATCACGATCAGCCGCAGCGAGTCGAGATCGCCCTCACCGGCGCTGGCCGACAGCAGCCGAAGGGGCGCCGGCACCGAGATCCACACCGTGATCTCCTCGTCGCGGATCGCGTGCGCCAGGTCCTTGCCCCGGAACCCGCGTTCGAGCGGCAGCACGACCGAGACCGCGCCCGCCCGGGCGGCGGGGAAGACGCCGTATGCCGACAGGATGAAGTGCAGCGGCGCGTGCAGGGCGAGTCGATCCCGCGGGCCGACGCGCATCGTGCGCGTGTACCACTCGGCTACGATCAGGGCCGCGTGATGGGTGTGCATCACGCCCTTGGGCCGGCCGGTCGAGCCCGACGTGTACAGGAGACAGGCGAGGTCCGAATCGGTGATCGGAGCGTCGTCGAACGCGACGCCGGGATTCGCGACCGCGTCGGCGTAGGCGCTCGAGCGCACGCTCGAGGGGAGCGAAGCGGGCTCGGCGCCCTCCTCCTCGACCAGCAGCGCGGCCGGCGTCGCCTCCGGATGGACTGCCAGGAGACCGGCCGTCCGGTCCGGCGTGGAGACCAGGCACGCGAGCTCGGCATCCCCGGCCACGGCGGCGACGTGCGCGGCGGGGTCGAGCGGGTCGAGCGGGACGTATGCCGCCCCGGCGTTGAGGATCCCGTAGACCGCTGCGAGGGCTTCGGGCCCCTTCGGCAGGAGGATCCCAACCCGATCGCGCGGGCGCACGCCGAGCTCGGCGAGCGCGACGGCGACCCCGGTCGACTCCCGCTCGAGCCGCTCGTAGGTCCAGGTGGCCCCCCGGCACCGAACCGCGGGGTTCTCGGGAACCCGCTCGGCCGCTTCGGTGAGGAGATGGTGGAGAAGGAAGGCCATCGTCAGCGCCCCGGCGTCACCCACCCGCTCGAGCGACGAACCGCGCGATCTGGTCGATCGAGCCGAAGTTGTCCTCGCCGATGTCCGTGTGGTGAATCGCGACGCCGAACTCGTCCTCCACGAAGGACAGGAGCTCCATGAGGCCCGCCGAGTCGATGAGGCCGCGAAGCAGCGGCGTGCGCTCGTCGATGCGAGCCTTCGAGTCGATCAGGATCTCGCTCGCGACGAACGCGCGCACGCGCTCGGCGACGTCGGCCGCGCCGTTCGCGAGACCCTCCGCGCTCATGCAGCCCCCTCGACGGAGCTCGAGGATGCCCGCGCCGGACGCGGCAACGTCTCGTCCATCCAGTCGACGAAGGCGTCGATGACGAAGGGCTGATGCGAGGCCGGGATCTTGAACCCCGAGGTGCCGATGACCTCGTCGGTGGCGACCTCGATCCGACGAGGCGTGTCTCCCCGCTCCTCGTCGAGCCGCCGGGCGAGGCCGTCGCCGATGTCCGACCGTCCGAGGAACAGGAACAGGACGTCGCACGACCGCATGGCGTTCGTGACGCCGGGCAGGAGCAGGAATCGGGGGGTCAACCGTTCGGTGCGAAGCATTCGGCGAACGCGCTTGCGAAGTCGCGGCGTCCTGCGGGCGGCGTTGCGCATCGCGCTCCCCGCCGAGGTCTGTCCCCCACGCACGAGAATCTGCTTCGGCGAGCCGAGGAGCAGGAGGCCGAGGCTCGTGCAAGCGGACGACCGCCCGGCGAGGTCGACGGCCGTGCGAATGCCGCGACAGTTGCCGATCGCGCCGAAACGATCGACGCCGGCGGCGCGCATCGAGAACTCCACGACCCCGAGCGCCTCGTCGGTCGGCCCGGATCCCTCGAGCGTTCCCGTGCTGTCGCCAACCTCAGGGTAGTCGAACCGAACCGAGGCGATCCCGCGGCCGGCGAGATCGCGAGCCGTGCGCGTCCACACACGGTTCTTGTGACTGCGTGGGGCACCGAGGCCCTGCAGCAGCACGACGAGCGCACGCGGGTCGCCCTCGGGGAGGGAAAGGACGGCCGCGAGGTGGTGATCGCCGACGGGCACGAACATCGGGTGCTCGCTCACGAGTCGCTCCCCGGGCCATTCACCGGGACGCCGACCCAGCGGACCGTCTCCGACACGAGCGTCTCGGTCAGGTCCGATTGCACGTCGACCTTGCGCGAGCCGCCGGCGCGGCGGAATCGGGGCAGCCCGAAACGCAGGGCATCGGGATCGGCGATCACGTGGAGCTCCGGACGACCGCCGAGCTCCGCGAGCCGCGCGCGAAGCCGTTCCATCGGCGTGCGCGGCTCGGATGACCGGGAGACCTGCAGGATGAGGGAGGGCCCGCGGTACCCGTTCACGGCGTTCGAGAGATCCAGCTCGGCGATCTCGTCCAGCGCCGCTCGGTCGAGAAGGGTCCCCTCGACTTCGATCACCGTGATGTCGTTCGGCGCCGCCGGCGTGGGGGTTCGCTGCGGGTCGGCGGCCTTCAGCCCTCCGATGACGGAGCGGCCGAGCATCGTGCGGACGTAGGCGGATCCCGAGACCACCGGGTCGATCAGCACCAGCGCGTCCACCTGGGTCTCGCCGGCCACGAGCGCCGCGACGGTCCCCCCGAACCGGGAACCCACCAGGCCGATCGAGATGAGGTCCGGCTCGACCTCGCGCAGGAGCGCGACCGCGTCGATCGCATCGCGCCGATGCGACTCGAGCGAGACGTGCTCCGCGTCGGTCTCGCTGTCCCCGTAGCCCTGTCCGTGATACCGAAGGACGGCGTGCCCCGCGGCGGCGAGGCGCCGGACGAGCGCAACCTCGAACGGCATGAGGTAACCCTGCTCCGAGCCGAACGAGCCGCACCACACCCATCCCGTGTGTGCGCGCTCCGCGATCGGGCTCGCGAGGATCGCCACGGTGCCCGCACCGCCCAGCGTGGGCGTCAGGAACCGTTCGCGGATCCCAAGATCCGTATCCGCGAACGCGCGTGTGCCCTCGATCAGTTCTTGGTCGACGCTCAACCAGGACTACTTCTGGGGTCCCGGAGCCTGCGGCGCCGGGTCGCGCCGCAACGCAACGAGGATCTCGCCCGCGAGCGTGACGGGCAATCGTGCCTGCAACGTATTTCTCGTACGGGTTCCGGCCCAGTCGTGTGGCCGTAGGGCCTTCGGGTGTCAGGCCGTGGCTCGGTAGTGGAGATGCACCATTCCATTGGCGAACCGGCGCGTATCCGCCAGCTCGAGGTCCATTCGGAGGCCGTCGGCGAGGAACCGCGTGCCGCCTCCGACGACGGCGGCGGCGGCGATCAGGTGGTACTCGTCCACCAGGCCGGCCGCGATCGCCTGCGCCGCGAGGTCCGGGCCCCCGACGCTGATGTCTCGCGGAGCGGTGGCCTTCATGCGGCGGATCGTTTCGGGGTCGAACGCTCTCTCGATCCGCGTCCGGGCGCTCGATGGCTCCCTCAGCGTCCTCGAGTAGACGACCTTCTCGGCGCCGCGCCAGATCTCCGCGAAGTCCCGGATGAAGGGTCGCTCGTCGGTCATGGTCTCCCACGCGACGAGCACCTCGTACATTCGACGTCCGTACAGGTGGGTTCCGACCGGGCGAACGAGGTCGTTCACGAAGACGTGGACCTCCTCGTCCGGCGCCGCCCAATCGAAGTTGCCGTCCGCGTCGGCCACGTATCCGTCGAGCGATGCGATCGCCACATAGATGACCTTGGCCATGAGCGACCGTCAGAGGAGATGGGCTCGGAGCCGGATCACGTCGACTCGCGATCGGGCCAAGGGGCGACGTCGACCTCGTTGCCCTCGGCGTCGGCCAGGGTCCACCACCCCGGTGCGTTCTCGTCGCTGACCAGGTGCCCACCCGCGGCGATCGCAGCCGCGACGCGCGCTTCCGCCTGGTCGTGGGGCACATAGACGTCGATGTGGATCCGGTTGCGCTGCGGGCGCGGCGCGTCCATCTGCTGGAACCAGACCGGCGGCCCCTGAAGGTGGGGATCGAGCAGGTCCTCATCGCCCACCTCTTGATAGCCGAGCACGGCGCGCCAAAACGGCATCACCTCGGAGATGACGAGCGCGTCGATCGCGATCTGGATCATCTGCAGGCCGGCGAGGTCGACGGGGACGCCCAGTTCCTGTGCGGCCCCCGAGATCTGCCGGGCCAGCTCGACGTGACCTTCTTTCAGCGCTTGATCACTGGCGTCGTGCGTGCTCAGACGCACCGTCACGCCGTCCGACCGGAGGTCGATGTCGGGGTGGTGGTTCGCCGCGTCGGCCAACCTGCCGATCGCGGCCACTAGCGCGACGCCCATCGCGAACGATCCGGTTCGGAAGTGCGTGGTCGCGGCGTCCCTGACGATCCGCCAGTCCAGCTCGTGGAACCGCCGCGGTGTGATTGTCTCGCTCACGTGCGCCTCCTCGCGATGCGGTTGTGCAGGTTCCGAGATGGGGAAGCTATCTCCACCGGATCGGGTCGGCATCAGCCGGGCAGCCCCAGGTCGAGCTCCAGCCAGCGGGCCAGATCCTTCGGCTCACGGCGCTCGGCGGCGGCGTCCGGCGTCCGAAGCCGATGGTTTCCGCCACCCGTGACAGCATCTGATGAGGTGGACCGCCTCGGGATCGCCCACGTGAACTCGCCGTTCACACGTGGCGTGCCGAATGCTCCTCTCGCCTCGACATAGACCACCGGACCTACGTCGCCTCCCCGTGGATAACAGCCTTGAGGTGTGAGTGAGTTTCGGATTGAAGCGCTCTTGGTCCTGGAATCGAACGTGATTGAGGACGTGCTGCCCGCTCGACGTCAGTCGGACGACGGGGCTACAGCCAAGACCCGACACCACTCGCACGGACATAGTTGGGTCCCGTGACCAACGACACATTGACCGACGTCGTGTCGACTCTCAGAATCGCATCCGGAACATTCCCCGCACCCGGGAGGGATCAATGGAGTTCGATCCTGGGCCACCGGCAGTAATTGCCGACGTGTTCTCGCGCGTCCCCGACTACTCGAACCACGCGACGGACTTCTGGTTCGACTGGGGACCGATCTTCTATCGGGGAAGACTGGACGGGAGCGCTCGAGTGCTCTGCGTTGCATCGGATCCGGGGGCGACGGAACGCATCGCGGGCCGGACCCTGATCGGCGACGCCGGCCAGCGGGTCCAGGGGTTCCTCGGGAAGCTCGGGCTCACCGGCTCCTATCTGTGCTTGAACGCGTTCGTCTACGGCATGTTCCCGAGCCACTTCGGCGCGGCATCGGGGATCTTGCACGAGCAGAAGCAGACGGAGTGGCGAAACGAGCTGTTCGACAAGTCCACGCACATCACCACCACGCTGCAAGCCGTCGTCGCCTTCGGCTCGAACGCCCAGATCGCCGTTGACCTTTGGGACGGCAAGGACGACATCCCGGTCTTCGACGTCCACCACCCGAGCTTCCCGAATGAGGACGAGCTGCTGCCCGGTTGGCGTGACGCGATGAAACAGCTTCGCGACATCGTCACTCCCGACGCCGATGGGGACAACTCGGGGCCCAACTACGGCTCGACCTTCGACGAGAGCGACTACGCGCCGGTCCCGCGGCGTGACCTACCCTTCGGCGCGCCGGCGTTCCTCGGCGACGACGCGTGGCGCCGATCCGGCCACCCGCCGGGCAAGACGTCGGTCGTGCGACCCTCCGAGGACATCCTCCACACCATCGTCTGGCGCTCCCCAACGACGTCGGACGATTGACGTGCCGAACCATCCCGCTCCCGTCGATCCGCTGGCCGAGACCTACGGGCTGGAAGGGCACGTCGTGACCATGGATTCGGCGTTCACCGAGCTCGAACGAGGCATCGTCTACATTCAGAGCGGCGAGGTCGGCGCGGTCGTTCCGACCGATGCCCCCGCGCCACAAGGCTTCGAACAGGCACCCGTCGTCAACACGGGTGGAACGATCTTTCCGGGCCTGATCGAGCTCCACAACCACCTGACCTACGACGTCCTGCCGCTGTGGAACGTGCCACAGCAATTCGAGAACCGGGATCGGTGGTCGGGCGGCGCGATGCAGGAGACGTACCGGAGGAACATCAGCGGACCCATGACCGTGCTGGGGCGCACCCCAGGCCTAGTCGAGGCGGTGGTGCGCTACGTCGAGGCCAAGTGTCTGCTGGGCGGCGTCACCACCTCGCAGGGCATCGCGCTCTTCAGCAACCAGGGGGCGCAGACCTTCTTCCAGGGCGTCGTCCGCAACGTCGAAACCAGCAGGATCGACGGGATGCCGCCCGCGCTCACGAGGATCGGGGACGTCGAGGCGACGGACGTGACGTCGTTCCTGCACCGGCTCGAAAGCAGTACCTGTCTCCTCCTGCATCTGGCCGAGGGAACCGACCCGGCCGCCCGCGGGCATTTCGAGTCCCTCCACGTCGCCGGCGACGATTGGGCCATCACGCCCGCCCTCGCCGGTATCCACTGCGTGGCCCTCGAGCGAGCGGACTTCGACGTCATGGCGGAGCGGGGGGCCTCGATGGTCTGGTCGCCGTTCAGCAACCTGCTCCTGTACGGAGAAACGGCGAAGATCGATCAGGCCAAGGCCGCGGGGCTCACGATCGGGATGGGATCCGACTGGTCGCCGAGCGGCAGTAAGAACCTCCTGGGCGAGCTGAAGGTCGCGAGGCTGTTCGATGCCGACCGAGCGGTGTTCCCGCGGGACCGGGACCTCGTAGCCACGGCGACCAGAGACGCGGCGCGGATCCTTCGATGGGACGCCAAGCTCGGGACGATCGAGACGGGCAAGCGCGCCGACCTCCTGATCCTGACCGGTCGCTCGGGAGACCCATACGAGCGATTGCTCGGCGCCCGTGAGACGTCGATCCGGATGGTCGCGATCGATGGCGTTCCCCGGTGCGGAGCGGTGGACCTCATGGGCGAGTTCGACCTGGGGCCCGCGACCGAGCGCGCCACGATCGGGGCCTCCGAACGGATCCTCAATCTCGCGGACCCGCAGGCCAATCCCGTCATCGAGGCGCTGACGCTCGCGGAGGCTACCGACCGGCTCCAGGAGGCCATGGAGAGGCTGCCGACCCTGGCCAAGGAGCTGGAGAGCCCGTCCGCAGGTCTGGCGGCGCAGCTCGCCACGGGAGCCGAGACTCGGTGGATGCTGCTGCTCGATCACGACGAGCCGGCCGGCATGGATCAGCGACCCCACCTGCCGGGGCCTGACGGGTTGCCGACGGCTGAGCTCACCGTCGATCTCGCGCTCGCGGCCCAGCCACTGTCCGAGCTGCTCGAGCCGATCGGGCTCGATCCCATCTCGGTGTCCGACGACGGCCCGTTCTTCGCGCACGTCGCCGCGGAGATGAACGTGCCCGATCGGATCAAGGAGGGGTTGTCGGACCTGTATTAGGCGAACGAAGCCACGCGGATCGGAAACGGAAAGGGGAAACCGTGTCGACTATCATCGATGAGGACCTCCAGGCGACCGGCGTCGCCTCCGTGATCGTGGTCTTGCAGCAGCCGGCGGCGACCGCCGCGGCCGCCACGAGCGCACGTGACATCGAGCGGCACTTCACCCGCTCGGAGAGAAGCCAGGACTCGGCGCTCGAGCGTGAAGCCAGGGCCTGGGTGGCGGTCGGCGGACGCCGGAGGGCCCATCCGAACGCCGCGTCTGCGGCCGCGGAGTCCCTCCGCGCGGCCGCGGCGCTCGAGCAACGGCCGGCCGTCGCCAACGTCGAGGTCCCCGAGATCGAGCCGCCTTCCCTCGTGCGGTACTACCCGAACCTCGGGGTCGCGTTCGGGACGGTCACTCGGGACGGGCTCGACGGCCTGATCGCCGATCCCCAGGTCGGTCGGGTGATCGGGGCGCCGCAGCTCAGCCTCATCCGGCCGACGAAGGTCGCGTCCGCGAGCCTCGAACAGCTCGTCACCTGGGGCATCGATGCCCTCGAGGTTCCCGAGCTTTGGTCGCAGGGTCTGACCGGCGAAGGCATCGTGGTCGGGCACCTCGACACGGGGGCCGACGGCACCCACCCGGGCCTCGCGGACGCGATCGGGCACTTCGCCGAGTTCGACTTCTTCGGGCGCCAGCTCGTGCCCGACCCAGCGCCCCACGACACCGCAGAGCACGGGACCCACACCGCCGGCACGATCGCCGGACGATCCACCGACGGCAAGTCGTTCGGCGTGGCGCCCGGCGCGACGCTGGCGAGCGCGATCGTGATCGAGGGCGGTCAGGTGATCGCCCGGATCCTGGGAGGAATGGACTGGGTCGTCGGCCAGGGAGCGCGGGTGCTCAGCATGTCGCTCGGGCTTCGAGGGTTCATGGACGACTTCGAGCCGCTCACGCAGATCCTTCGCGCGAACGGCGTCCTGCCGGTGTTCGCGGTGGGGAACGAAGGCCCGGGGACGAGCCGGTCGCCGGGGAATTACTCTGCGGCGCTCTCGATCGGCGCCATGGATCCGAATCACGCCATCGCGTCGTTCTCCTCCAGCCAGGAGTTCGCTCGCGAGCAGGATCCGGTCGTTCCCGACCTGGTCGCGCCCGGCGTGGACGTCGTGTCCGCGAAGCCCGGGGGCGGGCTCCAGCTGATGGACGGCACCTCGATGGCCACCCCGCACATCGCCGGTCTGACGGCGCTCCTGCTTCAGGCGAAGCCGGATGCGACGGTTGACGACGTGGAGCATGCGCTCCTCGAATCCTGCGCGCTCGAGCCCGGATGGCTGACGGAGCGCGCCGGTCGAGGACTGCCGCACGGCCCCGCGGCGCTCAAGATCCTGACGGAGGGTGCGGGCGTTCAGGACTGAGGAGCCCGGGTAGCATGAGCGGGGTCGCCGAGATGGGAACTCGCTCATGAGCTCTCCGGATCCCCAATCCAAAGCCGACGACGAGCTCCGCCGCCAACTCCAGGAGGCGGGCGCCGACCGGCCGGTCGAGGCGGTGTTCATCCTTCGCCGTCCCGACAAGGCCGTGCTCCCGCCCGACCAAGTCCAGGGCGTGGCGGAGAGGTTGATCGACAGGGTGCAGACGGAGACCGGCTCGAAGGTCGACGACCAGAACGTCTTCCGTAACATGGGCTCGTTCGTCGTGGCCGCCAAGCCGGAGATCATCAGGCGCCTGCTGGAACAACCGGAGGTGGAGTCGGCGATCGCCAACCGCCAACCCGGTGAGACCGACCTCTTGGGGAAGCACACGGCGGACAACGGGGCGGACTGACCGCGCGTCCCACTCCCGACTCGAACGCCCGTCGGCTCGACGGGACCGCTCGGCCTCGGAGCCACGGCCTGAGGATCTACGCCTCGCGGGAGCCATCGTCCGAGCGTGTCAGCGCGTGGGGCTGAGCGATCGCCAATCGCCCCAGCGGGATCCCGTAACGAGACGACGGAGGTTGGAGCCGTCTTGCATTGATGCTCCAGAGCGAGCTCACGCCAGCCCCCCTGTCCTCCGTTCGCGAGAACAGGATCCGACACGAACGGAAGGACGAGTAGGCGACATGCGCCTACACAGCCGGTTCGCCGTGCGGCGCGGGCTCCCGGTGCGCCTAGTGACAGGTGAGACGCCGGGACTCCTTGGAACGCCGCTCTTTCGCGTTGAACGGCGGCGGGATGGACTGCTCGGGCTCGCGGCCAGGTGCCTGGAAGCGCCCTAGCCGGATCCTCCATCCCTCGAGCCAGAAGCGCATGCATGATGGCCGGGTCGATCGCGAGCAAGCGAGTCGCTGTCTCCAGTTCGTGTCGCTCGGCGCTCGTGAGCTTCCCGTCCCGGACAGCCGCCGCAACGAGCGACTCGAGGTAGGCATGGTGCGCGGTCACGATGTCAGCCATCGACAGGCCCCATCGCTCGGCGGTCGTCCCGAGGAGCTGCGCCTCCTGCTCGGTCACCTTGCCGTCCTCGAGCACCCGGTCGAGCAGGTCCACGTAGGGTGCGGTCTTCTCCGATGAGACTCTCCACCTGATCGGCTTGTCGCGTCTCATCGTTTGAGCGGGGATGCGACACCATGCGGTCCCGTCCCTACCGCGGACTCTGTACCGGAGTTCATTCGGGGTGTTACCGCCGCGCATGGTTAGTTCGCAGAAGAAAGCGCTGCTACCGCCGTCCCAGGAGAGGATGAGTTTGTAGTCGTAGCCAGGACCACGCCTTGTGTCGAATCGCGCTGCGAAATCACCGCCGCGCCTGAGACTGAAGCGCTCGTAAGTCTGCATGTTGAGCGTGAAAGTGCGCCAGGTCGCTCGGAAGAGCAGTCGAACAAGCTCTAGGTCTCGACTAGATGCATCGTTGGGGTCCGAGTGCCATGTCGATTCGCCCGCCGCGATCTGGCTCCTGTCATGGCTCGCTGCCTCGGCAACCGTGGGGCAGGAAAGGACGGCGAGCAAGGCAACCGCGCATACTCCGAACACCCGATGCCGCACCTTCCGACGGCGAGTGCCACGAAGACTAGCGGGATCGCCCATCGCATCCTCCCCAACCCCTCCAGGCGAAGTGCCTTGGGAAGGCTAGCCGTCTCCCGAGAAGGAGTGATTCTGAGCCCCACAAGCGTTGCCGGTCTAGGCCATGCACATAGTTCTGACCCGCCCGACGGTGCTACCCAAGCGTCAGCCTCCACAGCTCGCGGCCGGTCGCGGTGGTCCGTGCATTGAAGAGGACCGTCCCGCCGAGATTCGTGATCCATTGCGGCCCCGAAGCGTTCTCCCCGGGATTCAGGTCCTGAACCATGACGGTCCCGTCCTCGGTCCCGTCCGAGCGCCACAGCTCGTATCCGTGCGAGCCGTCGGAGGCGTTGAAGTACGCGGTGCCGCCGACGTCGGCTAGCCACCAGGGTAAGGAAGTGCCCTGGCCGGGCAGGATGTCCTTGACGAGGACCGTCCCGTCCTCGGTCCCGTCCGAGCGCCACAGCTCATATCCGTGCGAGCCGTCGGAGGCGCTGAAGTACAGGGTGCCGCCGACGTTGGTGAGGAAAGTCGCGGAGGAACCGCGTTCCCCGGGCCAGATGTCCCTCACCATTGTGGTCCAGTCCTCGGTCCCGTCCGAGCGCCACAGCTCGTATCCGTGCCTGCGCGTGGAGGCGCCGAAGTACAGCGTGTCGGCAATGTCGGTGAGCCAGCCGAGACTCGACGGATCCTTTCCGGGCCGAATGTCCCTCACGAGGACCGTCCCGGCCTCGGTCCCGTCCGAGCGCCACAGCTCGTGCCCATGCCTGCGGGTGGAGGCGCCGAAGTACAGCGTGCCTCCGACGTCGGTGAGGAAATTGGCGTAGGACGCTTTCCTCCCCGGCCAGACGTCCCTTACCAGGACCGTTCCCGTCTCGTTCCCATCGGAGCGCCACAACTCCTCCCCGTGCATGCCGTCGTCGGCTGCGAAGTACAGCGTGCCCTCGACGTCGGTGAGGGATGCGGAGCTGGAACTGTCCGGCCCCGGCCAGATATCCCTCACCATAGCGGTGCCAGCCTCGGTGCCGTCGCTCCTCCACAGCTCGTCCCCGTGCATGCCGTCGTCGGCCGTGAAGTACACGGTGCCACCGACGTCGGTGAGGGATGCGGAGCTGGAACTGTCCGGCCCCGGCCAGATATCCCTCACCATAGCGGTGCCAGCCTCGGTGCCGTCGCTCCTCCACAGCTCGTCCCCGTGCATGCCGTCGTCGGCTGCGAAGTACACGGTGCCACCGACGTCGGTGAGGAAGGAGATGAATGAATCGTTGGCCCCAGGCTTGATGTCCTTCACCATGAGGGTCCCGGCCTCGGTCCCGTCGCTCTTCCACAGCTCCCACCCGTGCGTGCCGTCTTTGGCTGTGAAGTACAGCGTGCCGCCAGCGTCGATTAGGGATTGGGTGCCGGAGCCGGCGTGTCCGGGTGCGATGTCCTTCACGAGCACGATGCCAGGTGCCGCCCACACCGAGGTTGCCAAGGCGAGGAGCATGACGAAAACCAGCGGGATCATCTTCCGCATTCCCCACCCCCTTCCAGGCGAGGTGCGCTCCTGCCTTCCACGAAGAGTGTGCTCCCTTAGATGCAGCAAGTACACGCCCAACTCAAGACTAGCCGGACGCGGATGCCGCCTTGGACCGGAGGATCGCAGTGTGGGAGTGGCGGAGCAGAGAGGTAGATCACACTCGGTCGGTCGCGCTCTGAAGAGAGATGCTGGCCCGCAGGCCGACCACTGATCCTAAGGTAGCGGTGGCGGTTCCCATCGCGATGCCTCCCTCCATTGGCAGCAAGAGTGGCAGCAGGCGCGAGCGCCTCCGAAGCCTGCGACCGCGAAGCCGCAGGTAGATCGGTGGGGCGGGCAGGACTTGAACCTGCGACCGACGGATTATGAGTCCGCTACGGCATGATCCCGCGACCTGCAGGAACGGTCGAATCCTGTCGTCTACCTGCGCCAATGGGTGCTCTGTGATTCGTGCTGATTCGCGCTGATTCGCGGTCTCTCGCGGATTCTCCGCGGACAGGTTGGATGGTTGGTGGGGAGCCCGGAGCCCGTGGCGGCGCGAGTTCGATCCCTAGCCGAGGAACTCGAGCCGCTCCCGCGAGCCGACCATCATGAGCGACTGCAGCATCTCGGCGTCGGCCGGACGGCGGACTCGAGGATCGCCGTCCGGCCGCGCCACACTTCCCCCCGCGCCGTCTCCTACTTATGGCTGCCGAACGCGAAGACGGTGGTCGTTTCGTACTCCTCGCCCGGTCGCAGGACCGTCGAGGGGAAGTTCGGGTGGTTCGGTGAGTCCGGGTAGTGCTGGGTCTCCAGCGCGAAGCCGTAGCTCTGCCGGTACATCTGCCCGCTCGTCCCGATGAGCGTTCCGTCGAGGAAGTTGCCGGCGTAGAACTGGATGCCCGGCTCCGTGGTGAAGACGCGCAGGACGCGTCCGCTGGACGGGTCGCGCGCCATCGCGGCCAGCTCGAGCCCCGGTCCGGTGCGGCTCAGCACCCAGTTGTGGTCGTAGCCACGGCCGAGGACGAGCTGCTCGAACGTCCCGTCATGGATGCGGGCGCCGATCGCGATCGGCTTGCGGAAGTCCATCGGCGTGCCCAGAACCGGATCGATGGCCCCGGTCGGGATCAGGGTCGGGTCCACCGGCGTGTACGAGTCGGCATTGATCATGAGCTCGTGGTCATAGATGTCGCCGTTCCCCTCACCGGCGAGGTTGAAGAGCGTGTGGTTGGTCAGGTTGACGATCGTCGGTGCGTCCGTCGTGGCGTGGTACTCCATGACGATTGAGTTGTCCCTCGTCAGGAGGTACACGACCTCCACCTCGAGCGTGCCCGGGTAGTTCTCCTCACCGTCGGGGCTGGTGTAAGTGAGTCGAAGGCCGACGGTCGTTCCGTCGCGGATCTCGGTCGCCTCCCAGATCCGCTTGTCGAACCCGAAGTTGCCTCCGTGCAGGTGGTTCACGCCGTTGTTGGTGGCGAGCTGGTACTCGACACCATCAAGCGTGAACCGCCCCAGGGCGATCCGGTTCGCATAGCGACCCGTGATGCAGCCGAGATACGGGGTCCGCTCGACGTAGTCGTCGAGGTTGTTGAACCCGAGAGCGACGTTGGCCGTCCGGCCCTTGCCGTCGGGGACGTTGATCGCCTGGATGATCCCCCCGTACGTCATGACCGTGATCGACATCCCCCGGCCGTTGTCCAACGTGTACAGGTCGACGGGCTGACCGTTCTCCGGGTGAGCCGGGTTCTCTGCATCAACCGTCCCGAAGAACGTCTTCGTGATGCTCGGTGCGGCGGCCGGGGCGGGCTGGGGACCGCCCACGGCCGGAACACCCCACACGCTGACGAGCACGACGGCCAGCATGGCAAGCCATCCGACGTTCGCCGACTTGACGAGCCGGCCCGGTCGCAACAGCTGACCTGGCATGGCACCCTCCTTGAGTCGGGGACCCTTCGACAGCACCATCGGACGGCCCGCTCGGTCAATCGGCCGAGCGGGCTACTGCGGCGGTGGATTGCGGCGCCAAAGGGTCCGAGGCATTGCATGCATCGGGTGCAGGCATTGGTGCATGCATCGATACGGCTCGAATGCCAGCAGCTCGGTCCCCCGGGTCGGGGAGTCGCATCTCGCCCCGTCAGCGCGGCGCCGTCAACGGATCCCAGACCCTCTTCGGGATGTCGACCGAGGTCCGGAGTTCCTCGAGCCGGCCCGTCAGCCAGGTGCCGCGCTCCTCCTTGAGGTCCGGCTCCACGGCGACGGAGGTTAGTCGAGGGCGTGCGGCCGGACGGTGCATTGCGTCGCCAGCCTCGGCGTCACCCCGGGTCACTCGGCGCACCGCGAGCCCGCGCCTCACGGCGAGCCAGCGGTCTGAGCCGGGCTTACCAGGTTGTCAGCATTCCTTAACTCGTTGGAGCAAACTCCCCTCAGAGATAGCTCAGGGCTCGACCGGTATCGGCTCGCTTAGTTCGAAGACATGCGAGACGTCACAGCTCGAGAAGCCTCCCGACGCGGTCGATCGCTCTTCGACTGCCCCGTCGACGGTGAGTGAGCACGTCAGGGTCACACTGTTGTTTCCCGAGTCTTCGAACGCCGTCATGCTCACGATATCGAAGTCGGGATCGACATCAACCAAGGCATTGAACGGCGTGAGGATGTCTGTTGAGCTGTTGTCCTCATCGATCGTTCCCCAGTAGACGGCGACGGCAGAGTGGATGGCAGACGACGTCACGGAGACTCCGATGACAGGAATCGTGCAGGTGCCGTCGAGTTCGAAGGTAGCTGTAGCAGACCCTTCCTTGCGGTGGACCTCGCCGCCGGAGCGCCACCGCCAACGCACCCGGACCTGCTGTGTGAGAGTGCCCCTGGTCGTGCCCGCCAGTGTCTCGACGAGGTCACGGGTGGTCGAAAGGATGCTCATCCGGCGCGTGGGATGAGTGTTCACGACCGTCCAGACAACGTCATAGGTGCCCGTGCTTCGCGTACAGAACACCGAGACCTCGATCCGCGGGGACCAAGGCCGCGCCGCGGCCGGCACCGCCATACCGGCGATGACGACTACTGCGGCCACACAGGCAATGAGGAACCTCCGCATGAAGACCCCCCCTCTGGAATCGCAGAATGTCCCAGATCGCCTGAGTCCAGAGAGGGCCTTCTGCCCGTTGATTTCGGGGCCATCCGCCGCCACACCGGGAGGGAGCCCGCACCGCACGGCGAGCCGGCTGTCATTCAGGCATGTGCCGAACGGCACAGACGAGGCGGGGATCGAACGCCATCGTGGGTGGGTGTTCCGAGTGAAACATGGCCATGTCTGGGGATCGATCCGCTTCTGAGACCCAGCCAGGGAGGGAAGATGCGAAGGACGATTTCTTCCATGGCTTTCGTCGCCCTGGTCGTGTCAGCGGGCCTCATGCCCGCGACGGCCGCGTCGGCGCGTGCCGCACCACGCGTTCGGTGGTACGAAGGGACCACGTCGGAAGGCGGTCGATTGAGCATCAGCGTCGTCGTCAGGGACGGCGTGCCCTACCTGGGCGTGCTGGTGATCGATGGGCCGTACAGCTGTGAGGACGGGACCCAGGGCGACATGGCCGGTGGCGGCTTCGGGTGGTTCCCAAGCGATCTCGCGGGACCCGTTCCCACGGACGAGCCCTTCGAGTTCTCGGCGAACGCGGGCGGCTTCGCGTACATGATGTCCGGGCGCCTCGGCACCCTCCGGGGGTCCGGCACGCTCACCGTCCTGATGCCGGGGCTCACCGCGGACGAGCAGGCGGCACAGGTGTGCACATTCGGCGGCACATGGTCGGTCGAGCGCTTCGACACGTCCTTCTCGCTCAAGCCGGCGATGACGGTCGAAACCGCAGAGGGACGGACGCTCGCGATGGGCTTCGGGGTGGCTGGCTCCCAGGACTCGCCCGCGCTCGCTCAAACGGAAACAGGACCGATCCGCCACTACCGCGGCGGCACCACGCAGGACACTGACATGGCGTTGCGGACGAGCCGGACCGACACGGGCATCGCCCTGCTCTACATGACGGTGGGATCCCCGCTTGCATGCGAGGACGGAACCGAGATCTGGGGGGAAATCTTCGCGCATTCTTTCTTCGATACCACCCAGGTGATGCCTCCCGGGCGACTGGACCTGGACATCGTGCCGAGCGCATTACCACTTGGGATAGCGCTGCACGTCCACGGTGATCTTGATGCACACCTCGGCTCGGGCACCGCGTCGATGATCTGGCCATGGCTTAACGAGGACCTTGGGGCTCAACGCTGTCAGACAGGGGAACAGACCTGGAGGCTGTGGCGCACGGATGCCGGGTACTGAGGGCGTCTGAGAGAGAGAAGGGACCTCTCGTCGCTCGGTCAAAGCCGTGGCCGCGAGCCGGAGCCCACCATCCCCGATCCCCGGCGCTGGGCGACTCGTAGTCCAACTCGCCAACGAGGAACTCGAGATGGAACCTGGGGAGGCGCTCGCCTGGGTCCTCGGAGACGCCGCTCCGTCGCCCATCTTCGATCCGAGGGACTACTACTTCACAATCCCGCCATCGCAGCGGACCAGGCGGTCGAGGATCTTGCGCGACCTCGAGGCCGCTGGTCTCGTCTCGTTCCCCGACGCTCAGACCGTCGTGTTCGAGAGCGGAGGCATCAGGCGGACGACCAAGCTGGAGGAGGACTAGATGGCGCACATCCGCAAGCTCGAGACGGGACTTTGGCAAGCGCGCTACCGAGACGCCGAGCGCCACGAGCGAGCGCGGAACTTCCGCACCCGCGTCGAGGCCCAGCGGTGGCTCGACGAACAGACGGCCGACCTGGTCCGCGGCGACTGGCGCGACCCGCGGTCAGGACGAGTGACGATCGGGGATCTCGCGGAGACGTGGTACGGCACGACCGCCTCACTCAAGCCCTCGACGAGGCTCAGCTACCGCTCGATCCTCGACGCCTGGGTACTCCTCCGGTGGGCAGGGACGGAGGTGCGCCGTGTCGAGCACGGCGGTGGCGGCATGGACAGCGGAGGTCGCCGGCCGGACGAGCGCCTCGACTGCACGCAAGGTCGTCGGTGTCCTCCGATCGGTGCTCGAACTCGCCGTACGCGATCGCCGGATCCCGAGTAACCCGGCCGTCGGTGTGTCACTCCCCCAACTGCCCGTCACCGAGCAACGGTCCCTGCGAGCCGACGAACTCGAGGCTCTGGCCGACGCGATGCCGAGCGAGCGCGACCGGGTGCTGACGCTGTTCCTCGGATGGACGGGCGTCCGCTTCGGTGAGGCCGCTGCACTCCGCGTCGAGGTCATCGACACGCTGCGTCGTCGAGCGCGAATCAGCGAGGCGGTGGCCGAGGTCCGCGGCCGGACCATCATCGGCACGACAAAGACGCACGCGGCCCGCACGATCGCGCTCCCCGCGTTCCTAACCCATATCCTCGGCGAGTACCTGGTGACGGTCCCCCGGGACGGGCTCGTGTTCCCCGATCGCGTCGGGGGGCCGCTGCGAGTGACGGCATGGCACCGGCGGGTCTTCACCCCGGCCGCAGAGGACGCCGGCCTCGTGCCGCCGAAGCTCCGCGTTCACGACCTCAGACACACCGCGGCGTCACTCCAGATCGCCTCGGGCGCGGGCGTGAAACTCGTGCAACGGCAGCTCGGACACCTCACTGCGACGATGACGCTCGACCGCTACGGACACCTGTTCCCGGACGAGCTCGACGCCCTCTCGAGCGCCCTCGACGGACTCAGGACGCGGACTCCGGCGGATTCTGTGCGGACTCCCGGCGATCAGGGCGACGTCGTCACGATCGCCACGTAGCGTTTTACCTGCGGAAACGGTGGTGGGGCGGGCAGGACTTGAACCTGCGACCGACGGATTATGAGTCCGCTGCTCTGACCGACTGAGCTACCGCCCCTCGCGTGTCGAAGGGGCGACGATCGACCTTCGACCGATGGGGATCACTCCTGCTCGCGCTCCCCTCGCGCGCGCTCGACCTCCTCGGCGAGGCTGGCCAGACGGTCGTCGGCGGCGACGGCCATCTTCTGGAAGCTCCTGCGCAGCTCCGCGATCCGCTCCGCCAAGCCGTTCAGCGTGTCTTCGAGCCCCTCGATGCCCTCCTCGAGCTCAGCCCTCGAGCCGGGCATGGGGGCCGGCATCGCAGGCTCGATCTCGCCCTTATCGCCGGCGATCGATTCGAGCGCCGGCTCGGAGACGATCGCGGACTCGGCCCCGGGATCGTCGACCATCTCGCCCCAGGCGTACTCATCCGCCACCTGTTCGCCCGACCCGGGCGTCGGCTCGAACTCCGGCTCCGCCGTGGAGGAGATCTCGAGCTGGCCTATCGACGGCTCCGCAGCCTCGACGCCTGCGTCGTGCGCCTCCACCTCTTGCCCGACGAGCTCCGGCTCTGACTCCGAGACCGTCTCAACGACCTCCGGCTCGACGACCTCGCGCTCCACGGCTTCGGTCTCGAGGTCCTCGGGCTCGGCGGTGTCGCGGGCGGGTTCGTCCGCCATCGCCGGCTCGGCCCACTCGACGACAGCAGCCTCCGGCTCGGAGAACTCGACCTGGGCCTCCTGCTCGACGGTCTCGGCTTCGGGCTCGGTCGCCGGGGCCTCGGTCGACAGCAGCTCGGCCAGGCTCTCCGCTGCCACGGAGGCCTCCAGGAGCCCCGGGTCGGCTTCGACCCCGCGTCGCATGACCTCGGCCGCCTCCTCGGGGGAGGCGCCCTCGCGCAGGGAGCGCTGATAGTTCATCAGCCGCTTCATGATGTCGTCGTGCGGCGTCTCGGGGGCCTCCTCCACCTCGGGCAGGCCCTCCGCCGGCCATTCGACCTCGGATTCGTCGTCGGGCACGAAAACCCCTTCTGACGAGCGTCGATCAGCCAGTGTACGCCGCCCCGTGGCCGGCTCGACCGAGGCACCGAGACAAGGAAGGCAAGGAACCGCAAGCCCCGGATGCCCCGTCCGACCGTAGTCTGTCTGTGGAGAAGGGGGGCGCTTTCGCCTTGGGCTTTCGCGAGTTCTCGACGGGGGTGCAGAGCCGGCACGTCCGCGAGCGGGCCGAGATGGTGCGGGCGTTCCTCGAAGCCAACCGAAGCCGGGACCTCGACATGAACGAGGTGGCCCGGGCGGCGGCACTCTCGCCCTACTACCTCACCCGGATCTTCAAGGCCTGCTACGGCGTCCCGCCCTATCGCTACCTGATCACCCTGCGGATCGCCGACGCCTCGAGCCTGCTTCGGGACTCCTCGCTGAGCGTCACGCAGATCTGCCACCGGACCGGGTTCAACTCGCTCTCCCACTTCATCACGACGTTCCGCCGGCACACGGGCGTCAGCCCTTCGCGGTACCGGCGCATGCTGGAGTGGCAACGCGACAGCGGTCGCTTCGGGCAGGAGACCGAGAGGATCCTGAAGCAGCCTCGTCGCCGCGACGCCTGAGATCGCCTCGGACGTAGGCGGCTACGATGCCGCGGTGCCGAACGACCGGTTGCGAGAGCTGTGGGGTCACGACGAGCCCGCGTTCAACGCGTGGCTCACTCTCGAGGGCCGCGCGGGGGCCGAGGCCGTCGCGAGCGCGGGGTTCGACGCCGTCACGGTCGACCTGCAGCACGGTTCGGCGACCCTCGAGGAAGGCGGCGAGATCTTCGCCGCGGTGGAATCCTCCGGCGCCGTGCCCCTGGCGCGAACGCGATGGAACGACCCGGCGGAGATCATGCGCGTGCTCGACCTCGGCGCCCGCGGCGTCATCTGCCCGATGATCGATTCCCGGGCCGACGCCGAGCGGCTCGCCGCCTGGTGCCGGTATCCGCCGGAGGGCGTTCGCAGCTTCGGCCCCGTTCGCGGCGCGCTCGGCTCGGGGGCCGAGCACGTCCGACGAGCCAACGCATCGGTCGCCGTCTTCGCGATGATCGAGACGGCGCAGGGGCTCCGCAACGTCGAAGAGATCGCCTCGGTCCCCGGGCTCGACGGCGTCTACGTGGGGCCCACGGATCTCAGTCTCGGCCTCGGGCTGCCCACCCTCGCCGACCTCGAGGATCCTGCGCTGCTCGAGGCGCTCGACGCGATCGTCGCCGCCGCCCGGCGGCACGGGATCGTTCCGGGCATTCACGCCCCTTCTCCCGACCGGGCCGCGAGAATGGTCGAACGCGGCTTCCGGTTCATCTGCCCCGCCGTCGACGCCGACCTGGTTCGAGCGGGGGCGGAGGCGGCGCTCGAGGCCACGCGCGCTCGACTGCGCGACCCGGGCTGACCGCCGACCCTTACGTTCCCGCGGCCTCCAGCACCGCCTCGACGACGCGCATGTTCGCCACCGCGTCCTCGGGCGGGATCGGCACCTCGCCGCCCTCGAGCACGGCCCGCGAGAACCCGTCGACCTGCACGCCGTACTGGTCGGCCGGCGGGATCTCGATCACCTCGGTGGCCGGGTTCACGGGCGGGTCTCCTCCTGCCGTCACGAAGAGCCTCGTGGCGCGGTCGGGGGGGATGTTGAACGGGATCTCGACGACGAGGCGGCCCTCGGTTCCGACCAGATGGACCCGCTGGTCGGGCTCGATCCAGGTCGAGCAGGTGAACGCGGCCTGCCGGTCGCCGAACTGAAGCAGCGCCGACGTGACGACGTCGGTCCCGAACGTCGCGTCGCGACGGACGAGGGCCTCGACGTGCGAGGGCTCCTCCCCGAACAACATCCGCGCGACGTTGATCGGATAGCAGCCGACGTCCATCAGCGCGCCTCCGCCGAACGCGGCGATGTTCCGGATGTTGTCCGGGTCCACGTTGCGGTACGAGAAGAACGCCTGCATCGCGGTGAGCTCGCCGAGCCGGCCCGACTCGACGATCTCGCGCACCCGAACCCACTGCGGGTGCAGCCGATACATGAACGCCTCCATGAGGAGCGCGCCGGCACGACGACACCCGTCGACCATCTCCTGCGCCTGCATCGAGCTCATCGCCAGGGGCTTCTCGCACAGGACGTGCTTGCCCGCCTCCGCGGCCCGCAATGTCCACTCGGCGTGGAGATGGTTCGGCAGCGGGATGTACACGGCGTCGACGTCGGGGTCGGCGAGCAGTGCCTCGTACGTTCCGTGCGCCTTCGGGATGCCGAGGTCTCGCGCCGCGGCCTCGGCCGTCGCGAGGTCGCGGGACGCGATCGCGACGAGGTCGCACCGCTCGGCCGTCCGCATGCCGGGGATCACTTTGGCGACCCCGATGTTCGCCGTCGACAGCACGCCCCACCGGACCTTGTCCACGCGTCCCCCTTCGTCGAGCGTTTCGCCTCGGCTCCTGGAGCTCATTCGTCGTCGAGCCTTGGCGTCACCATACGAACGGTGGTCGGGGAACCGGGAGGACCGCCGATCGCCGATGGGTACTCCGGAACGCCGACGCAGGTGAACAGCAACCCGTCGAGCGGCTCGCCGAGCAACGCCGGGATCTCGCTGTCGCAGAAGGTCATCCCGGACGCGCTCGCGCCGAGCGCGCACGCGGCCAGGTGAAGCCTCCCTTCGACCAGGCCGGCCGCGAGCTGGGCCTCGCGGTACTCGCGATCGTCGAGGATGCCGACCTCGGTGGCGCCGATCACGACGAACGCCGCATCGCGGCAGAGCCCCTGATCCGTGCAGACCCGGTAGAGCTCGTGCCGGAGCTCCCCTGGATGGGTCGGTGACGAGAGGTCCGGCCAGCGGTAGACGCCCGGCGCGAGCCCCTCCACGTCGTGCACGACGACGAAATGCGGCACGTCGATCCCACGCATCGCCACGTCCATCGACGTGCGAAGCACGGTCTCGGACAGTCCTCGGCTGGGGTCCATGAGCCGCTTCGATCCGCGCGAGAGCACGACGACCTCGGTCGTCGCGGTCGCGTGGCCAGCGACGTCGACCGGGGCGCCGCGATCCCAGGCCGGCCCGAGGTCTTCGAGCTCACCGGCGCGCTGCGCCACGGTCTCGAGCGGGAACTCGAGCGGCGCCGCGTCGACCTCGCCGCGAGTCGCCGGGCCGGTCGCCTCGAGCGCGGGCGCTCCCTCCCCCAGCGCCACGACGGCGACGGGCCACTCGTGCATGCCGTCCGCGCCGACGAGGTCGGCGACCGTCGCGTCGGGGAAACGCGTGAGCAGTCCGGCGGTGAGACCCGCCGAGTCGGCCACCGCGAGCAGCTGCGAGAGCATCGTCCCGGTGTCCCAGTAGATGTGCCGGTACCCACGCTCGCGGTACCGCCATCCGGTTCGCCACGGGACGCCGGTCACGCAGACCACCGGCGCGTCCCCGAGCGGCGGCGGGCCGATCCTCACGAGCGCGTGGTCCTCCGGGTGGTACCAGTGCACTCCCCCGGGAAGCGTGCCCCCGTCGGGAACGGCGACATAGAGCTCGAGCGGGAAGCGGGCACCCGCGGACCCGGCCGCGCGCCACAGCTGTCGCATCGGGGGCCGGAACGGCCGTCCCTTCGAGTCGTGCTCGCGGACCGTGACGCGCACGACGCCCGCGCACAGGTGAAGCAGCCGCGAGAGCTGCGCCAGGTCGAGCTCGCCGGGCGGGACGTCCGCGACGCCCGCGAGCACGACGACGGCCGTCGCCTGCGTCGTCGGGAGGTCGCGCGGCAGCGAGACGCGCGGGAGCGACTCCGGGTACCGCTTGAAGGACCAGGGGATGCGATCCAGGTCGTTGACCTCGAGGTCCTGCACGACGCGAGGATCGTCGACCGGAGGCCTCCACATCAGGTCGGGGTCCCGACGCGACGGCTCGTACCAGTCCCAGCTGAACGACGTGAGCCGGTGCAGCGTCTGGGTCGCGGTCTCCATCAGGGCTACTGCGATCCGCGAACGAGCGCGAGGAACCGCAGGATCTCCAGGTACAGCCAGACGAGCGTGGTGAGCAGGCCGAAGGCGCCGAACCACGACATGACCCTCGGCGCGCCCGATTTCACGCCGCCCTCGATCACCGCGAAGTCCACGAGCAGATTGGCCGCCGCGAGCAGGCAGATCAACAGGCTGATCGCGATGCCGAGGCCGTTCGGCTTCGTCCAGAACAGCAGGTCCAACCCGAAGATGCTGAAGATCCACCCGAAGAAGTACAGGAGCGCGATCCCGGCCGTCGCCACCACGACGATCTTGACGAACTTCCCCGTGACCCGGATCGCGCGCGAGGAGTACAGCAGGAGCGCCGCGAGAAACGTCGTGACCGAGGCGAGGAGCGCCTGGCCGACGATCCCGTCGTAGTAGGTCTCGTACAGGCGCGAGATGGAGCCCATCCAGAAGCCCATGAGCGCCGCGTAGAGGATGCCGGCGACGGCGGCCAGCCGCGGGTTCCGCGCCGCCGCGATCGAGATCGCGATCAGCAGGATGTAGCCGAGGAAGAACCACATGCCGGACGTCGGGCGCTGGTCCTCCGCAGCCCGCCATCCCAGCGCGGCGAAGGCCAGCGTGAGCACCAACAGGAAGAGGGCCCGAACGATCACGGAGCCGTACGTCATGGCGCCGGCGGTCTCGCGGCCGCCCGTGACCTCGCGAACGGCCTCGGGCGCGAACGACCGTTCGTTCAGGACCTGGGACGCCATATCTCCCCCTCGTGACGCGACGGCGATGGCTCCGGGGGTGGGACTCGAACCCACAACCTACGGATTAACAGTCCGCCGCTCTGCCAATTGAGCTACCCCGGAACGGGTTCGCAGTCTACCAACGGCCTCCCGCCGGCCGTTCCTCGATGGGCTAGGCTTGCCGCGATGCGGTTTCGGACCGGGCTGCTCGTCGGCGCTGCCATCGGCTATGTGGTCGGCCGCCAGATGGCCGGTCAGGATTGGGAGGAGCGCTCGAGCGGGGTCCGGGCCGCGATGTCCCGTCACCCGTCCTCGCAGCGCCTGGCCGGGCTCGCCGAGAAGGCGGGCACCAAGAGCGTCGAGGCGATCCAGAAGGCCCGGGCGTCGATCCACCGCCGTCTCGTGGCCGACGTCGACGACCTGTCGATGAACTAGGGGGCCTACTCCAGGTAGTCGCGGAGCTTCTGCGACCGCGAGGGGTGTCGGAGCTTCGACAGGGTCTTGGACTCGATCTGCCGGATCCGCTCGCGCGTGACCCCGAACTCGCGACCGACCTCCTCGAGCGTGCGCGGGTGCCCGTCGAGGAGCCCGAACCGGAGCTGGATGACCTTCTTCTCGCGCTCGGACAGTGTGTGGAGCACGGCCTCGAGCTGCTCCTGCAGCAGGATGAAGCTCGCGGCGTCGACGGGGACGACGGCGTCGGAGTCCTCGATGAAGTCGCCGAGGTGCGAGTCCTCCTCCTCCCCGATCGGCGTCTCGAGCGACACCGGCTCCTGGGAGACCTTCAGGATCTCGCGGACCTTCTCGGCCGGGATCCCCATCTGGCGGCCGATCTCCTCGGGCGTCGGCTCGCGGCCGAGATCCTGCAGGAGTTGCCGCTGAATCCGCACGAGCTTGTTGATCGTCTCGACCATGTGCACGGGGATGCGGATGGTCCGCGCCTGGTCCGCGATCGCGCGCGTGATGGCCTGGCGGATCCACCAGGTCGCGTACGTCGAGAACTTGAACCCCTTGGAGTAGGCGAACTTCTCCACGGCCCGGATGAGGCCGAGGTTGCCCTCCTGGATGAGGTCGAGGAACAGCATGCCGCGCCCGACGTACCGCTTGGCGATCGACACGACGAGCCGCAGGTTGGCCTCGATCAGGCGGCGCTTCGCGAGCTGGCCGTCGCGCTCGACGCGGCGGATGAAGTCGTCGAGGTCCTCCCGGGTCTTCGGCTTGTAGGACTTCGAGATCCGGTAGCGGCCGATCCCCTCGACCTTGCCGAACTTCTCGACCTGGTGGTCGCGGATGGCGACGACGGCCTCGGTCACCGCGCGCAGGCGCTTGCCGTCCACGCGGTCGTCCATCTCGATCTGCTCGCTGAGCTCGGTGGCGAACTCGCCGGCCTCGATGCGGCGCGCGAGGTCGACCTCTTGAGCCGCGGTGAGGAGCGGGACCTTCCCGATCTCCTTCAGGTACATCCGGACCGGGTCGTTCGTGGGCGCCTTCAGCAGGTCCACGTCGATCTGGCGCTGGGCGGTCGAGTCGACCTCGTCGCCGGGGACCTCGATGACCTCGATCCCCTCGCCACGCAGGTGCTCCTCGACCTGCGTCAGGAACTCCTCGACCTGCTCCGGGGTGAAGTCATCGACTGGAACCGCGTCCAGCAGATCCTCGGAGGTGACGAACCCGCGCTCGCGGCCGCGAGCGGCGATCGCCTCTTTCGCTTCTTCCAAGCCCAGGTCGCGGGCTACTTCCGTCACGCCTTCGCTCCCTGCCGCGGGTCGGGGATGCGGAGAGTGTACGAGTCGGAATCGACACCGCCCACGCCCGCCGGCCTTCCCGTCGCTACGCGGGAACGCTCCCTCGATCGCGAAGTCGGCGGAGCTCGCCGTCGATCGCGATCAGTCGCTGGAACTGCTCGTCATAGGTGGGATCGGTCAGCGGGTTCAACTTCTGTAGCTGCTGTCGGAGCTGCGCGCTCGCGCGCTTCAGCGAGAACTCCTGCAACCGGGTCCACACGTCCTCGGCGTACGCGCTCGATGCCTCGCCGTCGAGCGGCTCGAGGGCGAGGGCGGAGATCGCCGCCACCGCCTTCTCGTCGCGCGCGTGCGCGACGTACTCGCCGACGTCGCCCTTCGCCTCGAGCACCAGCGCGAACAGGTCGCGGTTGCGCGCCGTCTGGAAGTGCTCGGGCCCAAGGCGCGGGGCGATCTCGGCGAACGCCTCGCCGTCGCGGGCGAGCAGCCGGAGCATCTCGCGCTCGACCCGTTCCTGGGCCGAGGCCCGCTTGGCGGCCGGCGCTTCCTCGGCCGAACGGCCGCTCATCTGGCGGTCGAGGGCGAGGACGACCGAGGCCTCGGTCACGCCGGCGAGCTCGGCCAGCAGGTGGGCGTACTCGGACTGGCGCACCGGGTCGCCGAGCTGACGGAGCATCGGGAGGCCGGCCGCGACCGCCGCGCTCTGGCCCTCGATCGTGCCGAGATCCATCCGCCCGACGGTACGGCGGAGCATGTACTCCACGAGCGGAACGGCGTCCCTCGCCAGCTCCCGGAGCGCCTCGCCGCCGTGGGCGCGCACGAAGTCGGCGGGGTCCTGGCCCTCGGGCAGGATCAGCACGACGGGGCGAAGCGGGTACGTCTCCAGGAACGGGAAGGCGCGCTCGGCCGCGCGCGCTCCGGCCTCGTCCGAGTCGAACGCCAGGACCATCCGCTGTGCGAACCTCGAGGCGAGCCGGAAGTGGCCCTCGCCGAGCGCCGTGCCGCACGTCGCGACCGCGGTGTCGATGCCTCGCTGCGCCATCGCGATGACGTCCGTGTAGCCCTCGACGACGTGGATCTCGCCGCTGCGCGCGATGGCCGCCTTCGCGCGGTCGAGGTTGTAGAGAACCTCCGCCTTGCGATACACGGGCGTCTCGGGCGAGTTCAGGTACTTCGGCCCCTCGTCGCGACCCCCGGGAAGGATCCGCGCGCCGATGCCCACGGCGCGGCCGGCGAGATCGCGCACCGGGAAGGTGATCCTCCCGCGGAACCGATCGCGGACGTTGCCCGCCTGGTCCCGGATGGCGAGCCCGGCCTCGACGAGGATCTCGGTCGAGAGCGATCGCGCGAGGCGGCGCAGCAGGAAATCGGCGTAGCCCGGGGCATAGCCGACGCCGAAGGCCTCCGCCGTCTCGCGGTCGATGCCGCGTTCGGCGAGGTACGCGCGGGCCTCCTCGCCCTCCTTGCCGTCGACGAGCATGCGGTGATACAGGTCCGCTGCCTCCTCGTTCGCCCGGTTGAGCGACTGCCGCTTGCCGGCGGCCCGACGCTGCTCGAGCGAGTCGCCCTCGTAGCGAAGGGTGATGCCGGCCTCCTTCGCGAGTCGCTCGACGGCCTCGGCGAACTCGAGGTGCTCGACCTCGCAGAGGAACCGGATCGCGTCGCCGCCCTTGCCGCACCCGAAGCAGTAGTACATGCCCTTGGACGGCGAGACCGAGAACGACGGCGTCTTCTCCGCGTGGAAGGGACACAGGCCGCTGTACGAGTCGTGGCCGGACTTCTTGAGCGTCAGGTACCCCGACACGAGCTTCACGATGTCCGTGCGCTCGTGAACGACCTCGATGTCCTCCTGCCGGATCCGACCCGCCACCGGGCTCCTTCCCATTCCTCGCGGCCTACCGCTCCGCTGCTCGGGCCCGCGGCCCCTACAACAGCCAGGCCTGGGGAAGGAAGAGCTGCTCGTACGTGCGAAGGGCGTACCGATCCGTCATGCCGGCGATGTAGTCGGCCACCCGGGTCGGAAGGTCCCCCGGTGCGCGATGGTACTCCTCGGGGACGCGATCGGGATGGTCGAGGTAGTAGGCGAAGAGCGTTCGCACGACGCCGATCGCCTTCTCCTGCTCGGTTCGTGCCTCGTCGCGCAGGTAGACCCGCTCGAACAGGAAGTCGCGCAGGACGTCGAGCGCGGTGAAGACCGGCTCGGAGAGCCGGACGTCGGGCCCGCCGGCGCTGTGCTCGACGAGATCCGTGACGAGCGTGTCGATCCTCGCCGAGTGGGACCGGCCGAGGACCTCGACCGCCGCCGCCGGCAGCTCGCCCTCGGTGAGCACGCCCGCGCGGATCGCGTCGTCGACGTCGTGGTTGATGTACGCGATCCGATCCGCGTACCGCACGATCTGCGCCTCGGACGTCGAGGGCTGGGGCATCGACCACGTGTGGTTGACGATGCCGTCGCGAACCTCCCACGTGAGGTTCAGCCCTCGTCCTTCGTTCTCGAGGTGGTCGACGATCCGAAGGCTCTGCTCGTTATGGCGGAACGGGCGGCCGAGAAACGGCGTTAGCGCCTGCTCGCCGAGGTGTCCGAACGGCGTGTGCCCGAGATCGTGGCCCATCGCGATGGCCTCGGCCAGATCCTCGTTCAGCCGGAGGGCCCTCGCCGCGGTGCGGGCGATCTGACCCACCTCGAGCGTGTGGGTCAGGCGGACGCGGTAGTGGTCGCCCTCGGGCGCGAGGAAGACCTGCGTCTTGTGCTTCAGGCGGCGAAACGCCTTCGCGTGCACGATCCGGTCGCGGTCGCGCTGGTAGCAGGTCCGCAGCGGGTCCTGCGGCTCGTCGCGCTCGCGCCCCTTCGAGGTGGAGGCGAGGTTCGCGTGCGGCGAGAGCGTGTCGCGCTCGATCTCCTCGGTGCGTTCGCGGGCCGTGACCACGCCGGCATGGTAGCGCCGGGCACGGACGGAACCCGAGGGAAGCCGACACCGCGCACCGCCCGTACTACCCTGGACCACTCACCCTTCCGGAGGAGCCGATGTCGCAGCCACGCCTTCGAGTTCGCTTTGGGGTCGCGCTCGCCGCCGCGCTCCTGCTCGGCGCCGCATGCGCGAACGGGGGCTCGGACGCGGGAGCCGGGACCGGCTCGAGCGGTAGCGGCACGACCGGGGGCGGCGGCACCACCGCGTCGACCGGCTCGAACGGCGGAGGAGGCGGCGGCCGCTACGACTACGGCAACGGCGGCGGCGGCAAGGACGACTCCGGCAACGGCATGGACGACTCGGGCGGCGGGGACCACGGCAACGGTGGCGTCGCGCTCACGGCGGACAACTTCGCGTTCTCGCCGACCTCCATCGAGGTGGCGTCCGGGAGCGAGATCTCCGTCGAGAACGCCAACGCCAGCACGCAGCACACCTTCACCGTGCAGGGGACCGACATCGACCTCGAGCTCAGCCCCGGCGACGTCGAGGACGTCCACATCGACCTCGATCCCGGCACCTACGCCTTCCACTGCCGGTTCCACGCGTCGATGACCGGCACGCTCACCGTCACGTAGTAGGTGGACGCGGGGGTCAGCGCCCTGTGATGCGGTAGAGCAGGTACGCGAAGGTCTCGCGGACGTAGCCGTCGAGGCGGGTCCCCTCGCTGCGCGCGGCGGACTGCCAGGTCGCCGAGGCGTACCCCTCGATCCCGAGGTCGGAGGCCATCCGCTTGACCCGCAGGTTGTGCCATGGGTCCGAGACCAGGAACGCCGAGCCGAGGTCGCGGGCATGCATCCACTTCGCCGCGGCCTCGAGGCTCTCGAACGTGGTCGAGCCCACCGGCGAGGCAACGACCGCGTCTGCAGGGAGGGCCTCGTGGGCGATGAGCCAGTCGCGGCCCGCCTCGGCCTCGGTCGTCCGATCGCCCGGCGCGGAGCCGCCGAGCACCACGACGGTGTCCGCCCGTCCCTCCCGGTACAGGAGCGCCGCCTGGCGCAGTCGGCCCTCGAAGACGGGCGACGGGTCGCCGTCGTACTGCGCCGCGCCGAGGACGAGGATCACGTCCGCTCGGTCGACGCGGCTCGCGTCGTCCGTGTGGGCGGCGCGCCAGACCGCGACCCCGGTGATCCCCACCACGACAAGGCAGACGGACGCGACGGCGCCGATGGCGAGCACCACGGGATGACGGCGGATCGCGTCCACGCGTCGATGCTAGCAACGGTCTCATGATCGGCCGATCATCCGCTCGTAGCGATTCCCGATGCTCACACGATCGTGATCGACACGGAGGCGCTCGACACTCCGACCATGGCCGTCGAAAGGAACACGCCGCGCGTCCGGGCGACGGCGGTGAAGCGATACTTCCCCGGGATCGCCACGCCGAATGACCGGTAGTGCCAGGCCGAGGTCCCGAGCGTCTGGCTCGGACAGCACTCGATCGTCCAGGTCCCGGGCGGCAACGTTCCGATCCCCGGCGTCTGGAACCCGTTCGCGCTCACCCACGCCTCGAGGCGGCCGACGGTCCCGACCTCGACCGTATGACGAACCCGGGCGCCGATCGATGCGGGGTTCGGCGAGGCGTCGATCCCCACGACCTTCGCCTGCGCCGGCGCGGCCACCAGGCCGATCGTCAGCGTGAGCGGTATCAACCATCTGCGCATTGCCTCCCCCTTTCGCGCCGAGGGGGAGGCGCCTCGAACGATGCATCCGATGTCAGATCAACCCCGCCAGCAGCAGGGCGTTCTCGAACTCCGCTCGCGTGAAGCCGTCTCCGATGACGGCTCGTGGATCGCACACGTCGCCCTCGTCCCAGACGAGCACCCAGACCTCGTCCCGGCCGACGAGCTCCCCCGTCCTGCTCTCGGTGAGCCGCAGGTCGCCGGCAGCCGGCAGCCCCTCGCCGATCTCGCCGAGGATCCCCCCGAGCACGTGGAACTGACGGCCGTCTTCGTCCCGAAAGCCGAGGCGAACTCCGACGTGGTCCGGATAGGGATCCTCGAACGTCTCGATCGGGGCGAAGCCGCTCGGCGCCGCGAACCGCACGTCGCAGACCGGCAGGTTCTCGGTCGACGACCCCGGCGTCGAGCCGGCGCACCCCGCGAGCGCGAGGCAGAGCGCCAGCGCCATCCCTCGGATCATTCCCCGGCGTCCGCGCCGGGGAGCGAGGCCGCGATCGGGCTCGTGAGTGGACCGGTGCCTTGCAGGTTCGGCTCCTGGCCGAGCCCCGCGTAGGCCCCTCCGAAGCTCTGCACTCGCTGCGAGACGAGCCAGGCGGGCTGCTGTCGGGCCTTCGCGAACTCGACGAAGGAGCTCGCGCCCGCATCCGTTCGGAATACGGACACGAGTGCGTAGCTGCCGGCCGACGCCCCGACCTGCTCGGCGAACCCCCCGAACTGGTCGACGGGAACGACGTAGTACCCCTGGACGTCCCCGAAGTCCAGGGCCGCGTTGGCGGCCTCCGCCTCTTGTCGCGTTTCGTAAACGCCGCCGACCACGGCCAGCAGAACCTCGCCGGCTCCGCGATCCCTCTGCATCTGCGGCCCGATCACCGGCACGGCCTCCCGCGGCGCGGTCCTCGCGACGGTCGCGAACCCGACGACCGAGCCCACGAGACCCAGTCCCACCCCGAGCACCAGGGCATACCTCCGCTTCATCGAATCGTCCTTTCTTCCCGCTTCTCTCGACTCAGTAGCCGGTTGCGTACTGGAAGTGCATGGGATCGCAGAACGCCAGGCCCCAGTACCAGTTATGGGCCTGCCAGATCGAGGCGTGGAATCGGTTCGTGCTCGACGTGCACTTGCCCTCGTACTCCTCGACGGAGGAGACGTCGATCGCGATCCCGAACGCATGCGTGCTCCACTGCGTCGTGTTGCGGATGTACCGG
The DNA here is from genome assembly GCA_963716935.1 of uncultured Actinomycetes bacterium. Taxonomy (GTDB): domain Bacteria; phylum Actinomycetota; class UBA4738; order UBA4738; family HRBIN12; genus CALGFI01. The sequence continues at coordinate 33,499 of CAVQUN010000007.1, read as the reverse complement.
CAGAGGTAGCCGTAGATTCCGTGCTTCACGTACGGCTGAAGGTGCGCGTTCTGGATGTGCCCGTACACGTCGTTGTCGAGGTTCGTCGACGCGCCTCCCTTGTTCCCTACCATCTCCGTCGGATAGCCGCCGAGCTTGCGATGGAAGGAGAACGAGTACGTTGCCCCCGTGTCGGCCGCCACCCAGATCATCGAGATCGCGCTCGCGTTGGCGTTGCAGGGCTGGCCGAAGCGACTCACGATCTGCGTGTAGCCGTTCGGGCGCGATGGGTAGTTGTAGTGCTTGTCTCGCCAGCCGAGATTCGCCCAGTGGAAGGCGAGTGCGAACGGCAGGAGCAGCGCGATCGCCATCGCGAGCACGCGTGTCGGGAGCCGTCCCCATCGGAGTCGCGGAACCGTGATCCGCACGGGTTCACCACCTCCTCGATCGCGGGAGAGGTGGGGAGACCGACGAGCCTAGGCGAATGCGCCTCGAGTCCGCATCACCAAGTCGGGGGAATCGTGGCGTGAGACCGGCGGATCTTTGCTACGCGCCGATGCTCCGGCGGAAATCGCGCTCGGCCTCCGCGGCCATGCTCCAGGCGAAGAACGCGAACGCGTGCCCTCCCTTGCGGCCCTCGACCTCGCGGTCCACCCAGACGGCGTACCGGCGATCCTTGGCGTCGAGCTCCTCGACCTCGCTCGAGGGCGTCGTGACCGGCTCGCCGTGCTCGTCGAGGAGCCGGACGCCCCTGATCTCGCCTCGCGGGATGCGCTCGATCTCCTCCTCGGGAGCCCTCGGGTCCGCGTCGAGGATCACGAGCTCTGATTCGGTAACGACGACCACGGCCGGGCGAGGATCCGGCCGGCCGTCCGGTCCGGTCAACAGGGCTGCGCCCGCCGGGAACACCTCGCGCCCGTTGAGCCGGCGGAGCGTCTCGTCTCGTCTCCGACGAAGCTCCTCCCTCTCGACGATCTTCGCGCCCTCGGCGCGGAGATCCGAGCGATCGAGGTCCTGGAGACCCGCGAGCATCAACCCGACCTCGTCGGCCGCCATGAACCCCCGCCCGACGCCCCAGGCGAAGAGCTCGTTCACTTCGACGCGGACTCCGCGCTCCCGACCGCCGCCTGACCGGCCGCCAGCCGCGCGGTCTCGACCCGGAACGGCGAGCAGCTCACGTAGTCGAGCCCGATCTCGTGACAGAACACCACGCTCGCCGGATCGCCGCCGTGCTCGCCGCAGATCCCGAGGTGGAGCGATGGGTTCGCCGCCTTGCCCTCCTCGCACGCGATCCGCATCAGCCTGCCCACGCCCGGCTTGTCCACCGTGACGAAGGGGTTCGCCGGGACGAGCTTGCGCTCCTCGTACATGCCCACGAACTTGCCGATGTCGTCGCGCGAGAAGCCGAACGCCGTCTGGGTGAGGTCGTTCGTGCCGAACGAGAAGAAGTCCGCGACCTCAGCGATCTCGCCGGCGGTGACCGCCGAGCGCGGGAGCTCGATCATCGTCCCCCACTCGAGGTGGCTGAGCTCGACGCCCTCACGCTCGAGCACCTGCGTCGCAACGGGCTCGAGCTCCGCCCGCATCTGCTCGAGCTCCGGCTTGGTCGCGACGAGCGGGATCATGATCTCGACCTTCGGGTCGCGCCCTTCCTTGCGCACCTGGGCGGCCGCCTCGCAGATCGCGCGGACCTGCATCGCGTACAGGCCGGGCTTCACGATGCCGAGCCGCACCCCGCGCAGGCCGAGCATCGGGTTCGCCTCGTGCAGCTCGTTCACCTTCTGGAGCACGGCCTTCGCGCGGTCGAGCGGGATCCGCTCCTCGCGCAGGGCGACCTCCCGCTCCCCCCGCTCCTCCGCCCGAGCGACGCCGACCGCGAGGTCGACCTGGTTCGGCAGGAACTCGTGCAGCGGCGGGTCGAGCAGCCGGACCGTGACCGGGAGCCCGTCCATCGCGCGGAAGATCCCGACGAAGTCCCCGCGCTGCAGGGGGAGCAGCACGTCGTACGCCGCCTGCTCCTCCTCAGGCGTGTCCGCGAAGATCATCTGCTGCACCGCCTGCACCCGCTCGGAGCCGAGGAACATGTGCTCGGTCCGGCACAGGCCGATGCCCTCGGCACCGCGCTCGCGCGCGTTCGCGGACTGGTCCGGCGTGTCCGCGTTGGCCCGCACCCGCAGGCGTCGGCGCTCGTCGGCCTGCGTCATGAGTCGCGCGAACGCCTTCCAGATCCTCTCCTCGCGAGCCGCCGCATCGCCCGCGCGCGCCTTCTCGAGCACCGACTCCTCGAGCGGCAGCTCGCCGACGAAGACGTTGCCCGTGAAGCCGTCGATGGTCACGACCTCGCCCTCGCGAACGGTGGTGCCGTTGGCCGTGATCGAGCGGGATCCGAGGTCGATCTTGATCGCGTCGGCGCCGCAGACCGCGGGGATCCCCTCGCCGCGCGCGACAACCGCGGCGTGCGAGTTCGTCCCGCCCGCGGACGTCAGGATCCCCTGCGAGGCGATCATCCCGTGATAGTCGTCGGGGGTCGTCTCGCGGCGGACGAGGATCACGCGCTCGCCGGCCTTGGCCTGCTCCTCGGCCTCGTCGGCCGTGAAGACCACCTTGCCGGATGCGGCCCCGGGGCTCGCGTTCAGGCCCTTGGCGATCGGCTCGGCGCCGTCCGCCTTCACGCGACGCTTGAACAGCTCCTCGAGGCGGTTCGCGTCGACCCGCAGCAGCGCCCCGCCCGCGTCGATCAGGCCCTCCTCGAGCATGTCTGCCGCCATCACCCACTCGGCGAAGGCCGTGCGCTTGCCGATCCGCGTCTGCAGGATCCAGAGCTTGCCCTTCTCGATCGTGAACTCGATGTCGCACATGTCGCGGTAGTGGCCCTCGAGCGTGCTCATGACGTCGATGAGGCCCCGGTACGACTCGGGATCGATCTGCTCGAGCTCGGCGATGCGCTTCGTGTTGCGGATCCCGGCCACGACGTCCTCGCCCTGCGCGTTCTCCAGGTAGTCGCCGTACGGGACCCTCTCGCCGGTGCTCGGGTCGCGCGTGAACGCGACCCCGGTGCCCGAGTCCATCCCGCGGTTGCCGAACACCATCGCGACGACGTTCACGGCCGTGCCGAGGTCGTCGCTGATCTTGTTCTGTCGCCGGTAGTCGCGGGCGCGCTTGCCGTTCCAGGACTTGAAGACCGCGTCGATCGCCAGGCGGAGCTGGTCCTTCGGGTCCTGGGGGAAGTCCTCGCCCGTGTGCTCGGCGTAGATGGCCCGGAAGCGCTCCACGAGGGCCCCGAGGTCCTCGGCGTCGAGGTCGGTGTCCTGCGCGCCCTCGAACTTGGCGGCCTTCGCCTCGTCGAGCGCGTGCTCGAACGCGTCGGCCGGCACCTCCATCACGATCTTGCCGAACATCTGGATGAAGCGCCGGTACGCGTCGAGCGCGAATCGCGTATCGCCGCCCGTCTGCTGGGCGAGGCCCTTCACCGACTCGTCGTTCAGGCCGAGGTTCAGGACCGTGTCCATCATCCCGGGCATCGAGAACTTGGCGCCCGAGCGCACCGACACCAGGAGCGGGTCGTTGGGGTCGCCGAGCGTCTTGCCCATCGCGTCTTGGAGCCGGCGCAAGTGCTCGCCCGCCTCCTCGAGCATCTCCGGGGGCGCGCCGCCCTGCGCGAGGAACGTGAGGCAGGCCTCGGTGGTGATCGTGAAGCCCGGCGGAACCGGCAGGCCCATGTTGGTCATCTCGGCGAGGTTGGCGCCCTTGCCGCCGAGCAGGTCCTTCATTTCCTTGTTGCCTTCGGAGAAGTCGTAGACGTACTTGGTCACGGGTCGCCTCCGCACAGGTCGGTCCGGTCGGAGCCCTCAGTCTACGGCCGACGCCGAACCGACCGTCGCTCGGCGCCTACGCGAGCGGGGTGACCCAGAAGTCCTGATGCATCCCGGCGACGTAGTGACCCTGCAGGTTGCAGACCACGGCGTAGTGCCCGGCGGGCAGGTCCAGCGTGAGCATCTGCGTGGCGCCGGCCTCCATGTCGCCGGTCTCCCCCAGGTTGGTCACCCCGGGGGCGTCCTCGTCGATGCGGTTGGGCTCGCCCTCGAAGGACACGATCGGGAAGGCGTCGGCGGGGGTGTCGGTGGCAAGGACCACGAACTCGTGGGTCTCATCGGCGGTGTTGGTGACCAGGAAGGAGACCGTGCCCTGCGGCACGACGGACTGGGAAAGCTCGATCGACATCTGGGTGGACGAGGTGGTGTTCAGCGAGACCTGGACCGGGGTCGAGTCCGGTGGGGTGACCCAGAAGTCCTGGTGCATCCCGGCGACGTAGTGACCCTGCAGGTTGCAGACCACGGCGTAGTGCCCGGCGGGCAGGTCCAGCGTGAGCATCTGCGTGGCGCCGGCCTCCATGTCGCCGGTCTCCCCCAGGTTGGTCACCCCGGGGGCGTCCTCGTCGATGCGGTTGGGCTCGCCCTCGAAGGACACGATCGGGAAGGCGTCGGCGGGGGTGTCGGTGGCAAGGACCACGAACTCGTGGGTCTCATCGGCGGTGTTGGTGACCAGGAAGGAGACCGTGCCCTGCGGCACGACGGACTGGGAAAGCTCGATCGACATCTGGGTGGACGAGGTGGTGTTCAGCGAGACCTGGACCGGGGTCGAGTCCGGTGGGGTGACCCAGAAGTCCTGGTGCATCCCGGCGACGTAGTGACCCTGCAGGTTGCAGACCACGGCGTAGTGCCCGGCGGGCAGGTCCAGCGTGAGCATCTGCGTGGCGCCGGCCTCCATGTCGCCGGTCTCCCCCAGGTTGGTCACCCCGGGGGCGTCCTCGTCGATGCGGTTGGGCTCGCCCTCGAAGGACACGATCGGGAAGGCGTCGGCGGGGGTGTCGGTGGCAAGGACCACGAACTCGTGGGTCTCATCGGCGGTGTTGGTGACCAGGAAGGAGACCGTGCCCTGCGGCACGACGGACTGGGAAAGCTCGATCGACATCTGGGTGGACGAGGTGGTGTTCAGCGAGACCTGGACCGGGGTCGAGTCCGGTGGGGTGACCCAGAAGTCCTGATGCATCCCGGCGACGTAGTGACCCTGCAGGTTGCAGACCACGGCGTAGTGCCCGGCGGGCAGGTCCAGCGTGAGCATCTGCGTGGCGCCGGCCTCCATGTCGCCGGTCTCCCCCAGGTTGGTCACCCCGGGGGCGTCCTCGTCGATGCGGTTGGGCTCGCCCTCGAAGGACACGATCGGGAAGGCGTCGGCGGGGGTGTCGGTGGCAAGGACCACGAACTCGTGGGTCTCATCGGCGGTGTTGGTGACCAGGAAGGAGACCGTGCCCTGCGGCACGACGGACTGGGAAAGCTCGATCGACATCTGGGTGGACGAGGTGGTGTTCAGCGAGACCTGGACCGGGGTCGAGTCCGGTGGGGTGACCCAGAAGTCCTGGTGCATCCCGGCGACGTAGTGACCCTGCAGGTTGCAGACCACGGCGTAGTGCCCGGCGGGCAGGTCCAGCGTGAGCATCTGCGTGGCGCCGGCCTCCATGTCGCCGGTCTCCCCCAGGTTGGTCACCCCGGGGGCGTCCTCGTCGATGCGGTTGGGCTCGCCCTCGAAGGACACGATCGGGAAGGCGTCGGCGGGGGTGTCGGTGGCAAGGACCACGAACTCGTGGGTCTCATCGGCGGTGTTGGTGACCAGGAAGGAGACCGTGCCCTGCGGCACGACGGACTGGGAAAGCTCGATCGACATCTGGGTGGACGAGGTGGTGTTCAGCCCGACCTGGACGACCGAGCCCGTCCTTTGGGGGTCGTCGTAGCCCAGCAGCGCCGGGCCCGGTGAGGCCGTGCCGATCCCGGGAATGAACGCAACCGTCTTGGACGCCCCGGGCTGTCCCTGGGCCATGCACGAGGTCAGCGCGAGGGCCAACGTCGCGGCGGCGAGTGCCGTTCGTGTCCGGCGAGCGCGCGCGGGCACGATCAACCGCCGCTCGGCGTTCGCCAGTCGGGCACGCTCGGGGCGGTCGGCTGCCACGAGCGGATGTACGCGACCACCGCGGCGATCTGCTGCTCGGTCAGTGGGCCCCCGTACTCGTCGAGCCAGGCCGGCATCGCCGTGCCGGGGATCCCGCCGGCGACGATCCCGTGCATCTGAGCGTCCGACGTGCTCTCGAGGAACTCCTGCGAGTTCAGGGCGGGCCCCTGTCCTCCCTCGCCCTGGGCTCCGTGGCAGGTCGCGCAGTTCAGCGACCAGAGCTGGCCGCCCGCGGCGATCTGCGCCGAGCTCGCCGAAACCCTCGCGACCTCCAGGCGTCCGTTTTCGGTCAGCCGGTACACGGGGAAGGCCAGGACGAGCAGGAAGAACACCCCCACGCCGGCCGTCTGCCATCTGCGCGTCGAGCGCTCGACCGCCGGGTCGTCTCGAACCTTCTCCCCCATCGCGGCTCCTCAGGCGCTCGGCGGCGAACCGCCGCCACACGAAGGTCCCGACGGCTCCGAGGGGCCGGTCAACTCACCGCGGGGCGGCCCGTCGACGAGCGCGCCAGTGTCGACCATCACGCGGCCGTCCTCGATCGAGATCTCGAACCGGTCCATGCCGCGAGGCGCCGGGCCCTGGAGGTACTCCCCGATCACGTTGTAGACGCTCCCGTGACAGGGACACTCGAACTGGGCCGAGCTCTCGCAGAACGGCACCCTGCACCCCAGGTGCGGGCACTTCTGGTACAGCGCGCGGAGCCCTCCCTGGTGGTTGGTCACGTAGAAGCGCCCGTTGAGGAAGTAGCTGACCGAGCCGTCCTCTTCGAAGTCGCTCACCGGCCCGGCGTCGATCGTCGCACCCCCGGTCGCCGACTCGGGGTTGAGCAGGTCGTACGACGTCCAGATGCCCTCGGCGACCAGGATCGCGCCGAGCGTCTTCCACGTCCCGTTCAGGAACCGCCGCCGGTCGATCTCTCGATCGATCTCCCGGGCGTCCGCCTCCTGCGATGGCGCGGATTCCGCTTGCTCGTCGCTCGTGTGCTCGTCGCTCATGTCAGAACTCCGCGTAGAGGTGCTGCCACGGCCAGGCCCAGGTCCACTCCGGGCCCCGGAAGAACGTGCCGACCACGGTGAGGCTCAACGCGGCGACCGCGACCACCGTGAAGACGATCACCACGAACTTCCGGTCGCGGATCCTCCATCCCTTGCTGCGGTCGAGGTACGGGAGGATGAGCAGCCACAGCAGCGCGGCACCCGGGATCAGCACCCCGGCGACGACGGGCTGCAGCCAGTGCAGGAGCTCCTGCAGTCCCGCGAAGTACCAGGGCGCCTTCGCCACCGCCGGCGTCTGACTCGGGTTCGCGATGTCTTTCAGCGGCGCCTCGAAGCCAAGCGCCAAGGCGAACACCACCACCACGACCCCGCCGGCGACGACCGCATGACGGACCAGGAAGTGGGGCCACGTGAAGACGGTGTCCTCGGGGGCGCTCTCGTCCTTTTGCTCCTCGACCTCGCGAGGAACGACGCCGAGGAGCCGGTAGCGCGGCTCGGGCTCACGAGCGGACATCGGCCACCTGCTTCGCCGAGTCCGGCTCGGCGTCCTCGATCGTGATGTGCTCCTGCGCCCGGTCCTCGACCGCGAACCCGTCCTTGCGGACGCGCCAGATGTGGATCGCGACCCCGACGATCAACAGCGCCGGCAAGAGGTAGATGTGCAGGACGTAGAAGCGAAGGAGCGCGTCCCCGGTCACGTCGCTCCCACCGAGCATCAGGGAGCGGACGTGGCCTCCGAGCAGCGGCACGTACCCGGCGATGTTCGTCCCGACCGTGATCGCCCAGAAGGCCAGCTGATCCCACGGCAGCAGGTACCCCGTGAACGACAGCAGGAGCGTCACGACGAACAGGCCCACGCCGATCACCCAGTTGAACTGACGCGGCGGCTTGTACGCGCCCGAGTAGAAGACGCGCAGCAGGTGGAGGCCGACGACGATCACCATCAGGTGCGCCGACCACCGATGCACGTTCCGGACGAACTGCCCGAAGGCGACCGAGGTCGCGAGGCTGTGCATGTCGAAGTACGCGTCCGGAACGGCCGGGTGATAGAAGAACATCAGGTACATGCCCGACACGAACAGGATCGCGAACAGCACGGTGGCGATGAAGCCCAGTCGGAGCGTGGTCCTGGTTCTCGCGATCTCCTTCGGCACCTTCACCGGGTAGACGTGCAGGAAGAAGTTCTGGAACGACGTCAGCGCGCGGCCCCGCGGCGTGTCGGGCTTGGGATGCCGGATCGCGGATCGATAGACCTCGGTCTCGCGGAACGACTCTCCCGGATGCAGGAGCGCGCGGTACCACTCCCGATCCCGGAGCTTGCGACCGTTGCTCGACAACTGCCCTCACCTCACCCCGGAATCAGCTCGAGCGCGATCGGAGCGCTCGACGCCTCGGACCAGCCCTCCAGGGAGAGGGCGTCGGTGGGACAGCGGTCGACGCAGAGGCCGCACCGGATGCAGAGGTCCTCCTGGATCACGAGGACGCTCGACGGCTCCTCCGCGGCGATCCCCCGCACCTGCTCGGCCGGCAGGATCCGGATGCAGTGCTCGGGGCACACGTCGACACAGCCCCGGCACAGGATGCACTTGGTCTCGTCCAGCATGATGTTCAGGAAGCACTGCAGGCACCGGCCGGCCTCCAGGCGCGCCTGCTCCTCCGTGTAGCCGATCTCCACCTCGGGCGAGCCGATTCGCCTCCCCGTCGGCTCGGCGGGGACCGGCAGCCGATCCCGCTCCGTGTATCGGGCCGAGTCCGGACCCCGGTTGACCGAGATGATGGGGAGCATGCGGCGTCCCGAGAGCGACGGCCGGGCCGGCTCCGCGCCGGCGAGGAGCCGATGGATCGACGCGGCCGCCCGCCGGCCGTCTCCGATCGCGTCGATCAGGTTCCGCGGGCCGAACGCCACATCGCCGCCCGCGTAGATGCCGCGCGCGCTCGTCGCGAGCGACTCCGGGTCGACGGAGATCGTTCCTCCGCGACCGGTCTCGACGCCGTCCTGGGGGTCGAGCCAAGAGAGATCGGGTGACTGCCCGATCGCGATGATCACCGAGTCGCACGGGATGACCTGCTCGGTCCCCGCGATCGTCTTGGGGTTGAAGCTGCCGTCGGGGTCGAACACGGAAGCGACGTCAAGGACCTCGAGGCCGGTAACGCGACCGTTGCCGACGATCGAGTTCGGGCCGAGACGGTGACGAAGCCCGATCCCCTCGACCTCGGCCTCCTCGATCTCGAACTCGTGCGCCGGCATCTCCTCCCGCGTCTCCAGGGAGACGACGGTGACGCGGGAGCCCATCCGCGCCGCGGTCCGGGCGACGTCGAACACGGCCGTAGCCTGGGTGCCCGCCGCATCGGCCGCCGAGCGCGCCTCCGATTGCGCGGGAAGCTGGCCCTGGGCCACCTCGCGGAGCGCCGTCCGGGCCGCGTCCAGCGCCACGTTGCCGCCGCCGATCACCAGCACCTCCGCGCCTAGGTCGACCGAGTAGCCCAGGCTCGCGTTCAGCAGGAAGTCGATGGCCTTCAGGACGCCGTCCAGGTCGTGTCCCGGGATGTTCAGGTCCCGACCCTTCGTCGCCCCGATCCCGACGAACACCGCCTCGAACCCGTCGTCCCTCAGCGAGCGGAGCGTGACGTCGCGGCCCAGCGCAGTCCCGGTCCGGAGTTCGACGCCCATCGCGAGCACCGCGTCGATCTCGAGCTGGAGCAGGTCTCGCCGAAGCCGGTAGGGCGGGATGGACAGCACCATCTGCCCGCCCGGGCGATCGGCGGCCTCGAACACCACCGGGCGGTACCCGAAGGTCGCCAGGTCGTGGGCACAGGCGAGCCCGGCGGGGCCTGAGCCGATCACCGCGACGCGCTCGCTCCGTGGCGGCGCGATCGTCGGGGCCCGCCGGTAGACGTCGTCGCCGTGCTCGCTCTCGACGCCGAACCGCTCGCACACGTACCGCTTCAGCGCGCGGATCGCGATCGGCGTGTCGATCGAGCCGCGCCGGCAGGCGATCTCACACGGCGCCGCGCAGACCCGGCCGCAGATCGACGGGAACGGGTTCGGCAGGCGAGCGATCTCGTAAGCGAGGCGATCGTCCCCCGCGGCGATCGCGGAAACGTACCGGCCCGCCATCGTCAGGACCGGGCACGCGCGGGTGCACGGAACGTTGTCGTCGAACCACTCGGCGCCGACCGGGTGAGCCTCGAACCTCATCGCCGATCGATCCCGCTCTGGAGGCGCACGAACACCCAGGCCGAGACGACGAACGCGAGGGTCCACCAGGCGACGAGGATCAGATCCCTCCCGGTCGGGGTCACTCGCGTCGCGAGGCGGTCCAGCAGCCAGTTGGGGACGACGCCAAGCGTCAGGAAGGCTATGACGAGCATCGCGATCGCCCGAACGATCGCGGCTATCCAGCTATTCGCCGAGCCCCCACCCACGGCGCGAACATCCGCGTGGGTCCCTGCCATTCGGCCCGAACTCTAGTCTTCCCCCGGCGAACGTGCACGGACCCGCCGGGGATCCGAGGGCCGAACGCTACGGCAGGAATTCGTTCGTGTAGTACTCGGTCGGGGCGAGGGCCGAATCGAGCTGCCCGGCGTCGACGAGGGATTGGGCGAACGAGGACCACTCCTCGTCGCTCTGCTCCGGATACGCGCCGGCCACCGTCAGCAGCGGGATCGTGGCCTTCCAGGCCTCGAGGTTGTAGCCGTTGTCCGTGGCCGCCTCCGGATAGGCCTGCTCGAAGATCGCCACCGCGGCGTCCGGGTTCTGGCTGGCCCACTCGATGCCCTTGCGAGTGGCGTCGAGCCAGGCCGTTGCGAGATCGGGGTTCGACGACGCCCACTCGGAGTTCGCCACGTACACCCACACGGGCGTGTCGGGCGTTCCCGCCTCGGGTCCGAGGAGCTGCGTGAAGTCCCCGCCGCCGCTCGTCGTGATCTCGACGCCACCCAGGTTCGTGACCTCGGTGGCGACGTCGATCTTGCCGTGCAGGAGCAGCGGGATCACGCTCGCCGTCGCGGCCACCGTCTTCACGTCGTCCATCGTGAGGCCGCCCGACGCGAGCACGATCGGGAGCATGGCGGCCGTCCACGAGTCGTTGTAGATGCCGATCGTCTTGCCGGCCAGCGAGGCGACGTCGATCGGCTTGTCCCCGAGCTGGAAGAGTCCCCAGTTGTTGGACTGGGTCATGTTCGAGATCGAGACGACGGGCAGGTCCTCTCCTCTGGCGAACACGACGTCGGTCGTGGCCGACAGCCCCACCTGCGCGTCGCCGGTAGCGAGCATCTTCATGGTCGTCGAGTTGTCCGGCGGCGTCTGGAGCGTCACGTCGAGGCCGGCGTCCGCGTAGTAGCCCTGGTCCTGCGCGGCGAGGAACGGGATCCACAGCGGGTCGGGGTAGGGCCACTCGGTCACGATCGTGAGCGACGTCATCTCGGGGGCGCCGCTGCCGGAGGAGCCGCTCGCCGACGCCCCGGTCGCGCCGCTCGCCGAGGCGCCCGTCGTGCCCCCGCCCTCGTCGTTGCCGCACGCGGCCGCGACGAGCGCCAGCGCCACCATCGCCGTGATCAGGGTCGAGCGGAGCCTCATGGCCGTCCTCCTTCTCGCAGGGGCACATCTTCCCGCACCGGCGCCGTCTTGGGTCGGCGCAGCCGGCGCGCCGTCGATCGGGTCCGCCACGGCGTGGCGAAATGCTCGACCGCCACGACCAAGAGGAACACCGTCACCCCGATCGCGGTCAGCAGCAGCACCGCCGCGTAGACGGCGGGCGTGTTGAGCCTCGAGTTCTGGATCAGCAGGTAGTTCCCCAGGCCGGGCGTGAGGCTCGCGGTCCACTCCCCCAGCACGGCGCCGGTGACCGCGTAGGTCGCCCCGAGCTTCAAGGCCGAGAACAGCGGCGTGAGCGTGGCGGGGAGCTCGATCACCCACAGCACCAGTAGCGACCGGCCGTCCATGACCCGCGCGAGATTGAGCAGGTCGCGCTCCACGCTCGCGAGGCCGTCGAGGACGTTCACCACGACCGGGAAGAAGACGATGAACGCCACGATCACGACCTTCGGGCCGAGCCCGAAACCGAGCAGGATGACGAGCGGCGCGGCGATCGCCACGACCGGGATGGCCTGCGAGGCGACGAGCACCGGGTATACCACCCGCTGCACGACCGACGATCGCGACATCACGACCGCGAGCACGAACCCGAACACGGCGCCGACCACGAACCCGATCGCCGTCTCCTTGATCGTCGTCCCGAGGAGCGGGCGCAGCACCTCCCAGTCGTCGCGGATCGCGCGGAGGGCCTCGGTCGGAGAGGGCACCAGGTACGGCTTCACGTCGAAGATCCGGACGATGAGCCCCCAGATCACGAAGACGCCGAGCACCGCCGCCACCGGCAGGAGCCACCGCCCCGCCGTGCGCCAGCTCATGCCGCCGCTCCGTACAGGAGCCCCAGCACCGTCCGCTTCAGCTCCATGAACCCCGGCGACGTCAGCGTCTCGAGCCCGCGAGGCCGCGGGATCGCGACGTCGATCTCCGCCTCGATCCGACCGGGGCGCGGCGTCATCACGACGACGCGATCCGCGAGGAACACTGCCTCGTCGACGTCGTGGGTCACGAACAGCACCGTCCGGTCGAGCTCGGACCAGACCTCGAGGAGCCAACGCTGCATCTCCAGCCGCGTCTGCGAGTCGAGCGCCCCGAACGGCTCGTCGAGCAGCAGGACGTCGCGGTGGACCGCGAGCGTCCGCATGAGCGCGACGCGCTGGCGCATCCCGCCCGAGAGCGCGTGCGGGTAGTGGTCGACGAAGTCGCCGAGCCCGTACCTCGTCGCGAGCTCCCACGCCTCCGCCCGGTCGCGCTCGGTGACCCCGCGGGTGAGCGCCGCCCCCAAGACGACGTTCCCGATCACGGTCCGCCACGGCACGAGCAGGTCCTTCTGGAGCATGTAGCCGACGTGGCCCGTCTCGCCCGTGATCTCCCGACCGTCGAGCACGACGCGCCCGGATGCCGGCCGCAGCAGCCCGGAGATCGCGTTGAACAGGGTGCTCTTGCCGCAGCCCGACGGCCCGACGATCGAGACGAACTCCCCGGCCCGAACCTCGAGCGAGGCATCCGACAGGGCGATCGTGTCCCCGAACCGGCACGTCACGCCCTCGGCGAGCAGCTTCGGGACGCCCTCCACGAGCGCGAGTCTAGACGGGGGCGCCTTCGGGGCGGCCTCAGGCCGCGGCGGACTCGAGCGTGGACAGCGTCGGCGCGTCGGACGCGAACAGGACGCGGACGCCGGTGCCCTCGACCGGGAGCACCGTCGCGGGCTGTCCGGAGTCGTCGATCCACCGCTGCATGGCCTCCGCGAACGCGGCGGCGTCGGCCTTCGTGTCCCAGGCGGTGGCGAGCACGATCGCCACGCGATCGCCGTTCGTCCACGCCCGGTAGATCCCGCCGTCCCATCCCGGCCGCCGCCTCGATCGGCGTCGGAGTCCCTCGAGCCGCAGACGGAGCGCCTGGTCCAGCCACATCTCGCCGACCTCCTCGACGTCGAGGTCGTCCCAGCCCGGGCCGAGCTCGCCCGACAGGTCGGGCACGTCGACCGGGGTCGGGACGTCGTTCGGATAGCGCTCGGGGTGAATGATCTGCTCGGTCGAGACCGGCGGGTTCTCGAAGGCCGCGTTGATCGGCATCGACCCCGCCCTCGCTGCTCGAGCGCGGCGATGAACTGCAGGCCCGCCGTATACGGCCAGAGCTGCGAGGCGTCGATGAACGGCGGGATGTCGCTCGGCGGCGGTTGCTGCGCGGCCGCCTCGATGCCGACCTGCACCTGCTCGTCCAGCGTGAGGTACGTCTGCGCCCACCGGTACATGAAGAACGTCGCGTTGCCCTCGACGAGGCCGATCGAAGCCTCCAGCTCCTCGTCGCGGCAGTCGGCCCCAGCTCGTCGATGCGCTCGAGGTCCGAACCGCTGGTCGTCGATCGCGTGCGTCAGCTCGTGCGCGAGCGTGATCCGATCGAGCGGCGAGGGATCCTCGTCGCCGATGAACTTCAGCTCTCCGGTCAGCGTGTCGTAGTAGCCGATCACCTGCGTGCTGCCGTACTCGAGCATCGCGTCCCGGATGCTGGTGCCCGCCGGGATCACGCCGATCGTCTGCCAGGCGAGGCTCCGACGCGCGTAGAAGTCCTCGGGAAACGCAGTATCGAGGTACCGGTCATACCCGTCGGCGATGTCCCGCTGGGTGACCGGCTCCGCGACGACCGGCCGGGTGAACTCGAACCCCCGGATCTGCTCGACCTCGTCCATCACCTGCGCGATGGCGGGGGGCGTCGGCCCCTCGGCCGGAACGTCCGAGCCTCCGCCGAGGTCCGGCTGGGGGATCGTGCAGAGCTCCTTCAGCGCCGCGAGGGCGGAACCCGGTCCGTCCTCGGCCGGCGGGGCCACCTCGGGCGAGCTCGGCACGTCGGCGGACGGGGAGTCGTCCGCGCCTCCGGTCGAGCCGGAGCCGCCTCCGGGCCCGGGGTCCGCGCTCGAGGTGCAGGCCGAGGCCAGGAGCCCGACGGCCAGCACCATCGTCGCCAGACGTGCCCGAGCGCTCACCTGCGTCTCGTCACCAGGACGCTGGCGATCGCAACGCCGATCGCGGCGACGGAGAGGCCGGCCGAGAACCGGAGGAGCCTTAGCCCGTCGTCCGTGAGCTTGCCGAGCGAGGCGATCACGAAGAGCGCGCCGGCCACGAGCATCAGCGCGAACGCGAACGCGTAGAGGCTCACCCATCCCCTCCGAGGTTTCGGCTCGTCCACGAGGTTCCTACAGCCGTTCGGCGAGATGGGGCACGAGGTTCTCGATCGGCAGGCGCTCCTGCTGCATCGAGTCGCGCTCGCGGACGGTGACCTGCCGGTCCTCGAGCGTGTCGAAGTCGACCGTCACGCACAGGGGCGTGCCGACCTCGTCCTGCCGCCGGTACCGGCGGCCGATCGATCCGGCGTCGTCGAAGTCGCACATCCAGTGGGGCTTCACGAGGTCGAAGATCGCCCGCGCCTGGGGCGCGAGCTGCTCGTTGCGGGACAGCGGAAGCACGGCGACCTTGATCGGCGCCAGGTCCTGGTGCAGCGCGAGAAACGTCCGCTTCTCCGTTCCGCCCTTGGCGGTCGGGGCCTCCTCCTCACGGTAGGCGTCGAGCAGGAACGCGAGGACCGCCCGATCCACGCCCGCGGCCGGCTCGATCACGAACGGGTGATACCGCCGATCGTTCTCCTGGTCGAAGTAGGTCAGGTCCTGGCCCGAGAACTTCTCGTGCTGCTTCAGGTCGAAGTCCGTGCGGTTCGCGATGCCCTCGAGCTCACCCCAGTCGGTGAACGGGAAGCGGTATTCGACGTCCACGGTGCGCTTGGAGTAGTGCGAGAGCTCATCGGCCTCGTGCTCGCGAAGGCGCAGGTGTTCCGGGTCGATCCCGAGATCGGTCCACCAGCGCATGCGCTCCGCGATCCAGTAGTCGTGCCAGGTCTCGTCGGCGCCCGGCTCGACGAAGAACTCCATCTCCATCTGCTCGAACTCGCGGAGCCGGAAGATGAAGTTGCCCGGCGTGATCTCGTTGCGAAAAGACTTGCCGATCTGCGCGATCCCGAACGGCACCTTCTTGCGGCTCGTCGACTGGATCTGCACGAAGTCGACGAACATGCCCTGGGCCGTCTCCGGACGCAGGTAGACCGCGTTCGACTCCTCGGCCACCGGGCCCATGTGGGTCTTGAACATCAGGTTGAAGTTCCGGGGATCGGTGAAGTCGCGGTGGCCGCAGTTCGGACAGGTCGTCGTCGTGCATGTCGATGGTCGTCTCGTCCTCCTCGTGCCCGGATTGCGGCGCGTGGATCCCACGGAGGTGATCCGCCCGGTACCGCTGATGGCACTTGAGGCACTCGACGAGCGGGTCGGTGAAGACCTCGAGATGCCCGCTCGCCTCCCAGACCTTCGGCGACATGATCACCGCGGCATCGAGGCCCGACGACGTCGTCGCGCAGCTGGACCATCGAGCGCCACCACGCGTCCTTGACGTTGCGCTTCAGCTCGACGCCGAGCGGACCGTAGTCCCAGGACGACGCGCAGTCCTCCGTAGATCTCGCTGGACTGGAACGCGATCCCTCGACGCTTGGCGAGGGACGTGATGGCCTCCATCAGGTCGGCCATGGGCTCCTCCTCTCCCGGTCGCTGGCTGCGGCCGCTGGCGTGGGCTCCAGTCTACGGTCGAGGTCCACGGCGGAGCGGCCGATACGTGTGGAGACTTGACGACGCTGCGTCTTCGTCGGACCCGTTCTCCGCGATCGCACCGAAGCGCCGAGACCGCTTCTGGAAGTCGCGGATCGCCTCGTACAGCTGCTCGCGGTCGAAGTCCGGCCAGAACACCGGCGTGAACCAGAGCTCGGAGTACGCCACCTGCCAGAGCAGGAAGTTCGATCCGCTCCTCGCCGCTCGTGCGGATCAGAGGTCGGGATCGGGCATGTCGGGGGGGTACAGGCGCGCGCGAGATCGCCTCGGGCGTCGATCTTCTCGCCCTTCAGCCGTGCCGGCGTCGTGGTCCTCGCGCGAGCTCCTTGACCGCGTCGACGACCTCGGCCCGCCCGCCGTAGTTGAACGCGATCGTGAGCGTCATCCCGGTGTTGTCGCGCGTGAGCTCCTCGGCGATCTGCATCTCGTCGAAGGACCAGCCGCGGCACGCGCCAGTCCCGGCGGCCGATGCCAGCGGACGCGGACGTTCATGCGCGTGCAGCTCGTCGCGCCGGCGGCGGAGCAGGTCGCGGTTGAAGTCCATCAGGTAACGGACCTCGGACGTCGGACGATCCCAGTTCTCGGTCGAGAAGGCGAACATCGTCAGCCATCGCACGCCGACTCGACCGCTCCCTTGACCGTGTCCCACATCGCCGCCTCGCCGGCGCGCGTGGCCCTCGGTCCGCGGAAGGCCGCGTTGCTTCGCCCACCGGCCGTTGCCGTCCATCACGATCGCGACGTGCGCGGGCACCTTCACGGTCGAGGTCGTGCGAGGTAGGTGCTCACGGCACCGGCTCCTCGCGAGCATCGGCAGGCTCTTCATCCGGCGCTCGAGGTGGTACTCGGCGAACCCGAACAGCAGGGCGCGGGACTCGCGCCTCACGGTGCTATCGGTCGAGATCTGGCCCGACTCGACCAGCCCCGTGGTGCCGAGCGCGGCCAGGTGCTCGAGCGCGGCCTGCGAGACGTGTCCGGCGTCGAACTCGGCGTCCTGCGCGCAGACGGCGCCGCCCTGGCCGCTCGCGAACCGGTCGGGCTCGGGTCGGCCGCAGACCGCGCACGCCGTCAGGCTGGGGTGGAACCCCGAGAGCGAGAGCAGCTTCAACAGGAAGGACTCGGCCACGGCGGCGGGGTCGGCCGGGCCGGCCTCCAGTGCCCGCATCCCGGTGAGCAGCAGCATGAACAGGCGGACGTTGCGCTCGTGCTCCTCGGCCACCTTGTCGACGGCCTCGAGCATCGTCTCCCCCGCCGCGAACAGCCCGAGGTCGCTCCGCAGCGCCATGAACGGCGCGAGGATCTCGGCCTGGCTCACGGTGTCGAGCGAGCCCCGGCCCCGGTAGACCATGAGCGACACGTGCGTGAACGGTTCCAGCCGGGCCCCGAATCGGGAAGTGGTCTTGCGGATGCCCTTGGCGACCGCCCGGACCTTGCCAGAGCCCTGAGTCATCACGGTCACGATCTTGTCGGCCTCGCCAAGCTTGCTCGAACGCAGGACGACGCCCTGTTCCTTGTAGAGGGGCATTGTCCGAATGGTAGCCCCCGCCCCGACGCGGGCCCGTCAAGGGGCGTTGCGAAGTCATGATATCCGGCCCGCGGCCGCCTCGGTCACCTCACGGGAGCGGCGTGACCCAGAAGTCCTGGTGCATCCCGGCGGCGTAGTGACCCTGCAGGTTGCAGACCACGGCGTAGTGCCCGGGGGGAAGGTCAAGGGTGAGCATCATCGAGGTGCCGGCCTCCATGTCCCCGGTCTCGCCCAGGTTGGTCACCCCAGTCGCGTCCTCGTCGATCCGGTCCGGCTCGCCCTCGAAGGAGACGATCGGGAACGCATCGGCCGGGGTCTCGGTGGCAAGGACCACGAACTCGTGGGTCTCATCGGCGGTGTTGGTGACCAGGAACGAGACCTGACCCTCGGGCGCAAAGGACTGGGACAGGTCGATCGACATCTGGGTTGCCGAGGTGGTGTTGAGCGCGACCTGGACCGGGGTGGCGTCGGCGGGGGTGACCCAGAAGTCCTGGTGCATCCCGGCGGCGTAGTGACCCTGCAGGTTGCAGACCACGGCGTAGTGCCCGGGGGCAAGGTCAAGGGTGAGCATCATCGAGGTGCCGGCCTCCATGTCCCCGGTCTCGCCCAGGTTGGTCACCCCAGTCGCGTCCTCGTCGATCCGGTCCGGCTCGCCCTCGAAGGAGACGATCGGGAACGCATCGGCCGGGGTGTCGGTGGCAAGGACCACGAACTCGTGGGTCTCATCGGCGGTGTTGGTGACCAGGAACGAGACCTGACCCTCGGGCGCAAAGGACTGGGACAGGTCGATCGACATCTGGGTTGCCGAGGTGGTGTTGAGCGCGACCTGGACCGGGGTGGCGTCGGCGGGCGTGACCCAGAAGTCCTGGTGCATCCCGGCGGCGTAGTGACCCTGCAGGTTGCAGACCACGGCGTAGTGCCCGGGGGCAAGGTCAAGGGTGAGCATCATCGAGGTGCCGGCCTCCATGTCCCCGGTCTCGCCCAGGTTGGTCACCCCAGTCGCGTCCTCGTCGATCCGGTCCGGCTCGCCCTCGAAGGACGACGATCGGGAACGCATCGGCCGGGGTGTCGGTGGCAAGGACCACGAACTCGTGGGTCTCATCGGCGGTGTTGGTGACCAGGAACGAGACCTGACCCTCGGGCGCAAAGGACTGGGACAGGTCGATCGACATCTGGGTTGCCGAGGTGGTGTTGAGCGCGACCTGGACCGGGGTGGCGTCGGCGGGCGTGACCCAGAAGTCCTGGTGCATCCCGGCGGCGTAGTGACCCTGCAGGTTGCAGACCACGGCGTAGTGCCCGGGGGCAAGGTCAAGGGTGAGCATCATCGAGGTGCCGGCCTCCATGTCCCCGGTCTCGCCCAGGTTGGTCACCCCAGTCGCGTCCTCGTCGATCCGGTCCGGCTCGCCCTCGAAGGACGACGATCGGGAACGCATCGGCCGGGGTGTCGGTGGCAAGGACCACGAACTCGTGGGTCTCATCGGCGGTGTTGGTGACCAGGAACGAGACCTGACCCTCGGGCGCAAAGGACTGGGACAGGTCGATCGACATCTGGGTTGCCGAGGTGGTGTTGAGCGCGACCTGGACCGGGGTGGCGTCGGCGGGCGTGACCCAGAAGTCCTGGTGCATCCCGGCGGCGTAGTGACCCTGCAGGTTGCAGACCACGGCGTAGTGCCCGGGGGCAAGGTCAAGGGTGAGCATCATCGAGGTGCCGGCCTCCATGTCCCCGGTCTCGCCCAGGTTGGTCACCCCGGTCGCGTCCTCGTCGATCCGGTCCGGCTCGCCCTCAAAGGTCACGATCGGGAACGCATCGGCCGGGGTGTCGGTGGCAAGGACCACGAACTCGTGGGTCTCATCGGCGGTGTTGGTGACCAGGAACGAGACCTGACCCTCGGGCGCAAAGGACTGGGACAGGTCGATCGACATCTGGGTTGCCGAGGTGGTGTTGAGCGCGACCTGGACCACGGATCCTGTCTTCGCCGGATCCTCGTACCCGAGGGCGATGGGAGCGGCGTTCTGGTAGCCGGGGATGTAGGCGACGGTCCGCGAGGCCCCGTTCTCGCCGGCCGAGACGCATGCCACCAGCACCATCGAGACCAGCGCCAGCAACAGCACGGTGCGAGCGATCCGGGTTCTCGAGCAGGTGGTCGCCGGCATCATCGGTCCGCTCCTGCCCTCATCCGCTCGAGGGGGTTCGCCAGTCGGGGACGCTCGGGGCCGTCGCCTGCCACGAGCGGATGTACGCAACGAGGGCGGCGATCTGCTGGTGGGTGAGTGGGCCGCCGAACTCGTCGAGCCAGGCGGGCATCGCGGTCCCGGGGATCCCGCCGGCGATGATGCCGTGCATCTGCTCGTCCGACACGCTGTCGAGGAACTCCTTCGAGTTCAGCGCCGGGCCTACGCCGCCCTCCCCCTGCGTCCCGTGGCAGGTGGAGCAGTTCAGCGACCACAGCTGCCGCCCGGCGACGATCTGCGCGGCGTTCTCGGATGCGAGCGCCTCGTCGAGTCGCTCGTGCTCGGTGAGTCGGTAGATCGGGAAGGCCAGCACGAGCAGGAGGAAGACCGCCACGCCCCTCGTCTGCCATCGGCGCGTGGACCGCTCGAGCGCGGGATCGTCTCGGAGCTTCTCCCCCATCGCCCGCTCCTATGCGCCCGTCGGTCCCGATGACGACGAAGGAGCGCCGGCCGACGTATCACCCTCCGTCGCGACGCACGAAGGGCCCGCCGGCCCCGAGGGCCCGGTCAGCTCGCCGCGTGGCGGCCCCTCGACGAGCGCCCCGGTGTCGACCATCACGCGGTCGCCCTGGATCTGGATCTCGAATCGGTCCATCCCTCGTGGAGCGGGACCCTGGAGGTACTCGCCGATTACGTTGTAGACGCTCCCGTGGCAGGGACACTCGAACTGCTGGGAGCTCGAGCAGAACGGCACGCCGCACCCGAGGTGCGGGCACTTCTGGTAGAGAGCGCGGAGCCCGCCCTGGTGGCTCGTCACGTAGAAGCGGCCGTTCAGGAAGTAGCGGACCGAGCCCTCCTCCAGGAAATCGCTGACGGGCCCGGCGTCGATCACCCCTCCTCCGGCAGCGGCCTCCGGGTTCAGCAGGTCGTAGGTGGTCCAAACACCCTCGGCGATCAGCACCACGCCGAGCGTCTTCCACGCGCCGTTCAGGAACCGACGTCGATCGACCTCGCGTGCCAGGCCATCCGCCGTCGAGCCCGGCACGTCGGCCGACGGCTCCTTCCTGCTCTGTTCGTCGCTCATGTCAGAACTCCGCGTAGAAGTGTTGCCACGGCCACGCCCAGCTCCACGCGGGGCCTCGGAAGAACGTGCCGATCACGGTCAGGAGGAGGGCGGCGACCGCGACGACCGTGAAGACGACCACGACGAACCTGCGGTCCCGGATCCTCCATCCCTGCCGCTTGTCCAGGTACGGGAGGATCACCAACCACAGGAGCGCGGCCCCGGGGATCAGCACGCCGGCGACGACCGGCTGCATCCAGTGCAGCAGCTCCTGCAGGCCGGCGAAGTACCACGGCGCCTTCGCGACGGAGGGTGTCTGATTGGGATTCGCGATGCCCTTCAGCGGCGCCTGGAACACGATCGCCAGCGCGAACACCACCAGGACCACCCCGCCGGCGACGACCGCGTGCCGGATCAGGAAGTGGGGCCACGTGAAGACCGCGTCGTCGGGGTCCTGGTCCGGCCTCTGCTGCTCGACCTCCCGTGGAACGACGCCGAGGAGCCGGTACCGAGGCTCGGGCTCACGAGCGGACATCCGCCACCTCCCTCGTCTGGCCGGGCTCCGCCTCGTCGATCGCGACGGTATCTCCCTCGGCCCGGTCCTCGACCGCGAACCCGTCCTTGCGGACCCGCCAGACGTGGATCGCGACGCCGATCACCAGCAGGGCGGGGAGGAAGTAGACGTGCAGGACGTAGAAGCGCAGGAGCGAGTCCCCCGTCACGTCGCTCCCGCCGAGCAACAGCGAGCGAACGTGCCCACCGAGCAGCGGCACGTCGCCGGCGATGTTCGTGCCGACGGTGATCGCCCAGTACGCGAGCTGATCCCACGGGAGCAGGTACCCGGTGAACGACAGCAGGAGCGTCCCGACGAACAGCCCGATCCCGATCACCCAGTTGAACTGCCGGGGCGCCTTGTACGCACCCGCGAAGAAGACCCGGAGCAGGTGCAGGCCGACGACGATCACCATCAGGTGTGCCGACCAACGGTGCACGTTCCGCACGAACTGCCCGAAGGTCACCGAGGTGGCGAGCCTGTGCATGTCGAAGTACGCGTCCGGCACGGCAGGGTGGTAGAAGAACATCAGGTACATCCCCGAGACGAACAAGATCGCGAACAGCACCGTCGCGATGAACCCCAACCGCAGCGTCGTCCGGGTCTTCACGATCTCCCTCGGAACCTTCACCGGATAGACGTGCAGGAAGAAGTTCTGGAACGAAATGAGGGCGCGGCCGCGCGGTGTGCTCGGCTTCGGGTGGCGGATCGCGGAGCGGTAGACCTCGCTGCCACGGAAGCTCTCGCCCGGATGGAAGATCGCCCGATACCATCCCCGGTCCCGGATCCTCCGTTCGTGCTTCGCCATCTCGGTCACCTCATCCGGGGATCAACTCGAGCGCGATCGGCGCCGTCGACGCCTCGGACCATCCCTCGAGGGAGAGGGCGTCCGTGGGACACCGATCCACGCAGAGGCCGCATCGGATGCACAGGTCCTCCTGGATCACGAGGACGCTCGACGGCTCGCGAGCGTCGATCCCCCGCACCTGCTCCGCCGGAAGGATGCGGATGCAGTGCTCCGGGCACACGTCCACGCATCCCCGGCAGAGGATGCACTTGGTCTCGTCGAGCATGATGTTCAAGAAGCATTGGAGGCACCGACCGGCCTCGAGGCGCGCCTCCTCCTCGGTGTAGCCGAGCTCCACCTCGGGCGAGCCGATCCGCCGGCCGGTCGGCACGGCCGGGACCGGCAGGCGGCCGCGTTCCGTGTACGCGCCCGCTTCGGGCCCTCGGTTCACGGAGACGATCGGAAGCATCCGCCGGCCGGAGAGCGATGGGCCCGGCGGTTCCACCCCCGTGATCTGGCGGTGGATCGAGGCCGCCGCCCGGCGTCCATCGCCGATCGCGTCGATCAGGTTCCGGGGGCCGAACGCGACGTCGCCGCCGGCATAGATCCCCCCGGCGCTGGTCGCGAGCGACTCCGGGTCGACCGTGATGGTTCCGCCGCGGCCCGTCTCGATGCCGTCCTCGGGCTGCAACCAAGAGAGATCGGGCGCCTGCCCGATCGCGATGATCACCGAGTCGCACGGGATGAGACTCTCCGTTCCTTCGATCAGCTTGGGGTTGAACCGCCCATCGGGGTCGAACACCGAGGCGACGTCGAGGACCTCGAGGCCGGTGACGCGGCCGTTCCCGACGATCGCCTTCGGCCCGAGCCGGTGCCGGAGGGCGATCCCCTCGATCTCCGCCTCCTCGATCTCGAACTCGTGCGCGGGCATCTCCTCGCGAGTCTCGAGCGCGACGACCGTGACCCGCGCCCCCATGCGGGCCGCCGTCCGAGCGACGTCGAACACCGCCGTCGCCTGGGTCCCCGCGGCGTCGGCGGCCGAGCGCTCCTCGGACTGCGGGGCGAGCTGCCCCTGGGCGACCTCGCGCAGCGCGGAGCGCGCGGCGTCGAGGGCCACGTTCCCGCCGCCGATCACCAGGACCTCGGCGCCGAGGTCGACGGAGTAGCCCATGCTCGCGTTCAGCAGGAAATCCATCGCCTTCAGCACGCCGTCCTTGTCGTTGCCCAGGATGTTCAGGTCACGACCCTTCGTCGCGCCGATCCCGATGAACACCGCCTGAAAGCCCTCATCCCGCAGGGAGGTGAGCGTGAAGTCGCGGCCGAGGGCCGTCTCGGTGCGGAGCTCGACCCCCATCCCGAGAACGGCGTCGATCTCCTTCTGCAGCAGATCGCGCCGGAGCCGGTACGCCGGGATCGAGAGCACCATCTGACCGCCCGGACGGTCGGCGGCCTCGAACACCACCGGCCGGTAGCCGTAGGTCGCAAGGTCGTGCGCGCACGCGAGGCCAGCGGGACCGGAGCCGATCACGGCCACACGCTCGCTCCGAGGCGGAGCGGTCGTCCCCGCCCGGTGGTAGACGTCGTCGCCGTGCTCGCTCTCGACCCCGAACTTCTCGCACACGTACCGCTTCAGCGCGCGGATCGCGATCGGCTGATCGATCGAGCCCCGCCGGCACGCGATCTCGCACGGAGCCGCGCAGACGCGGCCACAGATCGAGGGGAACGGATTCGGCAGGCGGGCGATCTCGTACGCGAGGCGGTCGTCGCCGCCGGCGATCGCGGCGACGTAGCGGCCGGCCATCGTGAGGACGGGGCATGCCCGCGTACACGGGACGTTGTCATCGAACCACTCGCCGCCCACGGGTCGAGCAGCGAACGCCATCCGCCTCAGCCTTCCCGACCTTGGAGCCGAACGAACACCCAGCAGGAGACCACGAAGGCCACCACCCACCACCCGACCAGGATCAGATCCCGGCCGGTCGTGGTCACCCGGGTCGCGAGGCGGTCGATGAGCCAGCTCGGGACGACGGCGAACACGACGAAAGCGACCGCGAGCATCGCCATCGCGCGAACGATCGCGGTTCCCCAGCCCTGCGCCGAGCCCCCACTCCCGGCTCCGGGCGCGTCGGCCTGGGATCGAGCCATCGAGGGGCGACTCTAGCGCCTGTCGAGGACCTTCGCTGCGCATGAGGCCCGAGATCGGGGTGGCCGCCCGGACCTTTCGAGCGGGAACGCGGATCCGGGTCGCGGACGTGAGCGCAGACAGGAATCCTCGAGTCCGACGGCCCGGACGAGGCGGCGGCCAAGCTCAAGAATCGGTCGACGGCGTGGTCGAGGATGCCGGCGAGCGAGAGTGGATCGCGGCCCGGCTGGCTCCCCTCGTCGGCGTCGGCGCGGACCCGGCGCCGTCGCCGAACGCGACGAGTCCTTCGCGGCCTGGCGGGCATATCTCGAATCCGTTGCCGCAACCCGACCGCTCGTGCTCGTGGTCGAGGACCTGCACTGGGCGGACGGGGCAATGTTCGAGTTCCTGGCGCATGTCGTCGACTGGTCGACGGACCTCCCGATACTCCTCCTGTGCTCGGCACGCCCCGAGCTCTCCGAGCGCGCTCCGGGTTGGGGCGGCGGCACGAGGAACTCGACGACGATCTCCCTCTCGCCCCTGTCCGCCGAGGACAGCGCGCGGTCGACTCCGGTCCTCCTCGACCAGGCGTAGATCGGCCGAGACCCAGGCCCTTCTGCTCGAGCGCGGGGGGCAATCCGCTCTACGCGGAGGAGTTCGTCCGCATGCTCGTCGACCGCGGGCTCCTGCGCGGCGAGGTCACCGGTGGGTCGTCGACCCCGAATCGATGATCCCCGTCCCCGAGTCGGTCCAGGCCCTGATCGCGGCGCGCCTTGACTCGCTGCCCCAGGACCAGAAAGCGTTGCTGCACGACGCCTCGGTC
The DNA here is from genome assembly GCA_963716935.1 of uncultured Actinomycetes bacterium. Taxonomy (GTDB): domain Bacteria; phylum Actinomycetota; class UBA4738; order UBA4738; family HRBIN12; genus CALGFI01. Next base: position 8,244 of record CAVQUN010000007.1, on the reverse strand, counting down.
GTGGGCAAGGTGTTCTGGTCGGGGGTGCTGTCCGCCGTCGGGGGCGTCGACGACGCTGCCGTCCGGGAGGGGCTGCACCAGCTGGCACGACGAGAGCTCGTGCGCCCGGCGCGCAGGTCATCCGTGGAGAATCAGGCCGAGTATTCCTTCTGGCATCTCTTCATCCGCGATGTCGCGTACGAGCAGATCCCTCGCGCCGCGCGGGCGGATCGCCACCGGGGCGTCGCCGAGTGGATCGAAGAGATCGCCGGCGATCGCGTCGGAGACCAGGCAGAGGTCCTCGCGCACCACTACGGCCAGGCACTCGAGCTTGCTCTGTGCGGCGGGGAACGATCAGATGGTCGAGCTCCTCGAGGCGCGGACCGTGCGCTTTCTGGTGATGGCCGGGAGACAGGGCACGACCCCTGGACGCGCCGCGGGCGCGGCGCCATCTCGCGGCGCGCTCCTGCTGCTTCCCGCCGGGCATCCCGAACGGGCGGGTGTGCTCGTGAAGGACGCCATGTTCGCCTACGACACCGGAAACTACGACGAGTCCGAAGAGGAGTTCGTCGAGGCCATCGCCGACCTTCGCGGCCGCGGGGAGGTCCTCGCCGCCGGCGAGGCGATGGTCGAGCTCGCGAACACCCTCTGGCCGAGGGGCTGACACCGCTCGAGCCTGGCCCATCTTGCGAGAAGGCGTTGAGATGCTCGAAAGGAGAGACGACCGGGAGGGAGCTCGCACTCGGGCACCACCGGATGGCCGGCGCGCACATGATGGCCGGGCTGAACGAGGAAGGCATGCCGTGGGCCGAGTACGCTGGCGCTCGCGCGGGAGCTCGGCAACGAGGAGTACGTCGCGAGGATCCTGCAGTTCCGAGGGATCTTCCGGTGTGAGCTCGGCGACCTGCGAGGGATGGACGACCTGCGCGAGGGTCTTCGCCGGTGCAAGGAGCTCGGGCTGGGACAGGAGACGGTCGCCGGCTCCAACAACCTCGGTGACTGGGTGTGGTTCGAGCAGGGACCCGCGGCCGGTCTCGAGGTCTATCGGGACGGGATCGAGTTCGGCGAGCTGACGCGGGCTCGCGGGTCCCGTCGCCTGGGCCAAGGCGCAGACCTTGTGGACGCTCTTCGACCTCGGGCGCTGGGACGAGCTCCTTCGGGTCGGGGACGAGGCCGTCGAGGACGACCGCACGGGCGGCGGGGGGCAGGTTACGGTCATGGCGCGCACCTATCAGGCTCGCGTGCTCGTCGAACGAGGCCGGGTCGATGAGGCCGCCGCCCTCACACCAGAGTTCCTCCCACGTGCTCGGGAGATCGGAGACCCGCAGGTCATGTCGCCGGCGCTCGCGGTTGCCGCGCTCGTCGACCTGCGAGATGGCAGGCCGGACGCGGCGGTCTCGCTCGTCGAGGAGTTTCACCGATCGACCGAACGCTACTCGAGCTACCGGTCTCACCTCCTGCCGGATCTCCTGAGGATCAGCGTCGCGACCGGCCGGCTCGATCTGGCGGAACGAGTCGCCGAGCAGGCATCCGGGGCGGCAGCGCGGTTCCGACATGCGGGCGATCACCGCGCGCGCCATCTTCTGGCCGAGGTGGTGGGAGGATCGAAGAAGCAGCTCCCGAGTACCTCGAGGCCTCCGAGCGCTGGACCGCGTACGGGTTCGTCCTCGAGCGCGGTCACGCGCTGCTCGGCGGGGCGCCGCCCCCGGACTCCGCGCACCGGCGAGGCCACCCAACGCCTCCGCGAGGCGCGGCCGTGTTGCTGAACTGGCGGTGAACCTTCGCTCGTGGAGGTCGACGACTGCTCCGAGCGCTCCTCCGGTCAGGCGCCGATCGGGTGCCAGACCGTCTTGAACTCCATCAGGCGCGGTGATCTCGTACGGGCGCTGCGCCGTCGGGCGCGAAGGGATCGCCCTCGGGGCCGCGGTGGACGCGCTTCACGTTCTCGGCCGCGAGCTCCTCGACCTGTGGCAGCAGCTCCTCGGGGACGCCGGTCACGTCGATCGCGTTGACGTCCATGTGGCCGGCGAGCCACGGGCACGAGCTCCGCCGTGAGCCCGGTCAGCAGGTTCACGACGCCGCCGGGCACGTCGGACGTGGCGAGCACCTCGGCGAGCGAGACCGCGGGGAGCGGGCTCGTCTCGCTCGCGAGCACGACGACCGTGTTGCCCGAGCACGATCGCCGGCGCGAGCCGCGACACGAGGCCGAGCAGCGACTGGTCCTGCGGCGCGACGATCCCGACGACGCCGGTCGGCTCGGGGACCGTGAAGTTGAAGTACGGCCCGGCGACCGGGTTCGTGCCGCCGAGCGACCTGCGCGATCTTGTCGGCCCAGCCCGCGTACCAGACCCAGCGGTCGATCGCCGCGCTCACGCCCCGCGCCGGGTCGGTCGCGCCGGCGTCGGCGAGCTCGGCCTCGAACTGCGCGCGCCGGCCCTCCATCAGCTCGGCGACCCGGTACAGGATCTGGCCGCGGTTGTACGCGGTCTTGCCCGGCCCAGCCCGGCTGGGCCGCGCGCGCCGCCCGACGGCGTCGCGGAGGTCCTTGCGCGACGCGCGCGCGGCGTGGCGCGAGCAGCCGCGCCGTCGTGCGCGAGGACCTCGTAGGTGCGGCCGGACTCGCTGCGCGGGAACTCGCCGCCGATGTAGAGCTTGCGCCGTGCGCCGGACCGGGACGCGAGCGCTCATCGCCCGTCCAGCTCCAGGTACGGCTCGAGCCCCTGGCGGCCGCCCTCGCGGCCGAACCCGCTCTCCTTGTACCCGCCGAACGGGCTCGCGGGATCGAACCGGTTGAACGTGTTCGCCCACACGACGCCGGCGCGCATGCGCTCGGCCATCCACAGGATCCGCGAGCCCTTCTCGGTCCAGATCCCCGCCGACAGCCCGTACGGCGTGTTGTTCGCCTTCTCGACGGCCTCGTCCGGCGTGCGGAACGTGAGGATCGACAGCACCGGCCCGAAGATCTCCTCGCGCGCGATCCGGTGGGTCTGCGAGACGTTCGTGAACAGCGTCGGCCGGAACCAGAACCCGCGCTCGGGCAGGACGCACTCGGGCTGGTACATCTCGGCGCCCTCCTCGACGCCGGACGCGACGAGCTCCTCGATCTTCTGCAGCTGCTGGCGCGAGTTGATCGCGCCGACGTCGGTGTTCTTGTCGAGCGGGTCGCCGACCCGCAGCGTCTGCAGTCGCTCCTTCAGCTTGTCGAGCAGCGGCTCGAACACCGACTCCTGCACGAGCAGCCGCGAGCCCGCGCAGCACACGTGGCCTTGGTTGAAGAAGATCCCGTTGACGACGCCCTCGACGGCCTGGTCGAGCGGCGCGTCGTCGAACACGATGTTCGCGGCCTTGCCGCCCAGCTCGAGCGTGAGCCGCTTGCCGGTGCCCGCGATCGCGCGGCGGATGATCTTGCCGACCTCGGTCGAGCCGGTGAACGCGACCTTGTTCACGTCCGGATGGGTCGACGACGTTCGCGCCGGTCTCCCCGGCCCCGGTCAGGACGTTCACGACGCCCGGCGGCAGCTCGGCGTCGCGGATCACCTCGGCGAGCAGCAGCGCCGTGAGCGGCGTCGTCTCGGCGGGCTTGAGCACGACCGCGTTGCCCGTCGCGAGCGCCGGCGCGAGCTTCCACGCCGCCATCAGCAGCGGGAAGTTCCACGGGATCACCTGGCCGGCGACGCCGAGCGGCCGCGGGTTCCGATCCGGGAACGCGTACTCGAGCTTGTCCGCCCACCCCGCGTAGTAGAAGAAGTGCGCGGCGGCGAGCGGCAGGTCGACGTCGCGCGACTCCTTGATCGGCTTGCCGCCGTTCATCGTCTCGAGCACCGCGAACTCCCGCGCGCGCTCCTGCAGCTGCCGGGCGATCCGGTACAGGTACTTCGCGCGCTCGGCGCCGGGGAGATCGCGCCACGAATCCTCGAACGCGCTCCGGGCGGCCGACACCGCGAGCTCGACGTCCTCGGCGCCCGCCTCGGCGACCTCCGCGAGCGGCTCCTCCGTCGCCGGGTCGATGGTCTCGAACCATCGCCCGCTCTTCGGCTCGACGAACTCGCCGCCGACGAACAGCCCGTACCGATCCTCCAGGTGGACGATCTCCGTCGACTCGGGCGCGTCCGCGTACTCCCAGACCGGCTGGGACTGCTCGAGGGCCGAGGTCGCCGTCGGCTCCATCTTGCTCATGCCCACTCGACCTCATCCAGCGTCATCGGTTCGAACGATTCGAGCAAGGGCTGGAGCTCGACCACCGCGTCCTGGAACAGGGCCGGAGCGAAACGCATCGATCGCCTCGACGCTCGGCCCGCCACGTCCTGAACACGTTCGGCCGATCGCGGTCGCGGAGCAGGTTGGGCCGTGCGCTGCCGAACTCCGGAATCGCCGCCCGCGCGAAACGCGACCAGGCGTCCACGAAGGCGTCCTCGCTCCCCGGCTTGACCACCCACACGCCGTGCGTCCAGATGCTCGCCAATCGCTTCCTCAGTCGATCGTGAAGTAGTCGGGGCCCTGGTACCGGCCGGTGCGTTCCTTGTCGATCTGCATGAGCACGTCGTTCAGGAGCGTCGAGGCGCCGATGCGGAACAGGTCCGGTGTCATCCAGTCCGGCCCGAGGGTCTCGTACACGAGGACGAGGTACTGGATGGCCTGCTTGGACTGCCGGATCCCGCCGGCGACCTTGACGCCCACGCGTTGACCGGTCTCGTGGAAGAAGTCGCGCGCCGCCTCGAGCATGCACAGCGCGTTCGGCAGCGTCGCGTTCACGCCGATCTTGCCCGTCGAGGTCTTGATGAAGTCGGCTCCGGCCGCCATCGCGAGCACGCTCGCCTGGCGGATCCGGTCGTACGAGCCGAGCTCCCCGGCCTCGAGGATCACCTTCAGGTGCGCGTCCCCCGCGGCCTCGCGCGCCGCGACGAGCTCGGCGAAGCACTCGACGTAGCGGCCGCCGAGGAACAGCGAGCGATTGAGCACGATGTCCACCTCGTGCGCGCCGAGCTCGACGACGTCGCGGATCTCCGACAGGCGCGCGTCGAGAGGCCCGAGACCCGCCGGGAACGCGCCGGCCACGCTCGCCACCTTCACGCTCGTCCCCTTCAGCTGCCCGAGCGCCACCGGGACGAGGTGCGGATACAGGCACACGGCCGCGACCGACGGGATCGACGCGTCGAGCGGGTTCGGCCGCACCGCCTTCGCGCACATCGCGACGACCTTGCCGGTCGTGTCGGCGCCCTCGAGCGTCGTGAGGTCCATGCAGCGGATCGCGAGATCGAGCGCCCACAGCTTGGAGTCGCGCTTGATCGAGCGCTTCGCGAGCGACGCCGCCCGCTCCTCGAGACCGACGGCATCCACCGCCGGCGTCCGGGCGACCAGCCTCGGCGCCTCGGTCGCCGTCGCCCGCGCGAGGCCGGCCCGGCTCCGGTCGATCTCGGCTGCCTTGGACATCGGAGTCGTCATGGTAGCCGACCGGGGCGATCGCCCCGCTCGTCGCGACTCCGTCGTCGTCGCGAAGGATCAGGGCGCGGCGAACGCCGCGGGCGACATGTCGGCGACGCAGCTCGTGTCGAGGCCCTCGACGGATCCGGCCTCCAGGAACGCCGCCACCACGTCCGGCAGGCATCCCATGTACCCGACCACGTGCCCGAGGCCGGCCGGCGAGATCTCCAGGCTGTTCGGCAGCTCGGTCGGCGCGTCGGCGACGTTCGACGGCGGATCCTGCGGGATCCTCGGCGCCGTTCAGCAGCAGCACCGAGGCGTCGGACCGAACCGGCTCGCCGTCCCCCGGGAGCAAGGACGCCGTCGGCACCAAGCCGCAGGAGGTCGGCGATGTCCTCCGCCCACGCCAGGTACTGCTGCGAGGGCGTACGAGCCTTCCCCCACCCTGCGCGACCGCTCGCGGGATCGAGCCGCGCCCAGCCCTCGGAGCAGACGATCGTCCAGAACATCAGCTGCTTCTGCGAGTCGGTCGCCGGGTCGGGGATCGCGGCCTTGATCCGCTCGGCGACCGCGTCGAGATCGCCGGTCGCCGCCTGGTGGATCGTCAGCGGGACGTCGGCCGCCTGGCTCGTCACGAGCAAGGTGTGGATCTGCGACGCCAGGGCGTCGTCGTCGACCACGATGGGCGCGTCCGACCACGGGTCGAGGATCTCGGTCGTCACCGGGTGCTTCGGCCAACCGCGCCATGGCCGTCGCCAGCTCGCCCGCCGGGTCCGGGAAGGCCTCCGCACACGCGGGGTCCGCTGCGCACCGTTCGAAGCACGGAATCGAGCGCGTCCTGGGAATTGCGTGGGATCAGCTCGAGCACCGGGACGTCGAGGAGCGTGCCGCCGTCCAGCACCGCCGCTCGGACGTGATCCGGATGCTGCCGGAGGTAGTACTGCACGAGCGTCGCTCCGTACGAGCTCCCATAGAGATCGATCCGGTCGTAGCCGAGCGCCTCCCGAACGGCGTCGAGGTCGTCGGCGGCCTGCGGGCTCGCGTAGAGGCTCTGATCGGCGTCGAGTTTCGACAGGTACTCGTCCAGCCACGCCTGGAAGGTGGCGATCGCGTCCGAGCGCGACATGCCGGACACATCGGGCCGCGACTCCGGCAGCTGCAGCGGGTTGGAGTCGCCGGTCCCCCGCTGGTCCACGAGCACGATGTCCCGGCTCGCATGGACCTCGGGGAACGCACCCGGCGCGGACGACCAGTCGTCGGTCGAGGCGCCGCCCGGCCCGCCCGCGACGAAGAAGACTGGGTCGGCGGCGGGATTCGGAACCTGCGCCGGGAAGACCATGACGTTGAGCTCGATCTGCCGCCCCGCCGGGGCGCCGGGGTCCTCCGGCACGGTGAGCCGGCCGCACACGGCGCGCCATTCACCCGAGCACTCGGTCATCGGCTCGCCGTCGAGCAGAAAGGTCCGTTCGGAGGTGCTCGCACCCGGTGACCCGGGCGCGGGGGTCCGCTCGGGATCCGAGGAACAGCTCGGGAGGGCAAGGAGTGGAACGAGCATGGCCGGCACGATCCGGTTCCACCGCATGACGAGGTGTCCTTCCGGTCGGTGGCTCCAGCCTTCCATGCCGCCGAACGGGTCATCAGCGCCCGTCGGACCTCCTCGTGCGGGTCGACGGTCCCGTCGGCGCGAGGCTCAGAACCCCAGGCGCTGGAGGGCCTTCGGGTCTCGCTGCCAGTCCTTCAGGACCTTCACCCGTAGGTCCAGGAACACCTTCGTGCCGAGCGCGAGCTCCATCTCCTCGCGTGCCCGGGACCCGATCGTCTTGAGCGTCGAACCTCCCTTGCCGATCACGATGCCCTTCTGCGAGTCGCGCTCGACGATCACGGAGGCGTGGACCTTCACGAGCCCGTCCTCGGTCTCGAGCTCGTCGACGACGACGGCGATCGAGTGCGGCACCTCCTGCCTCGTGACGGCCAGCGCCTTCTCGCGCACCATCTCGGACAGCCGCACCTCGAGCGACTGATCGGTGTCCTCCCCGGCGGGGTACAGGGCCGGGCCCTCGGGGAGCCGAGCGACGAGAAGGTCTCGCAGCAGGTCCACGCCGCGTCCCGTTCGGGCGGCGACCGGGACCACCTCGTCCCACTCGCCGAGGTCCGCGGCCGCCTGGAGCTGGGGGATCACCTCGTGGTTGCGCAGGGCATCGAGCTTGTTCACCGCGCACAGGCGTGGGCCTTCGAACGCCCGGAGCTGCCGCTCGTAGACGAACGCGTCCCCCCGGCCCACCCCGTCGGCGGCGTCGACCACCAGCACCACCACGTCGACGCCCCGCGTGGCCTCGCCGACGAGGTCGTTCAGCCGTGCGCCGAGGAGCGTTCGCGGCTTGTGGAAGCCGGGGGTGTCGGTGAACACCATCTGATAGCCCTCAGCGGTCAGCACCGCCCGGACGTCGCGGCGCGTCGTCTGCGGCTTGTCCGAGACGATCGCCACCTTGCGTCGCACGAGCGCGTTCACGAGCGTCGACTTGCCGACGTTCGGCCGCCCGACGACCGCGACGAACCCGCTGCGCTCGCTCACGCGTTCAGGTTCGACGGCCCGAACGCGTGCGGCAGGATGTCCGAGAGAACCCATTCGATGCGGCGTCCGCTCGCGCCCTCGCAGACGACGAGCATCTGCGGCCCGAACTCGTTGAGCACCTGCCGGCATCCGCCGCACGGGGGCGTCGGGGTCCTCGGCGTCCGCGGAGACCGCCACCGCCTCGATCGCGGTCGCACCGGCGACGACGGCCGCACCAACCGCGTTGCGCTCGGCGCAGACGGTGAGCGGATAGGACGCGTTCTCGACGTTCA